>CAZOGU010000039.1:0-28835 GCA_964579625.1 uncultured Pseudobdellovibrionaceae bacterium
AATTATTTCAGCCGTTTTCTCAAGGCGATAGCACCTTTGCCAGAAAATATGGCGGATCTGGATTGGGTCTTGCTCTCTCAAAAAACCTCGCAAAATTGCTCAATGGAGATTTGATTTTATTAAAATCAACCCCGGGAGAAGGATCCATTTTTCGTCTCTCATTAAACTGCAAACCGGGATATGCCTTTAAAAAGAATCAAAAAAAAGGGGCCGACACTTCTAAAGCTGAGGAAAACAAACTCAAAGGAAAAGTTATTTTAGTTGTTGATGATTCCGTCGATAATCAAATTTTAGTGAATCGATTTTTAACTCTCGCAGACGCCAAGGTCGACATTGCAGAAAATGGACAAGTCGCACTCAATATGATTAAAAATCATCCTGAATACAGTGTTATTCTGATGGATTTGCAAATGCCTGTGCTTGATGGTTATGCCGCCACTCGAGCCTTGCGCTCGCAGGGTTGCTCGACTCCGATCATTGCGTTTACAGCCCACGCCATGACCGAAGAGTTGGAAAAAGTGAAAGAGTCTGGATTTAACGGTTTTATCTCTAAACCAATACGAAGAAAAAATTTAATTGATGCTCTTGTTGAAGTCATCGATCATGCCGCGACCTAAACGAATTTATTTCGCGTGAAAAAGATAGAAACCATAAAGTTAATCCAACCTAGCACGAATAAAATTCCACCGGCCGGTGTTAAATAAGCTAACGATTGAATTTGCAAAAGAACAAGCCCGTACAAACTCCCCGAAAAGAGAAGAATCCCCAGCACAAAACAAAATCCTGCCCAAAAACTCGAAGACCATTTTTCCCAGTGGCTCCAAAGTCCCAAAGCCAATAATGCCACCGCGTGAAACATCATGTAGCGAGTGGCCGTCTCGTAAATGGCCATGGCCTCTGTATCAAGACTTCCCTTGAGCGCGTGAGCAGCAAAAGCTCCAACAAGAACGGACAGACCCGCGAATAAACATCCCATCATTAACCAAAAACGTCCCATTACTTCCCCGTCTCAAATTGATTTTTTAAGCCCTGCCAACATTTCCAATATTCTTTATCAAGAGGAGCTTCCTTCAGCGCAAAAGTGCTGGCCTGATAAATTTGCGAGCTTTCGAACATAAACGCCATTGTCGAATCTACTTTTTGCGGTTTTTCTTCGCGCTGGAGTTCTTTATAAAATGTTTCACCATCTGGACCATGCGGCACCATGCAGTTATGAAGACTCGCACCACCTGGCACAAAACCACCTTGTTTGGCATCGTAGACACCCTTAAGGAGCCCCATGTACTCATTCATGACATTGCGATGATAGTACGGAGGTCGAAAGGTGTTTTCTCCCACAAGCCAGCGCGGTGGAAAGATCACAAAATCAATATTCGCTTTTCCTGGCGTCGCAGACGGCGACGTGAGGACTGTAAAAATCGACGGATCTGGATGATCGTAGCTTATTGTACCGATCGTATTAAAACGTCTGAGATCATACTTATAGGGTGCATAGTTCCCATGCCAAGCCACCACATTCAACGGTGAATGATTTAATGTCGTCTTCCAAAAACGATTCTGAAACTTACAGGCCATTTCGCACGGAGCGGTTGTGTTTTCGAAAGAGGCTACTGGAAACTGAAAATCGCGAACATTGGCAAGTCCACTGGAACCAATAGGGCCCAATTCTGGAAGTCGCAGTGGCGCTCCTGTGTTCTCGCCAAGATACCCACGATGCCAACCTGATCCCGTTCCTTCTACCGAAAACTTCACACCTCGTGGAATCACCGCGATTTCAAGCGGTTCCACTTTTAAAAGGCCCATTTCGGTTTTCAAAAGAATTGTGCCCTCTTGCGGAAGGAAAACCAATTCTCCATCGGCATTGTAAAAATACTTCGACTTCATTGATTGATTAAAAAGATAATGATGAACCGCAGATCCCTCGAGGGAGGCGTTGGCCACCATGGTTTTTACACCATCCACAAAATCACAAGAAGCGCCCTCTTTGAGAGGCATCCAGCGCAAAGCTTGCGGCGGAGTTTGACCCTCGTCTGCAACAACCGACGTCCAAAACTTTTGCGAAGCTGGTGACCATGCCCCCTGCACTGCCGAGGGTTGAATCCGGTACAACCAGGAACGCAAGTTTTCACTGCGCTTCATTGTGAAGGCGCTGCCACTTAAAAGCTCTGGATAGAGACCTTTGGGTGGGCGCTGTGGACTATTTTGTCCAACAGGTAGGGCTCCTGAAACCGCTTCGGTTTCAAAAAAACTGCCAAATCCTGTTTGATAAACGATCTCTTGATTCATAAATGTTTTTTACCCTATCGCGCCTGCATGTGTCGATCTAAAAACGCCTCCATCTGGCGATAAAACTCAAAGCGATTTTCTTCGTTACGAAAACCGTGCCCCTCATTGTCTTTTACAAGATACGGCACATCAATTCCGCGTTTTTTTAAAGCGGCGACGATTTGATCGGACTCCGATTTTTTCACTCTCGGATCTTGCGCACCCTGAGCTACAAAAAGCGGTGCAACGATTTTATCGGCGTTAAAAACCGGGGATACTTTTGTTAAAAGGTCTTTGTCTTTTTCTGGATGGCCAATCATCTCATAAAACATCTGGCGCATGGGTTCCCAATAAGGAGGAACCGTTTCCATCAAAGTAAAGATATTTGACACGCCGACATAATCCACACCACAGCGATAGAGATCGGGAGTCAGTGTTAAACCTGCCAGTGTCGCATAACCACCGTAGCTGGCACCATAAATGGCGATGCGGTCTTTGTCCGCGATTTCTTTTTGAACAAGCCATGCAACACCATCAGTGATGTCGTCTTGCATTTTGAGGCCCCATTGCTTAAAGGACGCTTCCCAGAATTTTTTGCCAAACCCGGTGGAACCGCGAAAGTTCATTTTAAGGACTGCGTAACCCCGATTGGCTAAAAACTGCGCTTCAGGTCGAAACCCCCACATGTCACGCGCCCACGGACCACCATGAGGATTCACAACCACGGGTAAGTTTTTGGGTTCACTGTTTTTTGGCAAATAAAGATAACCTAAGATTTTTAGACCATCACGCGACGTGTACTCGATCGGTTTCATCTCGACCATTTGTTCTTCTTTAAGCCACGGAGTAGAATCCAAAAGAAACGTCAATTTTTTACTCTTTACATCATAGAGATAATAATGAGCACCGGTGCGGTCACTGTCGGCCGCAAGCACCCAAAGATCTTCTTTTTCATTCACAGATGAGATACTGATGTCCCGCTCTTTGATCTGTTTTGAGATTTCGTTGTACCCTTTTTTATAGTATTCGCTAAAAAAATGGCGCTGTGTTTTCCAGTCTTCGTAAGAAGCGGCAATCAACTCTTGTCGTTGACGCGAATAAGACAACCGAGTCACATCAAAAGTCTTGTTGCTATAAAGTGTTTTAACAACTTTCCCGGTTTGCGGGTTCCACTCCACAACGGCCGAAGTATCTCGCCCCAAATTGGATGTTGCGTAAACATTTTTATTTTTCTTATCAAAGGCGAAGGGTTGAATTTGATCTTTAAAACCGAGTTTTAAAATTTGCGTAAATGGCTTTTTTTCATCGGCGCGGTAAAAATAAGTGCGATTGACACCATCTGTACCCATCGCGATTCGCAATAAACCTTTGTGATCAAATAAGTAACCCGTGTAGGTACCAGGATTCTGCAAAACCAGCTGTGATTCACCTGTTTTCACGTTCATGCGATAAACATCAAAGACTTTTGGGTCTCTTTGATTGGTCGTCACCATGATGTCTGTGGCGGAAATCCCTTCGAGGTCATCCGCAAGTTGCGCTCTGGTTTTTGCCGTAGGAGTTAAATCACGCAGCCCCTGACCATCAAGTCCCACAGAAAAAAGGTGAAAGTTTTCATCGCCACCAAAGTCTTTACTAAAAAGAAGGGTGTCGTTGCCTTTCCAACTGAGCATCGCGATATCGCGATCGTCCATCTTGGTGACGTTGATCCATTCTACCTGATCGATGTTTTTCACAAACACATTCATTCGCCCTTTAAAAGGCTGTAGAGACGCTATCTTTTTTCCATCTGGAGAAACCACCACATTGCGCGCCACGGGATTGCGAAAAAAAACTTCGAGCGGAAGTTGCCCTTCTTTGAGGGTTTTGTCTTTTATCTTAAGTCCGTTTGTCGAAGGTGTCGAACAAGCAAAAACAGTGAATACACCTAAGAACAGAATCCAATTTCTCATTGCTTAACTCCCTTTGATTTTTGCTCAACATAGGTTTGTACATTTTTTTCGAGCTCGCTCAGTGGCAAAGCTCCATTTTGTAAAACCACATCATGGAAATCGCGAATATCAAATTGCTCTCCCAATTTTTGTTTGGCGGCTTCGCGAAGCTCGTAAATCTTCAACATCCCCACCATGTAGGCTGTGGCCTGCCCAGGAATCACAAAATACCTTTCGATTTCATCCTTATGCTCGGTGAGAGATCCCGGAACATTTTTATTCATGTAGTTGAGGGCTTGTTCACGAGACCATTTTTTGTAGTGAATTCCGGTGTCGAGCACAAGACGACTGGCGCGAAGCATTTCGAGAGAAAGTTTACCAAACTGCGACTGAAGATCTTGAAATAGACCCATCTCTCCCGTCAGCCTTTCGGTGTACAATCCCCAACCTTCAGCATAGGCAGTGTAATTGCTGTACCGACGCATTTTGGGAAGATCCTTGAGTTCCTGTGACAACGCGATCTGAAAGTGATGGCCTGGAGCCCCTTCGTGGTAAAGCACAACTTGAGCCTCGTGCTTTGGAAGATCTCTCATCCTGCGAAGGTTAACATAATACACACCTGGGCGTGTCCCATCATCGGACGGACCTTCGTAAAACGCAATTCCCGCCGAAGATTCACGAAACTTTTCCACCGCACGAATCTCAAAGGGAGCTTTGGGCATTAAGCGGAAATATTTTGGCAGTTGGGGTTGGATGTCAGCGTAATACTTTCGTGTTAAATTGAGGTACGCCTCGCCACCCTCTGGCGTGTTGGGAAAATAATATTGCTCTTCTTTGCGAAGTTTTGCGAAATAACTTTGCAATGATCCTTTGTAATTCATTTGCTTCAGCAGTTGGCGCATCTCATCTTGGAGACGCTGAACATTGGCCAGTCCCATTTGATGGATTTGTTCGGGCGTAAAATCAGTGGTCGTATGTCTTTGAACCATGGTTTTGTAAAATTCAGGGCCCTTAGGGAGACGCCAAACTCCGTCATTCGATTTACTGCGTTTCTGTTGCTTTTCGAAGTAAGCGATAAAATCGAGATAAGCCGGACGCACTTGTTTACTGAGAATGTTTTGTGCCTCTTTTAAATAAGCTTCTTGTGATTTTTTTGAAAGCTTTAAAGCCTCTAACTTTTTTGTAAAATCGGCATAAAGCGGAGATGCTTCTGTGCTTTTGTCAAATGGCAAGCCACGAATAATGTTTCTGGAGGCTTCGAGCACGTAGGGATAGACAAATTTGGGTGGCAAGATTCCCTTTTTCTCCTGCGCCTGCATCGAGTCGAGGTGCTCAAGCACAACTCGTTTAAGTTCTTTGAAGCGCGACAGATAAGCGCGCAGGTCGTCTTCAGAGTCCACGCGATGATAGTTCATTAAGAATGCCGGCAGATCGCTATGAAATCCATAAAACTGTGTTGTCGTATAACCGTGATATCTCCATTCAAAATCAGCGATCTGTTCTTCAAGGTTTTTTTTGTAAAGACGATAACTCAACTGAGTGGCTTCGTTCATTTGTGTAAAGTCAAATTTCTGTAAATCCTGGAGAGCTTTTTTGGTTTTTTCGTGCATCGCCTCAGCGTAAGCTTCGGTGTAGTTATTTAAAACATCATATTTCTTTTTAATCCCAAGGTAGGTGTATGTTTGTGGATAATCGCTCAGGCCTTCTTCAAATTGTTCTTCGAGAAAGTCATTAAAACGATCACTTTCGTTTTGCAATGTCCATGACGAACAGCCAACGGCTGCTAGACTTAAAAGTAAAATCCAATTTTTCATTTTACACTCCCGGTGATTTGATTTTGTGAAATGTATTTTGCAACTAAGTTTTCTAGAACATCCAGCGAAACCGCACCATTTCCTAAAAGAACATCATGAAAGTCGCGAATATCAAACTTCGCTCCCAATTCTTTTTGCGCTTTCTCGCGCAGCTCGACAATTTTAAGCATTCCCACCATGTAGGCCGTGGCTTGTCCCGGCCAAACAATATAACGCTCAACCTGTTCAATCTGCATTCCTGGATTGACGGGAATGTTTTCGTTCATAAAAGCGATGGCTTTCTCGCGCGTCCATTTTTGCGAATGAATCCCTGTATCCACGACGAGCCTGCACGCACGAATCATCTCCATCGAGAGTCTGCCAAGCTCTGCATAATCATCTTGGTACCCGCCCATTTCTTTCGCGAGCCTTTCCGTGTAAAGGGCCCAGCCTTCGACAAATGCAGTGTAATGACTGTAGCGGCGTGTTTTTGGAAGATTTTTTTGTTCGATACCCAGTGCAATTTGAAAATGGTGACCGGGAATTCCCTCGTGATAAAATAAGGCTTCGGCTTCAAACTTAGGCGCATCTTTCATATCGCGCAGGTTCACATAATATGTGCCTGGGCGTTTGCCATCGTCCGAAGGCTCTTCGTAAAAAGCTTTGCCCGCCGCCTCTTCGCGATACTTTTCGACGGGTTTAATCACCATCGGTGTTTTTGGGACCAAACGAAAAAATTGCGGAATCTTCAGCTGAATCTCAGCGAGATGTTTTTCGGATTTTTTAAGATACGCTTTTCGTCCAGCGGCGGTGGCCGGATAGTATTGATTTTTATCTTCGCGCACGTACTTAAAAAAGTCTTGCAAAGCCCCTCTCTGCCCCAGTCGGTTTTTAACCGCTTCCATATCGGCACGGAGTCGAGCGACGTTCTCCAAACCCAACTGGTGGATTTGATCGGCCGTTTTATCTGTCGTCGTATAGCGTTTAAGACGGCTCTTATAATATTCGTCTCCGCGAGGAAACTTCCACGCCCCATCGTCATTGGTCGCTCGGGTTTCCAAATCCTTCATCACTGTCAAAAAGCCATCGTACGCTGGAGAAATGGATGTTTTTAAAATCTGCTCCGCTTGCTCGAGGTACGTTTTTTGGGCGTCGGCTGTTAATTTTAATTTATTGAGCTTGCTTTTAAAATCCACCCACAATGGTGATTGAACATTGGATTTTTTAAAAGGCTGGCCACGAAGAATGTTTTCAGAAGCTTTGTAAACAGGCGCAAAAATAAACTTGGGAGGAATAATACCCACTTTTTCAGACCGACGGATTTGGGCTTCGACCTGTTTAAAAACACGAGGGAACTCTTTGAGTCGAGCAAGATACGCTTGTAGGTCCTTTTCCGTTTCCACTTTGTGAATATTGATCATAAATGTGGGTAGGTCGCTATGCGGGCCGCTTTGCTGAGTGATGATGTAGCCGTAGTCCTTCCACTGGAAGTCTTCAAGACGTCTTTCTAAGTCCGACTTAAACAAGGCGTAACTCAACGCTGCCGTCTCGTCTAAGTTTTTAGGGTCAAAGTCGGCCAGCTCTTTGAGTTTTTTTTGATTGAGCTCGTGAATTTTTAAATCAAACTCTTCGCTGTAATCATCCAACTTGTCGTACTGCTCTTTTTTACCAAAGGTGGAAAGTCGTTGCGGCGATAGATGAAGGTACTCATCAAAGGTTTGATCCAAAAACTGATTCAACCGCTTGGATTCAGTTGCCTTATCAACGTAGAAAAAATGCGAACAACCACTGATGAATAAAAAGGCAGATACTAAAAACACCACACAATTCTTCAAAGGAACCCCCGGGGACAGTGTTAAATTTAAAGATACCCATCCTTATATCATCCATAAAAATAATCAATTTCAAATAGATGCCGCTTTTTGTTACGTTCCTCAGCGTTGGTTGGGGGGAGAATCTGGGGTTGTTGGGGGAAATACATGCGAAATAAAATAGCACTCTTAGTAACAGGTTTTTTTTATAACCTGTGTCGCGGAGTCGCAAACACTGACGGAGAAACTGCTTCGCGAAAGTCCAAAACTTTCGTGGAACATGGGACTCACGTACGACAGTAACTTGCAAAAAACGTCGAGTTACGAGTCGCAACAAGGTGGTCTCGCACGACTTTCCCCTCGCTATCGCATCAACGAAAAATGGACAGCCATTAGCTCCTTAGGAGTGATTCAACGCATCACTCAGGAAAACCGCACAGATCTCACCAATTGGACCTTGGCGCTTTCCAGAAACCCATTTCCTTTTGCTGGACTTGGAGATTTGCGTATCACGACGTCTTTGGTTTTACCGAGCAATCAAATTCAACGCGAAAAGGAATCTCTGCGCGGTGCCCTTCGCTTAGCCACAAACTACTTTGTACGCACCAATACACCCTTTATTTTGGAGGGCGGTTTATTTGCCACTCGCAATATCCACCAGTACAAGATTTCGGCTTTCGATCGCCAAAATTTGCAGTGGATTGTATCGCCTTACTCGACAATGGGTTGGAGTTTTGGGGATCATTGGCAGCTCACTGGAACAGGCTCTTATGATGCAACTTGGACTTACAGAAACAATTATCAAGGCTTTTTTAATTTGGATGAGAGTCTGACGTACATTAAAGATCGCAATATGAGTTTTACAATCGGACACAACAACTCAGGCAGCGTGGCCACACTCGATGGACGGAGTTCGAATGTCGCCTTTTTTAATACAAGATCATCCGTCTTTTATATTAACGGAACATTTAATTATTAGGGTTTGGGCTTTAATCAGGGGGACTAAATGGTGAATAGAATACTAACAGCAGTCGTAGCAGCACTACTTATGGGCGCTTGTACGGAAGATAAGGTGCAAAAAAATGCTCTTAAATACGAGGTGTATCCAAAGCCCATGATTGATACGAGCGCACGATACATGTTTCAACCAACAACGTTGAGCTCGAGCCGTAAATCACAATTCGGCAGAGCGTACTGGATGGGTCAGACCCGAGTTGTTCGTCTCGAACTCACCGAGTTTGCGATCAATGCTTATTCAGTTGAGCGTGAAGAAAAATTTGCCAGCAACCCTTCCAATGACCGACTCGTATTTAGCATCCCTGTAGAACATATTGACTATCGTTGCGCCGATGACGCGTTTGGAGAATGTACAAGCGAGGAAGTCGCAAACGAACGTATTCCATGGAACCAAAGACGTTACTTTATTCCTAAGTTTGAAGAGGCAAAGTTTGCAGATGCTAACTCATTGCCACAAGATCTTCCAGACGAGTGCTTTGAGAAAAAAGAAGTCAAACTCGTTATGCGTAAAATTGAACCGAACTCCATCAATTTTCGTTTGGATCAGAGTTTCCAAAATAATATCAATAATTTTTTCTGCACAAGAAATCTTGAGAAATTAGAAGATCTCAATTGGAGCAGCATTTCACAATACTCTCTCGTTAAACTCGACGATGTGATTTCTCCAGATTATCAAACGGCGATTTACAATCCTGACTGGATCAACACGTTTGGTTTTTTCGAAGAAGATGACTTCCGTTTGGATGTTGATGGGTCACAAACTCAAGCGACTCAAATTAAGTATATCAGCCGCTGGAGCCCAAGTCGCAAGGAAATCGTTTATCACTTAAGCCCTGAGTTTGAAAAACCAGAGAATGATATTTTTAAAGCGGCCACTATTGAGTCTTTTAAACGAATGAACGCTGGACTGAAAAGTGCGGGTGCTAAATTCCAATTACGACTTGAAAATATAAACGACAAAACCGAAATCGGCGACTTGCGTTACAATCACATTATTCTTGCTGAAGACCCTTTTGAAGCCAGCGTTATTGGTTACGGCCCTAGCACTGTAAATCCTTACAGCGGCGAAATCGTTTCTGCTCGAACAGTGATGTATCTCGGCTCCCTCAAACGTTTTATTCGTTACACCTACGACGAAATTCTGCTTGAGCACAAAAAAGCGCTTTCGATCAACAGTGTCGATGCAACGACCACAGCCCAAGGAGTGTCTCTTCCCGCTGAGCAAAAAGTGACCATCGGAAAATCCGTCGAGTTTGTAAGCAAAGCCGCAGCTTTGGCAATGATTCAAAAGCAAAACGAATTCGATATTCTTTTGCCTCAACAAATAGACCGAACTCCATTTTTATCTGAAGACATGATTGAGAAGGCCGCCGATCGCGCTTCGCGCGAAGATCGAATCATGGAGCTCTCAAAACAAGGTTTTTATCCAGCCGAAGCTCTTGATTTTGGCGATGTCTCGCAAGAAGTGGTTTCTGAAATTGTTAAAAAAATCGGTTCTCTTGAGCCTTGGGAAACGCTTACTGATACACAAAAACAAGCGATTCTAGATACACTTGCTCCTTATGTTTGGGTTCCTACACTCATCCACGAAATTGGTCACAATCTTGGGCTTCGTCATAATTTTGCCGGTTCAGAAGACAAAGATCATTATTATTCGACAGAGGAACTCAAAAAATTAAACGTTCCCGTGTCTTCAAAAAATGTGCCCTACAGCTCGGTGATGGAGTACCCAAAATCTGAAATCAATGCTCTACGCACTTTTGGAAAGTATGATATTGCGGCCCTTCGTTTTGCGTACACTGGACAAGTGCTGAAAGACGACGGAACTCTGGCTAAAGTAGATTCTTCAAAGACTCCGCCAGAAGGATTGAAACGGTTTAAGTACTGCACCGATGAGGGCGTTGAACCCAATCCAACGTGCAACCCCTTTGATGAAGGTTCAAATATGAAGGAGATCGCACAAAGCTTGATCGACTCCTACAAAGACGGCTACCTTCGTTCCAATTTTCGTCGCGGCAGAGCGCAGTTTAGTGGATTTGACGATGACATCTACCTAGGGCGCATCAATCGCACCTTTAAAAAATTGCGTTTGATTTTTGAACGCTACCAAGACATAACGCAAAAGTTTCAACTCGATCAAAAACAAATTGATGAGATCGATTGGATCAAAGATCTCGATGAGGCTGTTGTTTTGGCCGGTGACTTTATGATGGATGTCATTCGTGAACCAGATGTGATTTGCGTGATTCAAGATGCTCAGGGGCAAATTCAAGTCGCACCGATTGATGTGTTCGGAGAGTTCTCTCACGGAGGAACGCGAGAGTGTGCTGATATTAAACTCAATCCCGGGTTCACAATGGTTGGGCAAGGCGGAAAAGCGATCAATTCCTTCAAACTGCCGACAAATCCCAACCGCTACGCAGACCAAATTGATGTGCGCGGAACATGGATTGATAAAACGCTGGCGATGCGAACACTTTTCCGTCGTACACTGAACAGCACTTTGCATGATGACATTAATGGAAACTTTATGGATCACCCTAAAGTGGCTCCAAAGTTAGCTCAATTTGTTCAAGATGTACTGAACAATCAGTTGCCAGGAAAAGCCACCTTCCGCTTTATTGACGGAACAGAGTCTGATATCGAAGTAGGTTACAGCCTTGCCGATCCAACCTATGAGGTCCGAAAAAGTGAGTTGCCGATTGCCAACTGGAACTTCCGCATCAAATACGACAACATGATTTTAGTCGAAGCTTTGGCATCGGTGATGAATCGCGGGCTTGCCGAAGGAAACATGACTCCTTCGAACCTCGCTTTTCAAAAAGATCTTGCTGTACGCGGTTTTGATCCTGAACCAGGCACCGGCAAATACATCGGCTTCACCGTGGGCGATCAAGATGTTTACGTCAGTAGCGAAAATCAGATAACGTTCGGTCTGATGAAGAAGCTGCAAGCAGCAACCCTCCTCTCCGAAACGAATCTAGAAGTGATCGAAAAGGTGCAAGACCTGCTTGTCAAAAAGGGTGACGTCAGCACTCTTACGCCTAAGGAAAAACAGGTGTATGATCTAGGCCTAGAGAACATCAACCTGTACATGCGAGGCCTTTTGACTCCAGGGTACTACTCGGCAGTGATGCTATCTCTTCTGTAGAGCACACTTAAGAGGTTGAATCTCTTGGGTTTGTAATTTATACAAGGGTTTTCTGAAATTCTCAGGAAACCCTTTTTTTATGATATACGAAAGGTACGGACATACTTTGCGCAACGAAGCGCATTACTCAACGAGTTCCGACGTTGAGTAATGCGCTTCGTTGCGCAAAGTATGTCCGTACCTTTCAACCTTTAACAGAATAGGCCATTCCACAATGCCAAGCTTTCAAGATCTTTCCCTCTCCCCCGAAATTCAAAAAGCCATCAGCGACACAGGGTACACAGTTCCAACGCCGATCCAAGAAAAAGCCATCCCGTTTCTTTTAGATAAAAAAGATCTTTTAGGATGCGCGCAAACAGGAACTGGAAAAACCGCCGCGTTTGCTCTTCCGCTTTTACAAAACCTGATCGAAAATCCCCGTCGTGCAAGCCCAAAACAAGCGCGCGTTTTGATTCTGACTCCCACCCGCGAACTCGCGATTCAAATCCACGAGAGCTTTAAAACCTATGGCAAATACCTGCGCTTTAAATACGCTGTCATCTTCGGTGGCGTTGGACAAAGCCCGCAAGTTCATGCTGTTGCAAATGGTGTTGATGTTTTGATAGCCACTCCTGGCCGCTTGATGGATTTGATTCAGCAAAAACACTTGCGCCTCAGTGAACTTGAAGTGTTTGTTCTCGACGAAGCCGATCGCATGCTCGACATGGGTTTTATTCATGCGATTCGTAAAATTATCGCGCTTCTCCCGCAAAAAAGACACAATCTGTTTTTCTCAGCAACAATGCCAAAAGACATTCTTGAGCTTTCACAAAAACTCCTCACCAATCCGGTCAAAGTGGAAGTAGCACCCGCCTCATCCACTGCCGAACGGATTTCTCAGTCGGTGTTGTACGTTGATAAAGCGCGCAAGCGTGATCTTCTTCGTCATGTTTTGGAAAATAAAAAACTCAACAAGGTAATTGTTTTTACGCGCACAAAACACGGTGCGAACCGCGTGGTGGAAACTCTTGTTAAAAACAATATTCGCTCCGCAGCGATTCATGGCAACAAATCACAATCTGCACGACAAAAAGCTCTCGAGGATTTTAAAAAAGGCGCGGTTCGAGTTCTTGTTGCAACGGACATTGCCGCGCGCGGAATTGATATCGACGATGTTTCGCACGTGATTAACTTTGAACTTCCAAACATTTCTGAAAGCTACGTGCATCGTATCGGTAGAACCGCACGCGCTGGTGCCGATGGTGAAGCGATTTCGTTTTGTGATCAGGAAGAAAAAGCTTACGTCAGAGACATTGAAAAACTCATCGGCCAGGCCATTCCCGTCAATCCAGATCATCCGTATCACTCTCGTGAAGTCGAAATGTCCCGCACTTTGTCAAAAGGCAAAGCCAAGGCTCAGATCGAAGCCAAAGAAAACCACCAGCGTGGCCCTCGCCGCCCTCACAGTGGTGGCGGACAAAATAACGGCCCAGGTGGACAAAAAAAATCCCGCCGCCCATTTTGGAAGCGCAAGTAAGCTCTAGCTACTTGCGTTACGATTAATCCCTAGGCAAATCTAGGGACTTCATTTGACTCCCCGCTCTTGAAAACTTAATTTAATGGGTTCTATCTCAAATGAAGGAATTTCCATGAGTATTGATAAAGAAGCCCTGCTCTATCACAGTCGTTCACCTGCTGGAAAAGTGGATGTTCGCTCCTCTAAACCTTGCGCCACAGACCACGAACTCTCCCTCGCCTACTCTCCGGGTGTCGCCGCCCCTTGCAAAGAGATCGCTAAAGACGTGAGCAAAGTTTACGACTACACGGCTAAAGGCAATTTGGTCGCCGTGATCAGTAACGGAACCGCTGTTTTAGGTTTAGGAAACATAGGCCCCGAAGCTTCGAAGCCGGTGATGGAAGGTAAAGGCAATTTGTTTAAACAATTTGCTGGCATCAATGTGTTTGATATCGAAATGAATTCCAAAACCACCGAAGAGTTTATCCAAGCTGTAAAAGCTTTAGAGCCTACGTTTGGCGGAATTAACCTCGAAGATATTAAAGCTCCGGAGTGTTTCGAAATCGAAACTCGCCTCAAAAACGAAATGAAGATCCCGGTCTTTCACGACGATCAGCACGGCACTGCGATTATTTCTGGAGCTGCGTTGATAAACGCCTGTGATATTTCGAAACGCGATCTTAAAAAAATCAAAATGGTGATCAACGGTGCTGGCGCCGCGGCTGTGGCTTGCGGACGTTTGTTTGTGAGTCTTGGTGTGAAGCTTGAAAATATGATTATGTGCGATTCTCAAGGTGTGATTTACAAAGATCGCAAAGAAGGCATGAATCCCTTTAAAGCTGAATTCGCCAATGACACCAAAGCGCGAACTCTCACCGATGCCATGAAAGGCTGTGATGTTTTTATCGGCCTCAGTGCGGCTGGTGCCGTGAATGGCGAGATGATTAAATCCATGGCCGATAAACCTATCGTCTTTGCCATGGCCAACCCCGATCCCGAGATCACTCCTCCCGAAGCAAAAAAAGCACGGCCAGATGTGATTATGGCCACCGGTCGCAGTGATTTCGCCAACCAAGTGAATAACGTTCTTGGGTTCCCGTCTATCTTCCGCGGCGCTCTTGATGTTCGTGCGACTCAGATCAATGAAGAAATGAAGCTCGCGGCCGTTCATGCGCTAGCGAAACTCGCTCGCGAAGATGTTCCAGAATCCGTGTCGCAAGCTTATGGCGGCCAGAGTTTTAGTTATGGCCCTGAGTATATTATTCCGAAGCCCTTTGATCCACGAGTTCTCATGACTGTGGCACCCGCTGTTGCAAAAGCGGCGATGGATACAGGTGTTGCGCAAAAGCCGATTAAAAAAATGTCGGACTATGTTTACGAGCTCGAAGCTCTGCAAGGCTCCAAAGTGAGTTTTGTTCGCTCGGTCATTAACCGTGTAAAACAACAAAATACACAACACAAACGCCTTGCTAAAATTATTTTTTCCGAAGGAGAAAGTACAAAGGTTCTCAAAGCTGTGAATCGTATCTGTGAAGAAAGCTTTGCAGTTCCCATTATTGTTGGTCAGCCTGAAAAGGTTTACAAAATGGCAAAAGACTTGGGTCTTGAGCACATTTCTAAAGTTAAAGTGATCAATCACCTTGAGCAAAATGAAACTCTAGAAAAATACGTGCAGGGTCTTTACGAAAAGCGCCAGCGCAAAGGGGTTATGCATCGTGAAGCTCAAAGACTTCTTCAAGATGCTAACTATTACTCTGCAATGGCTGTGCAAATGGGCGACGCCGATGCGATGATCACGGGTTCAACCATTAAATACAAAGATGCTGTAAAACCCATCCTCCAGGTCATTGGTCCAGGTCGCCGGCAAACTGCTGCAGGATTGAATATTGTCCTAATACGAGACAAAATTTACTTCCTCGCTGACACTGCAGTCATCGAGGACCCTACGGCTGAACAGATCGCCAATATCGCTATCTACAGCTCCAAGGTGGCCGAGTACTTCGGCATTAAACCCAAAATTGCCATGCTCAGCTTTACCAATTTTACCTCGCGAGAAGGCTCTCCATCCAAAATGGCCAAAGCCGCTCGTCTCGTTAAGGAACAACATCCTGAATACATCGTGGATGGGGAAATGCAGGCTGACACAGCTGTAAACCCTCGCATTGTCGATAGCATTTTTCCCTTTTGTGAAATCAAAGATGGTGCTAACATATTAATGTTCCCTAATTTAGACTCAGGGAATATTGCCTATAAGCTTTTACAGCAATTAGGCGGAGGTGAAGTGATCGGACCATTTTTGATTGGGGTCAACAAACCAGCTCACGTTGTTCAACGCACTGGCATTGTCGATGATATCTTTAATACCGCTGCTCTCGCTGCTCTCCAGTGTCAGGCTTTCATGGAGGGGTTCAATAAAAAACCGTAACCCATCTCCTCGAGCTCTCGTCATTGGCGTAGGGCTCAAATCAGAAAACATGTTAGAGGTGAAAGAAAGTCTTCTTGAACTCGAAGAGTTGGCCGTAACATCCGGCTACTCGCTCGTAGGATCTGCCACACAATTTATGGAAAAATTTAATCCCGCAACTCTTCTTGGCAAAGGAAAAGTGGCGGAGATTGGCGACATGGCGCGCGAGTGCCAAGCGCAAGTCATTTTGGTGGATCATCAGCTTTCTGGCGTGCAAGCGCGAAACCTTGAACAGGAATGGAAAGTGAAAGTCCTTGATCGCAATCAAGTCATTCTCGAAATCTTTGCCTCTCGCGCGCAAACCTACGAAGGAAAACTGCAAGTCGAACTCGCTCGCAACCTGGATGTCCTCCCGCGCATGGTCGATGCGTGGATGGGGTCTCTCTCTCGTCAGGGTGGTGGGATTGGAACTCGCGGTCTTGGGGAAAAAGCGATCGAAATGGATCGTCGTCACATTCGTAAGCAGATCGTGCAAATCAAAAAGAAACTCGAAGCCGTTCGCGCGCAACGCGAGCAGCGAAGAGCCGCTCGCAAAAAGAACAAAATTCCAACCTTTGCTTTGATCGGCTATACCAACTCCGGCAAAAGTTGTTTACTGAACATTCTCACTAAATCGAATGTCTTTTCACAAGATCTCTTGTTTGCCACACTCGATCCCACCACTCGCAAAGTGCATTTGTCGGAAAACCAAACAGCATTGATGACGGACACCGTGGGTTTTATTCGCCGGCTGCCGCATCACTTGATCGAAGCCTTTAAAGCCACTTTCGAAGAATCTGCGAACGCTGATATTTTGATTCATGTGATCGATCTTTCCAATCCTCAGATGGAAAAACAAGTCGAAGTGGTCAATGAACTGATTCAGCAATTCCAGTGGCAAGAAAAGCCACTGATTCATGCTTACAATAAGATTGATATCGCTCCTTTTCAGAAACGCTTTCAAGCCCGCGGCGATAACCGCGCTTTTATTAGCGCTCACACCGGTGACGGCTTGGATCAGTTAAAGACGATGATGAAAAGAAGCATCGAGCAACTCGCCGTCAAAGTGGATCTGTTTATTCCATCGCAAGAAAAAGGTCGCATCTTCGAACTCACTCACGACGCTCAATATCTTATCCAAGAGGAAAGCCCATCTGGAATTAGCTGCCAAGTGCAGATCATTCCCAGCCTCATCTTTAAATGGCGCAAATACATTCAGTATTAAGATCACCGTTATAAGATCGCAATAAAACCTATAATATGTTCACCTCCTCCGTTTTAGATACCCATCTATCGCTGTTTTACGTAAGGATAAAAAAACGGAGGTCTTATGACTGAAAATGAAAATAAAGAAAACGAATTTAGCGTCGATGAAATGGTTGCAAAATTGAAAACGTGGAGAGACGAGCTCAAAGTACAAGCGCATTTGTTTAAAGCAGAAACAAAAGATGAATGGAATGACCTTGAGAAGAAAATGGAAAACTTGGTCGATACTGCTAAAAAAATGGAGTCCGAAGCCACTGTCGCTGTGACTCAATTTGCCACCGAAGCAAAACAAAACGTGGCTAAAATGTCTCAACAGTTAATGGAGCGTTACGCCAAATTTAAAGAAAGCTTTAAGGACGATTCGAAATAAGCTTCTAAGCACTCGTCATCCTGAGGATGACGGGGGCTGCCGTTCAGTTGCTAAAAACCCCTGCTCATCTGCTAAATCCTCTACACTGTGCTCTATTTATACGATAACACTAAGGTATTACCCTCGGAGTCAGCGTGGAAGAGTTAGCCCATCGACAGTATCGCAATCAGCTTTGGATTCTCCTTATCTCGGGGCTTGTCTCCGTACTCGTTTTTATTTTTAGTCATGTCTTCTTTAAAGCTTTCTCACTCGCCTCTTCGCTTTCGATTATCAGTGTTGCTTTTAATGTGGTCTGCTCCTATTTTTTCTACCAGGTCTTTGATTTGGTGGGGAATCAACTGGGCCTTCAGTTTCGTTGGCGTGGCCTCAAGTTTCTTTATGAATTCATCAAACTGATAGCGGCCATTTTTTGCGCTGCGAGCATTCAGTTTTACTACATCTCAAAACCCCTCCTGAATCAAAATTATGATCCCAATCATTTATCCGTGATCCTGTTGATTGCTTTTCCAGCCGCCGCCATCGCACGAATCATCTTTGAACTTCGGCAAGCCAAAGAGATCGCGATTCAATCGCGCCTGGCCCAAGCGGAAGCGCAGTACAATCTTTTAGAAACGCAAATGCAGCCTCACTTTTTGTTTAACTCTCTCAATGTGCTCTCCGAACTCATTTATGTCGATCCCGACCTGGCTTGCTCCGTGACGCAACAACTTGCAGATCTTTACCGAGAAATTCTTGCCAACTCGAAGCAAAAATTTTCAAATCTGGGATCCGAGATTTCAATTCTTAAAAAATATATTCAAATTCAAAAAATTCGTTTCGGCGATCGCATTCGCTTTAAATGCGATGTGGACTCTCAGTATTATGAAATCTCTGTGCCGAGTCTCATTTTGCAAACATTGGTCGAAAACGCGATTAAACACGGCATCTCTCCTCGACAAGAAGGAGGAGATATCGAACTCACCGTCAAACCAAATCCTGATTCTCTCTTAAGCAAAGACGGACCCATGTACGAAATCTGTGTCTCTAATACAGGAGAACTTTTTAAGGGACTGCAAAAGAAGGACACTGGTGGCACTGGACTTCAAAACACAAAAAACCGTCTGGATCTCTTTTACGGCCGTTCACACGGATTTAGGATTCATTCAGATCAGAAAAAGACGTATGTTGAATTTAAGGTTCCGGCCAAGAATATGGAAAAGGAATTTTAAACATGAGAAACATGAGGGAGAATCAAATGAACAAAGTATTAATCGTGGATGATGAAAACTTAAGTCGTAAAAAAATTCGTCGTTTCCTGGAAGATCGTGGCGCTCAGAGCTTTCAGATCAGTGAGGCCGAAAACGGACTCCAAGCCCTCAATATGATCGAACAAGAAAATCCTGACATCGTTTTTTTAGATATCGAGATGCCAGAGATGAACGGCATGGATCTTATTCACTCTCTACCTCGCCCGTCCTTTCATTTGGTTTTTCAGACGGCCTATAGCGAATACGCTGTGCAAGCATTTGAAAAAAATGCGATCGATTACCTCCTTAAACCTTTTAACCAAGATCGTTTTAATCAGGCCCTCGAAAAGTGCATGAAGAAACCCTCCACGCAACTCGTAAAGGATCTTGATCACCTGAAAGATTCTTTTTCAGAAAAAAATATTTACCTCAGTAAAGTCGTCGTCAAGCGCGGCACCAAAAACACTCTTATCGACATCGATAAAGTGCTCTACTTCCGAAGCGAAAATCACTACACCTACATTTGCACCGACAACTTTGAATACATTCACAGCGAGCCACTCAAAGATCTGATTGTAAAGTTAGATCCCAAATTATTTCAGCAAGTACATCGTAACGCGATCCTCAATCTCAATTGCATCAAAGAAGTAATCGAAGGCGACAACATGCAAGCCGTGATGACGAATGGACAAAAACTCCAAGTCTCTCGCTCCCATCGCAAGATCGTAAAGGACATGGTCCTTAAGCAGTAACGTAAAAATTTTAGAGCCCGTCCAAGAAGTCTTGTGTCATTTAAAGTAATAAGAAATTTCTTGATCGAGGCGCGACGACGACGCGCTAGCAGAGCGCTATCGCTAGGAGGAGTAACTAAGGGCAAGGAATTTCTTATTACTTTAAATGACACAAGACTTCTTGGACGGGCTCTTAGCGAATATTGTTTTCGAAGTAAAAGAGAAGTCGTTGCCTGGCCGTATCCCCCGCTGCACAGGCAACTGGAACTCCCGTTGTCGACGGGCGACACATTCTCATTTCCCAACATTCGTTGCGAGGATCAGCACAAAACTGACAACCCAACCAGTAACGATTGCTTGTTGCGAGTCCATAGGCTCCACAGTCAGTTGTAAATACTTCGTTAGTTGAAGCCCATGCCACCGTGGGTGACCAAAGCTCTGCATTATTTTGCGGAACCGCAACTCCGCCCGGTGTTTGTTGTGTGGCTGCACCAGCCACTTCGACATAAGGACTTGGTCTTGGCTCTGCAGAGATTTCAACACCCAAATCAAGTCGGCCTAATCCCGTTGGTGTAAGACAATAATTAAAACTATCGATGGCCACACAAAAATCGGAATACTCCGCAAGACCATCACTGTCTCGATCAGGAATACAAAGTGTGTATTGATTCCGGTTTTGTCTTGCAATCGTTGGATGTCCTGGGCAGCGCGTGGTCACGGTTAAAGTCGCTTGGGTATCAGGAAGAGAACCAGCCGGACAAGTCCCATCCGCCACCGTTGCCGTTGGTGCCGCAGGATTCACGTAACAATCGACAGCATCACGCCCAACAGTACGTGCACGATTAATAGTCTGACCCATTTCCTCCATCACGATGAGATAGTTGTAAGCCTCTTGCATTTTTGAAGATTTTTTTGCGGCTTCGAGCAATTTAACACCAGCCACTCCCATCATAATAATAAAAAGACCGGAAAGTAGCATGATAGTAACGATCGTGAGGGCGCCCCGTTCGTTTTTTAAAATCGACTTCATCAGGGCCCTTTCTGTAGAGGCAGCCACGGGCTAAAAAAATAGACATTTCCAAACGGTCTTCTTGGTAAATATTCTCCTCTTTGATAAGCGTTGTTTACAAAAACCACGTTCATCTTTCGCTCGAGATCGTAAAATTTAGCAAAGGTGGTCAACGTACAGCCCGCAATCCCATTGCGCTCTAAATTACACCACTTCCAGTCTTGGACATTCCCCAAAGTGTAGTATCTCATCACCATATTCACTTCGGCAGAGACGACGGGATTTCCAACACATGTACTGGCTCCGGCGCAGGGAGTTCCACCCGCCGCCGTCACATTCACGATGCTTCCATCGGTGTCGTAGACTTTGACATTATCGATTTCAAAATTTGTAAGTCGCGTGAACATTTGTGGAGCATTGACCGGATTTAAACGAACCCATCCACCGCCAGCAACAGGATTTCTTTCGGTATCAATGTAAACAGCCCCGGATAAATTAGCGGCGGCATTGGGTCGCTGATAAGTGATTTGAACTGCAGCAAGATCGCTTTGATTGGCTGCGCTCATCATCTCGCGATTAAAGAGTCCGATTAAAAAGGCATCGCCGATATAATTACTTCCACCGCCTGGAACTGCGGCATCAGTGATTGAGAAAAGTCGTCCTTGACTCACGTCTTCGTTTCCTGCCCCGCGATTGGTAGCAGCGTTGTTAGCCGCACTCGCAGGACCACCGTAACGGGTGTAAACCGCCGTTGCAAACGTGGAACGCAAGTTTTGCATGAGAGAGGACATTTCGACTTCGGCGTCGTACAAACGCACCATGCGAATGTACACATCAAAGGCCATTAAAAAAGCAAACGTCGCAACCGTCGAAACAAGTACGGAGACCGCGACAGAAACCATCAGTTCCGATAAGGAGAACCCTTTGCTATTTAAAAACCGACGATCCACTTTTTTAAGAAAATTCATGTACTTCTAGTTTAAGTGAGGGGCGAAGTGGAGTTCAACAAATTACTTAATGACTTGTCGTTTATGCAAGCGCATGTCTCGTCTTTGGATGGCAGCTTTATTACGACGAAGTTCATCCACTGTATCAAATTGAGCCGGTGGAACTTTGGTGGGTTTTCCGTGTGAATTCAGAGCCACAAAAGTGAGATAAGCCGAGGCGGTATGAAAGTGTTCACCTGTTTGTGGATTTTCGGCATCGACGCGAACGCCGACTTCCATCGAAGTGTTACCAACATAATTCACACTGGCTTTGAGATTGACGACCCAACCTTTATACACGGGCGCTACGAATTGGAGTTCATCGATGTGGGCGGTAACAACCGGTAGACGTGAATGTCTTTGAGCACAAATAGCGGCAGCAATATCGATCCACGACATCACAACACCGCCAAAAATACTTCCAAGTGCATTGGTATGAGAAGGGAGCACGAGTTCCGTCATCACGACTTGCGACTCAGAAACCTTTCGTGCTCCAGACAAGAAACTTAACCTTTGTAACCGGCGATAGGAGAACTACCTGTCGGGATGGTGTCAATCTCAGAGGTATTACTTCCACCTGCAGAAATCTGCGTAGGCTGATTGGTATTGATACTCTCAACGAAATTCATATGAGGCAGGCACCATACGATCAACTGAGCGCGTGATTTAACACTCATTTTCTTGTAAATATTCGTAAGGTGAAATTTCACTGTCTTTTCAGTGACGAATAATTGATTGGCAACTTCCTTGTTGGATAAACCTTTAGAAACCAGTTCTGCAACTTCGGCTTCACGGTTTGACAAACCTTTTTGTATAAGGACATCTCTGAGCATCCTTGCTCCCTCCGTTTAATTGTTCTTTAGTCTGTGACCGCTTCCCGTGCAATCACCTCTATTAAAGTCTGACAATGATCGCCTTAACTTTCAAGTGCTAAAAATTCAAACTAGACTCATTGAATCATTTGCCATAAATGCCGGGCATTTAGCTCTCAAAATTTTTAGGTTAACCTTTTTTTAAGTTCCTGCGTCCACTCGCCAGCCGACCGACCTTGGGCGGGAATCACGCCAAAAACATCGTCCACTTGCCGGCCCCAAGTATGGATTTTTGCCCAACGAATCTCGAGACCTAGATCGTGAAGAGCCCGCGCGGCTGTGATTAAAATGCCTTTTTTATCAGCACCTCGAAAGCTCAACACAAGCTCTTTTGCTGTTTCGGAAATCAAACTGACCTCAGCCAATGTCGCACGATTTTTAGGCTCGACAATAGTGACTTCTTGCTCCAAAGTGCGACGCAAAAGCGACAGATTTTTATCGGTCTTTACTTCGAACCAATCATAAACGCCCAAACGCTCATCGGTATGAATGTAAGCATGATGAATGGTCACTCCCGATTGCCAAAGGCGAGTGACATATTGAAGAAAAATCCCCGCTTCATCGTGCGGATGATAAAAACGAATCCATGTGCCGTATTTTTTACTCGCAAAACACGCAACCGATGATCCGCTTTGTTTTTTCAGAATCAATTTTATATCTTTCACCAAGTCTTCGGTTTTAACAGAACTTAGAAGCCCCGGATCGAGCACTTGCAAAAGAGCGGGATCAATTTTTTTATTTTCGAAAATCTTTTGAACTTCGAAATACTGCGCCCCTTGAGGAGCTTCCATGGACTGAACCAACTGAAAGATTAATTTTTCTTTCCACTCACTCCACGCTTCGGGATTGGTTGCATAAATATCCACTGCCGTAAAAAGCGCCAGTCGTCGCAGGCGCTCGCCTTGAACTCCTTTTTCGAAGAGATCCTGCCATACCTGGGGCGAATGCGGATCTTTACGAAAGGCCGCAGTGGAAAGCACTAGATGATTTTCGACCATCCAGGCCACTTCGTCGACAAAATGCTTGGCCATCCCTAAACGCGGAAGATCCTGCTCCACAAGTTCTTTCCCCTCAAGCGAGTGATCTTTTTGTCGAGCCTTACCAAGATCATGATAAAGAGCGGACCACAATAATATTTCCCAGTCAGATTTTTTCCAATTCTTAAGCCATACCGCCAACCGCCCGACAAGCTTCGGCGAGTGGTAGATACGCAAAACCCGGCGAACCGCTTGAAAGATATGCGTGTCCACCGCAAAACGATGGTACTGATCGTGCTGAACCACACCTTTGATTTTTAAAAACTCAGGGAGAACTTTCATCACCATTTGCGAACGAAAAAAACCAAGCAAAGAGTCTTCGCTCATATCAATGGTGAGAAACGACTTAAGAGATGAAGAATAGGCAAAAGCACCACGATCCACAAAACGCATCAGTTTCGCTTGAAACAGAAGCGATGGGTCTTTGGCCAAAATTTTTAGTGCTTGTTCCACCGATTTGACCTCGGGGACCTGATGGATGGCGGCTTCGGAACAAGTGGCCATATCAAAAACCAAATCACAGTAAAAACTCACACGCGCTAAAACATTTTGCAGCTCGCGCATAAACTCGCCTTGGGTTTTAAAACCAAACCACAAGGAGATGTCCCGCTGACTGCTTGCCACCAAGGTGTCCTGAAACCCAGAAAGGTGAAGTTTTTGACGGACGGTTGTTAAAAAAGCCTTCAGTTGATGCAGAGCCGTAAAGACCTCTTGCTCGGCGCCGAGCTTTTCGGGAAACCAAAAACGAATCATCATGGCCTGATCGATATCGCGAATGCCGCCGGGACCAAACTTGAGTTGCGGCTCTAGATAATTGGCGATGGAGTCGTGACGAAGATTGCGTTTTTTGCGCTCTTGCGTGAGCTCTTTGAGAAGTTTTTTGCGAAAGGAAAAACGGTTTTTGTAAATCTCCGTTTTTTGGTCTTGCAAGGCTTCAGCGGCTTCTTTGGTAAAAGGCCGCGCCCAAAAAAGGGCATTGGACTCAAATAGCGGACTATCCTCACTCCAGTTTTTTGGGTTTTTAGGAAAGCGATATTTAAGATCCACGCCCGCGGCTTCTGACTCCGCGATAACTTTTTTAACGTTTTCTTCAGTGCCACAAAAGACCACATCCAAATCCGAAAGGGGACACAGCTCTCCCCGCCCCCACGAACCAATGGCAATGGGATGCGCCTCTTTCCAGGAAGGAAGTCCGCGCAAACGAGCCTCGATGTTGAGCGATAACCACGAAGAAAAATCATGGGCTGGGAAGGATTGCCCCTCCCAAAAATCACTGCTTGGCGGAACCATGGGCGCTAAAAGTAACGCCTGGGCATCGACAAAATCGTCGGAATTTAAAAAAGTTCTTGTTGCCACTGAGCTATCTTATTTAAGGCTTCAAGCGGTGTCATCGTTTGAATGGGTAAATCTTTAACCTGCTGTAAAAGCTGTTCGGCTTTAGGATCTTTTTCCACTTCTGACTGCACAAGAGGTGCGCTCCACAGATCCAGTTGCGCAGACGACGCACGCTCTGTGCCTTCGATCGTTGCGGCCTCGAGCTTTTGCAGTAAAGATTCAGCACGCTTTGTGACGGCCGCTGGCAAACCCGCCAGACGCGCAACCTGAATTCCGTAGGAACGCACGGCTGGGCCGACAACCAAAGTGTATAAAAAGCGTAGTTGGCCTTTGTCTTCGTGGATGGACATGTGAGCATTGAGGAGATCTGCATGATGCTCTTGAAGGCGCGTGAGCTCGTGGTAGTGAGTGGCAAAAAAGATCATGGGCTTTTTTTCCGAAATCAAAAATTCCAAAATCGCTTGCGCCAAACTTAAGCCATCGTAAGTTGAAGTGCCGCGCCCCACTTCGTCCAAAATCACCAGCGACTGTGGCGTGGACTCTTTGAGCATTTGCGCAGTTTCTTTCATTTCGACCATAAAGGTTGATAAGCCTTCGTTTAAAAAATCGCTGGCACCGATGCGAGTAAAAATACGATCGTAAAGTGGCAACAGAGCACTCTGTGCCGGGACAAAACATCCCGCTTGCGCAAGAATTGCAGTAATGGCCACTTGGCGCATGATCGTGCTCTTCCCGGCCATGTTGGGCCCGGTGAGGAGCAAGCACTGCCCGTCTTTGAGTTGAATGTCGTTTGCGACGAAGTTCACAGTGCGTTCGATCACCGGGTGACGAGAGCTTTTCAGATAAAGTTCCTGATGGGACGAAAACTGCGGACGACAGTAATTGTTCTCAAGCGAAAGCCATGCAAGACCACAGACCACATCGAGTTCGTTTAAAAATTGAGCCAGGCTTAAAAAGTGAGTCATCTCGGCAAGCAGCTCGCGCTTGAGCTGCTGATAGATTTCCACCTCAAGCTCCGCGCGGCGCGTTCGTGCGCTGATCACTTTGCGCTCAAGCTCCACGAGTTCGTCTGTTGTATAGCGTTCGGCATTGGTGAGAGTTTGTTTACGCTGATAGCGATCGAGCGGAACTTTCGCGGTGTGCGTGTGGGTGACCTCGATGTAATAGCCAAACACGTTGTTGTAGCGAATTTTGAGGCTTGCGATCTGAGTTTTCTCTTTTTCTTTTTGCTCAAGCTCCAAAACTTTGCTTTGGCTATCCGTCGCGAGTGTAATGAGCTCATCGAGTTCTTCGCTCACGCCTTTTTGAATCAATCCGCCATCGCGGTAATTTTGCGGAAGCTCTTCCACAAAAATGCGCTCGACTTCGTTGTGCCAAAAGGACACTTTTTGACGAATCTCTTTTTGCTCCGGAAAGTAATGTAAAATCTGATCGATGTTTTGCAGTGTGCTTGCAAGAGTTTTTAAGTCGCGCGGATGGGAGTTCGGATGAGCGATTTTTCCGAGACGGCGTTCAAAATCCCCCACACCTCGTAAATTTTGGCGAATGTCTTTGAGCGCTTCGTGATTGGCAAGCCACAGTTGAATTTGATCCAAACGCTCTGTGATTTTTTTTTCACTGCGCAAAGGAAAGCAGAGCCATTGTTTGAGGCGACGGCTTCCACCCGCGGTGAGTGAGTAGTTGATCGCTTCGAACAGAGAGCCTTTGACATCGCCCTTGTAGGTTTTAAAAACTTCGAGGTGTCGTAAAACATCAGGTCCTAGTTGCAAGCGATTTTCGTACTCGCGCTCTTCAAATTTGAGAACGGTTTTTAAAATATCCTCGCCCTGCATATGGCGCGCATAGGAGAGCAAACGCTGAGCGCTTTCTGTTGGGGCGCTGACGGTCTCTGAATTTAGAATGTCAGAATGAACGGTACACACGGTAAAGCTGGAAAGCTCCTCACCCTCTTTTTCTTTTTGCTCGGAAGACAAAACGATCTCAACCGGAGCCAAGATTTTAAGAAGCTGTTTTTGCTCCTGCGGCTTTGTGATCGCGTAGTAAAAAGCCTCACCCGTGGTCGGCTCGAGAAAGCTCACTGTGTTTTTATCAAACGCTGCGATGTAATTAAACTGCAAGGTATCGAGCGTGTCGGGATCGAACACCATGCCTGGGCTCAGAATGCGAGTAACCGCTCGCTTTACAATTCCCTTGGCGTGTTTTGCGTCCTCGATTTGATCGCAGATTGCCACCTTGAGCCCATAGGCCAAAAGTTTATTGATGTGCCCAGCGATGCTATGATGGGGAACTCCACACATGGGAGTTTGGTCGGCCGATTTTTTATTCCGCGAAGTCAGCGCCACACCCATGATAGGGGCTGCGGTCTGCGCGTCCTCGTAAAAGATTTCAAAAAAGTCGCCCATTCGAAACAGCAGGATTTTATCCTGATGGGCGGATTTGATGTCCCAATACTGCTTCATCAGTGGTGTTTGTTCGGCGTCTGATTTCCCCATCCCATTGGGGTAACTTTGCTCGGGGATTGAGTCAACAGCCACGTTTATGAAAAGTTGAGCACTGCTAACCAGGCAGGCACCTCCCTCTCACCCGTAGACGAGGAGGATATCCACTTTAACCCCTGAAATTACTTCAGTTCTGCGGGATCTTGGTGCCGGCTTTGCAATCTCTATGTTATATGTGCGCTATTAACGGTTTTAGAGGTTTTAAAGCCAAAAAGGACCCGAAAATGAGACCAATTTTGCTCCTGATCCTGACAATTTCCGTCACCCTCCTGGGCACCAGCACATGGGCCGAAACTCCCAAGGAAAAGTGGGAGGGGTATAAGCCTGTGGCGGAAGCTGGGCTGCCTGCCCAGGTTAAGGAATTTGCTGAGAATTCAGTATTTTTTATGCAGTCGGTTGATTCCGCCCCCGGCCAGGAAATGGAAATTATAGATCTTGAAAATGATCCTCGCGCAAAAACAAGAGTTACTGATAAAAAATCCTTAACGCAAGATCTAGTCATTTTTCAAATCGAAACTTGCCGTAAACAAAAATTACGTTACTGTCCTATAGCTAAATCTAAATCATTAGGAACAGCATTTTTTAACAAGAATAAATTTTATACTTGCAGACATGGCTTTCATAACTGGCTATCTGTAGCCGCTGAAGCAAACAATAGACCTGTAGAAGCCCTCTCTCCACCAATGATTTTACGAGTTCCTAAGAAAGGGCAACCTGGAAAATTTACGGTAGTATACCAGTCTGCTTTTGAAGCTGATCCAATCATGAAATTTAGTTTTATTAATAACAATCCAAATCTAAATTTTCAATTTGATGAAAATGATCCTTCATCTACTGCAAAACTTAAAATGGTGAATGATTCAGATTTTGTAGAAATGAACCTACCTGCCGGACGAAGCAAATATATTAAGGATTATAACCTTGCCGTGGATAACTCGGCTGGCAGCACTAAGCACCAAGAAGTTTATGGCATTGGCTACCCGTTTAAAACCAGCTCTCCTAAGCTTGGTGATGGGAATTCGCCAGGCTTTGAACTATCAGCAACAAACGGTCATATATTAGGATCCTATAACGCAAATAATATAATTTATAGCTCTAATTTTGTATCAGAGGGAATGAGCGGTGGACCCATCTTATCTAGTGAAGGAAAAATTCTAGGCATGAATTGCTCAGGATATGATATGCAAAAAGCTAATTCGAACCCTGAGCAGGTTAATATGGGGTTTTTCCCTTTAAATACCGACCGAATGGCGGATGCTTGGAGTTCAGCGGATGTTGCCAGAAGTACAACAAATGCAGAAAATACTTCCGTTCTAAACTAAACTACTCCTCAGTGGATAAAAATCCTTCGTGATCCAGCTTAAGATATTCTGCTCCGAGATTATTCATATGGGCAAGCACATCTATATAACCGCGCCACACTCCATCAGGTAATTTGTTAGCAACTTCTTTTGATGGATTTCCTGTAAGACTCGCAACGCCACGCTTAGTTCCAGTTGCGTAATTTTCATTGGCAGCAATTCCAAATGACTTATTCATCTTGATTTTTCCTGTCAGTTTTAAAATACATTCCGGATTGCCATCGCAATTTTGCTTCGAACC
>CAZOGU010000040.1:0-28656 GCA_964579625.1 uncultured Pseudobdellovibrionaceae bacterium
CTAACCAAGAGCAGATTGCCTTACAGGGATTTTGTTAAGTTGAAACTCGGGTTAACTATACAACTTCCGATAGACCATCTTCGAAGCGATCACACACAGCACAGCTGACATCACCACAAGCTCGGCAAAGTGCATCGCAAACAAGCCCAGATCGATACGATTCCACATAAGCATTTGTCCAAGGCTCACACCATGATAAAGCGGTGATACGTGAGCAACCGCAAGAAACCAAATTGGCATTCGGTCTACTGGGAATAGATTTCCCGAAAAGAAAAACAATGGCGAAATAATAATCGCATACACCGTCTGAAACTGACTAATATTTTTAATCATCGTCGCCGAAATCAAGCCCATGGCGCCACAACCTGCACCAACAATTAATCCCACAAAAGCCATTCCTAACAAGTTAACTGTCAAAGGTAAAAAACCAAAAAGCACAAAGACCAAGCTGACTCCTAAGGCCATGCACGCGCCCTTGAGGGAGACCCAGATCAACTCGCCTAGAATCACCTCGCGAGGACCAATGGGCGTCGTAAAAACCGCCTTATAAACTCCATCCATGCGCATGCGCACGTAAAAGCCATAACTGCACTCAAAAAAAGCTGTAAACATCGCGGCCGACATCGCAAGCCCGGGCCCCATAAAAGTCGCGTAGCTAAGGCCATCGATGTCCTTCACAAACGCCGACATCCCAAGCCCCAGAGATAAAATAAAAAAACACGGCTCAATCACCGTTGGTAAAATATTTGACCAGAAATATTTACGATACACGCGCCAATGGCGAATGGTAATCAACCAAGACAGTCGAAGGGTTTCAGTCATTGTCGTTCAATTTTACACCAAAAAGTTTTTTAAGCGCCTGCTTCCAATACAGGCACTGCACACCATTGATAACCTTAGGGTGTGGGTCCTGCGACCAGAGCTGGGCCTCACAATCTTGATCCCAATCTGAAGCGATTTGAGACAAGGAGCGTACGTCTGTTTCTCGAATAAATGAGCTCGATTTAATTTCGATCAATACCTCTTTATGTGCCGGATGATCAACAACAATATCCACCTCAACATCCGCTTGTGTTCGTAGGTAAGAAAACCTAAAATCCTTCTTATAATACTCATTAAGGCGAAAACACTCCTGCACAATCCACGATTCAAAAGCGTCACCATAATGATATGTTTTGGGTTTTATAGGCATTCCGATTGTACGATCAATCGCACACTTAACACCGTTATCAAAAAAATAAAACTTAGGTGCCTCGCGCTGTCTTTTTCTAACCGACCGGTGAAATGGGTGCAATATAAATCCAATATATGTATCAATCAGGATCGAAAAGTAATTTTTTACTGTCTTATCACTCACCCCTAAATCTAGGGCGATCTTATTGTAATTCAAAATTTTTCCGTTAGATTGTGCTGCGACCTCAAGAAAATCTTGAAATGGTTCCACATTACGAATAATTTGTTCTTGAAGAATCTCTTCTTTAAGATAGGTCCGAGCATAGGCTTTTAAATAATCTATTTTTTGCGCCTCTGACTTTAGATGAAGCAGTTTAGGTAAGCTTCCAAAACGTAGAACGTCTTCGAGATTAAATTTTTTTCCAAATTCTTGTGTTGTTAACGGAAATAAAAAGAAATCAATGGCTCGCCCAGCGAGTAGATTTGCACCTCCTGCTTTTAACTTGCGAGCACTTGACCCAGTTAAAATAAACTGAAGTTGCGGTTTTTTTTCAATCTCTCGATGAACAACATCTAAAAGTTTAGGTATTTTTTGGATTTCATCCAAGACAACTTTTTCCGGCTTTTGTTGAGCTATGAGAAATGAAAGTTGGTCTGGCTCTCGACGAAAGCGGTCCTCCGCGTCTGCGCTTAAAAGATCGATCCATAAAGTCTTTTTACCAGAAAAATGCTCCCTAAGGAGCGTAGACTTACCACAGCCTCTCGCCCCAAATAGGAACAAACTACTTATTTTATTAAGCTTTTGTATTCTCCGCACCATACTCCGTAATTGTCGTGCATATACGGAGTATGGTCAATTGCTTTTATTGCGTATCACACCCTACTTTAGTAACATGGTGGTTAAAATACATTGTATTTTAACCACCATGTTACTAAAGTAGGGTGTGATTGAACGACAGTTGGCAAAACCAATACAACAGAGCCTGACCAATAAGAAATCCGTCTTGTTATTGGGTCCACGTCAAACTGGTAAATCCACACTGATTCTTGGCCTGTCCCCAGATAAGGAGTTTAACCTTATCCATCAACCTACTTTTTTGGAATTTGCTAAAAACCCTCAGTTTTTAGAGCAAGCGCTCAAAGCCGATTTGCCCAAAGGTGGCATTGTGTTTATTGATGAAGTCCAAAGAGTCGCAAGTGTTCTTAATACCATTCAATATTTGATTGATAAAAAGTCTGGATATCAATTTATTTTGACTGGTTCCAGTGCACGAAAACTAAAAAAAGGGCAGGCAAATCTCCTTCCCGGAAGGCTTCATACTTACGATTTAGGACCAATTACAGCTTCTGAATTATCATATGCCGCGGATACAAATTTAATGATGAGCTATGGATCTCTCCCCGCAGTTGTCACAGAAACACGCACATCAGAAAATAAAAAACTTCTGAAGTCTTACACGACAACTTATCTTAACGAGGAAATTAAGGCCGAGGCGCTAACCAAAAACCTGGAGGGGTTCACCCGCTTTCTTTTTAATGTCGCAGCCGACGCCACAAAGTACCTTGATCTGACAAAAGTATCAAAAATGATTGGTGTCCCACGACAAACAACACAAAGGTTTTTTGAAATTCTCGAAGACACTCTTATTGTTAAAAGAATTGAGGCCTTCGCGAAGAGCGAGAAACGAAGACTCATTCAGCACCCACGATTTTTTCTTTTTGATAATGGCGTACTTAATGCCTTACTAAACAATTTTAACTGTTCTGCCGACAGAAAAGGCCAGCTATTTGAAAATCTCTTTGTCATGCAGTTGGCGTCTAGCTTACAGTACAGTGACCTCGATTATCGCTTATCAAGCTATCGAACGGATGCTGGCGCAGAAGTGGATATTATTCTTGAAGTCGCGAATAAGATCTATGCCATAGAAATAAAAACAGGAGCCTTTAAAGATTCCGACCTTGGCGGCTTAAAAAGTTTTAGAAAGTTTGTAGGAAAAACAGTGGAGTCGTTTGTTGTCATTCCCCAGGGGAGTTCTCGAGTCATTGATGATATTTATGTTCTTCCTTGGCAGAATTTTTTGAAAAGACTTGGAATTTAATACCATTCTTTGGTAAAAACCATGAAAATTCGGTCGACAAAACCGAATTTTCATGGTTTTCTGAACTCTATGGTTCGACATTTCTATTTAGATGCTATCCAAAATTTAGTCAAAAATGGGCCTCAAGTCATAGCCCTTTTAGGACCTCGTCAGTGTGGAAAAACGACTCTTGCTAAACAATTTATACGAGGTCAAAAAAATATCCACTTTTTTGACCTTGAAGACCCAACAGATCTCGCAAAACTTCAGAATCCCAAGCTCGCCCTTCAGGACCTCAAAGGTCTTGTGGTGATTGATGAAATCCAAAGACTCCCGGAGGTTTTCCCTCTCCTCAGAGTGCTTGCTGATAGAAAACCTCTCAAAACAAAATTCTTGATCCTTGGGAGTGCCTCTCGTGATCTGATCAATCAAAGTTCTGAAACGCTAGCTGGTAGAATTAGCTACATCGAAGTAACGCCTTTTTCCAACGCCGAAACTCTTTCAACTGAAAGACTTTGGATTCGGGGAGGTTTTCCAAAGTCTTTTTTGGCTAAAAATAATTCTTCGAGCTTTAAGTGGCGGCAGGATTACATCTCGACGTTTCTCGAAAGAGACCTACCTCAGTTGGGAATTAATATCCCGTCTCTTCAATTAAGAAGGTTTTGGACCATGCTCAGCCATTATCATGGACAAACTTGGAACTCTTCGGAATTTGCACGCTCCTTTGGCACCGCAGATACAACCGTCAGAAAATATCTTGATATCCTTACCGGAACTTTTATGATTCGCCAAATTCAACCCTGGTACCAAAATATTGGAAAACGAGTTGTTAAGGCCCCTAAAGTTTATTTGAGAGACAGTGGACTCCTCCATGTGCTCCTCGGCGTAAAAACAAAACAAGATCTTTTTTCCCATCCTAAATTGGGCGCGTCTTGGGAGGGTTTCGTTATTGAGTCGCTCGCACACGCCTTTCAAATCAATCAGGAAGAATGTTACTATTGGGGAGTCCATGGTCAATCGGAGTTAGATCTTTTTTTACCTCACCATAAAAAACCCATCGGCTTTGAAGTCAAATTTACAGAAAAGCCACTTATTACAAAATCAATGCATTCTGCCATCAAAGATTTAAATCTTGATAAGCTCTATGTTGTCCATCCTGGAAACGATAATTTTATTATGGATGAAAAAATTTCTGCCGTAAGTCTTAAAGAGGCTCAATCGCTAAACCTACTTCGGTAGGTTTCAGTCATTATCGGCAAGCTCCCGTCCGGTGATTTTTAAAAAGACGTCTTCCAAATTCGATGGTCGCAAAAAGAGAGGCTTGAGTTGCATTTTTGCCAGTGCCTCGCTCAATCCCTGCAAAGAATCTCCTCCAATGTAAGAGTGCATTTTGTCTTCGTAGAAGGAGTACGGCTCCTGAAGTTGTTGTTTGATTTTTTCTCCGAAATTTTTATCAACACCCGCGACGTAAGCCGGACCCATTTGTTGAATCAGCTGTGCTGGAGTTCCTTCGCTACGTACGGTCCCCTCATCCATAATCACCAAACGATCACACAGCCGCTCGGCCTCATCCATGTAATGTGTCGTCAAAAGAATTGTAGTCCCTGTTTTTTTAAGCTCGTTGATTTTATCCCATAGAAGTTGACGGACCGCGGGATCTAATCCTGTTGTCGGTTCATCCAAAATCAAAAGCTTGGGCCGTGAGAGGAGCGCTCGTACAAAAACCAAGCGTCGTTTCATGCCCCCGGAGAGAGACTCAATGACGGAGTTACTTTTGTGTGAGAGCAACATAAAATCCAAGAGCTCAGCAATGCGGTTTTCGCGTTCCTTTGCCGGGACACCTACATAACGAGAATACATTCGCATGTTTTCAATCACACTCATGGCGCTATCGAGATTGTTCTCCTGAGTAACAACGCCCATTTGAGAGCGAACGGCTCTCCCTTGCGTTTCCGGGTCTAAGCCTAAAACTTGAATCGTACCCGCAGAGCGGCTTATGGACCCATAGATCATACTGATCAGTGTGGACTTACCGGCCCCATTGGGCCCCAAGAGGCCAAAGCATTCGCCCTCTTCTGCCTTAAAAGAAACATCTTTGACCGCTCTAAAGCTTTTAAATTTTTTTTCGACGTTTTTACAGATTAGTACGGACAATCGAGCTCTCACTTCTGATTTAACTTATTAACAACGACCTGCTGTCCTGCTAGGAGATCTTGTCTCGACAGTTTAAGCCACTCCTGAACAAGTTTACTCGACTTATCCAACCTTTAACTCCAAGCCTTCAGTCGCTACAGCATGCGGAATGGAATTAAACTCATCTTTCCAATCATTGAACTCTTGTTCAGTGTAAATAAACACATCGACTTTGACTGCCACACCCCAAAGTAAGGTGTGAGCTTTTTGCATTCTTTCCAATGGATGCAAATCGGAATTTTTAATTATGAAAAAAAGATCGTAATCGCTTCCAACTTTAGCTGTTCCGTTCGCTCTAGATCCAAATAAAAAAACTTTTTGCGGTTGGAATTCTGGAATAAGTCTTTCCAGGATTTCCGTGAGTTTTGAATCAGAAAAGTTCTTTATTTTCATGCTTCACTTATAACATAATTAAAATTGAATTTCGTTGCTATTGCGGAGCGTTGTTATTCATATGGTTAAAATCCAGCTGGTCCATTTGTTACCTTCCCTTTTTGGTACTTCTCAAAACACATGAGTAAAATGGACTTGACTCCAATTTACTCATCTGTAAATTGGACCTATGTCCAAATTACACATGCCCCGATATCTTGAGAGTGCCCTCAAAGAGGATTTAAAAACCAAGATGGTCTTTCTTGGGGGCCCCCGACAGGTGGGTAAAACAACTCTCGCTCAAGGTCTGCTCGCTAATTATGTTGACGGGCATCCCGCTTACTTCAATTGGGATAATGACCTCGATCGCCACAAGATTAAAAATCGGGCGTGGCCTAAAAATGAACATCTACTCATCTTTGATGAAGTTCACAAGTATAAAAAATGGCGTTCATTGATGAAGGGTTTCTACGACACCCTTAAAAATTCGCACGCCTTCCTAGTGACAGGCTCCGCACAACTTGATCACTTTCGAAAGGGAGGAGACTCTTTACTTGGCCGTTACTACTACTATCGTCTCCATCCTTACAGCTTGGCAGAACTAAAAAATTCACCCACAGCACTGGAAAAGCTCTTGCGATTTGGCGGTTTCCCTGAGGCCTATAACTCGGCTGACGACAGATTCCTCAGAAGATGGCACATACAACGACTCGATCGTCTTATCCGCACGGACCTTAGAGACTGGGAGGATGTGAAGGACTTAGAAAAAATCTACCAACTGGCAGAAGAACTCCCACAGCGGGTCGGCTCTCCGCTCTCAATCAATTCTCTCGCTAATGACATTGAAGCTGATTTCAAGTCAATCAAAAGGTGGCTCGGGATTTTAAGCTCGCTTTATTACTCCTATCAAATCGCCCCCTTTGGGTCCGCTAAAATCCGTGCCGTTAAAAAAGAACAAAAACTTTACCTCTATGACTGGAGCCAAGTTGAAACACCAGGCATTCGTTTCGAAAACATGGTCGCGTCTCATCTTCTTAAATACTGTCATTATATGGAAGATGTTGAGGGTTTTAAAATGGAGCTTCGCTTTTTACGCGATACCGATAAACGAGAGGTTGATTTTGTGGTTTTGAAAAATAAAAAACCTCTGTTTGCCGTCGAGTGTAAGACTGGTGAAAAAAATGTTTCCCCACATCTTTTCTATTTTCGCGACCGAACATCCATTCCAAAATTTTATCAAGTTCATCTTGGAAGGTCTTCAAAACAGATTGATGACCAAATTTCTTTAATGCCTTTCTTAGAATTTAGTCAGCATATTGGTTTGGTTTAGTTAGCTTGATTGAGCGTTAGATCCTTCTCTGCGCTCAGATAACGTGTGTCTGCTCAGAGGATGGCGGGGTGCTGGCGTCGTCAGTATGTCGTGGCGCCTGGGATTGTAGAATCTGATCGACAGCTAAAAAGAAGGATGTGAAATGGATTTTTTCTTCTTGGCGAACGAGTTCAAGCTCCGCCTCTGTTAATCCGCCATGGCTTTTCAGAGCCGAGATCACTTGTGCGAGATGCTCTTCTTCTTCGCGAAAAATAGCTCGCAGCGGCCCTCCGAGGCCGAGGGGTGAAAGCAATTCGTCATAGTACGGATATAATTCTTGTGCACGCTCTTCAACAATCAATGTCGTTAAAAGATAATTCACCCACGGATTTTTTTCGCCAACAATTTCGCAAGCTTTTTGATCAATGGACTGAATGTAAGCACGCCCCTCATCTCCACAGAGAAGACTGTCCTCACTGTAAGAGCGTACGGACTTATCACCCACTTTAAGTGCGAGCTTCTTTAAAATTTGCGCATGCCGGATCTCTTCGGTCATGTGGGCTAGAACCGTGGGGGTGATTTCAGACTCTTCTTGGCTCTTCATGATTTTTCGCGCACCGATGTACTCGAGGAGACTCAATGTGTTGAGCAGCCGGGCATGCAGTTCTGGTCGAGCCACGACCTCTTTTAAAATGATTTTCCAATCTCTCATAATGAACCCCTCTGAATATCAAATAAAGTTTCACGAATGGCTTTGTAAAGTGTTTTCACCTGTTGTTCTGTCGTTGAATAGGGCGGGACTGTGTAAACCGTTGAGCCCAAAGGACGAATCAAGGCTCCACGCTTTTCACACGCCTTAGCAAACTTTCTGGCAAATTCTCCATTCTGAAAATAACTTTTCACCGAATTGGCGTCGAAGGCGCCAATCGTGCCAAGCTGTCGAACACCAGAAACCATGGGAAATGTGAAAACCTCTTTCAGTTCCGCTCGCGTCCACATCTCGATGTTTTGGATTTGCTGACGGCAGCTAGATTCCATCAAAAGTTCTAGCGACGAGAGCGCTGCTGCACAGGCCAGTGGGTTTGCGGTGTAAGAGTGGCCGTGAAGAAATGCGCGCCCCATATCTTGAGATTGAAAGCCTTCAAAGAGCGCTTCTGCTGTAATGGTCACAGACAATGGTAAAAATCCACCTGTGATTCCCTTGGAGAGACAAACAAGATCTGGTGAGACTTTTGCTTTCTCGGAAGCTAAAAAAGTTCCCGTGCGATAAAAACCTGTGAAGATTTCATCCGCCACAGTTAGCACACCAGCTTCTTTGGCGTACTCACAGAGTTTTTGCAAATAGGCTTCGCTATAAAGACGCATTCCACCCGCACCTTGCACCAGCGGTTCAAAAATCACTGCCGCGTATTGTGAAAGCTGAGATTTTTTATTTTCAAGCTCATTAAAATCATCGGGAGTTAAAAAATCCACTGGCGCCATCAAAGGCTTAAACACTTGATGAAACCCTTCTCTCTCACTCACCGACATGGCGCCGAGAGTATCACCGTGATAGGCTCCGCGAAGTGCTAAAAAGCGCATTCTATTCTCTTGTCCGCTCTGTTTTTGAAATTGGTAGGCCATTTTTAAGGCCACCTCGACGGCTGTAGAACCATTGTCCGAAAAAAAGACGCGCGACCAAGCCGCATTCACTGATTTTAAAACCTGAAGGAGCTTCTGACTCAATTGCACCGCAGGTTCATGCGTGTAGCCCGAAAAAATCGCATGCTCGAGTGTATGAGCCTGACGACTGATAGCTTCGGCAATTGCAGGATGGCTGTGACCATGCAAATTCACCCACCAAGAGGAAATGCCATCTATAAGACTTTCGCCAGACGACAACTGCAACACACTCCCTTTTCCAGAGGCAATCATTGGAAACTGACGATCAAAACCATGCTGAGTAAAAGGGTGCCACACATGTTTTTCATCGATGTCACGTAAATCAACGAAAGTTTTTTTGTCAAAAACCCCACTGTCCACGGCTTTTTCCACAGTTTCGCGCGCGAAAGACACATTTTCTGAATCCGATTGCTGTGGAAGAGTTAGAAGAACGGGAACTCCTTCTCGTTTTAAAACATCGCTCAATCCAGCGTCTTCGGAGCCGTTTAACACAACTCCCTGAAGCTGAAGACCCAATTGACGAACTCTTTGCACAGTTAACAGAGTATGATTGATGGTGCCCAATCGAGTTGACGCCACGACAATCACAGGCAACGCCATTTTTTGCATCAAACCCGACATTCTTAAGTCTGACGTCAATGGCACTTCTAATCCGCCGGCCCCTTCAACAATGCAAAATTTTTCCTGAATGAGGGAAAAATCCTGTTCAATCTTTTCTACAGATATCTTCACATTCTCTTTTTCGGCGGCACGATCAGGTGACATTGGCGCTCGCAAACGATAGCTTGGCTGGAACCATTCACCCTCTTTAAGGCCAGCGAGGCGCACAACCGTCTTCGTGTCATCGTCTTGCTCATAGCCGGTTTGCACAGGCTTAAAATAACAGATGGATTTTTTATTTTTTAAGACGTCGCAAAGAAGGGTCGAAAAAAAAGTTTTTCCAACCCCAGTGTCTGTACCCGTAATAAAAAAACCGTTCGGCGATTTTAACATGCAAGAATTCTCTCTTTAAACGCGCGAACCAATTTTTTAAGATCTTCCGGCGACTGACTCGCATGCATCGAAATACGCAGCCCTGCCTGTCCTTGCGGAACCGTTGGAAAACGAATCGCTCGCACATCCAAATCACTTCCCTGGAGATAATACGCCCAGTTGACGGCTTCATTACTTTCGCCCAAGCGCAAAAACAAAATGGGGCCAACACCAGTCAACATGGACTCATCTAAAAAGACAGAAAGTTGCCTTTTAAGTTCCGCCGCTTTTTCCAAACAAAGAAGCGCGCGTTCAGCTCCAACAGACTTCCAGTATTCGAGAGACGTAGCTAAGGCAGACACGATCAGCGGAGAGGGAGCTGTCGAATAAATAAACGGGCGACAAAAATTAATGAAATACTCTTTCAGGATTTGATCACAAGCCACCCACGCTCCCGAAACACCCAGAGCCTTACCCGCACAATGAATCGTCAGTAAAACTTGCGCTTCCAAACTTTGTCTCTGCACAAGACCCGCCCCATAAACTCCGGTTGCATGGGCTTCATCGACAATCAGTTGCGCCCCCCATTTTTGACAAAGCAAAGTTAACGCTTTTAACGGCGCCTGATCGCCCTGCATGCTGTAGAGGCTCTCAACGACAACAATTTTATTTTTGTGAACTTTGTTTTCTGTAAGCTTTTGCTCTAAGTCTTCTAAATCATTGTGGCGAAAAATCACTTTCTCGCTTTTAGACAACCGAATTCCATCAACAATCGAAGCATGGTTAAACTCATCAGAAAAAACAAGTGTCGTTTCGTCGAGCACGGTCGACAACACTGCCACATTGGCCTGATAGCCAGAAGGAAAAAAGATCGCCGCTTCTCGCGAGCTCCACTGTGCCAACTGCGACTCAAGTTCGGCAATTTCTTCTTTGTGGCCGCGGATCAATCGCGAACTGGTGCTTCCACTCGGCACACCTTTTAGGTTTTCGTAAATTTTCTTTTGTAAAACCACATCCGTGGCGAAGGATAAATAGTCGTTGGAGCAAAAATCAATCCCCAGAGGCTCCTGCAATGTTCTTGTCAGGTTTTGCTCTTCTCTTTGTTGCAGTTTCTGCAAAAAGTGGATCTTCATTGCTAATGCAAGGGAACGGATTCTTCAACCGCTCTTGGTTTCGCGGACTCTGTAAAATGAACTCCAAGGTCCTCAAAAAGTTTTTGATCTTCCAGAGATTCAGGATTGTCACGCGTGAGTAATTTTTCTCCGAGAAAAATCGAATTGGCGCCTGCAAAAAATGCAAGCGCTTGGCCTTCGCGCGAAAGATTGATTCGCCCCGCAGATAAACGCACCTTCGATTTTGGCATTAAAATTCTTGCCACAGCAATACAGCGAACAAGCTCAAACACATCCACTGGTTTTTGTTCGGCCAAGGGCGTTCCTTCGACCGGTATCAAAAGATTGATCGGCACTGACTCTGGCTGTGGTTCAAGGTTTGCAAGCTCCACAAGCATCGCACAGCGATCGCGATCGGTTTCGCCCATACCAATGATCCCACCGCTGCAAATTGTAATTCCCGCCTGACGCACATTCTGTAAAGTTTTAAGTCGATCATCGTAAGTTCGTGTTGAAATAATTTTGTCGTAAAATTCGCGCGACGAATCCAAATTGTGATTGTAGGCATCGAGTCCAGCTTCTTTAAGCCTCGTCGCTTGTTTTTCATTGAGCATGCCTAAGGTCACACACGCTTCCATTCCCGCGTCTTTCACCATGCGCACCATTTCGAGAACCTGCTCAAACTGGGGTCCGTCTTTTATTTCTCTCCAAGCTGCGCCCATACAAAAACGTTCGGCGCCCTGAGTTTTAGCGTCTTCGAGCGCCGTCTTCACTTCTTCAAGGTCCATTAAGCCTTGTTTATTAATATCTGTTTTGTAATGCGCTGATTGGGGGCAGTAGGAGCAATCCTCGGGACAACCGCCAGTTTTGATAGAAAGCAGACTGCACTTTTGAATTTGATTTTCTGGCTGAAAATTGCGGTGAATTGTATGGGCTTCATAAACCAGTTCAAAGAGCGGTTTTTGATAGAGACTCAGAGCATGGTCGACCGTGTATTTTGACATAGCAATTCTATAGTTCATGCCCTTGCCATGGGCAAGACGCGCGCGGCGTTATTTGTGAGGATAAAGCTCAAATAATAGGTCTTCACCCACGGCCTGGGGCTTTCCGAGCTCTACAGACAAGCTGGACGCAATCTCATCAAGTGTCTCTTCGTCCCGCCAGGGGAGTCCTCTCCCTAATTTCTTTTGCGACTGAAAACAATAAATCTTCTGAAAGAGTTTTTGTTTTAAAAAGAGTTCGTGTGTTTTTGCGCCGCCTTCGACGTAAAGAGAATAAAGTCCTTTTTGATATAAAAAGCTCAACGTTTTTGAATCTATTGTTTTTATAAAGAAGACGTTTTCGGCTTTCACAACTTTTGACATTCGTGATCGTGAAAATGAATCTGCCGCGCGCCCTCGCGGATCTAAAATGACGACCTTTGGTTCTTTTTTGCGTTCCCAGCGTGTTTGCCTAAAATCGAGCCAGGGATTGTCTTTTAAAAAAGTTTCCGCTCCGATCAGGGTGGCGTCATATCCTGCCCGCAACTCTCGCGCTCGCAATCGCGCGGCCTCCGTCGTGATCCAAAGAGATTCCCCTGGATCACCAGCCATTTTTCCATCGAGAGTGATGGCGACCTTCAGAGAGACAAAAGGCATTTTGTTTTGAATGTGCCACAAAAAGATTTCTGCACAGCGCGCGCTCTTTTGCGAAAACTCCTCATTCATTTCTACCGAAATATGATTCTTGCGTAACTTTTCAAGTCCTTGTCCTGCCACCAAAGGATTTGGATCTTGTTGGCCGACAATCACTTTACGAATTCCTTTGTCTAAAAACAAATCAACACACGGAGGCGTTTTTCCATGATGGGAACAGGGCTCAAGAGTGACATAAACTGTGCTTTGTTTTAGTTGTTCTGGTTTTAGTTTCGAAAACGCGTCCACTTCGGCATGCGGACCGCCATACACTGCGTGAAAACCAGAGGCTAAAAAGCGGTGCTCCTGGTCGACGATCACACATCCCACAAGTGGATTTGGGGAAACAAATCCGCGACCGCCACCAGCCACTTGCACGGCCAGCTCTTGAGCTTCAGCTTGCGTCAAAAGCTGTCCCTGGCTCGGTAAAAGCACTACAGAACTCCGCGCTTTTTCTGATCTCGCTCAATGGCCTCGAAGAGAGCCTGAAAGTTTCCTTCGCCAAAACCAAAATGATTTTTACGTTGAATAAATTCAAAGAAAATAGGGCCGATCAGATTTTGTGTAAAAAGCTGAAGCAAATACCCCTCTGGATCACCATCGACAAGAATTTGCAATTTTTCAAGCTCCTTCAGATCTTCTGTCACCTGCGGAAGTCGTGTGGGGATCATCTCGTAATACGTTTTTGGAATATCAAGAACAGGAATTTCATCCTTGCGGAGCTGTGCGACTGTCGAACAAATATCTTCGGTTAAAAGCGCCACGTGCTGAATTCCCGACCCATCATACTCGTTGAGGTATTCTTGAATTTGCGATTTTTTATCTGTGGGCTCGTTGATTGGAATTGTGATTTTTCCGCAAGGTGAACGCATCACCTTCGAAATCAAACCCGTCTGTGATCCCTTGATGTCAAAAAAGCGGCGCTCTTTAAAGTTAAAAACTTTTTCGTAAAAGTCGCACCACTTTTGCATTTCGCCGACGGGAACATTGTTCGTCAAATGATCGATCAGATAGAGACCTTTGCCTTTGGGTTCAGTCGCGGAAGGTGTGTAGTTAAATTCTGTTTTATAAATTTTATCGATCCAGGCCATGTCGATAAAGTAAACCAACGAATTGCCAATCCCATAAATCGTCGGTGCTCCAAAAGACTTTTCAGTCTCTTGAGTATAAGGCTTACCACCGCGCTCAACCGCCGTCTTAAAAGCTTTTGCAGAATCTTGAACACGAAAACCTGTGGAGCAAATACTTGGGCCATGGGATTTTCCAAACTCTGAAGCAAATCCTGACGCTTCTTCGTTGAGAAAAAAGTGGATATCCCCTTGCTTAAAGAGTTTTATTTTTTTGGATTTATGCTGCGCCACTTCTTTAAAGCCCAGGCGCAAAAACAAGGTCTGAAGTTCTTTGGCCTTGGGACCAGTGTACTCGATAAAATCCATTCCATTAAGACCTACGGGATTGAGTTCCATGGCTTCTCCTTTTTGCATTTATGACATTTGTGATGACATATCTTTCTGGGCGCGTCTATAAATGGCCCCGTTGTTGTGCGCAGCATATCATTTTTCAGATTTTGGTAGGCTGTTTCGCGCGAAACGATCATAATTCTTTGTTGGAGGAAGCTATGGAATTTACTTCACAAACCGAAAACCCAACCTTTCCGGAAGTGATCGATTTGGACCCCAAAGAAGTTTTGGAAAAAAAATCGACCCTGACCCTGATCGATGTTCGCCGTCCCGATGAATACGTGGGCGAGCTTGGGCATATTCCCGGTGCCACTTTACTAACGCTGGATCAATTGCCCGCGAAAATAGAATCTCTGCCCGCGGACAAGCCGATTGTCTTTGTTTGTCGCAGTGGTGCTCGCTCGGCTCAGGCCGCAAGCTTTGCACTGGAAAATGGTTTTGAAACTGTTTTTAATATGCGCGGTGGAATGCTCCTTTGGAACGAGAACGGTTTTAAGATCGAAAAATAATCGAAAGAGAAAGAGAAGCCATGTCTTACGTTTTTACCAATCGCACCCTCAACATGAGAAAAATCAAATACGTTGGCTTCGATATGGATCACACGCTGATTCGTTACAACAGCAAAGCCTTTGAAGGACTTGCTCACCAGCATTTACTCAAACGCCTCGTCAATGAACGCGGCTACCCCGAAAAAATCCTCAAGCTGCCTTTCGATTTTGATTCCGTCATTCGCGGTTTGGTGATTGATTCTGGAAAAGGCAATTTACTCAAAGTGAGTCGTCATGGCGCCATTCGCGTGAGCCACCACGGCACAAAACGCATTGACTACCGTCAACAGCAAAAAGATTACCACGGCACTTATGTTGATCTCAGTGATAAAAACTTTGTCGCTGTCGATACAGCCTTCTCTCTCTCTGTCGCCATTCTTTACGGACAGCTGGTCGATATCAAAGACTCCACCCCCGAACATAAAATGCCGGAATACCCGCAGCTTCTGAACGACGTAATTGATGTGATGGACCTCTCTCACCGCGATGATTCCCTCAAAAGCATCGTTCGAAAAAACCTTTCCCAGTACATTATTGCTGACAAAGAATTGGTCGCTGGCCTTGAGCGCTATAAAAAGCATGGTAAAAAATTATTTATCGTCACAAACTCCGACTATCACTACTCCAAAGCTCTTTTGGATTTCGCCATCACGCCCTTTTTAAAGGAACATAAATCCTGGACCGATCTCTTTGAGTTTGTGATTACAAGTGCTCGCAAGCCGCGCTTTTTTTACGACAACCAAAACTTTTTAAAAGTGAACCCGGCAGATGGATCCCTGACCAACTACGACGCCAAACTTGTGCCTGGTATCTATCAAGGGGGCTGCGCTCCTCTGTTTGAGCAAAGCATCGAAGTGAACGGCGAAGATATTCTCTATGTAGGAGATCATATTTACGGAGATGTGGTTCGTCTGAAAAAGGACAGCAAGTGGCGCACGGCCCTCGTGGTTGACGAGCTCTCCGACGAGATCGAAAACCTACGTAAGGCCAACCCGTGCCAACAACAGATCCAAGATCTGATGCAAAAAAAATCTCCCCTCGAAAGAGAGGCCGTGCGCTTAGCTTCTGAAGAAATCGAATTGGGAGTGAATCATGCGGTGGCGATTAAAAAATTACAGGACGACACCACTCGCATCGACCAACAGATTGGAAAGTTGATCGAAGAAATTCAGGCGATCTTCAATCCATTTTGGGGACAAACCATGCGCGCTGGAAACGAAGAAAGCTATTTCGCTTACCAAGTGGATCGTTTCGCCGACATTTATATGCCCATACTCACCGACCTCTTAACCCAGTCGCCTCGCAATTACTACAGAGCCATCCGTCGCCCACTTGCGCATGAACTCGCGCTGTCTCTCGACATCGAAAACTACGCCGAAACGTAAGTCCTCCCCGTCGTCCTGAACTTCACACGTTATCAGATGACGAGCTCGGATCACGAAGGCACGAAGAGATAATACTGATTGTGATTATATTTCTTAAGAAAAAAGTATTTCTTAGAGGGATCTTTCATCTTACGCAAAGCCGAGCGAATCGAAACGGCGTGAATGCATCTTTCATCCAAGCGCTGCATGGTTTCGCACTCTGGAGGAAATTCCTCCGTTCCCGTAAAGCCAATCACTTGTATGCGAAAGATGGGTTCGCCTTCCTTTTCCATTCCGCCAGCAAAACGCTCTTGGTAAACAAAGTGGGTGTTGTTATTGTCATCGATAAAGACACAATGCTTTTCGCACGAAGCGCCTCTCTCCGAAACTGAGTATTCACCCGCAGGAGTTTTTTGCACTTCTCTTAATATTTCGAATAAAAGTTCCTTGGAAAAATCGCTGACCGGCTTGGGATTATAAATCAGCCACGTCTTTGATTGCATTTCCGGAAACAAGCGCACCACAACTGCTTGCGCGATCTGTTTGGTAGAAATGATTTCGGACGGTTTGATCAAAGTCGCTGGTCGAAGGCTGATACCCGCATTAAAGAGGTGCACCATAAAGCCACCCACCATAATTACCAACATCATTAGAAAAACAGGAAACCGTCTCATCACCCTGAGATGATCAGATAAACCCCTGATTTTCCATGATTGACGCATCTGCGCTATCGGCTTTTCCTAAACAGGCGTAAAACTCTGATCAAAGAGGACTTGATCATGAATAGACAGGTACCCACACAGCACTATCTTCTTATTGGTCGCGGGCGTCTTGCGAATCATCTTGCTCATTTTTTTGATCTTAAAAATATTTCTTATCTTCGCTGGTCTCGCCTCGACTCGATCGAAGATTTGAATCGTTTTGTTCCCCTTGCAAAAAAAATACTCCTCGCCATCAGCGATGACGCCATTGAATCCTTTATTCAACAGAATCATCTTCCGCCACAAAAGACGATTCATTTTTCGGGCGCACTTTCCACGTCGTTCGCTGTTCAACTTCACCCACTGATGACTTTCTCTCTCGAGTTGTACGAAAAAGAAACTTACGAAGCGATCAGTTTTGTTTCCCCAGAATCGACGCCTCACCTTAAAGAACTTCTTCCCGAACTCGAAAACCCTCATTACTTCATTCCCCAAGGCAGTGAAGCTTTTTACCACGCCCTGTGTGTTCTATCGGGAAATGGCACAACGCTGTTGTGGCAGGCCGTGCTCAATGAATTTCAAAAAAAGTTTTCAATTCCTTCTTCGGCACTTTGGCCGTATCTCGAACAGATCGTCATCAATCTGCAAAGCAATCCTGCAACGGCGCTCACTGGCCCATGGGCGCGAAATGATCTCAAAACCATTCAACGCAATGAGCGAGCCCTCACCCATTCTCCTTTTTTAGAAATTTACCAATCCTTTTTAGAAAACTATAAATCCCGCTCTCAAGAGACTGCTTTAACAAGCAAAGGAGTTTTTTATGAAAACCGTACTTGATTTTGCCAAAAAGAAGCAGACTGGCGAAAAATTTTCCATGGTCACTTGTTACGACTTCTGGAGTGCACAAATTATCAATGCGTCGAACGTCAACTGCATCCTCGTCGGCGATAGTGCTGCGATGGTGATGCATGGTCACGATTCCACGGTGCCAATGGATATTAAAACGATGGTCGCACACGTCTCTGCTGTTAAAAAAGGGGCGCCACAAAAATTTATCGTCGCCGATATGCCTTTTCTTGCTCACCGCAAAGGTACAAAGTCGACGATGGATTGTGTGGAACAGTTGATGCGTGCTGGTGCGAATGCGGTTAAAATCGAAGCCCAGCCCGGTCACGAACGGATTATTAAACACATTGTTGATTCTGGCGTCCCGGTGATGAGCCATATTGGCCTCACTCCTCAATTTGTTCATCAACTGGGTGGTTATAAGGTTCAGGGGAAGGACACCTCTTCGGCTCTCAGACTTTTTGCTTTAGCCAAGCTTCTCGAAGAAGCTGGAAGTTTCGCCATTGTGCTCGAGTGTATACCCGAACAGCTTGCAAAAAAAATGACGGCACAGTTACAAATCTCAACGGTGGGTATTGGTTCCGGTCATCACACAGATGGCCAAGTTTTGGTTTTACAGGATCTCCTGGGTTGCCAAAAAAACTTTCAACCAAAATTCGTTCGCCACTACACAAATCTGCACGACATTATCCTTAGCGCTGTCAACAGTTACCACAAGAGTGTGGCACAAAACGAATTCCCGTCCGAACAAGAAATTTACATGTAGGTCGATGATGGAAATCATTCGTGACCCTCAACATTTACAAAAATTATTAACTTCGATGAAGAAATCCATTGGGTTTGTTCCGACAATGGGCGCTCTTCATGAGGGTCATTTTTCGCTCGTTCAGAAAAGCAAAAAAGAAAATGATCTAACGGTTGTGAGCATTTTTGTAAACCCCACTCAGTTTAATAATCCCGATGATTTTAAAAAGTATCCCCAATCTCTCGAAAAGGATGCGGCCTCTTTAAATGATCTGGGTGTTGATTTTTTATTCTATCCAACATTTGAAAGTCTTTATCCCGACAATTATGCCTATAGCATAGAAGAAAAAGAACAAAGCACCCTACTCTGTGGCGCCTCTCGCCCCGGACATTTCGCCGGTGTTTTAACGATCGTTCTTAAACTCCTTCATATTGTAAATCCTCAAAAGGCTTACTTCGGCGAAAAAGATTTTCAACAGCTTTCACTCATACAAAAAATGGTAACGGCCTTCTTTTTACCAGTGGAAATTATTTCCGTTCCGACAGTTCGCGATCAGGACGGCTTGGCGCTGAGTTCTCGCAACCAACGCTTAAGCGAAAAGGGACTGGATCGTGCTCGCCGTTTTGCCAAAATCTTAAAGCAAAATAAACCAGTGCAAGATATTAAAAACGACTTGATAAATTTAGACATCCAAGTGGACTACCTAGAAGAACATGCCGGCAGACGTTTTGCCGCTGTCTATATCGATGATGTAAGGTTGATTGACAATGTCCCTCTCTAACAAAAAAATTCTCATTGGCTTAAGTGGCTCTATTTCTGCGTACAAAGTGTGCGAGTTGATCTCTTTACTCAAAAAACAAAATGCCGAAGTTAAAACCATTGCCACTGATTCCGCTCTGGAGTTTGTTGGCAAAGCTACGCTCGAGGGTTTGTCGGAAAACCCAGTGGTCACAAGCGACTTTACCGATGGGCAGATGATGGCCCATATTCAACTCGCTAAATGGGCCGATGTGTTTTTGATTGCCCCCGCCTCAGCACAAACGATCAACTCTCTTCATAGCGGCGTTGGGCACTCCCCCTTAATATCGACCTACTTGGCCTATGATCTTAAAAAACCTCTTCTTGTTGCTCCTGCCATGAATACACAAATGCTTTTTCATCCAACGACCCAGCAGTCTTTTAAGCAGCTCTCTTCCTGGGGCTTGCGCATTCTCCCAACGGGCGATGGACCTCTTGCGTGTGGCGACGTGGGTGCGGGTCGGCTCTTAGAGCCCGAAGTGCTTCTTAAAGAAATCACAGAGGCTCTCTATCCTACTGCGCGCCTTTCGATTTTGATCACTGCGGGTGGAACAAAAATCCCCATCGATTCCGTTCGTGCGATCACCAATACCAGCAGTGGACGCACCGGCACGCTCTTGGCTGATTATCTGGCACAAAAAAAATACTCCGTTGATTTGCTCCTAAGCAATGATGCCGAGGCACCGGCCAGCGCAAAAAATGTGAGTCGTTTCGAAACTTACAACGACCTCGCAAAGCTTTTGGAAGAAAAGTTAACAAAAAATAAATACGATCTGGTCATCCATGCTGCCGCCGTGAGTGATTTTGCGTTGGAAAACACCGATTCAAAGGGCAAAATACCGTCTGGAAAGAGTATGGTCCTTCACCTTTATCCCACAGAAAAAATTATTGCCAAAATTAAACAGTGGAACAACTCCTGCCGTTTGGTTGGATTCAAACTCACGGATACGGCCGACGAGGACCTTCGCCATGAGTCGATACGCAAACTTTTTACTCAATCTGCCGATTGGGTGATTCACAATGATCTTTCAGAGATCACAAACGAATCCCATCAATTCCGCCTCTACGATGAGAAAAACGAAGTCGCTCACTGCGACAACAAGCAACAGCTTGGCCCCTTAATCGAATCCACTATCTTAAAGGAGCTTTTATGATTTTATGTCTGGATGTGGGAAACACGCAAATTCATGGCGGAGTTTTTGAAAAAGATAAACTCATCGTCCAATTTCGTAAGACTTCGAAAGATCAATCTTCTTCCGACGAATTTGGTCTCTTTCTTAAATCCGTGTTGCGTGAAAACAATGTCGATCCCAACGGTGTTCATCACATTGCTTTCTGTTCTGTGGTTCCGAGCGTGATGCACTCCCTGCGCGGCGCCTGCACAAAGTACTTTAAGCTCCAGCCTTTTGTTTTACAAACAGGTGTAAAAACAGGCCTGCGTATTAAATATAAAAATCCAGGTGAAGTCGGAAGTGACCGCATTGCGAATGCCGTGGCCGCCACTTATCTTTATCCCAATCAGAATCTCATCATTGTCGATTTTGGAACAGCAACGACTGTTTGTGTGGTGAGTAAAGAGAAAGACTATTTAGGCGGTGCGATTCTTCCGGGGATTCGTATTTCCATGGAAGCTCTGGAAAGTAAAACGGCAAAGCTTCCGCGCGTGGAGATTATGAAAAAAGACACTGCCATTGGCCAAACAACCGTCGACAGCATGCAGATCGGTCTTTATTACGGTCAAATGGGAATGGTGCGAGAGATCGTAGCTCGATCCAAGCGGGAAGGTTTTAGTGGAGAAGACTGCCTGGTGATTGGAACTGGCGGCTTTTCGACGATGTTCGATAAAACCGACATCTTTGATATCGCCATTCCTGATTTAGCACTCCGAGGACTTTATTTATCTTTAAAAATGAATCAAATGAAAGAGGTTAAAAATGCAAGTGACATTGCTCAAATCTAAAATTCATCGTGCCACAGTAACAGACGCAAATCTGGAGTATGAAGGATCTGTTTCGATTTGCCCCCATCTTATTGAAGCTTCGAAGCTTTTAATCCATGAAAAAGTGGATATTTATAATTGCAATAATGGTGAGCGCTTTTCGACCTACGTCATCAAAGGCAAGCAGGGTGAAATTTGCTTGAACGGGGCTGCGGCAAGAAAGGTTCAAAAAGGCGATCTCGTCATTATTGCATCGTATGCCAGTATGCCAGACACCGAGGCCTTCACATTTAAGCCGTCTGTCGTCATGGTGACTTCTCGCAACGAAATCAAAAACCTTCATCGACCCTAGCCGTTGACATTCTAAGATCGCTCACCAATGATAAAGTTTATGGAATTGAGCTCTTCTGTGCGCGATCAAGAACTCCTCTACAATTCGCTTTTGAATCTTGGATCTTTTTATGGATTGGATATCTGGTTTGACAATGGCTTATTCCTAAAGGAATCACAGGTTTTCCACAATGGTTGGAAAAAATATAATCCGCGAAAGTCTCATATTCCAAGGTACGGTTTAAGCCTCACGTCAGTGGATGGATCTCTTTCAGGGATTCCGGACCTTGATTCATTACGAGAGTATAACGCTGAAAATGGCACCAATCACTCTGAGGCAACGATTCGGACACCGACTCTGGCGCTCGAGGGTTTGAGCTCAATTCGGCAACCGATAAGCCCTTTCCTTCCTCACCTTGCACGCTCCCATCTGCTGCGCTTAGATGACGGCGGCTATTTTCCCTTCCATCGCGATTCCCAAGATATCGGTGCTGAGTGTTTTCGTCTTATTGCTCTTTTGCACAACTGTAGCCCATGCGGCTTTTGTTTTGTTTACGATCGTCAGCTGATCCATTTAGAAAGTGGTCAACTTTATTTTATGAATACAAAAAAAGAACACGCATTATTTTCTTTTTCTAATAATGCCACCTTACTGGTTTTAAATGTTTTGCTAAATCCTGCGAGCGTCAAATTGGTCATTCAAAATCTTCATTCAAAATGAGTGAAACCTTTTTTAAAAATAATTTTTCGCATCGTCTTTTTAAATTTACTCTTGTTCAAAAAAATAATTCCCTCAAGCTTCCTGAATTTGAGAGGAATGAATCTTTAGGTGAGTTTGTATTATTCTACTCGACTGAAACCCCCGGCCTGCGTCTTGAGGCGAACTCAAATAAAACATTTTTTTTTCTCGGAACAATTTTTGAAATGAATCACTTGGATCCTCAATTATCCATTGGTCATTATGTTGGTTTTTGCTTAAATCATCTCGATCAATCAGTGACTATTTTTCGCAGCCGTAACAGTTGCATTGCCATATATTATGATAACTCTTTGCTCACTCCCGTCGTTTTTGGTGATATCTTCTCTCTCGCGTCCAATCAGAACTTTTCCTATGAGTTGGATCCCCATCTACTTTGTGATTTTCTCAATAACGGCATTGTAAGCACTGGCCTGACGATCTTCAAAAAGATTCATCAGCTTCCATTTCAAAAGCAACTCCTGTTAAATCGGGGCGGCACGACTCTCCTGGAAGAAAAGGAGTTCGTCGTTGACGGCTCGATCCTCCGGTCAGGAGAGCGGCTTTTCGAATTCATCATGGAACGATTCTCGGCGTGGTTTCGCTATATGCACTTTAATAGTATCGCGGTCAGTGGTGGCACAGACAGTCGACTCTTATTTTCGACTCTTCTGCTTTTCCCTCCATCTAAAAAGACAAACCTCCATTCTCGGTTGCATCCAAAATTGAATGAGGATCAAGACGCCGACGTTTCGATTGCAAAAAAACTAGCCCAAGTGGTCAAGCAGCCTCATCAAATACAAAAAACTTCGATATTTCCGTCTGCCTATTTAAGCCAAGAAGAGCCCGCAGTACCGCCCATCTTAAGTGGCCTTTATGGAGGAGAATTTTTGGGAGGCGAAATTTTAAACCTCGTGGCTCCACATCTTTTGGGCTTTGATAAAGACGCAACATTTTCTCAAGCGCTTCGCACAACGAGTCAAATGTTTACTTGCGACTTTTATTCCGGAGCATGGAGTTTACCTTGTATTCATCATAACTTAACCGTAACTCCCTTTTGGGATTCCCATCTAATGGCTCTTCTTTTACAAACACCAACCGACTTGGTTAAAAATTATCGCCTTTACGATCTCATTTTTGATTTTTTACCAGAAGAGCTCAAAAAAGTGCCTGTGGTCTCGATGCTTACAGACTATCATCCTCGATGGCGACAGACATTACCTGGAATGAATCCTAAACTTCAACCGTCAAACCAAACACAAAATTTTCCGCAAGAATTTTTTAATTTTTGTCGCGATCATGATTTGAATATCGATTCTACCACGGTTGGACGGCGCAATACGCTTTATAGCTTACTTAAGAATTTTAATTTTATTTGAAGACTTCGAAGGATCTAAAACAAACACGATCGTCCTGCGAGAGACAGCCTCGACGCTAAAGGGCGCCCGAGTTGTTTTGTCATCCACTCTGTGGTGCGGATCAGTTGGTCTAAATCAACGCCAGTTTTATAGCCCATGCCCTCGAGCAAGTAGACGACATCTTCTGTGGCCACGTTTCCGGCAGCTCCTGGAGCGTACGGGCAGCCTCCAAGGCCACCAAGGCTTGAGTCAAAAACAGTGACACCAAAGTTAAGACTTTCGCTGATATTCGCAAGTGCCGTTCCCCGCGTGTCATGAAAGTGCATCGCAATTTTAGAGATCCATTTTCTTTTTTGAATTTGCTTTAAGAGATCCCGCACCTGTTTCGGAGTCGCAACACCGATAGTGTCACCGACGGAAAGCTCGTACACACCAAGCTCAAAAAATTTTTCAATCACCTTCATTGCTTGAGCGACGGATACTTTTCCCTCGTAAGGACAACCAAACACTGTGCTTACATACCCGCGGACTCGCACGCCATCTCGACGGGCTTGTTTTGCAATCGGTGCAAATTTTTGAAAAGACTCTGCAACAGAAGAGTTGATATTTTTTTTGGAAAAAGTTTCCGAGACTGCACCAAAAATAGCGATCTCACGGACGCCTACTTTTTGCGACTCATCATATCCGACTTGATTCGGCACTAAGGCACTCCAACGCACTTTAGGAGAAAATGTCCCTCGCTTTTGAGCGTTTAAAAGTTGCTTTAAGAGTGGCGTCGAACCTGCCATTTGTGGGACCCACCTTGGCGACACAAAGGCTCCAGCCTCGATACGGTTCAGACCAGCCTTCGTCAGACGCTTTGCAAATTCGAAACGCTGTCGCTGATCGAGATGCACAGCCTCATTCTGAAGACCATCTCGCATTCCAACTTCAACAATCTCAACCTTAGACATCTTTAGTCCCCAGACCGTCCGCTTTCAACAAGACCAAAAGATCACCCAGCGCCACTTGCATTCCAGCAACGGCTGGTCGCTGAGACACCGTTCCAGCTATCGTCGACTTGAGGGCGTATTCCATTTTCATTGCTTCCATCACGATCAGTGTTTGCCCAGGTGCCACCTTGTCGCCAGCTCCGCACATCACCTTGATAATTTTTCCAGGCATTGGCGCCTGAATCCGCGTCGGATCTTTTTCCTGATTTTGTTGTTTGTGTGCGCGCTTGTTCACGACTTCAACACAATGTGTGCAGCCATTCAAATGAACCCATAAATGGGTTTGTGTGCGCAAAATCAGTGCTTTAATATTTTCATCTTCAAAAATTTCGGGGGATCTCATGAGGGCCTCCAGAGATGTTGCCACGGATTGGCCTTGAGTCTTTGCGGAGATTGATCATGAAAAGAGACGGCCATATCAAACGCGGTCTTATCGACAAACTGTTTTTCTTGAGGGCTCAAAGTTCTTTCTTTTGCTCCCAATGGAAAATTCTTTTGAATAAAACCTGTCGCCAGAGAACCATCGATAAATTCAGGATGTTGAAGCATATCGACTAAAAACGGTATATTTGTTTTAACTCCAAAAATGACTGTCTCCTTGAGAGTTTCAATCATCTTCATGATCGCACGCGGGCGTGTTTCGTCCCATACAATCACTTTTGCAATCATGGAGTCATAATAGGGCGTCACAACATCTCCTGCCTCAAAACCATAATCAAAGCGTCGTCCAGGACCATCGGGGAATTTTTGATAAAGAAGAGTGCCGGTGGAAGGAACGCCCGCCGTGTAGGGATCTTCGGCGCAAATTCGACACTCGATTGCATGACCGCGCGGTTTGAGTTTTTCTTGTGGCCACAGTGCCGTTCGGTTCATCATTGTGAGGATTTGTGCTTTGACAAGATCCACGCCCATCACCATTTCTGTTACGGGGTGCTCCACCTGAAGACGCGTATTCATTTCCATAAAGTAATAGCGATCGTCCTGAACTAAAAACTCAACTGTGCCCGCGCCAACATAGTTTACTTTTTTTGCAAGCTTAACGGCCGCTTTTGTGATTTCTTCGCGAATATGGGGATCAAGATTGGGGGCGACAGACTCTTCAATCACCTTTTGATGACGGCGTTGGGCCGAACAGTCGCGCTCATAGAGATGCACGGCTTGACCCAAGAGGTCTCCAAACACTTGCACCTCGATGTGTTTGGCTTGATCTAGATATTTTTCCAAAAAAACGTGGCTCGAACCAAATGCGCTCTGGGCTTCGCGTTGAGCAGAGAGGATATGCTCTTGCGCCTCCTGATGATTGCGAACAATCTTCATCCCTCGGCCGCCGCCACCTGCTGTGGCCTTAACGATCACAGGGTAACCAATTTTTTCGCACTCGCGAATCAAATGATAGGCATCTTGGTTTTCCCCGTTGTATCCAGGGATGGTTGGAATTTTTTCTTCGTCAACCAACTTTTTAGCAGTGATCTTATCTCCCAAATCACGAATCGCTTGCGCCCAAGGACCGATAAAGGTGATTTTAGAATCGAGGCACGCCTGCGCAAAAGCGGCGTTTTCTGATAAAAAACCAAATCCTGGATGAACCGCATCTGCACCCGCGCTCAGAATTCCTTGAATGTTATTTTCGATGGAGAGATAACTTTTACTCAGCTCTGCTGGACCAATGCAAACCCTCTCGTCGCTCAGTCGATAGGCCCGTGTGGCCACATCCGCCTCCGAATGCAAAAGAACCGTCTTGAGACCTAGCTCATGGCAAGCGTGAATCACACGCACGGCCACTTCGCCTCGATTGGCGATAGCTACTTTTTTAATTTCACTCATTGAGCCTCCAGTGGGGCGTGCGTTTTTCGAAAAAACTTTTTAAACCCTCTTGCCCCTCAGAACTGACTCGAAGTTTGGCAATCAAAGTTGTGGTCATTTTTTTGAGTTTGCTTTTTGAATTCTCGTGATGAATCTGCTGCAACAGTTTTTTTGTTTCGCGCAGCGCTTGCGGTCCATTTTTTAACAAAGAGGCCACCCATTTTTCAACAGTTGGCTCCACAGCGGACACAGAAACAACTTCGTGAGCGAGGCCCATTTGCTGCGCCTGAAGAGACGAAAAAATGTCGGCGGTTAAAAACCACCGCGCCATCTCTGTCGCGGGCATTTTATTTTTAACAAAAGCACTGATCACGGCCGGAGAAAGTCCCAGCTTCGCCTCGCTAAAACAAAACTCTGTTTTTTCTTCGGCCACAATAAGATCACATACCGCAACGAGCCCCAAAGCCCCGCCCATCACATGTCCCTGCACCTTGGCGATAAGAACCTGTGGAAGCTGTTCCATCGTTTCGAACATCGCAAAGAGTTTTTCGGCGTCCTTTTTATTTTGAGCAGCACTGTACTTGGCCATGGATTTCATCCATTCCAGATCGGCGCCCGCACAAAAGCTCGCTCCTTCGCCCGAAAGCACAACAACACGCGTCTGTTTTTCTTTGGCCAACTTTTTAAAAGTCGAAGTGATTTCTGCAATCATTTCTGGATGAAAGGCATTTCTCACCTGTGGTCGGTTGAGTTTTACAGAGACCACATTTTTATTCTGTTCGATCAACAATGTTTTCATATTACATCCTTAGAACGCCTTGACCGATGGCACTCCATCGAGAGTTAAAGCTCGCACTCAGCCCCAAGGCTAAAACTTTGCGGGTGTCACGTGGATCAATAATTCCATCATCCCAGAGACGTGCCGTGGAATAATAGGCGGAGCTTTCGTGATCGTATTTTTTTAAAATGGGATCTTTAAATTTTTGCTGTTCCTCTTTGCTCATGGCTGAGTCTTGTTCCATTTTTACAGTGAGAAGAACATTCGCCGCCTGCTCTCCACCCATCACCGAAATCCTGGCATTGGGCCACATCCATAGCTGACGAGGTTGAAAGGCGCGCCCACACATTCCGTAGTTGCCCGCTCCATAGGAGCCTCCGATAATAACGGTGAACTTGGGAACCGAGGCATTACTCACCGCCATCACCATCTTGGCTCCATGTTTAGCAATTCCTTCGTTTTCATATTTTTGTCCCACCATAAAGCCGGTGATATTTTGTAAAAAGATAAGAGGGATGCGGCGCTGCTCACAGAGTTCAATAAAGTGGGTGGCCTTTAGAGCGGATTCACTAAAAATCACTCCATTATTGGCAATGATCCCGACTGGTATTCCAAAAAGATGCGCAAACCCTGTCACGATTGTGGTTCCATAGTTTTGTTTAAACTCATGAAACTCGCTCGCATCCACAATGCGTGCAATCACTTCGCGCACCTCAAAGGGTTGACGTGAATCTTGCGGAATAATTCCCAAGAGATCCTCGGCGCCGTAAGCGGGCTCCTGAACAGCTTTCATCACCACGGGCGAATATTTTTTACGGTTGAGATGGGAAACGATGTCTCGGCAAATCAACAAGGCTTCTTGATCATCTTCGGCAAAGTGATCCGTCACACCACTTGTGGTGCAATGAACTTGTGCTCCGCCAAGATCTTGCGCAGAAACAACTTCTCCTGTTGCGGCCTTAACAAGTGGCGGGCCGCCGAGGAAGATGGTTCCATTTCCTTTCACAATAATGTTTTCGTCACTCATCGCGGGAACATAAGCACCGCCAGCCGTGCAGCTCCCCATGACGACAGCAATTTGTGGAATCCCCAGCGCAGACATTCTCGCTTGATTGTAGAAAATGCGTCCAAAATGATCGCGATCCGGAAAAACCTCATCTTGTTTTGGCAAAAAAGCACCGCCGCTATCCACGATGTAAATGCACGGCAGACCATTTTCTAAAGCCACCTCTTGTGCACGCAAATGTTTTTTAACTGTCATCGGAAAATACGTGCCACCCTTCACAGTGGCATCGTTGCTCACGATGATGCATTCCTGACGGGAAATCATTCCGATTCCGGTAATAATGCCCGCGCCTGGTGCGGCTCCTTCGTAGAGATCAAAGGCTGCGAGGCTTGAGAATTCTAAAAAAGGCGTTCCCGGATCGATCAGATTTTGAATTCGCTCACGGGCTGTTAGCTTTCCTCGCGCTTTGTGTTTTTTAGTAGCCTCCGCACCGCCACCTGCTTTGGCTTTTTCGATATTCTGCTGCAAAGTTTTTACAAGGGACATCATCCACTGAGAATTCGCGCGGAACTCATCGCTTGAAGGTGATAAGTTAGTGGATAAAAATGGCATGAAACCCCCGGTTGTTGAGCAGCACTTGTATTCTGTCAAAGTTATAGGTTACGCCCAATAATTTCAAGCCGCGTCAATGCTTTTGCAACGTATTAG
>CAZOGU010000041.1:0-26575 GCA_964579625.1 uncultured Pseudobdellovibrionaceae bacterium
CATAGGTAGAATTTTTTTAAAGAAAATGAATCGGGGGTCCAATTGGGGAACCAAGGAAAATTGGTGTGAGTTTTAAGATCTCCGTTTTAAGACCGGCCTGTCTTAGAAAGGGATTTCCGAAAACCCCCGATTCATTTTCTTTAAAAAAAGGAGCACCGAGTGAAGCAATTATCCATGTTAAAAAAACCAAAGACTGAGTTTGGTGGATCTTTATCTTCTAAAGGTCGGAGAAAAACAGAACGACCGTTAGATCGAAATAAACCAATGCATTTTGTTTTAAAGTCCAAGAAAGCGATCGTTCTTATTAAGAATCAGGTGGGTTTAAGGAAGATTCTTAGAAAACAAGCTGGGACCTTTGGAATTAAGATTTATTCCGAAACGGTTCAAAGGGATCATTGGCATATTGTTTTGAGGATTACGAATCGTCGGTTGTATCGAGGGTTTATTCGAGCTCTTACGGGACTGGTTGCGAGACTGCTTGGGAAAGGCGTTTGGCGACTTAGCCCCTATTCTAGATTGGCTCATTGGGGAAAGGATCTTGGACAACTGAGTGACTATCTTTTACTCAACCAATGCGAGGTAAATGGCATTGTACCCTATGCCATTCGCAAAAGAAACAGAGAACACTGATACTACCTTGGTTCCAAATCCATAAAGTGTAGATCGACAGGTGTGTAGTACTTTTTCTTTGAGTTGCACTCTTTGCAACAAACCACCGCATTCCCTTTTGTGCTGCGACCGCCGCGCGAGAGTGGGACGACGTGATCCATGGTGAGTTCTTGGGCCAGAAATTTTTGTTCGCAGTAGTGACAGACACCTTGAGCTAATTTTTTCTTCCACCATTGAGACTGGCGGAGTTCGCGCGCTTTGTGGCGCTCTTTGGTGACCTGTTTTTTATCGACAAAACCATCTATAAACATCGATGCCAGTTCTAACATAATGCGCAATAAGCCGCAAGACTTCATAAGAACTCGTCACTAACCGCCCTAACTACGCAATATTTTTCATATATCCTGCAATCTCTGGGCTTTTTGCATTTTGTCTTAAATGCAGCTATAACACTCAGCAATGAAACCTCAAGAAATCAAAAACCGACTGCAAACCGCCTATCCCGATGGATCGGTCGATGTTACCGATCTCACCGGAACCGAAGATCATTACTCTGTTTATGTGTCTTCTAAAAAATTTGCAGGACTTTCGCGCATCCAGTGCCACAAGCAAGTGATGGAAGTTTTTGATGCTGAACTCAAAACAGGTGAAGTTCACGCACTCACAATTAAAACCGAAGTTCTTAAATAAGGAGATTTTAAAATGTCTGAGATTCGCCAAAAAATTGAAACTCTACTCACCACCAACAAAACTGTTCTTTTTATGAAAGGCTCCCCATCATTTCCGATGTGCGGTTTTTCGGCTCGAGCCACAGCGATTTTGCAAGAAGTGGGCATTCCTTTTCAGCATGTTGATATTCTTCAAGACGAAGAAATGCGCCAAGGCATTAAAGAGTACGGCAATTGGCCGACAATCCCGCAACTTTATCACAACAAAGAATTGATTGGCGGAAGCGATATTATGATGGAAATGTTCGAAGCCGGCGAACTCCAAGAAGTCTTAACAAAGTAAATGAAAGAAAACCTCTCCGCGCTTCAAGTCTATCTCCGTCTGTTTTTGGGTGTCGCCCTGACAACTGTGCTGTTTATGGGCGGACCTTACTGGACTTTGATCGGCCTTTACCTCCTTTTAAGCGCCTCTATGCGCTTTTGTTTCATCAAAAAAATAGCAACAGGCTAACGTAAAATCCCCCCCACTTGGTCGAGCTGATTCGGGCTGTCCAGTTGTTGCAAAAAGTTCTGTTAAACCTCCAGATTTGCATGGTTTTTTCCGATAAATAAACAGCTCCAAGGAGGCTGTTTATGCAAAAGATTTTGCTCGTTGATGACGACGCCGATGTCCGTCGCTTCGTCAAAAAAATTCTTGAACGCGGTGGCTACAGTGTCGTCGTTGTCGAAAATGGTCTCACCGCTCTCAACGAACTCAACAACGAAACCTACGATCTTCTTCTCTCCGATGCCAATATGCCTCAGTACAGTGGCTTTGATTTAATCAAAACCATTCGTCTGCAAGCAAAACACAAAGATCTAATGATTGCGATGCTCACTGGTCGCAGAGAAAAACAAGATATCCAACTGGCGATTGATCTTGGGGTCAAAGACTACATCGTTAAACCGATCGACCCACAACTTCTCTTGCAAAAAATCGAAAAGATTTTCGAAAGTCGCATTGTTAATCCCAGCGTAATCAACATGGACGCCAGTGCCAATGTGGATTGGGCCGCAAGTGCACAAAGCCCTCTCAAGATGAAAAAAATTGGACTCTCGGGTTTTACCGCGCTCTCGCCTCTTGCGGTTCCTGTTGGTTTTGAATTCTATCTCCACGTTGATCAGCTTTCGTCTGTGCAAAAACCGAAAGCTGTGGTTTCGAGCTGTCAGTTTAACAATCAACATCAGCAGTTTCAGGTCGAAGGACAATTTTTAGAGATGGATGATCTCCTCCGTCAGCAAATTAAAAACTGTTTAAAAAAGTACAACGCCGCATAAGAGGTTTATTATGAAAATACTTATTGCCGAAGATGATTCTAATATTTCGATGATCGCAAAAATTGTTTTGGAGCGCGTGGGTCAGCACGAAGTCGCCTTGGCCACAAACGGTCGCGAAGCCCTGGACATGGCACTTAACAATCCTTACGATCTCATCATCCTCGATGGGATGATGCCGGAACTTTCTGGCACCGAAGTGTGCAAAAAGTTTCAGGAACAATCGCAGTCAAACACACCTGTTATCTTTTTAAGTGCCAAGTCCACTCAGCATGACATTCAAGAGTTTTTGGACTTGGGTGTGGGATATATTCAAAAACCTTTCAATCCGCAAACTCTCTGTCAACAGATCGATACGATCTTAAAGGCCGCTTCATGAAATCAATGCGGGCCAAGATTGTCATTTCTGTGACTCTCATCACTGCAAGCACCGGCTTTTTTGCAGTGAAGGCCTATGAGCATTATCAAAAACTCGATAAGATTCAGGAAGACATTCACCTCAGTCTCTATCTGCGTAGCTATGCCAACGAAATCGAAAGTAAAAACATCGATCCTCTTAAAAATCCAAAAGAAACAGTTGGCTATTTTAAAAAATGGCGCAACACCATCACCGAACCTCCGCGCATCGAAGCGATTAGTAATTTGGTCCAGGCCCTCAACACTTTTAACAAAGACTTGCGTAAACGTCGCTTTAATGAATTGCAACAAACGGAGCGCGCTTATTACGACATCACAGCTTCGCAAATTCAAAAACAAAAGAAAGAATTCCAATTTTACGCCCTTATCGCCATTGGACTTCCGCTTCTCGGCCTTTTTGTTTTTGCCTATTACCTCATCAATTCGATTGTCATGCCTTTGCAAAAACTTTCCCAGCGAATGATGGACTTCCTCATCGACCGCTACACCTTTAAACTCGCCACTCCCGCCAATAACGAAATTGGCGATTTGCAAAGAACCTTTAACTCTCTCGCGCAGCGGGCCCTTAACAGCATGGATGAACTCAAAGCTCTCGATCGAGCTAAATCCGAATTTGTGAGCATTGCCAGTCATGAGTTGCGCACTCCCCTCACCTCGATCAAAGGTTCACTGGGACTTCTTTCCAGTGGGATTGTGGGCGACATCCAAGGAGAGTCTTTGGGCTTGGTGAAAATTGCAGAGCAAGAAACCGATCGCCTTGTGCGCTTGATTAACAATCTTTTGGATCTCGCAAAAATGGAATCAGGAACCTTTAAATTACAAAAAGAGTGGATCGATATGTATACACTCGCGGAATCTTGCACAGAAAGTCTCAATGGCCTTTCGCAAACAGCGCAAGTTCGTTTGGAAATACGAAAACCAGATCAGGCCCTGGATGCGTCGCTGGACAAAGATCGGATTCAACAGGTGATGACAAATTTGATTTCAAACGCCATCAAGTACTCGCCAAAAAACGATGCTGTAACGATCAGTTATTTTATCAATGATAAAAACTTTTTAGAAATCGCTATCACCGATCGCGGCCCCGGTATTGCCGAGCATGATCAACAGTTGATTTTCGAAAAATTCCGCCAAGCCACTCAGCCTGAAAGCAAGCTTGTCAAGGGCACTGGCCTGGGCCTCGCTATTTCGAAGGCTCTTGTTGAAGAGCACGGTGGCACCATTCAGGTTCGATCCCAAACTGGGGTTGGATCGACCTTTTCTTTTACAATTCCCGACTGGCGCGTCCAGTCCGCACACAACGTCGATTCCCATGGAGCAGCGGCATGAGCAAAAAAAATCCAACAACCAATAAACAGAACGAACTCAATGAGCTCTTTATCGAGCTTAAACAGGAGTATCTGGATTCTTTTGATGAAAAAATCGAAAGCATTATGACGTTTTGGCATCGTCGCGATCGTAAAAATTTGCAAAATGAATTTCATAAAATCAAAGGCACTGGCACCACTTACGGTGTGCACGAGGCCACTCATGTTGCCGAAATTCTCGAGGACCTTTGCGCGAGAAATTCGTCGCAGTTGGGAGTCAGTATTATGATGGCCATCGAAGCCTTCCGTCATATCCGCCATCAACATCGTAATGGTGAAACTTTAGACTTAGAGAAACAGCGCTTCTTTCGTGTTCTTCAACATTTTCAAAAAGGCAGCAAAAGTGCTTGATCCCAAACACGCAAACGCGTAATTTACCGAGCAACACATGACTGAAACACAACTGGCAGATCTACAGAAAATTCTTACCCCGCAACAGATGTCGAACTCCGCATCGGATCTGCAAAACTTTGGCAAAGACTGGTCGATTTACTATCCCGCCAATCCCTCGCTGATCGTTTTTCCGGAGACCGAAAAAAATGTCATCGAATTGGTTCAATGGGCTCGACGCCATAAAATTTCACTGGTTCCCTCGGGTGGACGTACGGGCTTAAGTTCGGCTGCCACCGCTGCTAATCAAGAAGTGGTTGTGGCCTTTGATCGCATGAACAAGATTTTGGATTTTAACGAAACAGACTTAGTCCTCACCGTTCAGCCGGGTGTGATCACCGAAGCTGTACAAAATTTTGCAGAAGAAAAGGGCTACTATTATCCAGTGGATTTTGCGGCCGTTGGCTCGAGCCAAATGGGCGGGACTGTGGCCACCAATGCCGGCGGCGTGAAAGTTGTAAAATATGGACTCACCCGCAATTGGATTTCAGGTCTTAAAGTCGTCACTGGAAGCGGTGAATCTCTTTATCTCAATAAATCGCTTAAGAAAAATGCCACTGGTTACGATCTTCGCCATCTTTTTATCGGCAGCGAAGGTACCTTGGGATTTTTTACTCAGATCGAAATCCAATTGACCAGCCGCCCTCAAGAACTCAAGGTGCTGGTCTTGGGATTAGAAAAACTCGAACACACGCTCGATGTTTATCGCACCTTTAATAAAAAAATGAGTGTCACGGCTTGCGAATTTTTTTCCCAGCAGGCGATGGACAAGGTTCTTGCAGCACATAGTAAGTTGTCTGCCCCATTTGAAACCAAAACGCCATTCTATCTCCTCCTCGAGGTCGAACAACCATCGGCCGAAGCTGGCGAGCAGATTGAGACTTTGTTTAGTGAGTGTTTTGAAAACGGCTGGGTGCTTGACGGCGTGATTAGCCAAAACTCCACGCAAAGTGAAAACTTTTGGAGCTTGCGCGAGTATATTAGCGAATCGATCTCTCCATTTGTGCCTTACAAAAATGATGTCTCTGTTCGCGTTTCGCGCGCTCCGGACTTTGTTAAAACAACGCAAGCACTGATTGAAAAATCCTACCCGGATTGGGAAGTGATCTGGTTTGGCCATATTGGCGATGGCAATCTTCATATCAATATCTTAAAGCCACAAAATTTAAGCAAAGACGAGTTTATTAAAAAATGCCAAGTAGCCGATGAACTCCTCTATCAACAGATCGAAAAATTCGAGGGCTCCATCAGCGCCGAACACGGCGTGGGCCTCGCCAAAAAGAAATTCCTGCACTACACGCGATCCCCACAAGAAATCGAAATTCTCAAACAGATCAAAAAGATCTTCGATCCCGATGGGATTATGAATCCCGGCAAGATTTTTTAAAACGAAATTACTGGGTTGCTTCTTTTTTACTGATGAAAGGAATGGTTTTAAACAGGTATGTGAATTGGAGCCCGACGCTGTTTCCACTGGCTTCTTCGTAGCCCTCGGGTTTGTAATCGATAAACGTGCCACGCATCCCAATCATATATTGCTTCACATCTCCAAACGCAAAGTCGGCTTGAACCACCCAGCCAATTTCGTCGTCAGGTTTTACTAAAATGCCCTCTGTTAAACCGGCGCCGCCTTTGAGTTTGTTTTGGGTATTGGCACTGATTCCCGCACCGACTCGAAACCCATATTTGGCGCTGGGATCCATATTGTTATAAAATAAAATGGCTTCGAGTAGAAGATGCGTCCAATCCAAACTGCCGTTAGAGGCTTGCTTGGTGGATGCAAATTTATAACCAAGAGTGGTCTGTAAACTTAAATAATCACTTTCAGTCAGCTCAACCCCTGTCGTTAGACCGGCATTGATCAACAACCCCTGACCGGCTTTAATCTTAAAGCGCGATCCGTCGGTATAGGTTAAATCCACCAGCGTGTCGCCGCCCGTGTCGTAACCAACACTCACGATGGGATCTACAAAGAAGGCCATAGACGTTGAAGAAAAAATAAAAGTGAATATCAATAAACTTGTTTTCATTTGATCCCCTGATTGGAATTTGTCGGCTCAATCAGTCGAGTTTTTAAACTTGTTTTTAAGCCACCAATTTTTTGCGCCACAGTCGAGGACATTTTAGGATCTTCTAAATCCATCACTAAATATCCCACTTGGCTGTTTGTTGCCAAATACTGCGCCTGAATGTTGACGCCAAACTGAGAAACGATGCTATTCACTTCTCCAAGAACTCCAGGAACGTTTTTATGCGCATTGATCAATCGCGAAACACCGGGGCGAATCTGTGGAACTTCCATCGAGGGAAACTGAACAGCGCCATAGGTTTTTCCCTGCTGCATAAATGTGAGCAAACTATAGGTGACTTCGGAGCCAATGGCGGCCTGGGCCTCTTCCGTGCTCCCCCCGATGTGTGGAGTGAGAATGACATTTGGAATTCCTTGGAGGAGATTGATAAATTTTTCGTTATTGTCTTTGGGCTCCGTAGGAAACACATCCACAGCGGCACCCGCCACTTTTTTACTTTTTAAAGCCGCCACGAGATCTTCGATCACGACGACCGTGCCACGACTTGCGTTGATGAGATGCACGCCTTTTTTCATCATTGCAAACTCTTTAGCCGTGATGAGATTTTTGGTTTCGGGAGTTTCGGGCACATGGAGAGTAATAAAATCCGATTTTTCCAAAAGACTTTCGAGACTTGCCATTGGTTTGGCGTTACCGAGAGGAAGTTTTTTAATCACATCATAAAAAAAAACTTCGAGCCCCAAGGACTCCGCCAAAACACTCACTTGGCTCCCAATGTGGCCATAACCCACAATCCCTAATGTCTTCCCACGCACTTCGCGAAAGCCTTTAGCCGATTTATTCCAAACTCCCGTATGCACTTGATTGCTGAGATCACATAAATTTCGCGACAAAGAAATAATCTCGGCGATCACAAGCTCTGCCACGCTTCGTGTATTGCTGTGGGGTGCATTAAACACCGGCATTCCTTGAAGGGCTGAGGTTTCTAAATCCACCTGATTTGTTCCGATGCAATAACATCCAATCACTTGCAGGGATGAAGCCTGCTTTAAAACTTTGGCCGTGAGATTGGTTTTCGAACGAATGCCGATCACGTCGTAGCCAGGAAGTTTTTGAATCAATTCGGCTTCGCTAAACGATGTTGTTTCGGTATGGACTTCGAAACCAGCTTGGAGAAACATCTCTTTGGCCGAGGAATGAATGTTTTCCAGCAATAGAACTTTTTGTGACATTAAAAACTCCCGAGATTTTGCATTTGATTATAGGGCTCAGAGAGGAAGGCTTCAATGACTTTATGGGTGGATCCTTCGCTCTGCTCAGGATATTAATAATTTGAGCCGAGAACGATATTTCCTTGCCTCTCTTTTGAGCTAATGAGACCATTTTTACACAATGAAGCTCAACCTTCTTGTCATCGATGATGACACCATGATTCTCGAAGCCCTGCGTTCGGTGATCCACGATCCGTGGAACTTTATTGGCAAAACTCATTTTGCTTTGCCCAAAGAGCCCATTCATGTCGCTTTTGTCGATCTCCACCTCAGCGGTCAGCACAATAAGCACGAAGGCCTCGAAGTGATTAAGGCCTTAAGCCAACACGACCCTCACACCGAGATCGTCGCCATCTCAGGCGATCTGGATCGGATGCTGATGGAAAAAACTCTCAAGGCAGGCGCGACGCGCTTTTTACCAAAACCACTCACGCCAGATGAAGTGATCATCACCCTGAACAAACTCGAAGCGCTCTTTGCTCTGCGCTGGCAGCACGAACATCCTTACCAGTGGATAGGGCAATCCCCTGCGAGCGAGGACTTACGACGCAAAGTGGCTCAGCTCAAGGGCGAAATGACCCCCGTTCTTATTGAAGCCGAATCTGGATCTGGAAAAGAAGTGGTTGCCCACCTCCTTCATCAACAAGAGGACAGCCGCCCATTTATTTCTGTCAACGTAGCGGCGATACCAGAAAATCTTTTTGAATCCGAATTTTTTGGTTACAACAAAGGGGCTTTTACAGGCGCCTTGCAAAATAAAATGGGATTGGCCGAAAGTGCGAATGGTGGCGACTTATTCCTTGATGAAATTGAAGCGCTGCCTCTCTCCCAGCAGGCCAAACTTTTACGATTTTTAGAAAGTGGCGAAATCCGCCGTGTGGGTGCCAATGAAACATTTCATGTACAAACGCGCATTATCGCTGCCACCAATGAAAATTTGCAAAAATTAGTGAGCGAAGGAAAGTTTCGCGAGGATTTGATGTGGCGTCTTTCAGGACACAAAATTTCCATCCCTCCGCTTCGTGAACGCCTCGGAGATCTTCCGCTTCTCGTTACTTTTTTTATGCAAAAGATTCGTTCGTTTAAGAATAAAACTTTTTCCGAAGGTGCCCTCGAAGCCCTACAAAAATATCCATGGCCGGGGAATGTGCGCGAACTCAAGCGCGTCTGCGAACAGGTGGCGCTGCAATCTCCACTTCCGATCATTCGCAGTGAGGATTTGCGTCCACTTTTGGCACCTTCGAGCATCAACACGTCTGAACTGCGCATCGATTTGCAACGCGGGCTACCTGACCTTGTGAATGATTTTGAGAAGAAAGTGCTCGAAACAGCCTTGAGTCAGGAAAAGGATGTTGACGCGCTGACTAAAATACTGAAGATCTCTCGCTCCAGTCTCTATAAAAAGCTTAAAGATTTCGGCATAACCCTTTAAGATACTCCTGTGTTTCAATTATGGTCTGAACCCCTATTCCTAGCCATGGCTTCGGTCACATTGACTGTGATCCTTTCGATGACGTTGATCTACTACTTTTTGCAAAAACGCCAAGGACACTTTCGCAGTTCTTTTTCGACGTTGGTGAGCTGGCTTTTGATCACGCCCTTTCTTTTTATTTTTCTGGGAATGAACTGGCCCTTTCCGTTGATTCTTGTCACCATTATTTCGATTTACGGAGCTAAGATTTTTTTTCAGATGACCGGGATTTATCATCGCAGCTATTTTGTGATCGCCTGTTATCTCTCGCTTGTTGCCTGCGGTGTTTTTATCTATCTCGACTACAGTCGTTTGTTTGAAATGATGCCACCGCTTTTCTTTTTTGGCATTTGCTTGATTCCGATGATTCGCAATAACTACAAACAAATGGTGCAATACATTGCACTCACTTTGGTGAATTTTTTGTTGTTGTGGTTTTTTATGCATCTGGCGCGGATCATGGCCATCAAGGATGGCATTTATATCGCCATCTACATCATCCTCCTCACTGAGGCTTTCGAAAATATTTATCTGCGCGTCAGCCGCCACTTTAAAAAAATTAAAATTGTTTCCGAATTAACTCCCAAGCGCAGTCTTGAGGGGTATCTTGTTGCAGCCCTCTTAACCCTCGGGCTTGGTTATTTGGCACAAAATTTACTCTCCGTGGATCTCCAACCCAACTGGTGGATGATTGCCACAGCCTGTTTTGTTTTTGGTAGCACCGGCGATACCATTTTGGTGGTGATTCGCAGGGATTTAGGAATCAAAATCTACAGCTCTTTTGTCATCGGTCGTGGGGACTTTTTCACCCGAATTGAACGTTTGGTTTTTGTCGCCCCCGCCAGTTACTACGTGATTAGTTACTTGCAAGGCACGTTATGAACCAATGGGATTACGAAAACGATCAGTGGACCAAGCTGCCAACGCATCTGAAACATCTTCCACTTTTTACCAAGCACCGCGATGCCACAAGCTATGTGTTTCGATTGTTATGGGCCTTTTATCTCAAACAAATTGGCTTTCGTTTTTACATCCGAATCAAAGTCTTAGGAGATTTTAAAAAAATTTTTAAGGAACACCCACGGCTTTTACTGATTTCCAACCACGCGAGCCATTTGGATGCCACTTCGATAGCTGCGGCTGTTCCCTTTTCGATTTGGTCTCATCTTTTTATCACTGCCGCTAAGGACTATTTTTTTTCGAACCCAGTATTTACTTTTTTTTCGAAGCACTGCTTGGGGGCAATTCCCATCGACCGTAAAGACAAAAAGGGCGAAGCCGTCAATTTGTGCCTCAACCTTTTGACTCAATTGGATCAGATATGGATGATTTTATTCCCCGAAGGAACCCGCTCTCCCGATGGACGCATTCAGAGTTTCCGTAAGGGAGTGAGTCTTTTTGCTGAACGAACGAAGACTCCCATTCTCTTTTTGTACATTCGCGGGAATGCCGATTTATGGCCCAAAGGACGTTTGATCCCCTACCCAGGGAAGCTCACTATTCACGTCGGCCCGGTTCATCCACCCGCGCCTGCCGATATTCTTTACAATAACTACATCAACTGGGTGAAGTCCGTTGATCCCGATGTCCAAGTGGCTGATCTCCCGAGCTAGTGTTCCAACCAGTTATTCTTTTCCCCTTGAACTCAGTCTTTTTTCCAAAATTCAATTTGCTCCTCCTTGAATTGGCTTTGGGCCAGTCCTTCGTCGTCACGCATTGAATTTTGGAAAAAATCCTATCGTTCAAGGGGAAAAGAATAACTGGTTGGAACACTGGCAATCTTGAGCGCACTTCGTATTCTCCGCGTTAAGTGCTGAATCTCTTTAATTCAATCTGCGGATGGCCTATATTAAATCAGCATGAAAACAATCAATAATCTGTCTATGATCATCGCCACCATTAACGGCAGTGGCAGCCAATCCTCAAACCTGATCCTTTTGCGTTCTATTTTTCGCATGGGCATTCCCGTCGGAGGAAAAAATCTTTTTCCCTCGAATATCGCAGGCCTTCCAACCTGGTTTGCCATTCGAGTCAACGAACAAGGGTACACCTCTCTTCCACCCAAAATGGATTTGGTCGTCGCCATGAACCAACAAACGGCCAACGACGATCTTCACCACCTTGCTGAGGGTGGTGTGTTTATTTACAATTCGAGTTTGCGTTTTACAAAACCTCTTCCAGCCAATGCCATCTCTGTGGACTTTGCAAAAATTGCGGGACAAGTGAGCGACTCGATCAAGCTTAAAAAACTCCTTACCAATATCGTCTATGTGGGCGTGCTGGCAGAGATGCTGGGAATTCCTGATTCTATATTACACAAAACAATCGACGATCAGTTCCATCACAAGAAGACGGTTGTGGACCTCAACGTGGCTGCGGCAACGGCAGGACGCGAACACTTTAAGACACAGATTCAAACGCAAAGCCCGTGGAGTTTGCAATCGCGCGATCTCAATAAAGGTAAAATTCTGATCGATGGCAATACAGCTGCAGGCCTCGGCTCCGTTTTTGCGGGATGCAGTTTTGCTTCATGGTATCCAATCACACCTTCCAGCTCGCTCGCTGAAAGTTTTGAAGCCTATTGCCAAAAATTACGTAAAACTGCCGATCATAAAAATCTCTTTTCGGTGATTCAGGCCGAAGACGAACTCAGTGCCATCACAATGGTGGCGGGAGCCGGTTGGGCTGGAGCTCGCGCAATGACGGCCACGTCGGGCCCAGGAATCAGTCTGATGGCCGAAACTGCGGGACTGATGTACTTTGCCGAAATTCCAGGAGTGGTGTGGAATGTTCAAAGAGCAGGTCCATCGACAGGACTTCCTACTCGCACTTTACAAGGAGACATCCTTGCGTGCGCACAGCTGTCCCATGGCGACACCCGCCATCCGCTGCTTTTTCCGGCGAGTCCTGAAGAGTGTTTCTCCATGGCGAAAACCGCTTTCGATCTCGCAGAACGTTTGCAGACGCTTGTTTTTGTGATGTCGGATTTGGATTTAGGAATGAACTATTGGATCAGCGATGATTTTACATATTCCAAAAAGCCTTACGATCGCGGCAAGGTTCTCTCGGCTGCCGATTTACAAAAGGTGCAAAAATTTGATCGCTACAAAGATACCGATGGCGATGGAATTCCTTTTCGAACACTTCCCGGCACCGAACATGATCTGGCCGGTTATTTTACACGCGGTACGGGGCATGATGAGTCTGCGAAATACACGGAAAACCCTGAGGTCTTTAAAAAGCTTCTGGAGCGTTTAGATAAAAAGTGGGAAACAGCAAAAACTTTGATGCCCGAACCAGAAGTGGATCTGAAGACAAATGAAGTCGGACTGATTGCCTACGGCTCCACAGAAAGCGCGATAAACGAACTTCGGAAAGCTCTTTCCGACAAAGGTATTGCCACAAGTTATCTCCGATTGAAAGCTTTCCCGTTTTCTAAAAAGGTCGAAGACTATTTGGCCGGGCATAAAAAGATTTTTGTTCTCGAACAAAATCGCGATGGCCAAATGAAACGCCTTTTGTGCCAAGAGTTTCCGCAGCATGCTGCAAAAATAAAATCGTCACTCAGCTACGACGGCTGGCCTTCTCGCTATCAAACATTTCTTGAGGGAGTCCTTCATGGAAACAACTAAAACGGAAGCTCCAGTCTCTGGCAAAAATAAACTCAACCTGGCTCGTGCCGATTACAGTGGAGCGAAGTCCACACTGTGCTCGGGCTGTGGTCACGACAGTATTACAAACAACCTTATCTCAGCTCTTTACCAGTCTTCGATCAATCCTTACAAAGTGGCAAAGATGTCTGGGATCGGCTGTTCATCAAAAACAACGGCTTACTTTTTAAGTAAGTCGCATGGTTTTAACAGTCTCCATGGTCGCATGGCGCCTGTGGCGACTGGAGCCAAGGCAGTCAACCCCGAATTAACAATGATTGGTGTTTCGGGTGATGGCGATACCGCTAGCATTGGTCTTGGCGGCTTCTGTCACATGGTGCGACGAAACGTACCGATGGTTTATATCATTGAAAATAACGGTGTCTACGGACTCACCAAGGGGCAGTTTTCGGCCACAGCCGATGTGGGTTCCACACTGAAAACTGGGCAAACCAATCAATTTCAGTCCATCGATTTATGTGCACTTGCTATCGAACTGGGTTGCACGTTTGTGGCCCGCTCGTTTTCGGGAGATGCTAAACAACTGGTCCCCCTGATTCGTTCAGCCCTGCAACATCCTGGCACTGCTGTCATCGACATTATTTCTCCATGTATCACCTTTGCTAACCACACAGGCTCCACGAAGAGCTACGATATGGTCAAAGAACTCAACGTTCCTTTGCAGGAGTTGGGTTATATTTCTCCAACACCAGAAATCGCTGTGGATTACAACGAAGGAGAAACTAAAACTATCGAAATGCATGATGGCTCTCTTTTGACTCTCAAAAAATTGGATTCGCGAGCCCACGATGTAACTGATGCTAAACAAGCTTTGGGATTACTTTTTGAAACCCGTCAAAATAACGAATTTCTGACTGGTCTGTTTTATTATCAAGATTCTAAAAAAAATCTCGTGGATCAGCTCGCTCTTTCTCCCACGCCTCTGGCTCATTTCACCGAGAAAGAACTTTTACCGAGCGAACAACAATTGCGCGAGTGTTTAAAAGAGTTTTTTTAAAATCTAAAAGACGATTACTTTTTGATGGGTGAATTCGAAAAAGCCGGATTCTCCAAGCTCTGTACCGTAACCTGAATTTTTTATTCCGCCAAAAGGACGTTCAGGGGCTGATTTAAGATAATCATTGATCGCCACCGAGCCTGTTTCTAAACCCAGTGCTATTTTTTTTGCGCGTTCTTGATTTTTTGTAAAAACAGCGCCGCCCAAGCCATAAGGAGATTGATTCGCTAAGCGCAAGGCCTCTTCGTCCGTTTCGTAGGTGATGACCGAGAAGACGGGACCAAAAAATTCGTCGAAGTGTGGAAGACCGTTCGGTGGAATTTGCGTCAAAACAGTCGGCGGAAAAAAGTTTTTCCCTTGTAATTCCTTAGGCAATTCTTTTTGATAATACAACTTCGCCCCTTGAGCCAAAGCCACTTGCAATTGATCATGCAGTTGATCCACCAAATCTCGTCGAGCCAGTGGTCCCATTAAATTCTTTGGCAATTGTGGATCACCAAATTGGATTTCTTTTAAATAGACGATCAACTGATCAAGAAACTGAGATGCGACATTCTGCTGAACAAAAATCCGTTTTGCAGATATACAACTTTGTCCCGAGTTGAGGATGCGCCCCTGATACACTTTTTGAGCTGCCTGGGTAAGATCCGCGTCTTCACAAACAATGTAGGCATCATTTCCACCGAGTTCGAGAACGCACTTTTTAACATGCGAGCCTGCAACCTTGGCCACTTCTTTGCCCGCACGCGTGCTGCCTGTAAAACTGACTCCTCGAACAAGAGGGTTAGCGATCAAAGAGTCTGAAAGAGAGTGGGTTAAAAAAACATTCGTGTAGAGGCCAACGATATCAATGGCTTTTGTAAAAGCCTCTTGGATGATCAAAGAAGTTCCAGCGACATTGTCGGCGGGTTTAAGAATCACGGCATTGCCAGCAAGAAGTGCTGGAACTGCAAATCGCAACGACTGCCACACCGGAAAATTCCATGGCATAATCCCGTAGATAACTCCCAACGGAAGATGAAAAACGACATGATGCTTGGAGCGGGATTCTTTAAAAAGATCTTCTGCTGTCAGCAGACAATAATCGATCAGCTGAAGTGTTTTTTCGACTTCGGTCCCCGCTTGGATCAACGGTTTTCCCATCTCACGACTGATACACAGTGCAAGATCGGACTTTCTTTGTGCCAGCTCTAATTTAAAGCGTCCCAGCAGATCTTTTCGCTCTAACACTGTTTTTTGTGACCATTTTTGAAAAGCCTGTGCAGATCTCACAACAATCTCTGAAACTTGCGAATCAGATAGATACGAATAAGACTGAATCTTTTGACCATTGAATGGATTTACGGTCTGAAACTGACCCGTTTCTGAAGTCAGGTCTGTGCTGACTGGCTCATTCTGCATAGACACCATTCTATCTCTCTCACTCAAATTGTCATGACCTTTCCAGAATATCAATGCACAATGTCGTGCCTCTCGCCATCAGAATGATTCATTTTTAGAATCAATTTTTTAAATGATCTTTCCGTCTTTTCGAATCAGTGCCCCGTAAAGTTTTGTTTTTTGTCTAAGCCATTTACAGGCAATTGGTCCATTTCAAATTGAGACAGAATGTAAAAAATTATGTGTAAGGCTTTGACGACCCCTCTCTATTCTTCTTTTGAGAAATTCGCAATTGAGTAAATAAATCGATAATCTATAAGAGTTCAGGGGGAGAGAAGGATACGACCATGCAGAAATACTTAAAAGCTGTTGTTTATATGGTTGTCATTTTATCCTTGCAAGGGTGTTTCTCTTCGAACAGTGGAGGGAACGGCGTTGCCGCTTCGAATCCAGAAGAAGGTCCACTTCCGTTTCTGGATGCGAACATCTATCCACTCAATAAAGTTGTCTGCGATCCTTTTGATCCAGGAACTCCTGGCCCTAATGACGGTATGATAGCGACACTTTATTATCGTGGCGCTGGCCAAAGTCGTTGGTATGACACTGATGATTATATTTCTTTGGGACAGAAATCTTCAAAATATCTTTTCTTTTCAAAACTGGATGTTCCCACACGCGTTTTCTCGATGGGCTTTCCTTCAGAAACGGGCGAGAGCATTAAAGATGACAATCAACAGATCCTCAATGAGTACTTTGCTCTCAGTGTAAGTTCTATTTTAAAATTAGCACCCGAAGACGAAGCCGGAGAGTATGAACTCGCACTTCTCTCCGACGACGGCGCGACACTGCAAATCCGTGATCAAAACGGAGTCTATCAAACAGTGGTCGACAATGAGGGCGATCATCCAACAAGAATGGGTTGTGGTCAGCGCGTGACAATGGATCACAACACGGAGTTTGTGGTGAAGCTGAACTACTATCAAGGACCACGATATCATATCTCTTTGATTCCGATGTGGAGAAAAGTCAGCGCAAGCACAACTACAGAGCCACGCTGTGGGCAACTTGGTAACAATCTCTTTTTTGATTACAATAACAATTCAAACCCTCAACCCGCTTACAATGATCTTCTCAGCCGTGGATGGAAACCGATTGCTGCCGCCAACTGGCATCTTCCAGCCTTTGCCATTTTTAACCCTTGCACCCCTGGAACAATTCCAGTGATTTCTAACTTCCGAAATGCGGGCAACGTGGAAGGCTTCGTGAGCTTTCAGTGGAGTACAAACATCCCTTCGACAGGGCAGATCCTTTATAAAAACTTAAGAACAGGAGAAGAAACTTTAACGGTTGCTGACAATCGCCTCCGTCCTGTTCATACAGTCACTGTGATCAACTTGATCCAAGGTGACACCTATGAATTTCGTGCGGTTTCAATCAGTGCTGACTATGGCAAAGCTATCAGTTCACCACTCACCTTACGTGTGCAGTAAAGAAAGGAGAAGGTATGAAATGGATGATGATGTTTGTATTTTTTTTCTATAATATAGACAAAGCTTTTGCGGATTCAGCAGAAGAAATCACAACGGATGCCATTCATGCTGATTCCATTCAAGAAACCATTCCCTTTTTAGAAAAAGACAACCCTTACCTTATCATGAAGGATCTCCATGTCTTCTCGTTGCGAATTCCGCCTCGATATATTTATTCCGCGGGATGGAAGACAGATGTGGATGTTAATGACCCGCAACTTTGCAAAATTGGAGTTGAAACTCATCGCGAAAAGCAGAACGTATACACCCATTGCGATGTTCTAAGACAAAAAACGAATAACACAGCCGACATAGCAACAACAGACCTGGAGGATTTATGAGAACAATCGTATTTACAATCGCAATGATCACAACGTCGCTTGCCCATGCCTACGACTCATGGCACATCGGAAAGTCCTATGAAACCTTACCTTGTTTGTCTTTACAACAGACAAAGATTCTGAAGCAGGTTAAAGAAGACGGGCCAGACACTCTGATTACAGAGGCCGATACTTTTTACGAAAAAACCAAAAAGTTTTTCTCAACCCATGATCGCTTTATTTGCCCACCAACCATCGAAGAAAAACATGAATTCGACTTTTCCACACCCATGAAATTTGGAAGTGTGGATAATTATGAGCTGATTCATATTAATCAGTGGCAAATGGAAGTTCTCGAAGGTCGTCAACAAAAGTTAATATGGAAAATGGGCTACGACAAAGACACTGGCATTGCCAAAGGAAAAAATCGTCCGTTTGTGCTTGTGCCTTTATCTCCTAAGAATTCTGACGAAGCTCCTTACCTGGTCCATGCCTTAAAGTCTGGCGACAAGTGGAAAGTCCACGTGTGCTACCCAGTTGAAAGACAAGCACAGTGCAATCCATACCAACCACAAAAAGATACAGACCCAAATTTTGCCTCGACACAGTTCGAAGTTCACTAAGTGATCGGCCTCACGTCTTGCTCTATCCAGACCTGAGGCCAATCTTCTCCTTAAGCATTCATTTTTTCACGTTAATTTCCGATTTGAGACATGGACCACTGCGAGGTGATTATGTCTCAATCGAAGTTTTTAATATTAACTCTTCTTTTTTTAACGGGCTGTAGCAGCCTGTCTCTCAAAGTAAACTCAACTCCCCCCGAAGCGGATGTTGTTCTTCATACCCAAAACGGCTCTCAAAAATTAGGTGTCACCCCACTGCAATTGACCGAAGATCAGCTTCGCGCATTGCCAGAAGGGTTTATGATCGAAGTAAGTAAAACTGATTTCGCTCAACAAAAAGTAATGATCGAAAAAAGAGCACTTTCGACAACGGGCGAAATCACGGTCAAACTTCAATCTCTTGCAAAAGCTGAAGCTAAACTCAATGATCCTGATGTAAAAGCCGCTATCGAATCCATCGCTCGACAGGTGGCTTCGATTCAATCATCGTTACTCAAAAAGGAATACATTCAAGCTGAAGTTCTCACCCGAAACTTGGTCAATAACTATCCTTCATTTTCGGTCGGATGGAATTTACTCGGTAATAATTTTTACCTGCAAGGAAAGTACTCTGAGTCCGTCAGTGCTTACCAGAGGGCCCTTTCTTTAGAACCTGACAACGTCGAAACGCGAACTATTCTCGAAAAAATCAATCGCCAACCTGCAAGCGGAGGATTTTAATGTTTCACTTACTCGGCCTCACTTTTATTTTTGTGTTACTGCAAACATCCCTCAGTCTACTTGGTGGACAATACGAGTTTTACCTTGATCACGTGGCTGTTTTGATTGTCTTAGGCGGCACCACCACCGTCGCCATGATTTCCTACCCAGCCAAAGATTGTTGGCATGTTTTAAAATCGTTTTCTAGTCTCTATAAGACAGCGAACGAAGATTATAGCCTGGACGCTAAAAAGATCGTACAAACTGCGACACTTTCTGAAGCCAACCAATCTTTTTTAAAATCTATCACTCAAGATTCAGAAGCTCATGAAATTTTAAGAGATGGCGCCGACATGATTATTTCTGGGATGACCCAAGATGAAATTCACGATGTCATGACGGAACGAATTTACCGTGAAAGACAACGGGACGAAAAGAAAGTGACTATATTAAGAAGTTTGGCGAAATATCCTCCAGCTTTCGGTCTGGTTGGAACTGTTCTTGGACTGATCAATATGATGCGCAGTATGGGCGTCAATGTAAGCTCCGCCGAAGTAGGACTAAAAATGGCCTTGGCATTGATTGCAACACTTTACGGACTGTTACTCGCCAACTTTTTTCTAATTCCGCTCGCAGAACATTTTTCTATCAAAGCTGATATCGAAAAAACGAGAAAAGAACTTCTGCTCGAAGGTTTATTAATGATTTACGAAAAACGCTCCCCTCTTGCGGTTCAAGAAATGATGAATAGCTATCTTGAACGCAATGAAAAAATTGACTTATTAGGATTAAAAGACGTGGCATGAGAACAAAAGGCAACCGTAAAAGTTTTCGAATTCGATCTAAGGTGACAACACCGGAGATCCACAATAACTGGGAAATCAGTTATGGGGACATGGTGACCCTTTTACTAGGATTTTTTGTGATATTCTTTAATGTCAAAAATGATCCTCTCAATGTTCAAATATTGCTGAATCAATTTAAAACAGAAATCAAGGCTCAACCTTACGAAGAACCAACCGGGCCAAAAGCAGAAAATGTTCTTAAAGTGTTTAACCCCAATGATAAAAATACCGCGTTCCCCCATCAAGCAGGTAATAAGCTCATCATCGAATTCCCAGGAGTTTCCTTTTTCGAAGCCGGCGGGATCGATTTGACCATCGAAGGAAAAAAAGCCCTTGAGACCTTTGCCAAGAAAGCACAGAATTTTACGGGACAATTTCGTTACGTGATTCGTGGCTACACTGATAATAAACCACCAGGATCGCACCCCCTCTATAAAGACAATCTCGAACTCTCGGCTTTTCGATCTATTTCGGCCATTCGTTACTTAAAACAGTCAGGTTTAAAACTGTCCGACATGCGCATTGGAGGCTACGGTGAAACAGATCACACTGAACGCGTCCTTCCGCCAGAGGTTCGTAAGCTCGATCGAAAAATTGTGATCGTGATAGAGCCCTTAGATCACACGGAACGAACACAAACCCTGCAAAGTCAGAATTCACGAAAAACATATTGCGATATCGATCCTCAGCTCACACAAGGGATTTCTTGCTTAGCTGGATATAATCTTCTCCCTCAGGAATTTCAGTGGATGGAACCCAAATATCGCAAGCCTGCAAGCATTAAAAAAACAAATTCCATTCCCGTCGAAAAAAACGACTGGATTCATAATAACTTTTTATATCGCTACCTAAATGATTATCACGACCGCCGCGAAGATGGAGGAACACCATGATCCGTTCAATTTACCTACTCTTACTCATTTTGACCTTGCCTTTAAGTGCAATGGCCAATCGGGTCTCCGAAGTTGAAGACTACTACACCGAACGTATATCGAAATTCCTTCAGAGTCGATTTCCGCATCAACCTTTTACGGTCATTGTCATCGTCGATGTCGACAAAGTGGATGCAAAAAAAGCAAAAGCCGAAAATCTTCCCTACTTTGATATCGTCGAAAAAGAGCAAGACATCTGGAATAAATCAGACGTGCCACTCAGTACGTTGATCAGTTATGTAGACAAAGTGGCCATAAAAGTTGACCTTGAGACGGACATGGATGCCAATGAATTAAACTCCCTTCATAATCAACTTTTTGAATATTTAAAGCTTTCAACGTCGTCCGACAAAATCGAAGTCAATAAGATCAAACCCAAGCCTATGCTCCAAGCTCCCGGTTCATCCGTTTCATGGTGGGTCTATGGAGCGATTGGACTGATTTCCTTTTTAAGTTTGCTCAGCCTATTGCAATGGAGCGTACGCAGCCTTGTCAAAGGTTTATCAACTCCTCTCTCAGAGCTTGGCAAAGCCACGCAAAATCTTTCATCACCTAACCTGGGAGCCGGTCTATCGCCTGCAGAAACGTCGCTCCCCATGTCCGGACATAGAAATGACAGTTCTTACGAATCGCGAAGAATGTTTAAAGAGCTCTTCGAGGAAAACAAGGATCTCTTTGAACGCCCAACAATCGAAGTGATGGAATTTTTGGAAGAAGAAGGGGCCCATAACCCCATGGCTTTAACATCTCTTTTTGCAGAAATTAAAAAGGATAAATTAAAAGAATTTTTTGCTTATGGAACAGGTCAGTGGTGGTATCGCACGCTATCAACGGCTCCACAAATTACAAACGACAGCCTAGATGTTCTTTTTAAACTGCATAAATTGAAAATAAAAAATCAGCTCACCTCCCCAACACAGACCGTTGTCGATGCCGAAATGAAAGACTTCGCCGTTATCCTCAACCGACTCAATGAATCGCAAATTGAATCACTTTTAAAACCTTTTCCATTTCAAACGGCGATTCCAATTTTACATTTATTGCCTAAGAGCAAAGCTATGAAGGTTTGTAAAAATCTTTTTCCTGGAAGCTGGGCGCAGTTCATCGATCCCAATCAACCCAAAGGGAAGATTTCGAACCAACAGGTTAAACAAATTCAACAAAAAGCTCTTGAACTTCTTCCTCTTCGAAACACTCAATCTCTGGAAGCCTTTTTCTCGGACATCGAAATCGAAAAATATTTGGATGTTGCAAACACGTGGGACGAAAGAGAATTTTACAAAGCTCTCACAGACAACTCAAATATCAAAAAAGTTCGCACTCCTTTTTACAAGTTGTTCGATTTGACCACCGAAGATTTTAATTCTCTTCTTCAACAAATCCCCGTCCATGATTTAGTTTATATTCTTCCAGATTGTGAACGTGCTGAGGGGAACCGTATTTTTGAGCAGCTCACCGAAAGACAACGTTTTCGCCTGCGCGAGCTCATGAAGAGAGCGAGTGCCGAAAAAATTCCATTCGAAAAAAAGATAGCTGTTAAAAATCAAATTCGACACCTGATATTTTTAATTGAAAAAAGATCCCCTCCCCAAGATTCACCATTAGAGACCCAAGATACAAAGGCTGCATAATGCGTTCTGTTCTCGTAGGCATTCTTTTTATGTTTTGGAACGCTACTGCATTGGCAGAAGGATTCCAACTTTCTGCCAAAGCCGGCATGTGGGCTTTCTCGGCAGAAAATATTTCTGCCAATTCCGAGTCCGATTCGGGATTTGGTGCTTACACAGTGCAAGCCTCTTATGCCTTCGCGTCCCGGTGGAGCGCGTGTTTGGGATTTAATATGCTAATGAGTGATGGGATTTCGGGCGGACAGGCCTACGGAATCGATGCCGGCATGAACTATTATCCACTCACCTCAGCAACAAGCACAGTGACTCAAACCGAGACAGTCACCGTTTCTCTAAGTGAAACTTGGCGTCCGTATTTTGGCGTTCACCTTCGGCAACGCACTTTTAACTTTATTTTATCCACCACGTTTTTAGGAACAGGTCTCGCCCTCGGTGTCGATTATCAAATTGGTACAAATTGGTTTTTAAATGCAGAAGCTCGCTACGATATGCTCTTTGGCGCAGATGATGGAGAGGCTACACAAACCAATTTCCTGATTGGAGCTGGACTTGAGTTTTAGTTTTTACAAAAAACGGCCGATAAGTCTAGTGATGGTGTATGTGGCACGTTTTTTCTTAATACTATCAGTCTCCGTTCTATTGTCTTGTAAGAAAGATGATGGCTTTGATTTGCTTCAAGGTGGCGGTGGTGGCGGCGCGAATGTTGATCAACTCACGATCGACGACTTTAGCCCACAGGGCGACCCCATTATCATCGAACTCTCCCAATCCGTCGAATTTGATATTGATGCTCTTGCTCCACTGGGTCGCAGTGTTACTTATGTTTGGTTTTTGGATGGTTCTCCTCAGGCGAACTCAACAGATAAAATCACACTCACCGGTAATCCTTCAAATGTAGGTTCTTATATTCTAAAAGTCGTTGCAAACGACACTAAAACCAGCGCCGAGAAATCTTGGAACGTGAAGATCAATGAGCCACCGTCTGTCTCGCCGGTGACATCGGGAGTTCCAAAGGTTTCTGTGGGCTCTTCAATACTGATAACCGCTGCGGCGACTGATGCGAATAACGATTCTTTAACATATACGTGGCTTCTCAATGGAGCTGCATCGGCACAGCTCATTGGTTCAGGCGCAAGCGCCACTCTCTCGGGTGACGCATCATTAGTGGGTCCAGTGACTGTTTCGGTTGAAGTGACTGACGGAACAGCAACAGACTCTTACGCCTGGTCTGCCGAAGTGAATCACTTTCCACAAGCCTGCAACGAACTCGCACAAAACGAAATTTGTACATACGGTGGTAACCCGAGTTTGGGTGATAGCACAAATCCGTCAACAAACCCTACCGCTATTCGCATACGTCCCATTTCACAAGTTCAAGATGCTCTTGGAAATTATTTTATTGCCGACTATGACAACGCTGTTGTTTGGTATTGGAATAATACGGCGTCAACGGTTCAGCGTGTGGGCGTGACGATCCCGGCAAATACTTTTAAGGTCATCGCGGGAACTGGGGAATATTCGACGGGCTCCGATGGCATAGCTCTGGAAACAGCCATCAACCGCCCTCGCGGACTTTGGTACGACGACACCAACGATAAGCTCTATATTTCGGATTACAACGGCGACATGGTTCGCTACGTTGATAACACAGGATTCATGTACACAGGAATGGGATCAGGCGCTAGCAACGTGGATGGAAACCCGGCTTCGACTCACGCGTGCAACGACCCCACGACTCTCTACTACTATAGTGGAAGCCTCTATGTCGCTTGTTATAGCAGTCATCGAGTAAAACGTTGGGATCTCACAACTGATCTTGCCTATACGGTTTATGGAAATGGCACGAACGCGATTGGTGCAGATGGTTCCGCGCCCACAGCCGCAGGTGGAGCGAACCCTTATGATATTTTTATCACGGCTGAGGGAATGTACGTGGCCCACATGGCACACCATCGCATCCGTTTTGTGAATTTTAGCGGTTCAAATAAACAGTTTTGGTTGGGAACAGCCAGTGCGACAACCATTTTGCCAAATACTGTAAGAACCATTATCGGCACTGGAGCGGCCGGTGCCACGGCCAGTGGAAATAGCTTATCCGTAGCCATCGGAAATCCTAGCGGAATTGCTGTCGTTGGCCATTCGATATTCTTTCACATTCGTGATGGAAATAACGACCGCGTTTACTTAGGAAATAATAACGTCACTGACGTAACAATCGGCGGGATCACCATTACCAATCGCACCACCGGGCGTTTTACAAACACCGCCACTGGATACAATGGCGATGATGTCGCTTTGAATAGTGGGCAAATTGCAGAAGCTTACACTCTCACTGTGGATCCGCTTGATAGTAATATTTTAACATTTAGCGATTACAATAACTACCGCTTACGAAAAATCAATTTGACAACAGGACGCATGCAACTGGTTTTGGGTTCTGGACGCTTGCGCAGTGGCTTTAACGGTGATTCAGAATTACCGACCTTAGATTACTTATTCAATCGACCCAATGGTCTTACTTACGAAAATTCCACTGACACTCTCTTTTTTGTTGATCAAGACAACAGTCGCACTCGAGCCATCGATAAATATGGCCGTGTTGTCACTGTCTTAGGAAGAGGCCAAGGAAACCCTGCACTCGACAATGACTACCCAACCAACGCATTTATGTTTACAGCTCTCAATGGAACAAACAACCAACTGAATGGAATTGGATTGCTTCCAGATGGAAGCTTATTACAATTGAATTCGCGAGTTCATAACTTTCGTGTTTGGAATAGAACTCCAGCAGCAGCAACATATGCAAATATTTTTATTCCCAGTGATCTTGTATCGAATGTGGCGGGAAATTATGCCGTAGCCGCGGGCAATGGTCCTGCAGGTCCCGCGCTCTCCTCATTGATGAACAATCCTTCGGATGTCGTCGCCTACAATAACGCTGGAACCACTGAAATATTTGTCGTTGATCAACAAAACCACTGTATTAAAATGCTTAATACCGCTGGTGACATTTCTTTTGCTCTAGGAAATTGCGGTGATGCTACACCAACAGACACCACACACAACGTGGCCGCTGCAGCTTTAGAGATGAATAGACCTCATGGAATTGCTATTGATGAGTATGGCAATTTGATTATTTCGGACACCTTCAATAATAAAATACGATATTGGAATAGAACTGCTTCCTCGGTAACTTTTGGTTCACAAACAATCGTCGCTGGAAATGTGGTAACAATCGCTTGCTTCTCAGGTACCGGCGGAAGTACCGCTGAAAATATTCTCGCAACAAGCGCCCGTTGCGACAGCCCTATGGGGCTTGATTATCATAACGGACAACTTTGTTTTGCCAACTTTGGACGCCATAACGTGCGTTGTATCAATCGTACAGATGGGCGGATTAACACCGTCGCAGGACGAGCTGTTGCGATCAATCGATCCGGTGGCCCTGTGGGCATGGAGCAAGAAGGACTTCCAGCCACAACCGTTCCACTGAACAATCCTGTCGATGTTTCTTTTGACGATCAGGGCGATTTATACATCAGCGATCGTAATAATCATATCATTCGAAAAGTGAAACTCAGCCCGTAATTGTCTAAGAGTGCTTGGGAATCTCCATCAATTGAGATTTTTTTAAAGAATACATTACTGCTGATTTGTCAGCTCCTGGAAATTCCTTAAAATCGAAATCACGTAAAAACTGAAGACCTATTTTTTTCATCACGGCTTGTGAAGCCAAGTTTTTTTTCATCGCCACCGCGTAGATCTCTTCAATGTCAAACTCTCGAAATCCCTTTTCAAGAAGAGCCAGACTTCCTTCGGTTGCGATGCCTTGCCCCCAGTACTTCTTTTTAAGTCGATACCCGATCTCAATGCGACGAGTGTTATTTGGATCTTCCTTGTCGGGTCGAAATAAAAACCAACCCATAAACTGATTTGTTTGATTTTCTATAGCTGAAAAGACGCCAAATCGCATTGGGTACTTTTCGTGAATGAGTGCAATTCGTCCCAGCGCAGCGCGCACCTCTTCTCGGCTCGATGGCTTGCCCTCAGTCAAATAAGTCATCACTTCGGGATCGCTATCTAAATCCAACAGTCGCTCTTCATCTAAACTTGTCACTGGGACTAAAATCATTCGAGGTGTTTGCAAGTAAATTTCCATAAAAAACAATTATCCTACGATAATAAATTTAGCAAAAAAAAATTGTTTCATTTTGAGACGATTGACGATCTTATGTGCAACTGTCTTTATAACTATCTCGTTAGCAACTTAAAACCACTCAGATCGTCGTAAAACTGGCATCAACTATGCATATATATCTTTCAAGTTGATTTAATTTAGGGGGTTTTATGAAATTTGTTTTTACTTTAACTTTACTACTAAGCCATCTTTGTGCAGCTGAAATTAAGCCAGGGG
>CAZOGU010000042.1:0-2795 GCA_964579625.1 uncultured Pseudobdellovibrionaceae bacterium
TTTGAATCAAAGCGCGAGGAGAACTGCACATCCACGCCAAATCGATTTTTAAATTCTTTACCCAAAGGATTTTGTCCAAACACTCCTGTGCCGACTTGCAAGGCCTGATTGTCATTTTTTGGGTTTGTTCCATTTTGATTATTTGCATTGGTTGTTGTTGCCTCATTTGTCGTGTAGCCAAGTGCCAGCAAGGAAATGATTTCCGGCTGTGATAACGCCGGTTGACTCGTGAGAGTGAACTTTGGTTTTTCGGCATTTCCTTGAACCAACATTTCAATGTCGTATCCCTTGTATCTCGCGTCCGCGAGAATATAGAGATTGGGATTGGGTGGATTGCTGTTGGTCAGCACGATGTTCGAATCGCGAACACGAAAAGTGACATCCCGAAAAATAATTTGCGTAAATTTGGTAAAATTCACGTGTCCGCCCAGAATCGGCGATTTAGGTGCCCCCGTGACCTTGATCTGACCCTGAATCTTTCCGTCTACCATACTGTTTTTTATTTTAATCGGAGATTGCGGGATGATTTCAAGATTCAATTCGATTGGAGAAACCACTTCATTGCGCAAGGCTTGCGGCAAAAAGATCTCATGAGCATTCAGTCGATTTGATTCATCACTAGAGAGCTCCTTCGTGATCAAGCCATCAATCACATTGTAGGTTCCAGAGAGCTGAAAGGGAAGCCACTGGCCAGTGAGTTTTAAGTCGGCACTGCCAATCGTATTGACCTGTGGGGGAATGTTTAAGTCCACATTTTCGAGGTGCAAATTTAGATCAAGAGGAATATTTTTGGTGCCAAGCAAACGGATCGAGCCGTCACCTAAGAGCTGCCCGGAAGCAAATTTGCCTTTCATCGAATTAATATTAATACGATCCTGATTGAAGAGCAGATCGACTTTTAAGTTTTCAACGGCATGTTGTATATCCGGAAGTTTAATGTAGCCATTGTCAATAAAAGCAGAACCAAAAAATTCAAGCGTCTTGTCTCTCTTTTGGACTCTAAAATTAACAGTCGTTTGTCCTTCGATTGTTTCAAGAAACGGTGTGAAAATGTGCGCAAACGAAAGACTAAAAAGTCCACTCAACTGAATATCCATTGGGTACGCTGTGGCGTTGGATTTCACTTTAATCTGTCCGCCGGAGCCCACAAGCTCAAAAGCCGAAAAATTAACTTTTCCGTTGGTAAAAAAGAGTGAAATTTCTTTTGTGGAACTCACTTTATTTTTTTCTGTATCAATCTCGATCAACGGAATAAAAAGATATCCACTCATATTTTGTGGATTGTTTCTGGGAACTTTTAAATTAAAATTGCTTGTGAGATTGATTTTAAAATCTTCAAGATGGTCGATTTCGACGAAACTTGTCAGCAAGGAGGCAATATCAAAATTTTTGGTGGAGCCTTCGATGTGGTAGTCAGGAAGACTATGAACATCGCGAAAAATAAACTTAAGATCATTCGGGCCAAAAATTTCAGCGACCGTCTTATTTGCATAGACCGCCACTTGTCCTTTGATGGGTGCCATTTTTTTATTCGCAAGATGAAAGTTTTCTGAAACAAAATCAAAATCAAGGTTCGGGCTGCGGAAAGGTCCTTTAATGTGTCCCTTTAACGAAAATAAGCCCTTCGCGGGAGTGGAGTATTTGGTGGTGTAGATAATGTCATCCAAATACATTTTTTGTGATTGGAAGGCGAGATCGTAGTCTCTGCGCTCTAAAGAAATAAGACCAGACAGTTGTGCCGATGAGTTTTTTTCTTCGAAGGTGGCGTTGTTGATTTTGATTTGTCCAAGTTCTGAAGTCAGATCAATATCAGCATTCTCTATGTGCTGTTGATCAATAACGCAATTGTAGAGTCGGGACTTTGCTTTAAAAGAAAGTTTTTTAGGATCGAGCGGACCATCAATTTGAATCACGGCGGCACCAGATCCACTGATAGAGACGGGAACATCGAGATTTTGTTTGATGGCATCTTGGGTCACTGCAAGATCGATAAAGGGAAACTGAATTTTTCCGCTGATCAGCTCCTTTTCGAACTGAATGGCTAAAGTTCCTAAATACCGAGAGCTCGATGCCGAGCCCTGAATTTTTAAAACATTCAGTGTACCTTTGCTATATTTTAGCTGTTGTGACAGTTCGCCGAGTTTGTACTTTTCAAATTCGATATCCCGCCCATCAAATTGCAGATCAAAGATTGCAGCCTCGCTTGTGCCAGAGGTCATGCCATTGATTTTCGCGCGACCTGATATTTCGAGCCCAGCGATCTTTTGGATCGAAGCCAGATCCACGGACTCTGTCGAGTAATTGATATGAAAGCCATTGAGATAGTGAATGGTTCCGTTGCTTTCTCCTTTGGAGTGCCCGAGATCTGCTGTTGCTTGATAGGAAACTTCTTTCGCATTGACCGTAAACTGACCTTTGATTCGTGCCGGTGTTTTTAATTCAATGATGGGTCTGTCTTCGCGAGGGTTGACTTTGATATTTTCCCCGACCACTTCGCCAGTGCAGTCGATTTTTAACGGATCGAGTGAACCTTTACAGAGCGTAGCACCTTTCACATCCAGATGGGCCGGGACATCTTTAGAGATCGCGTACTTAAGGAAAGGGTTGAGTGAAAAGCTGTGGACGGTGAGTGGAGTCTCTGCAAGAGAGAAATCTTTTAAAGAAAACTGAGAGGAACCAAGCTCCGCCTGCAAGCCACTGTTTTTCACTTTGATGGAATCAAATCGAAAAAGTTGATTTTCGTTATTAAAGATTCCTGAGATATCTACATCGCCAATTTTAAAATTTTCGTACTG
>CAZOGU010000042.1:2895-24902 GCA_964579625.1 uncultured Pseudobdellovibrionaceae bacterium
TCTTTTTCTTTGATTTTAAAATCCGAAAGCACAAGATTTTTTTCTGTGAGGAAAAAATGAGTCTCAAAAAAGGTGTTAGTTAAGATGTCTTTGTCTTGATATGTTGTTTTGAGTTTTTCGAGACTCAGGCGCACCAAGAGATTGTTGAGATCGTTCGTGAGAATTGTTTTTGCTTGGCCAACGCGAACTTGATAAGACTGCGATTGATATTGGAGTTTTGCAGAAATTTGAAGATCGTTCAGTTCAAGTTGCGTGATTGGAATTTGTTGAAGAATTTTTTCAAATTCGATCTTTGTTTCTTTTTCCGAATCTTTAATTTCGTAATCAATATCCAATTTAGCACCGCTGATATCCATTTTCGCAACATGAATTCGACCGATAAGTAAATGCAGCAAACTTGGCACAATGGAGATTGTTTTAACGGTGAAAGGTTTAAGAATCGGTGTCAGTTCCCTTTGTGGAGTTAACAAGACATTTTGAGTTTTGATGTTGAGCGGGAGTAAGCGAAATTCGATATGCTCGATATTGATCAGTACGGAGAGATTCTTTCGAGAGTAAGATGCAACCTTTTCGTTGATCCATAGATCCAGATCTTTATTCTGCCATGTCTGCGTGGCCAGAAAAACCACGAGGACAGTGAGGAGAATAAAAAACGCCTTCCAGGGACTGAACTTCATATCTCAATGCCCCATTCCAAAAGCAGGGAATTGGCAGATTTAAATTGCGGTCGAATCTTTAAAATATTTTTGATAATGCGAATGGCATCGGCCTTGTTGCCAAGACCATAAAGGGCAAGGGCTTGGTAGTACAGAAGGGAAAACGACTGATCGCTTGTTACTTTCTTTTTTTGAATCATCGCAATGGTGTTTAAAGCGCGAGCAAACTGTTGGCCCTCAATGGACAAGGACAGCTCGTACCATAACATTTTTTGTGATTTTTTCTTAAGAAGATCAATCACTTTGAGTCCCAAAAGTGGGAGGTCCATTTCCATAAACATCACGCTAAAATCATACGCTGTATCGGCATTTTTTTTAAGATGTTTTTTGATTGTTTTAAAAAGGGATTGGATTTCTTCTGCGTTGAGTGTTGCAGCCTCTTTTTTAAGATAAACTTGTTTTTCTTTTTTAGTGACAAGCTTGCTATAGGAGTGGCGAGCGCGGAATTCTTTCTCCGACTGGAATGCGGTCTCAACCACTTTGTCATTTGGAAAAAACTTTTTCAATTGATTGAGGGCTTCGATTCGCTTTTCTTTAAGGCCTTGATTTTTGGCAAAATCCAAATCTTTCATGAGACTCTGTTTCTTATTTTCGATTTGCGAAAGTTTCTGTTGCTTTTTGCGCATCCACATTTCGCTGAGCTCGGGAGTGTTGACACGAAAGGTGATCGAGTCCAAATTGTCCGATTCTGTGTTGATCAGAGACTTGAGAGTTTCGGGACTGAGTTTGCGCCATTTGACCAAAAGGGCAAAGAGCTGAGTCCATGGAACCGTCGGCTCATCAAACGTCAATTCTTGGCGAAGGATTTGAATAAATGTTTTTTCTTGTTTTGCGAGATACAGATAATGAAAGATCTGTATTTTTTGCGGAGGAAAGAGTTGGTCCCAGCAGAGACGTAAAAACTCAGTCGGATTCGCCGACGTATGCAACAGTTGGATAATAATTAAATTTGCACCAACATTCGATTCCACGCTGCTTCCCCTCGAAGAGTCCCATTTTGTTTCTCTATATAGTAGTATCTGCTGAGCGCTTTACAGAGGGGAGAGCTCTCTGAAAAACACAACCTTATTCCTAGGCAAATAGGTTCTAACCAGACCAGATTATAGTCCAGAAAACTCGACCAAAGCCAAGGGAGGAAGTGGATTTATTTGTTGGAACGCTCGATGTATTCGCCGGTGCGGGAATCAATCTTTAGAACGTCACCTTCGGTAATGTGCAAGGGGACGTTGACGATATAACCGGTTTCGAGAGTGGCGGGTTTTGTGGCGCCAGTCACGCGATCGCCTTTAACGCCCGGATCTGTTTGTGCCACTTTCAGAAAGACAGAGTTTGGAACATCCACGCCAATAGCGCGGCCGTTAAAAAATAAAATGGTCACTTCGAGATTTTCTGTCAAAAAATTTGCAGATTCGCCAGCCGCATCAGGAGCCATGATGTATTGCTCGTAATTTTCTTTGTCCATAAAAACATAACCGGTGTCTTCTTTGTAAAGAAATGTGCAATCGCGAGTCATCACATCAGGCACTTCGAATTTTTCGCCGGACTTATAAGTTTTTTCGAGGTTTGTACCGGTGATCATATTTTTGAGTTTGGTGCGTGTGAACTGATTGCCTTTGCCTGGTTTGACGTGCTGAAAATCAACAACGCTAAACGGTTGGCCATCAATTAATATTTTAAGACCTTTTTTGAAATCCGACGTGGTGTACATAAAAACCTCATTAATTGGGCACCATTAAATGGATATAGGCCTTATTGGTCAACCCTCTTAACCAATTCAATGCGTCGTAGCAGTCTTTTGAGAAATTGCTTTTTAATCAGATTGGTTTCGAGCGACTGGCGCTGAACAAAAACGCTTTCCTCGTGAACATATTCATTAATGAGCTCCAGCTGTTTTTGCAAATGGCTGTCTTCGGGCCAAATTTCGAGGCTTGTCATCGTGATCTGACGAGCGCGGTCGATTTCGTTTCGCGCCATCAAGGCTTCGATAAAATGAGCCACATGAGAGGGGCTCGATTCCGCAATCAAGGCCGGATCGGTTTCGTGACTCGTCTGAAAAGTTTCTGGAGAATAACTCGGTGTTTCGAGATACTCCCAGTTATTGATAAATTTATTGGCCTGCTCATCGGTGGGATTTAAAAACTGCACATACTTATAAGACTCGAGCGCTTCTGCATATTTATTCAGCTTAATAAAACACAGTGCTTTGATTTTGTGGGCGAGGATATTGTCGGATTTAAGTGTGGTTGCACGCTCAAAAATAGCGACAGCCTCTTCGTATTTTTTAAGCTCAAAAAGAATTTTGCCATAGGCAACAAGTCCCGACGGATATTCGGGATTGAATTTAACCCCGCGTTCGCAGGTGTCCAGGGCTTGTTGCAACAGTCCCATTTTTCGATAGGCCTCGGCCAGCGGCGCAAAGACTTTGGCACTTGGATTGCGCATCAAAATGACTTGGTACTCTTCGATCGTTTTATCGGTAAACATAACCCCTCAATTTCATGATGACATCGGACGGAGGGCGTAGCAAGTTCATAGTCTGAGCTGGGGTCTGCGCAGACGGAAACTCAGGGGGTAAAATGCTCATATTAGGAATTGATCCGGGGACGCAAGTTTTGGGCTACGGCCTTGTTAAAAAGACGTCTCGTGGGGTTGAATATGTGGTGCATGATCAAATTAAAATCCAGGAACGAATCGAATTTGTCACAAGATTGGGCATCATGTCGCAGAGGGTTGAAAAGCTGATTCAAGAACTGCGTCCTGACGTTTGTGTGATCGAAAAGATTTTTTTAGGACGCAATGTGGATAGTGCTTTTAAATTGGGCCATATTCGCGGTGTTTGTGTTCACCAGGCCACAAAAGTGGGTGCCGAAATTTTTGAATACACACCTCGCGTGGTTAAGCAGGGAGTCACAGGCTCCGGAAGCGCCACCAAAGAGCAGGTGCAAATGTTGCTTTACTCACAGTTGAATATTCGCTCCAAAGAGAATAGTTTTGATGCTTCGGATGCGCTGGCGTTGGCATTTTATCATGCCATGCAAGTGGATGTGATCAAACGCTTTAAAGGAACGGGAATCGAATTATGATTGGATATCTGCATGGCACCGTCAAATGGATCGAAGCTCAAAGCTTAGTGATTGACGTGCAAGGTGTGGGCTACGAAGTCACATGCTCGACAAACACTTTGACAGAAATTCCTGAGGGGAAGCCGGCGACTTTATGGATTTACACCCATGTGCGCGAAGATGTGATTCTCCTTTTTGGTTTTACATCTCACGTCGAAAAAAAACTTTTTGAGAGTTTGTTAAAAGTGAATGGTATTGGTCCTAAAATGGCCATTCAAATCCTTTCAGGGGCTGCGCTGGAGCAGATCATTGATGCGATCGAACAACAAGATGTCAAAGCTCTCACTCAGCTTCCCAAGGTGGGAAAAAAGATCGCCGAGCAAATGATTCTGACACTCAAAGGAAAATTGGTGACGGATGCAACGGGTAACGACAAATCTCAAGTTGATTTATTTTCGGCTCTGACAAACTTGGGCTTTAAACCCCTCGATGTGCAAGAAATTGTCAAAAAGGTGGATCGTAAAAAACCTTTTGAAGAACAAGTCCGATCTGCCCTGGCCAGTTTGGGAGGCGCTCGATGATGGAAAAAGAAAATGTTCTCTCCACAGAGCCACGTGAAGAGCGCGATCGACTTTGGGAAAACACCTTGCGACCCAGTCGATTTGATGAGTTTCCTGGACAAAAAAGCATTGTCGAAAAATTACAGATTTACATCGAGGCGGCCAAGCGCCGCGAAGAACCGATGGATCACGTTCTTTTTAGCGGTCCGCCGGGACTTGGAAAAACCACCCTCGCGCATTTGATTGCCAACGAGATGGGGGCTGACCTTAAAACCACAAGCGGTCCCGCCCTTGATAAAAAGGGTGATCTTGCCGCAATTCTGACGAGCCTTGGGCCCAATTCCGTTTTGTTTATCGACGAGATTCATCGACTCCATCGGGTGGTCGAAGAGTATTTGTACAGTGCGATGGAAGATTTTTACGTCGATATTATTACGGGCGACGGTCTTGGGGCGCGCACGATGAAGTTTAAACTGGCGCCGTTCACTTTGATTGGGGCTACGACACGTGCGGGGCTGCTCAATGCGCCTTTTCGCGATCGATTTGGAATTGTCGAGCGCCTCAGTTTTTATGATAAGCCTCAGCTGATTCAAATTATCAAACGTTCGGCGGCTTTGGTGAATGTGGAAATGGCTGATGATGGCGCGCTGGAAATCGCCCGTCGCAGCCGCGGAACACCTCGAATTGCCAATCGTCTTTTAAGACGCGTCAGAGATTTTGCCGAAATCCAAAATGGGGGAGTGATCAGCTCCGAGCTCGCCAAGCATGCACTTAACAAAATGGAAGTTGATAATTTAGGTCTCGATGAGATGGATCGAAAAATCCTGGCTGTTATCATCGAAAAATTTAACTGTGGCCCCGTGGGACTTGAAACACTGTCTGCGGCTCTTTCCGAAGACAAGGGCACTCTCGAAGAAGTTTATGAGCCCTTTTTAATTCAGGAAGGTCTTTTGCAAAAAACACCGCGCGGTCGAATGGCGACCGATTTTGCAAAAAAACATTTCGACAATTTAAAACTCTAACAGGATCAGTTCTTTGTGCGGAGATCAATAGCATGTTGTTGCAGCAAACTTTAAGAAAAAAAGTCACAATTCAGGGAATCGGTTTGCACACGGGTGAGCCCGCAGAGATTTCTTTTTGTCCGGCCCCACCCAACACGGGAGTTTATTTTATTCGCAGAGATTTGCCAGGAAGTCCTTCGGTTCCCGTCCTCGCAAAGTACGTCAAGGCAACGGCGTATGCGACAACTCTCGGAAACGAAAATTTTTCGGTTTCGACTGTAGAACATTGCCTCTCCTCCTTGACGGCTTTGCGCATTGATAACGTCTATATTGAGCTGAACGGCCCCGAGATTCCCATTTGCGATGGCAGTGCTTTATTTTTCTATCAAGAGCTCAAAAAAGCCGGAGTGACAGAGCAGGGTGAGCCGCGCAAATATATTTTTGTGAATAAACCGGTCTATGTGGGAAATCAGGAAAAACATGCGTATGTGATTCCTTACAACGGACTTCGGGTCACATGCACTGTCGACTTTCCACATCCTTCCATCGGTTTGCAAAAGATGGACGTCGATGTCAATCAGTCGACTTTCGAAAAAGACATTGCCTCGGCGCGAACCTTTGGATTTTTAAAAGACGTTGAAGCCTTGCGCGCCCGCGGTTTAGCCCGCGGAGGAAGCCTCTCAAACGCCATCGTCCTTGATGACAAAGGGATTCTCAATCCCGAGGGCTTGCGCTTTGCGGATGAGTTTGTGCGCCATAAGGTTCTTGATGCGATTGGCGACCTTATGACCTTGGGTCGTCCGCTGATGGGGCATCTCGTTCTTTACCGAGCGGGCCATGATCTGATGAATCAATTGGCTCTTCATTTGTTGGCTTCCGATGGTTATAAAGTGATCGATTTGGGAGGAGAAATGCCACAGGCGTTGCCGTTCCAAATTCCTTTTGGCCATTGACATTTTTACTGCCAGTGTCATAGAACCTCTGCATAACTTAGAGTCTCAGTAAAGGCTCTTCTTAAAAGGGGATCTTATGATTATCGGCGTGCCAAAAGAGATCAAAATCAGTGAAAACCGTGTTGGATTAACCGAAGCAAATGTCAAACAACTGGTTTCTGAGGGGCACGAAGTCTACGTGCAAAAAGAAGCTGGCGTGGGGTCCATGATCACCAATGATGACTACATTCGTGCAGGCGCAAAAATTTTAGCCACAGCGGAAGAGATTTATCAAAAAGCCGAAATGATTGTGAAGGTGAAAGAACCACTTCCACCGGAATACAATTTAATGAAACCCAATCAAATTCTTTACACATACCTTCACTTGGCTGCGGAGCCCGAACTCACCAAAGTTCTTTGCGAAAAGAAAGTGAAAGCTGTCGCATACGAAACCATTCAAGATGAAAATGGCCAACTTCCACTTTTAACTCCGATGAGTGAAGTGGCCGGTCGCATGGCCACACAAGTGGGTGCTTACTATTTGCAAAAGGACAAGGGCGGGAAGGGCATTCTTCTCGGCGGTGTCACTGGTGTAAAACGCGGTCGAGTCACAATTATCGGCGGCGGTGTTGTTGGTATCAACGCGGCGAAAATGGCTGTCGGCCTTGGCGCCGAAGTCTTTATTATGGATGTGAATCACTCGCGCTTAGAATACCTAGATGATATTTTCCAAGGTCGTGTTTCCACAATGTATTCCAACATGCAAAACATCGAGGATTGCGTGACGACTTCGGATCTTGTGGTCGGTGCTGTTTTGATCACTGGCCGTAAAGCTCCAATGCTTGTCACTCGTAAAATGGTTTCAAAGATGGCGCCAGGAAGTGTGATCGTCGATGTGGCCGTGGATCAAGGTGGTTGTATCGAGACTTGTAAGCCAACAAGTCACGTGAATCCCACGTTTGAAGTGGACGGCGTGATCCATTATTGTGTTCCCAATATGCCTGGGGTTGTTGCCAGAACTTCCACTTACGCTCTTAACAACGCGACCTTTAAATACGCTTCGATGATTGCACAGATGGGTCTTGAGGACGCCGTCGTTAAAAATCCACCCCTCTACAAGGGTGTGAATGTTTATAACGGCACGGTTGTTTATGAGCCCGTGGCTAAAGATTTAGGAATGCCTTACAAGCCACTTCAGGTTTAAGCCCTTACTTTTTATCTAAGGGATTTCAAAAGCCACAGAGCCATAGTGTTCTGTGGTGAACAAAGCCGCATTGTATTTTTTTGCCATCATCACAGTTTCTTTGTGAGGATGGCCGTATTTCTTTTTTAGGCAGCTCGCCAAAATCATCTCTAACGATTTCATATTTGCAAGGAGCTCTGGGGAAAGACTTGTGCGACTGCCGTGGTGACCAGCAAGCACAAGTCGAACCTCTTTGAGTTCTTTGAGATGCGAAAAGTTCTTTTCCGTTTTTCGGTCAGAGTCTCCGGTGATCAAAAATTGTTTTTCCAAAAGATAAGCATGGCTTTCATTGTAGCGAAAAAACCGAGACTTATAGATTCGTTTTAAGGCCGGAAAGCTCTGTTTTTGACAGAGCGGAATTTTTTGTAGGTACTTCTTTTTTTTGAGAGGTGTGTTGTGCGGAACAGTTTCCCACAGACAAAATTGGCGGAACGTTCGACGAAGACGGTGAGCAAACCCAATGTGATCCCAATCATAGTGGGTCAACAGCAAAATATTGGGTTTGTTTTGGCAGCGCGGATTCATCGGCAGCCAAGTCCCACCGCTATCGATATGGAGGCAGTAGGGATCGGTGATATAACTTGTCCAAGAACCTTGGCCCACATTCCAAAACACAATCCATTTTTTTTGCGGATTTGCTACAGAGAGGGGAATGAGGCACAAAGCCGCCGTCACTAAAAAATTACGAATCATGTCTGGTTCTCGTTTTTAAATACTGAAGGCTTTGCAGAAGACCAATATAAATCCAAATCAGTGTTGGCGATGAGTTGAGCGAAAAATGCACCTGTTGGGACGGAAGCTCTGCGGCTCCTTTTAAAAGAAAGGTCCAAAGGACAGAGCCAAAGCTTGTGATCGGAGCTAAGACGAAAAATAGAAACGTCATTGGAAAGAGAACCTTTGAGAAAAAGGGAGTGAGGAGAACATTATAAAAAAGATGCAAGGCCGACCATGTTTGACTGAGCGGAAATAAATAAATGGAAACCATTAAAGACTTTACAGATTCGGATTTGGACTGATGGAGTGCCATGGCGGTTAACCAACTGAGCTGAAGTGAAAAGGAGTTATACCAATCGGGAAATAACAAAAGAGTCAGCAGCCCTGAGTTTAAACAAATTTGAGTAGGATTTAAAAAAAGTGAAAAGCGACTCGAAAAAACAGAAAGTCCTATTGCGCTGAGAGATCGCACCATCGGCGGTTGAAACCCACAAATCAAAGAATAAAGAAAGAGGAGACAGGCCACGAGCATTTTATTTTTTGTGAGCCATGTTTCTATAGTTGTTTGTAAAAAAATAAGATGTCCCCCAGAGGCCACAAACCAGTGGTAGACACCAAGATTTAGAAAGAGAGTTTTTTCGTTGGACTCCAGAGTCTGCCCACAGATCAGTCCAGAGAACACAGCGTGCAGTTGAAACTGCTCTACCCACGACAGGCACGCCGATTGAAAAAGGGCGGGGGGCTGAAGGGCTAGGTCATAATTCTGTAAAAGAAGAAGTCGGAAATGAAGGAATACAAAAAGAATCCAAGCCATATGATTTATGATGCAAACATACGTACTTCTCTTTATCTTTTCTTTTTGTTTCTACGTAAAAAGATCCGGAATTCGATTTAAGAACTTAAAAATAAAAACAAAAATTCTTAAAAAATAGATAAAACACTATAAATATCGTATACTTATCAATGTAGTATTTTTGTGCAATTCGCTTAAACTCAATATTATCAAGGTTTTAATGTTAAGATTTTGCCAAAGTTCCACAATTTTTGTGGATAAGTCTTTAAACTCAAAAAAAATGAATGTTTTTAATGCAATAAGCCCGCTGTAGGTTGAGTTTTTTGCTAATTATAATAGCAGTTTTCCACACCTCCATTAAAATAAAGGGTAGACAGTAAATAGATGGGTGGACGCATGCTTTGGATAATGAAAAAAAAATCTTGCATCTTGTTTTTTTTGCGTACGATACTGACTGCTTGTTTTTTTTATAAAGTCGCACTCGCGCAATCTGTCGACAATTCTTTCGAAGCAAGAATGCATCGAATTTACGAAAATTATTATCAGAGACCAATTCTCGATGATGATTGGTTTAAGATGCTCGAAGGCATCCAAGAGCAAAAGTACAAGGTCAATGCCGGGGATACACTTTGGGATATCAGTGAAATATACTTTGGCGATGGACACTATTGGTCCAAACTCTGGTCCGTCAATCGCAACATCACCAACCCCCATTTAATTTATGTCGGGAACTCCATTGTGTTTTCGGCCGGAAACTTTAAGACCGCGCCCTCCATCACAGTGGAGCAATTGGAGGAGGTGATCCAAGCTTCTCAGACAACCAATCCCACGGTGATCATTGAAGAGCCTGTGGTCACGACGCAGGGGAAGTATTACAGCCAGCTGCCCGATTATTTTATCGAGAGTCCGATGTTAAATCTGGGTGATGATTCCAAAATCACGGTGATCCCTAGGCCCACAATGACGTACAAAAGTGATTTCTTCTTAACTCAAGAAATCTTTAATACGGCACCAGAGGTTGTGGCCTCCGTGCAATCCATTGGTGGCGACCGCATGGTTTCGGGCGAGTCCAATCGAATTATTTTAAAAACCTCAGAGGGTGCTCTCAGTGAAGGGGCGACATTGAGTATCATCGACGAGTCGATGGATTATTTAAAGGGCGGTTATGCCATTCGTGTTCTGGCATTGATTAAAGTTGTTAAATCGATTGGCGAGCGGCAGTATGAAGCGGAAGTTCTCCGGCAGTTTGATGGCCTTTACAAAGGGTCTTCGGTGATTGCTCACATCCCGTCCTACGTCAATATGGCTGCCGATAAAGCACCCGTCGAGCAGGATGTCGCCCTTTTGAGTAAAGACAAAGAGATCTGGTACACAGGTGATGTTATATTTTTAAAAACGGAAGTGGGAGCACTGACCAGTGGTGATATTCTTAGAATTCATAACAAGTTTGATCCCAGAGTTGACTATTATACGCAAAACGGAATCTTAAAAGTGGTTTCAACAAAGCCGCCATTTGCAACAGCTGTCGTCATTCATACGCGAACTGCCATCGATCGAAATTCCGTTTCAGCGCCTAAAAAATCCGGTTTTCAACTTTGGTAAGATGATTTCCTCTTTTTTCGTTTTTAAAAGAGTTTAGGATCTTGCACTCTGTGCGATCCATGTCTGACATCGAATGGTCCGCCCTTTGTTCTTTTTTTTCGATTCCATTTCCAATTTATTTGGCCCCAGAAAAGTCTTCTCCCAAAGAACTTTGGCAAACCATTGCACAATTTAAAAAGTGGGAGGCCGAAGACTTAGAAAAACACCAGGGTCGCTTTTACAAGGAATTCGAGTTTGTGCACAGAACAAAATTCCTCACTTGGCACGACCCACTGTATCCGCTATCCCTGCGGAATCTTTTTAGTCCTCCGCCGTGTTTGTACTACTGGGGAAACTTGGAATTATTAAACAACCCCCGACTTGCTGTGGTGGGAAGTCGGTATCCGTCCTCGATTTTTGTCGATTGGATGAGCCACGAGCTGGGTGGTTTTTTGAGAAGCAAATCCTGCGCAATTGTGAGTGGGGGCGCCGTGGGTGTGGATCAAATGGCTACACGCGTGGCTTTGCGGCAGGGAAGCCCCTCGGTGGTTGTTGTGCCAAGTGGTATTGATTGTCTTTATCCTCGTGGGATCGAATCTTGGAAGGACGATCCCAATGTGCTCTTTATTTCTGAGTATTTACCTAGGCAAGAAATGTATCGCCATCACTTTGTAAAACGAAACCGGATCATTGCCGGACTGAGCGATCAACTTTTAGTTGTTCAGTGTGCCATTAAAAGTGGTTCGATGATTACAGTGAACTACGCTCTTGAATTGGGACTTCCGATTGCCACGATTCCCGATTTTCCGGGTCGGTATGAGTCGTCTGGAAATTTAAAGCTTTTGCAAGAGGGGGCGCATTTTGTGGCTCAAGCCCAAGACTTGGACGTCTTTGTGAAGGATAAATCCGATTCTATTTATGAGATGGGTTCTAATGATCGCGCAGATGCTTTCGCCAAGCAAACACCGTGAAAATAAAAAAGATGAGGTTCGGCATCCAGATCAGGATATAGGGCGGTGCCCACATCTTTTTTGATAAAGTATTGGCGACAACAAAAAGAATCCAATACGCGATAATACAGATGACACTCAAAATAAATCCCGAAGAAGCATTGGATCGTCGATTTGTTTTTGAGCCTACAGAGGACCCTAAAAAACCAAACAAAAGACAAGAGACGGCAATGGCCCAGCGACCATGGTACTCCGAAGTAAATTCGATGCGCTGATTTGCATTGAGTGAAGTATCACTGAGGAGGGATTGTATCTGACTCAGTGTAAACGCATCAGCGTCTTTTTCACTCTTTCTTAAGGTGACTGGGGAGGAAATGCTGAGGCTGTAGGTGTCAAACTTAACTTTGGTGTGCGAGGCCTCACCGAGTTTATAAATATTGCCATTTTTAAGAAGAATTCGTGCGGATTGGTTTTCGATATCCGACTCCGTCGAGATCTGCCCTGTTTTTGCAATAATGGCGATGGGACTTTTGGCATTACGACGATCGTAGATAAAAAGATCGTGCAATGTTTTTTGCTCTTTATCGATTTGATTTGTGTAAAGAACGAGATTAAAAAAACTTTCAGAAAAAGTTCCCTCTTTGATGGTACTGATGATTTTTTGATTTCCAATTTGACCAAGAAGGGAGTCCACTCGCAGGCGGGCTCGTGGCCCCAGCTCAAAGAGTGTTTGAGCAGAAAGAATACATATCAAAACAGAAAACAAAATGGCCGGTGAGGCCAGATAAAAAGGTGTGTATCCCAGGGCCTTAAAGGCGACAATCTCCGAATCAGCACTGAGTCGGGAATATGTTAGCAGTATTGAAAAGAGTAAGCTCATCGGTAAAATAATAGGCAAGAAACCAACCGAAATGTTCACAAGCAATTCGAGCACTCTCTGAATGTCCACATTGTGAATCAGAATAAATTCGGTGAGCTTTAAAAATTGGAACATAAGGATGATAAAAACAAAGACAATAATTCCAATCAGGAATGTGGGAAGAATCTGTCCGAAAATGTAAAAGAATGAAATCTTTTTATTCATCACAACTTACGTCTAGACTAGGGCCCATCTCATAAATAGTCACGGATATGAGAAGGGCTCCAGAGCGGCCATCATTATGCGTCAAATCGCTTAAGTGTTTGTACTCGTGATTTTCTGTCGTCACAATGATCGTATGCGCAACATCCTTCTCATTCTTGAGAACAGTTTGGAACTCAACCTGACCAAAACGGTCTTGCAACGACTGGGGTTTAATGTGCTTTGGCTGCAAAAAGGCCAAGATATGCACGAAAAATTAAGTCAAAATTTTCCTGACCTTGTCATTACGTCTGTTCTCGGCTCACAAGATCAATTTTTGAATGAGTTTATTAAAGTTCGCGAAAAGCGCGGGACACCGCAATTTATTTGGGTGGGAGCCAGTTCACGGCTTGATAAGTTGAAGTCCATGCAGCGAAAATTGATCGACGCCAATCTGCCCACGCCCATCCAGCCAGATATTTTGATACAAACAGTCTGCAAATTATTTGAGATGGATCCAGGGGAGTACCTTCAAAAGTATCGATCCATGCTTTCAAGCCACAACAACGATGTCATTAAAGTTTCGGGCTCGATTAAAAACATTCCTTCGAGTTCAGATCCGGTGCGTGCCGAAAAGTATAAAAAATTTCTCGACAAAGTTCCTAAGCTCGACAAAGTCTTTTCTCTGAAAGAAATTGACAAGCATTTGAAGACCAATGAAGTGAATGGAAACACTCAAGATTTGTTTGAAAAAAAGAAGAGCTTTATAAAAGCCCTTTTTAAAAAATAAATCTTTTAAATGTCGGTGAGCTTGCAATAGCTATTTCTTTTTTCGATTAAAAAACATTCCAACGACGTCTTTAAGGTCCGCATTCAATATGCTCGCGGTATTGAGTGTTTTTTTGTCCTCATTGTTGAGGCCCATGAGGTCTCGGCGCGCGGGCATAAAGTTCGGATCTTTATTGAGAGAGTTTTTAAACGAGACGTGCGCCTTATCTAGCTCATTCAAAGCCATGTGCATAAGTCCTTTCACGTAGAAATAAGTGGTGGTCTCTTTTTCGTCGGGAGGGAGACTTTGCAAAGTTCGCGAAATCTGCGCCATCGGAACCTGTTTGTTTTTTATTTGCAACCAGCTTTGCAGTAGTTTAAGTCGTGGCGAATAAGGAGCAAGTGTTTGAGCATCCGATAAAATTCTCTCCGCTTCGGATAAGTCCCCGCGCGAGAGAAGTGTTATGGCTTTGTCAAAAAAGAGGTCGGCTTTTTGTAAGTTTTCTTTTTTTAGCATTTCCATTTTTCTAAGATAAAGTTCACGCTTTTCGGGGCTCTTAATTTGGTTATAAGCTTCTTGAATTTTTTCATAAACCAAAAGAGAAAGCGTGCGCACCTCTTGGGGAGCATTGATCAATTTATCGGGATGAAGACTTTGCGACATCTCCTGATAGGCGCGTTTGATATCCTGTTCGCTGGCGCGATCGGTGAGGCCCAAACGTTCGAAGGCATTCTGATGTTCCAGGCTGTCCTGAAGTTTTTTAAGTCGCTCTTTATGAGAATGAAAGTTGATTTCTTGCTGAGCATCACCTAAGTAAAACTCGCGGTAAACAAGCATCATATGAAGAAGTTGAGTGGCTACATCTTCACTCAACTGGCACTGTGTAAAATAGTCTGCAACACTGACATTTTTCATCATCGTCGAGATGGCACCTTTATTGGCCGCCACCAACGGAAAAAACTGGGTTTTATTTTGACTCAAGTTCATCTTGCGAATTTGAGTGTGCATGTGTGGCAAATAGAAGGCTTTCAACCAATGAAGGTCGGCGTCCGTGATCCACTGATATAGATGCGTTTCAAATTCATTGTGATCCAGTAATACTTTGCGTGGTTCGGACCGCATCGGTGAGTATTTAATATTGATATTCTCATTTACAAAAAATTGAGCGACAGATTGGAGAGCATGCTCTTTTTCGATCATTTGACACGCATGAGGGCTCGCCATATTTAATTGCAGCAGTCTTTGGGAGGTTAAATCGGTCGCTTGAAGAGTGTCTAGATCTTCTTTCAAAGCCCAGCCCCCATTGAGGAGAGAAGCTTTGAGTTTGCTCGAAGTCATTTTGAGCGTGTCCATTGAGACTTGAAAGTCATGAAAGTGCAGTTCAACTTGATTTTGGGCATTGCTAATTTTGAGCATCCCTGTGCACTTGTAAGTCAGCATCGAATTAAGAATAAAAGGCAGTTCGTTGCCATTGACCACAGGATTGTAATTCACAATTCCGATGATAAGACTTTGACTTAAATTTTCTTGGAGAAAAAGTCCTTTTACTGACTTCGTTTTAAGACTCAGTTCGTGAGTCACTTCTTTAAAAGAATCGTTGATCATTGTCACAAGATCCGAAAGATTAAACGGCTTGATCAGAAATGATTGAGCACCAGTTTTTTTAATGGCATTGACCGAAAAATTTTTATCTTTGTAAATGCCGCTCATCAGATAGAGCAATAAGGTATCGCCTGTGACTTCTTTAATTTTTAGCGCAAGATCGATTCCGTTCATTTGTGGAAGCATGCAATCGATTAAAGCGACATCAAAGTTATGAACTTTGATTAAAGAAAGGGCTGTTTGCGGCTTTTCGGCGATAAGGCATTCAAAACCCTCCTCCGTTAAGACCCGGTGAATGGTCTCCGCAAATTTTTTATCATCCTCAACAACGAGGATTTTAAACTTTCTATCCATGTGGTGGTTATCGGCTTAATTATTTAAATCATTTAGGTTTTATTCAGTTTTGAAGGCTCAATATGACCTTGAGACAGAGATTCAGACGCAAGGCGAAACAAATGACAGACTTTCGTCGATCCTATAGATTTGAGATCTTAGAAGGAGGTGCCTGTGGCACAAAATATTTTTAACGCCAGTGATGCGAGTTTTGATTCAGACGTTCTAAAGTCCAGTGTTCCTGTGCTTGTCGACTTTTGGGCAGAGTGGTGTGGACCATGCCGAGCCTTGGCACCAAAACTTGAAGAACTTGCACTCGAGTTTCAGACCAAGATGAAAGTTTGCAAAGTGGACATCGATAGCAATCAAGAAACACCGGTCCAGTTCAGTGTTCGTGGCGTCCCCACATTGATGTTATTCAAAAACGGCGAAATGGTTGACCAACTCGTAGGAAACCACCCGAAAGAAAACATCAAAGCGATGTTAGCAAAACATATCTAGTTAAAACATATCTTTGCGGTAGTAGGCGCTTGAGACCCAGCCAAGGCCGACCATCATTGTCATGCTGCTTGTTCCCCCATAGGAGATGAGCGGCAGTGGCACTCCCACAATGGGTAGTAGCCCTGTGACCATGCCAATGTTGACGAAGACGTGCCAGAGAATCAGCGAAAAAACTCCAATCGATAAAAGAGAGCCATACAAATCCCTGGCGCTCATCGCACATTGCAAAATGGAAAGTAGGAGGATGGCATAAATCCCAAGGGTTGCAAGGCAACCTAAAAAGCCATGCTCTTCGCTCAAGACACAAAAGATAAAATCTGTTTGTTTCTCTGGCAAAAATTCGAGCTGACTTTGCGAACCGTTGCGAAAACCTTTGCCAAAAAGCTGTCCGCTTCCAACAGCAATTTTGGCCTGAATACTATTGTACCCAGCACCCCGCGGATCTTTATTCGGGTAAAGAAAAGTCATGACTCGATTCTTTTGATACGGTTTAAGTGCATATTGCCAAGCTAATGGGCCTGCAATGAGAGCAATGCAAAGCCCTGTGATAAGAACATGCAGACGAACACGCATTGTTAAAATCATCGAAGCTGAAATGGTCAGAATCAAAAGGGCCGTACCGAGATCGGGTTGCTTTGCTGTGAGCGCGAAGGGAATCCCTGCCAAAATCAGTGGCATCAGTAGATCACGAAAACCAATCCCTTGACTGGGATTGTATTTAGAAAGGTGTTTGGCGAGAATCAAAATCATCGCCAGTTTCATGGTCTCTGACGGTTGATAGCTAAAAAACCCCAAGTTGATCCAGCGTTGAGCTCCATAGGATGTCTTTCCAATAAACATCACTGCAATCAGTGCTGCAATATTCAGAAAGTAAAAAAAGTAAGCAAAGCGTACAAAAAACCGATAGCTCACAAATGTCAGCAACCAGTACAAAACCCAACCAATTCCGATCCACATAAATTGAGAGTAAAAAATCCCTTTAAGATGCTGAGCAATGTTTGTCGTCGCACTGAGAAGATTGATGAGCGAAATGGCGTTCAAGGAAAGAATGCAAAAGATCATGTAAATATTAAAGCGCTTAAAGAGAGAGCTCTGTCCTAGAGACAGGGATAAACTGGGATGATGGATCATAGGCCCGCCTTCTTTTTGCTAGTCTCTTCGGCTTGTGAGATGGCATTGGGATGGTATTTTTTGACGTAGGCTTCATAAAACTCTTTCACTAGTGGAACAGCTTCTTTGGAAGAACAAGATCCTTCGGTAAGAACGGCCACCGTGACTTCAGGGTTTTCGTAAGGGCCGTAAGCTATATAGAGACCGTTGTGACGTTGTTTTTTAGGACGATTGTAGCAATTGGCGTAAACTTGATCTGCCGAAAATCCACGAACCTGGGCGGTTCCTGTTTTTCCGGCGATGATAAAGCCCGGAATTTTTGCCCCTCGAGCCGTTCCTTTTTGACCATTGGCTACCAAGTACAGACCCTTCTGAACAATTTTAAAATTTTCCGGAGAAATAAAATAAGGTTTTGTATCGTCAGTGAGATCGTTGACCAGAGTGGGCGAAAATTCCTGCAGGACTTTGTTTTCTGCATCGGTGATTTTTTTAACAATCATGGGTTTATAAACCTGACCGTTGTTGGCAATGGACATGTAAGCATTGGCGAGCTGGAGTGTCGTCACCGAAACAAATCCCTGACCAATGGCAATACTGATGTTTTCGCCTTCCTGCCATGGTTCACCGCGATGTTTTTGTTTCCACTCCGAAGTGGGGATAAGGCCGGGAATTTCGTTTTTGAGATCAATCTCGGTGCGATTGCCGAGGCCGAGAGCTTTTGTATAGAGCGCAATTTTATCAACACCAGTGGCGAGACCTTGTTTGTAAAAAAACACATTGCTCGACATTTCAATTGCTTGAGTGACGGTGATGTAACCTTGGCCTGTTTTTGTATGATCATGATAGGGACGATTGCCAAACATAAAAACGGGTGGCGCATTTACCAATGTATTCTCTTTAATGTTTCCTGCTTGCAAACTTGAGAGGGCCACAAAGGGCTTAAACGTAGATCCGGGTGAGTGGTGATCTTGAATGGCCTTGTTGCGCAAAGGTTTATCGGGGTTGTTAATCAATTTGGACCACACATCGCTGGTGATTCCTTTAGAAAAAAGATTGGGATCAAACGATGGATTATTGTAGAGCGCTAAAACCTCTCCTTGCTTATTGATGGCGACAAGGGCTCCGGTTTGGTTGTGTTTAATAAAGGCATCCTGTGCAGCAAGTTGCAGATCGAGATCCAAAGTGGTTTCCATATTTTGTCCCGCTTTGGGTGGTAAATCCTCAATGTTTCCTAAAAACTTAAGTGACTCACCCAGAGCTTCTCGTCCTTTAGCATCCACTTTGACATAAGAAATCCCGGTCACGCCGCGCACGTAGTCGTCGTAGCGATCTTCGAGGCCACTTTTCCCAATGACATCCCCTTGTTGAACAATGCGATTCCCTTTTTCGCGCAAGCGCGGCAACTCTGTATCGGAGATCTCGCTGATGTAGCCAATCACGTGAGCAAAGGCATCATGGTAAGGATATTCGCGAAAAATCAGCTCTTCGATATCGATTCCAGGATATTCAATTTTTAACAACTCTAAACGATTGATTTCGGTTCGTGATAAAAAGTTTTTAATAGTCACCGGTCGATACGAGCCGTTGATCTTGGAGTCTTTTTTAAATTTTGAGATCAGGTCTTCTTTGGGAATGCCAATGATTTGGCTAATCTCGTGCGCCAGGGGATCAAGATCTTTGACGTACTGAGGGGAAAGCGTCAGTGCAAAGTTTGGTAGATTTTCCGCAAGAATGCGTTTGTCGCGGTCATAAATGATGCCGCGAGGAGGCTGAACACGAATCTCCTTAAGGAGATTTTTCTCAGAGAACGCATGCAGCGCACTGCCTTGTATCAGCTGAAGATAAATCAAGCGAATGATCAGCAAAGAAAACAAGAAGGTGAGGCCAGCATAAAGAACGATTCCACGGTTCTGAAGCTCTCGGAGTGCGGGTTCTTCGTAGCTGATGTGGATTTTCATAGTTCCATAACCAGGTTGTCAGAAGAGTTGAGTGGGTCAAAGGTTTTATCAATTTTTCGGCAAATCATTAAAACCGCAGGAATCAATGGGAAAGAAAGAAGGAGGGAGCCTAAGTGGTAGAGAAGATCGAAATGAAAAAAGGAGGTCGTAAGTAGGCAAACCAAAGCGTAAAGAAGAGGAAAAGTGAGAATAGCTCCAGAGCTAAATACCACTAAATCAAAGATGCTCAAGGTCGAAAAACGACTTTGAATAAAAAAGATAATAAAAAAAGTGCTACTTAAAGAAACAAAAAATTGCATCGGAAGTGCCACTGAGCAGGTCAGAAACAGAAGGAATATAAAACAAAACCACAGGATTCTTGTGGTCGACTCCCGATTGAGCATCAGGTAGACGAAAATCGGCATCCATAAGTTGGGACTTGGAAAATTTCCGAGCAGACTAAACCAAATGGTGGTTTGAATCAGAAATGCCGTTAAAAGGAGCCACCCAAAACACAAAAAAATCATCACCTGCTTTGGAAGCATTCGGTGAATCATCATCTCTGCACCCGAAGGACAATGACTTCATCGAGTTTGCGCAAGTCGACGACGGGTTTGACTGTGGCGGTATGACCAACTCCAAAAGGACTCACTTGCACAGATGTGACATGCCCAATGGGGTAACCGACCGGAAATATTTTTTGGTCATCACTCGTGACAATGAGATCACCTGGCGCGATTTCTTGTGGGCGATCAATAAACTTAAGAATCGATTCGCTTCGTGACTGACCAGAGATGATTCCGCGGCCGCGAGTTCTCTGCACGGTCGAATCGATACTGATTAAGCGATCGCTAATCAGCAGCAGACGAGAGGAATGTGCTTGAACGTCCATCACATAGCCGATGACTCCGTCCCCAGAAATCACGCCACTCAGTTTTTCGATGCCATCTTCCGAGCCCTTGGAGATTGTCAGAGAGTAATGATCGGTAAAGAGGTCTTTGGCGGTCACTTTAGCCACAATAAAGTTGTACTGAGGGTGTTTGTCCTTCAGATGAAAAATACTCTTGAGTCGGTCATTTTCGGAGCGAACCTCGTCAAGCACTTGAAGTTTTGCTTTCAGGGCGTCATTGTCGGCTTTCACGAGAGCGAGTTGTTCGCGCAAGGAGAGTAAATCGACATACTGACGAACAGTTTTGCCTATAGATTCGGCAGCCTGATTGTAAAAGGGCTGAAGAGAGCTTGTGAGAAAATACGGCGCAATCGGCAATTCCTGAGTGGGGCCAGACTGTTGCAGTGTATAAATAATGCCGCAAGCGCCCAAAAAGGCGGAGAGGGAGAAAATTTTTTTAAAGTCGAGTCGCAAAAATTGCATTCCTATCCACAATAACAAAAACTTCACTGAGATCAAGAAATCTCCTTGAAAAAAGAGGGGAAAAATTTTGTAATGGCCGCTCAAGAAAAATCGCCCCAGGAGGAGCTCATGTTCGAAGCCATTTATAAAAAAAGAAAAAACCCAGTTTTTAATATTGCCGGTTGGGTTTTGTTGGTTTTGGTGTGTTTGATTTTTATGTTCGTAGGGTATTCTCCCGATGTCGATTTTATGGGCTCGGCGTCTTCGGTGGCTCGAGTGAATGGCGAAACGATCAGCTATGCGGAGTTTTCTCGCTATCTCGAAAGAGCGCAAGAAGGCCGCAACTCTGCCAAAATGAGCACCGAGGAGCGCGTGAAGCTCAACCGTGAAGTGGTGGACAGTTTGGTCAATCGTGCGCTGATTATTCAAGCAGCCAAAGAACAAGGCGTTGTTGTCGGTGCCGAAGAAATTCGTGATTTTTTAAAACAAGTTCCCCAATTTCAGGACAAGGGCGTGTTTTCGATTCTTCGTTACAAAGAACTCCTACGCGCTCAGGGTCTGAGTGAGGGTCGGTTTGAAGAGCAGATCGTGCAAGATTTGTTGGTTCAAAAAATGAATCAGTTTTATCAAAAAAGTTCGGGTCAAAACGAATTGATCGAACAGCAGGAAGACACCATTTCTAAAATGAAATTGAATCTCCAGTTTATTAAAAAAGGGGTGCAAGAGTTAGTCACTGACGCCGATGTATCCGAAAAAGACATCAGCGATTTTTTAGCTCAGCAGTCAAAAAAGGTGAGCCAGTACTACGACAACAATAAAGCCAATTTCACTCAAAATGAGAGTGTTCGTGCGCAGCATATTCTGATCAAGACATCCCCGCAGGTGAATGACGAACAGGCGCTGGCTAAAATCAATGAGATCATGACAAAGACCACCGCCCAAAACTTTTCGGAAATGGCAAAAAAATGGAGCGAAGACGGTGGATCCAAGGCTAATGGTGGCGATCTGGGTGTTTTTGAGCGCGGTCGCATGGTGAAAGAATTTGATGAAGTGGCTTTCACTCAGCCAATCGGCGCTATCTCCAAGCCATTTAAGTCGTCTTTTGGATATCATGTTCTTCTGGTGAACGAAAAATTAGAGAGTAAAACAAAAACGCTCGACGAAGTAAAAAAACAAATCGCAGCGAATTTAATCAAACAAGATAAAAAATCCGACGTGATCAAGGTCATCAACGAGAAGCTTTCTTCGGGAACAATTGATGCCTATGTTTCACAAAAGGGATGGGCATGGGAAGAGACAGGAGTTTTTGGTCTTGGAGAAATGATGATTCCAAAACTGGGAGATAACAACGAAGTTCTTAGCGCCGCATTAGCGCTCACTCCACAAAACCCTGTCGCAAAAAATGTCATCGAAAAAGACGGAAGCTACTACTTAGTAAAACTCAAAAACGTCGATGCCCAATCCGCTCTTGCTAAAAAAGATCAAAATATGGACTTCTTTAAACAAATATTCGAACGTCAAAAGTCGTTTGAAATGTTTCAGGGCTGGATGGATCATCTGCGTAAGACAGCTTCCATTCACGTCAACCAAAAGATCATTTCTCAATAAACGCGAGTTCGCGATTTAGGGTGTGTCCTCATTTTAACAGAGTGCTGTGAGCTTAAACAAAAATGCCTAGCTTCGTTGCTCCTCCTCGAATTGGCTTGGGGCCAGTCCTTCGTCGTCGACGCCTCGCTAGGGTTCTATCTCAAATTAGTGCGAGATGAGCTGATAATAGGTGGATCAGGGTATG
>CAZOGU010000043.1:0-16198 GCA_964579625.1 uncultured Pseudobdellovibrionaceae bacterium
CGGGCGTGCCAAAACAATATGAGTACCATCACCAACGAACTCTACAGAGGCCAGACATTTTCCCGAGTAGAGAGGGCGTCGCGCTTTTATTGGAGAGAGCTGAAGTTCTGTGATGTCACTTGCAAAACCGGCATCCAGGCGCGCCGCGAGTCGAGAGAAAACATCTTTATTGAGTGTATTAGAACTAGCAAGAATCCAGTTTGGTTTTTCTTTTTCAACAATTTTAGAAACAGCCTCTAAATACGCGGCCGGATTTGGTTTGTCCAAAGGAGCGGCTTCGCCAGAGTAATGACGAGCTACGCCCCAAGAGCCCAATTGCGAAATGGCAGAACTCCCCGCGCCGAGAGAAACGGTTACCACTTCGGCGTTGGCCTGAGCGGCCACCGTTAAAAGTTCTTGGCTGCTGGTTTTTAAATTTCCACTGATTGCATCGACAAAAATAAGAACTTTCATGCTCACCCCTATAAAACTTTCGCTTCTTCGCGAAGAAGTCGAACCAGTTCTTTGGCTTGTTGTTGAGGATCGCCGGAAATCATTTTGCAGGCCGGGCGATCTTTAGGTAATTCGTAATTGCTGAGTTTCACTTTTACAGACGTCGCAGAAACACCAAGATCGGCCAACGAAAGTTCCTTCATCGGCTTTTTCTTTGCCTTCATAATACCTGGAAGGCTTGCGAAGCGCGGTTTGTTTAAACCTTTATTCGCGGCAAGAAGTGCGGGGACAGGAACGGAATAAGTTTCTGTTGAGCCACCTTCAACTTCGCGCTTCACAGCTAACGAAGCGCCCGAATACTCAATCGAAGAAACCACAGAGACATGCGGAATTTTTAGAAGCTCGGCGAGCATCGGACCGGTGGATGAAAAGCTTCCGTCGATGGAAAGCTTACCGGTAAAAATTAAATGCGGAGCTCCTTCTTTTTGAATCGCCGCTGCAAGAGCTTTTGCCGTGGTCAATGTGTCGAGCGCATCAGAGGTATCGATCAGCAGAGCATCATCGGCGCCCATTGCCATGGCCGTCAAAAGTGCATTATTGACGCGCGCCTTTGGCCCCACCGTCACAGCCGTCACGTTGGCTTGTGGATTGGCTTCTTTAAATTTTATAGCCTCTTCAATGGCAAACTCATCGTAGGGATTGATCACCCACTTGATCCCCGTTTCATCGAGCTGCGATCCAGAAGCAGATACTTTAATGCGAGTTTCGGTGTCGGGAACTTGTTTGATGCAAACATAGATTCGCACAGGGCCTCCTGTTGAGAAAAAAATCACGTCAAGCTTCATGGCTTTATCGCAAAAAAAGCGCAAAGAATAAAGGAAGTTCCGCGCAGCAGATGCGGAGTCCCATAGATCATGTAAAGGAGTGAAATCATCCCCGCTTTCCTAGACAGACTTCAAGAAAATCGCTACATTTGGTTTTCAATAAGTCGCATAAGGAGTGAACACCATGGGATTCGCTTGTTCTTCTATCGGAAAAAAAATGATCATGGGTGTGTGTGGAGCTGTTTGGGCGGGCTTTGTCTTTGTTCATATGGCCGGGAACATGCTGATTTTGGTGAGCGCCGAGCTCTACAACAGATATGGCCACGCCATTGTCTCTAACAAACCATTGTTATATACCACCGAGGTGATTTTGGTGGGAGCGCTCCTTGTTCACGCTGTGGTTGGAATTTCACTCGCCATCGAAAACCGTCGAGCCAAGCCGCAAAAATATGCGGTGAGTGCTTCGGGGGAAAAACGCTCCACGCTGGCGTCTCGGACCATGGCTTTTCATGGTTCAGTTCTTCTCTTTTTTATCATTTATCACCTGATCACCTTTAAATACGGGACAGAATACATGGTGACGTACAATGGTGTTGAGATGCGCGATCTTCATCGCCTCGTGCTCGAAGTTTTTCAACGGCCTGAGTATGTTGTTGGTTATGTGATTTGCCTTCTTTTGTTGGGCTGGCATTTAAGCCACGGTGTTTCGTCGATTTTCCAGACGCTGGGACTCAATCATCCAAAATATACAAAAAAAATCAAATGGCTCGCATGCATTTACGCGCTGGTTGTTGCGGCTGGATTTATCAGTCAACCTCTCTACGTGGTCGCGACCTCATTTTAAGGAGCTGAGATGGAAACAAATCGTTTAGACGCAAAAATTCCCGAAGGACCCATCGAAAAGAAATGGGACAATCATAAGTTCAACATGAAACTCGTGAATCCTGCCAATCGTCGCAAATTCAATATCATTGTGGTGGGAACGGGCCTGGCCGGTGGAGCCGCCGCCGCCTCTCTTGGCGAAATGGGTTACAACGTCAAAGCTTTTTGCATTCAAGACTCTCCCCGCCGCGCCCATTCTATTGCAGCTCAGGGCGGGATTAACGCCGCAAAAAATTACCAGAACGATGGCGACTCTGTTTACCGACTTTTTTATGACACAATTAAAGGCGGCGACTTTCGCTCTCGCGAAGCCAACGTCTACCGCTTGGCACAAGTGTCGGCGGCCATTATCGACCAATGTGTCGCACAAGGTGTTCCTTTTGCGCGCGAATATGGTGGTTTGCTCGACAACCGCTCCTTTGGTGGCGCGCAAGTGTCGCGCACCTTCTACGCCCGCGGACAAACAGGCCAGCAACTTCTTCTTGGTGCGTATTCTTCATTAATGAGGCAAGCCGACAAAGGCACGGTTAAGATCCATGCCCGTCGAGAAATGTTAGATCTTGTGATGGTCGACGGTCGCGCGCGTGGGATCACTGTGCGCAACCTTGTTACAGGAGAAATCGAATCGCATTCCGCCGATGTGGTTTTTTTGGCAACGGGTGGCTACGGGAATGTGTTTTTTCTGTCGACAAATGCGATGAATTCCAACGTGACGGCCGCTTGGCGATGTCACAAAAAGGGCGCGTATTTTGCGAACCCTTGTTTTACTCAGATCCATCCGACATGCATTCCGGTTTCGGGCGATTACCAATCCAAGTTGACGTTGATGTCGGAGTCTTTGCGCAATGACGGACGTGTTTGGGTTCCCAAAAACAAAGGCGACAAACGGCCGCCGCATCAAATTCCTGATGAAGATCGCGATTACTATCTCGAGAGAGTTTATCCCAGCTTCGGAAACCTTGCTCCGCGAGACATTGCTTCTCGTCAGGCAAAATTCCGTGTCGATGAAGGGCGCGGAGTGGGCGACACAGGAATGGCCGTTTATTTGGACTTCCGCGACTCCATCAAAAGACTTGGCAAAGACAAAGTGGCGCAAAAGTACGGAAATCTTTTTGATATGTATGCAAAGATCGCTGGTGAGGATCCATATCAAGCGCCGATGCGCATTTATCCTGCGGTTCATTACACCATGGGCGGCCTGTGGGTGGATTACAATTTGATGAGTACAATTCCTGGATTGTTTGTTGGTGGCGAAGCCAATTTTTCTGATCACGGAGCCAATCGCCTGGGAGCCTCTGCATTGATGCAAGGTTTGGCCGATGGTTATTTTGTCGCACCGTCGACAATCAGCAATTATTTAGGCGCCGAAGGATCACAGCTTTCGAAAGTGAGTGAAAAAGACCCCGCCTTTTTAGAGAGTAAAAAACAGTCCGAAGAGCAACTCAACCGTCTGATCGGAATCAATGGCAAGCGCACGGTGGATGATCTTCATCGCGAACTTGGAAAAAATGTTTGGGAATTTATTGGCATGTCTCGAAGCGCTAAGGGACTTCAAGACTTCCTTAAAACAATTCCTTTACTTCGTGATGAGTTTTGGAAGAACGTCAAAATCACGGGCCCGAAAGATTACACAAATCAAGAGCTCGAAAAAGCAGGCCGCGTTGCCGACTTTATCGATCTTGCGGAAGTGATGGCCAAAGATGCACTGACGCGCGAAGAGTCCTGCGGTGGACACTTTCGCGAAGAGTATCAAACGCCAGATAACGAAGCTCAGCGCGACGACGCCAACTTTTGCCATGTGGCAGCCTGGGAGTACAAATCGCAGGGTCAACACGAACGACATAAAGAAGAATTAAAATTCGAAAATATCAAACTCGCTTCGCGAAGCTACAAGTAGGTGAAGAGATGACGAATCAAAAAATGACTTTAAAGTTAAAAATTTGGCGACAAAAAAATGCTCAGGATGCTGGCGGTTTTATCGAGTACACCGCAAAAAATGTTTCTCCCGACATGTCTTTCCTCGAAATGATTGATGTGGTGAACCAAGATCTTATTTTGCAAGGGAAAGAGGCCATTGAGTTTGATCATGACTGCCGAGAAGGAATTTGTGGAATGTGTTCGATGGTCATTAACGGCATGGCGCACGGCCCACAAAGAGGCACGACAACATGTCAGCTGCATATGCGAAAGTTTAAAGATGGCGATTCCATCACGATCGAACCGTTTCGCGCAAAAGCCTTTCCGGTTATTAAAGATTTAAAGGTGAATCGCAGTGCTTTTGACGAAGTGATTAAGGCGGGTGGGTATATTTCGATCAACGCCGGAAATGCACCAGAGGCGAACTCGACACCAGTGCCAAAACAAAATGCCGATTTAGCTTTTGAAGCCGCCACATGTATTGGTTGCGGCGCCTGTGTGGCCGCTTGTGTAAACTCTTCGGCGATGCTTTTTGCATCGGCGAAAATTTCGCACTTGGGCTTATTGCCCCAGGGACAAGCCGAAAGACAATCCCGCGTCCTCAACATGGTCAAAACTATGGACGCCATGGGATTTGGAAACTGCTCCAACACGGGCGCATGTGAATTGGCCTGTCCAAAAGAAATCAGTATTGAGAACATCGCGCGCATGAATCGCGATTATGTCAAAGCGTCCATCAATGAAAGACCTTCCAAAGACGTTTCTGGCGGTTTTTAATTCGTGACAGTGCTGCGAGGGCCTTTAGGGCGGAGACGAAGGCTCCGCTTTGTTTAAGAATTCCTCGATTCGAGAATTGACGATTTCTGGAAAATCCAACTGCACACAGTGCGAACCTTTTTCGACGATCAAGAGTTCGCTTTTAACAACATCCGCATAAATTAATTTTTGCACATGAATGGGCGTGAGCGCATCTTTATCACCAGCAATCACGAGCGTCGGGCATTCGATCTGAGCGAGCTTTGGCCGACCATCAAACTGAGTGAGCTGTTCAAACAAAGTCACAAAGACGCGCAGGTCGATGTTAGCGACACCTTGTGCGTAAATTTCGATATCTTTAAGCGCTGTTTTTTCGAGGTTAAAGCCGCCAACAAGTGAACTCAAAAACACCGAAACAGGATTTGTGACACCCAAGCGCCAGACAGTATTTAAAAGAGAGGGTGCTGTGTTGTAGGCCATTCGCACATAGGAAAAAAGTTCTTTGAGCTGAGACTCATTTAAAAAGTTTTGAAAAGGATTGCTAAAAAATCCACTCACAAAACAAATTTTTTCAAACAATGCCGGTCTTTTTAAATAACTTTCCAATAAAACTTCACAGCCAAAACTATGACCAAAAAAAGTGGCCTTTTCGATTTTGAGGTGATCACAAAGACAGAGAATATCTTGGGCGATTGCATCGAGACTGAGATTTTTTTTCTCTTCTGGGATGTCAGAAAAGTGGTGCCCACGATAATCAAAAATAATGGTCTGATAATTTTCAGAAAAATGATTTAACTGATGATGCCAATGATTCATAAGACAAGCGATGCCGTAAACAAACACCAAGGGGCGGCCCTCGCCGCGAACCTCATAATAGATTCGTGTTCCGTCAAAACTTGTAAAATAGCCAGCGTGCTTGGATACAGGTGAAATGGGAGCTCCTAAGTATTTACAAAACTGATTTCTATCACCGTATTGTGAATAAAAATCTGGTCGGAGTTTTTCAACAACTTTTTTGCATCCATGCCACCATTGATTCGCACCACTTGCGCATATTTGGTTTCAAAAAGCGCACCTTGAGATGTGGGAGTAATTGTAAAGGCCGCATCAGGACAATGAGGTTCAAAAAGCAGAATATCATCGCAATCGCCACCGATGGTCCGTGGACCATACTCCAGAATGTATTTCTCCCCGGTTTGGAGTCCCTGCACAACCGTTAAAATCGGCAAGGTGCGAAATGGCTTCAGGGGAGAGGCCAAATCTTTTGCGGAATCCATAGATTCTAGCAAAAGTTGATTTAAAATCGGTCTCCACGAAGAGGCAACGGCCGTCACGCGAAACTGAGTGGCTCCCAGCTCAATCAAATCGCTTTCGCTCAGGAGATGCTGTTCTGTCTTATGCCCATTGACGACGACGCCATTTTTAGAGCCCGGGTCCTTTAGCAACCACCCGACCGTTGGGTCGAAGTCGAAAATCGCGTGTACTTTCGACATTTTAAGGTCATCAAAAGAGATCTCAGCTTCGCGCCCAATGGAGATGGGTTTTTCGATTTGGAGAATTTCGCCGGTTCGAAGACCGCTGAGAATCTGTAGAGTTAAGCTCATAGTAAAAGTTTCATGAATAATAGCCCCGAATTCAACAAACAAATTAAATAGACACGAGGAAAGCACGTGTGCTAGTAAAACAGGACCTTGCTCTAAGTAAGTAAATATTTAGGGCTTTTAGCCGAAAGGGATAAAATGTTTGAATTAGTTAAAGAAACCGTTATTCGTCCGTATGAAGCCGTCATTTTGATGGATCCAAGTTCTTCAGAAGAAGAGCAAAAAAATCTGTTTTCTCGTAATCAAAAAATCGTCGAAGGTTTTTCTGGCAAAATCAGCCACATCGATTCGTGGGGTGTTCGTCGCCTGGCCAATCCGATTGCGAAAAATTCTCGCGGCCTCTACTTTCATTGCACGTTCACAGCCAATCCAGATTCGATTGCTGAGCTCGAAAGAACAATGAGAATTAATGAAAAAGTTCTTCGCTTTATGCACACACGTCTTCCTGATGAGACAGTTCTCACGGACTACGTTGAAAAGTTTAAAGCCAGCCTTATCGAACGCAAAGAGCGCGAAGCGAAAAAGGCTTTAGCCAAGCCTCGTCGCCCGATGAAGTAAGGCGATCATGCCCTTTAAAAAGAGTGCCGGTCAGTTTGTAATCACTTCGCTGTTAACAACGTTGTTAACAGCGTCGTTTTTATTTATGGCGCCACTGGGGGCTCGTTACTTGCACACCACCTTCGGTCGCTTGAGCTATTGGATTTTTGCGACAGCATCAACAGTGGGACTCGTTTTTCTTTATCCACAGTGGGCGCTGGCACAAATGATGGTGTTCTTGCTGATTGGACTTTATTCGGAACTCGAACAACAAAAAGTATCGCGCTTTTATTCTGCGCTTTCAGCGGTGGTTGTTTCGACCACAGCGGTTTTTTTTAGTTTGGGAGTTTGGGCACAGGTTCATAAAATCACATTGAGCGCGTTTCTTAAAAAAAATGTGGCCGAAATCGTGCAGCTCTCACAGCAACTCAAGTCTCTTCCGGCGCCAGTGGATGCGTCACAAGTTGTCTCTATTTTACCGGCGTTTTTGTCGCTGATTCTTATGATATTGGTTTTCTTTGGCGTCCTTTTTATTCGTCCTCAGGGCAAAAAAGACAAGATGACCACGTTTAAAGTTCCAGACGCGTTTATTTGGGTGGTTATTGCCTCTTTGGCAGCGACCTTCTTGTTAGATCCAATAAAAGCCTTTGTTTTGCAAAAAATGGCTTTTAATGTGCTCTTTGTTTCTCTGTGTTTTTACTATTTTCAAGGACTTGCCATTCTTGGATTTGCAATGGCGCGGGTGCGCCTGAATTATTTTCTCAAAGTCGCCCTGTTTTTTGTCTTTGCTTTTCATTTGTTTGCCGTTGTTGTTGCATTGGGCTTGTCAGACGTATGGTTCAGCTATAGATCTAGAGTGTTTAAGAATTTAATCAAAAATAATCCTTACGCAGGAGATTAAAAATGAAAGTGATTTTAAAAACAGATGTGAAAGACCTTGGCCGAACAGGCGATATGGTAAACGTATCGAGCGGTTTTGCTAGAAACTTTCTTTTTCCACGCAGCCTCGCCGCAGAAGCGACAGAGTCTCGAGTGAAAGAATTCGAACATTGGCAAAGAGTTGCGACCTCGCGCAAAAATAAAGCCCGTGAAGAAAAGGCAAAAATCATTGAGCAAATCAAAAAGGTGACAGTTGTTTTCAAAATGACAGCTGGAGAAAAAGATAAACTTTTTGGTTCGATCACAACAAAAGACATTGCCGAAGAGCTGACAAAAAAAGGCTTTTCTATTGAAAGAAAAGACGTTGTTATCGAAGACGCCATCAAAGTTTTAGGACAGCACCAAGCGAAAATCAGCTTTGGCGAAGGTCTTGAGGCGACGATAGCTGTTTCTGTTGAGAGAACAGACGCTTAAAAATTATTTTTAGTTGTCCACGCCTGGGGCAAAGTTTCGGACTTTGCCTCCAGAGCCACCCTGTGGTTGAAAGACTGGTGATGATCCGCCGGAGCTGGCGCCAGCAGGATTCGAATAGCCATCTTGCCATTCTGTAAATTGACCGTACTGAGCTTGCCACTTGAGCTTAATATCTCCAACGGGACCATTTCTGTGTTTACGAATTAATAAATCGGCCTGACCTTTGATCTCTGGATTTTCTGGGTCATAGTACTCTTCGCGATAAAGCATCATAATCAAATCGGCATCTTGTTCAATAGAGCCCGATTCACGAAGATCGGAGAGCACCGGCTTCTTCATCTCACCCGTTCGTCCCTCCACACCTCGATTGAGCTGAGAAAGCGCCACAACAGGTACACGCAATTCCTTGGCAATGCTCTTTAAGCTTTTCGAAATCTCGGCGACGGCGCGTTCGCGGCTTTCCACTTTCATCGGGAGACCCATAATCTGCAAGTAATCGATCACAATTAGATCAAGTCCAAACTGAGACTTGAGGCGACGGGACTTCGAACGGATTTCGTAAGGAGATATGGAGCTCGTATCATCGATAAACAACATGGTATCAGCCAGTGTCGACGCTTTATCAATCAGCCGAGGCCAGTCGGAGTCCTTGAGGCGCCCGATACGAATATCAGACATGTTTACCTTGGCCTCTGAGGCCAACACACGCATCATCAGTTGCTCTTTACCCATTTCCACCGAGAAGTAGGCAACGCTCTTCTTATGCTTCATGGCGGCGGTGAGTGCGAGGTTTAAGCTGAAGGCCGTTTTCCCCATCGAGGGACGAGCCGCAAGAATAATAAAATCTCCCGGCTGAAATCCAGAGGTCATTTTATCAAGCGTTGGAAAGCCCGTAGCGATTCCTGTGACCTCTTGGTTTTTACTCGCAAGCTCGGTGAGCTTATCAATGCTGTATTTGATAAGGTCGGCGGCGCTTGTGAGGTTGCTTTTGGTTTCTTTTTGCTCGGTGATTTTAAATATTCGCGCTTCCACGGTATCAACAAAGGAGTCCACAGACTCGAACTTTTCGTCGTAAGCCTCGGTCATAATCTCGCTGTTGGTGTGAATCAATTTTCTAAGGAGAGACTTCTCTTTTACAATTTCTGCATAACCACGCAAATTAATGGCGGCAGGGACCTGATTGAGAATTTCGGCGAGAGTGCTCGGGCCGCCAATTCCATCCAGTTCCTTCTTATGTGAAAGATGGTTGGAGATTGTAATAATGTCTGCCGGCTGACTTTTAGCGTTGAGCTCGGTAATAGCGGCATATATCTTTTGATGCGCAGACTTATAAAAATCTTCAGCGGAAATGATGTCGGAAACAACATCATAGGCATCAGGTTCGACCATAATGCCGCCAATAATAGAAAGTTCGGCCTCATTGTTGTGAGGCGGTATTTTATAAGACATATTTGAACCGATCCCCCAGGTTCATTTTACAGTTACAGCCGTAAACGGCCGTAACATATGGCGATAATTTTGCGAGCCTATCAAGATGTCGTATGAGTCTCGCTGATGGATTAACTAAGTAAGTTTTTGATATCGATTCTAAAGGTGTCAATTTTTTTCTTAAGAGTGTTGCGGTTGATACCGAGCAGCTTTGCTGTCTTAACTTGGTTGCCGCGGTTTTGCTTTAAAGAAAGCTCAATAAGAGGTTTTTCAACTTGTTCAAGAATCAGCTTATGAAGATCATTGAGCTCCACATCAGCTTCCTTTTGTTGACGAAATAAAACTTCGAGCTTGCTTTTAACGAGACTTTCCAAACTCACAGAGTGTAAATTCGCGACAAAAAGATTCTCTGAGTGATTAACTTCCATATGCCCTACCCCAATCGATTATGTTAAATGTTTACGCAGACAAGTTTGTAGATTTTAAACACCCATTCTATCAATAAAAAAATTTATTTTTTCAGTGCGTAATGAAAAATTTTTTTCTTGTATCACCAGGAGCCCTTAAAACAGAGAGTTTTTATCACTACAGAAGGTTTTTAAGGTTGACATCATAAAAAGAAGAAAGCCCGTAATGAGTCTGGTGCGACTGGCTTGTGACTGGGTACTTAAGTCGAGAAGAAGAGAAGGTGCTTTCACTCTTCGCAGAGATTTTTTAAACTAGAAGAATGAAAACTCAGCAAATCAAGTCGCTCCTCCATGCGTTATTTCTTTTATTCTCATCCATCTTTGTGGCACTGGCACTTTACAGTCATGATCCCGCAGATCCTTCCTTCAATTCCCTGGGTGCTCGGCAGTACGCGGCGAACTACTGTGGATTGTTTGGAAGTTTTTTTTCGGATCTTATCTATCAACTTTTTGGAATCACGGCATGGGGGCTTGTCGGCCTGTTGTTGACCTTTGCCTATTATGGTTTTCGCAAAAGAGATTTAAGCATTCCGTGGGAACGTCTCTTGGCCGGGGCGTTATTGATGGTCACGATTGCGAGCCTTCTGTCCTTAAACTTTAAAACCATTAAAATTTATCAAAACAATATTTATCTCGGCGGCCTCATTGGACAATTTTTACAGTCGCAAATGACGCGCCTCTTTAACACGACAGGTGTTGGACTGATTCTGTGGACAAGCTTTGTCGCTCTCAATCTGATTCTCTTTGGACCGCAAGCCCTCGATGAACCACAAAAATGGTTTAAAAAATTAATGCTTGCAGCTCAAACGCTGTTTCAAGGGATGATGGCGCGGCGGAAAACCCTCCTCAGTGTGACCACGCGCTATTCGCAGTCCGCACAAAAGATGACAGCGACGCCTCATCAGTCAAGAGCTCCCATCGCCGTGCCACAGGATATTTTAGAAGAGGCGGATCAGGAAGAAGAAGAGGATGCGCTGATTCCAGCCGACAGTTCGCTGAGCAGTGAGAGCCTCTTTGGGAATACAGAGCCATTGAAGCGTCGCCGTGTTGATTTAAAAAAGAAGGTGCAGCGTCGCATTGCCAACTGGAAGCTTCCCGAGATCGGCCTCCTCGAAGATCCACCAGAATCTCGCTATCGTGTGGACGATAAAGAAATCAAAACGAAATCCCTTTTACTTGTGGATAAGTTGGGGCAATTCGCGGTGAAGGGTGAAGTGAAAGGTGCCAAGCCCGGCCCAGCAGTGACACTTTTTGAGTTTAAGCCCAATGCGGACGTTAAAATCAGTAAAATCACCGAGCTTGCGGACGATCTTTCTCTGGCCCTCAGCAGTGAGTCCGTGCGGATCATTGCCCCGATCCCCGGACGCGATGTGGTGGGAATTGAAACTTCAAACTCTCATCGCGAGACCGTTTATCTTAAAGACATTCTGGCAATGGACGATTTTTGGTCCGAGGACATGAAGTTGCCATTGGCGCTGGGCCGACAAGCGGATGGACACCCAAAGGTTGTTGATCTGCGCAAAATGCCTCACTTGCTCGTGGCGGGAACAACAGGCTCCGGGAAATCAGTGTTTGTGGTTTGTGCTCTGACGGGACTTTTATTTCGCCACTCTCCGCAAACACTTCGTCTGATTTTGATTGATCCAAAACAAGTGGATCTCGCGGCATTTAATAATGTACCCCATCTTTTGTTGCCGATGGTGACGGAGCCGAAAAAGGCGGTCAACGCGCTCAACTGGGCCGTGCGCGAAATGGAAAAGCGGTATCGCTCGATGTCTAAGTTTGGAGCGCGCGGGATCGAGTCTTTTAACGAAAAAGTTCAACAGCTCACTAAAGAACAAATCGATGAGCACGAAAAATACAACACCGCGCTCGAACAACCCGTGGACTCCTATTACTACACAGCGCAACCCTATATCGTCATTGTGGTCGAAGAGTTTGGCGATTTGATGGCGGTGGATAAAAACAACGTCGAACACGCCGTGGTGCGGTTGGCACAAATGGCTCGCGCGTGCGGCATTCACTTGATCTTGGCGATGCAAAGCCCACGAAAAGATGTGGTCACGGGATTAATTAAAACAAATATTCCAGGCCGCATCAGCTTTAAGGTGGCAAGTAAAATGGATTCAAGAATTATTCTCGATGACTCGGGCGCAGAGCGACTCTTGGCTCGCGGGGACATGCTGTTCCTCGCGCCAGGCGTGGCGAAACCAGAACGGCATCACGGTCCATGGGTCACGGAAACAGAGATTGCATCGATCATGTCCTATTGGTCCGAGCAGGGACAGCCAGAGTTTGATGAATCAGCTCTGCGCGCCATCACTCGACAACCCATGTATGGCGCTGAGGGTGGCGAAAGCGCTTGGGATGCAATGGACGGCTCTGATGAGCACGATGAGCGCTATGATGAGATTTTAGCATGGACATCAGGTTTAAAATCAGTGAGTGCCTCTTTGATTCAAAGAAAATTTAGACTTGGCTATCCGCGCGCCGCACGCTTGATTGAAATCTTTGAAAAAGAAGGTGTTGTCGGGCCTGCCAACGGGAGTAAACCCAGAGATGTTCTCGTCAAGTCCTACGATGGATCGAAGACGCCATGAGGGCGTGGTGGTTTTTAGGCAAAGACCTCCTTACAGGTCTGATTCTTTTTTTTTCGCTCAATGTGACAGCCAAAACCACGCTCCATTTGGATGGAATTAAGACTTTATTTTTAGAAAAAAAAGTGTCCGAAGCCATTCCATTGCTGAAAGAAGCCTATCGCGAAAGATCCCTCTCCGCCTCCCAGCAACACCAGATCGGCGAGTGGTTGTCAGCTTTTCAGTTCGACAGTACGCTCGGCATTTTCGAAAAAACTCGCGAGGAAGTTCTGACGGACGCGGATGTGCAGCGGGCCGAAAAGAGCTTTTTGCAAGCGCTCGAAAAAGAGCCCTTCAACTCGGTCTTGCTGTCTCACTATATTGGATTTTTACTGACCCAAGACAAAAAGGAACAAGCCAAAGAAAAAATTCTGTGGGCCAATGCAGAAATGCCGTACATGGAAATCTATAAAGTTTTTACGGCTTGGCTTGATTTAAAAGAGGGGCGGACCTTATCTCTCAACACCTATTCCTGCCTGGCGGCAACTCTTGGTAGCGCCGAGAAAGAGTTTTGTTTTTATGTAAAACTTTTAGAAAAAACCCGTCTTTCAAAGAGCGCTAAGCCCACAGGAGAAATCCTGGCTCTGAGCCAAAAAACGACGCTCCCAAACAAGCACCTGATTCTTTGGAAAAAATGGCAAAATCCAGACGATAAACAAAAATATTTATCGTCTTGTCAGGCCATGTCTGGTAAACAAAAGAAAGCGTATCTTTTTGTACCAGAATTGTGTGTGTACAAAGAAAAGGAACCTCTTGAATAAAATTGCCCTCTGCTTTTTCTTGGGAGCCATTATCGCCATCGTTTCTTGTGGCGTTAAAGGTCCACCAGAACCGCCATTGCCAACAGAAGCGTCCCTCAAAAAAGAGCAAAAACAAAAAGACAAAAAAAACCAATCTGGCTCTGAGTCTCAAGAATCAAAAGAGTAATATGCAGTTTTTTAAACTCCAGGCCACGGGCAATGATTTTGTTTTTGTCATAAAGCCGCCAAACCTGCTGACGGCAACAGACATTCGTAAAATGTGCGACCGGCATTTTGGCGTCGGGTCGGATGGGCTTGTGATTCTTCAGCCCACAGCTTCGCCGCAAGAGTATCGTTGGACGTTTTACAATCCAGACGGTAGCGAAGCGGAGATGTGCGGCAATGCCGCGCGTGCAGCAACAGCACTTGTTTATCATCTCTATCAACAAAAAGAAGTCAGAGTTCAAACCAAAGTTGGTTTTTTTCGCGGACGTGTAGAGACGGCGCAAATGACGACCATCGAAATGGAATTGCCACCGGTGTCAATTCGTAAAATAGCATCTTTGTTTTCCGGAAAGTTTGCCGAGGGATATTTGACCAATACCGGAGTGCCTCACTGTGTAATTCCCGTTGCAGATCTTGAGAAAATAAAAAAACAGGCGCAAGAGCTAGCTCCTTTTATATTTGATTCAGAATTTGGCACTCAGGGAGCAAACCTGACATTTTACTCAGTCTCCGCCGAAAACTCCTTGCAAGTTGTTACATTGGAGAGAGGGGTCAACGACTTTACACTTTCCTGCGGCACGGGAGTGATTGCCGCCGCGCAAGTTTATTCACAATTGGAAAAGAAGAATTCACAAATCAGTGTTCAAACACCTGGCGGATCTTTATGGGTCGATTTTGCTTCGTTGCAAAATGCCAAATTAAAGGGTGAAGCACAGTTTGTTTTTGAAGGGAGTTGGAAATGAGTCCAGCAGGAGTTTACACCGCGCTTGTTACGCCTTTTAAAAAAGGTCAGGTGGATGAGGGTTCGCTTGTTAAACTTGTTCAAGACCAGCAGAAAAAAGGTGTGAATCAGTTTGTCGTCAATGGAACAACGGCAGAAAGCCCAACGCTCTCGCAAGAAGAAAGCTTAAATATACTTCGCCTCGTCCAAAAAACAGCAGGAGCAGGTACAAAAATTATTTTTGGCTCAGGCAGTAACTGCACTCGCAAGACGATCGAGTTTTCTCAAAAAGCGGTCGACGCTGGTGCAACAGCCCTTCTTCTTGTGGCCCCCTATTACAACAAACCTCCTCAGCAAGGACTCTATGAGCATTTTCAAAAAATCGCTGACGAGGTGCCGTGCGCGCAAATGCTGTATAACGTCCCAGGGCGTACCATTACAAGCCTCGAAGTTGAGACCATTCAAAAACTTTCAAAGCATAAAAATATCGTCGGCATCAAAGAGGCCACAGGACAGATGGAGTTAGGAAAAAACATCATTGCCTCCTGCGGACCCAACTGGAGTGTTTTGAGTGGCGACGATGAAACCTGTTTGGATTTGCAAAAGTTTGGCGGCCGCGGAGTGATTTCGGTGTGTTCACACATTATGCCACGTAAAATGACGGAGTGGTTTTCTAAGCCCGTCACGCCAGCAGAGCTCGAAGATTTTTATGGTGCTCGCGAATTGATTCGCAGTCTCTATATTACGTCCAATCCAATTCCCGTCAAAGCGGCGCTCTACATCTTAGGAATTATCGACTCAGATGAGATGCGACTTCCACTTTGCACGCTGACGACCAGCCAGAAAAAGCAGTTGGAAAGTGCCCTTCAAAAATATGAGTCGTATTTATGAAGATTTTTGTGATCGGCGCGCAGGGGCGGATGGGTCTTGAGATTCAAAAGATTCTCAAAAAAATGAAGAGCGCACGGTTTGTCGGTGGCATCGCCCGCAAAACCAACGGATTGATCGTTAAAGAACTCACAGAGGTAAATGCAAAACCAGATCTCGTGATCGATTTTTCTTCGCCAGAACTTTTTGAAAAAGCATTGCAATGGTCTGTGGAACAAAAAGCAGCGTTTCTTTCGGGAACAACAGGCTTTCAGCAGAAGCCAACAACTCAACTTAAAAGGGCGAGTCGAAAAATTCCAGTCCTATGGACTGCAAACACATCCATTGGTATTCAGATGCTCAAAGATGTTTTGCGTGAGCTTCCCCTCCCCGACTCCTATAATGTGCAGATGACAGAGTGGCACCACATCCACAAAAAAGATCGTCCTAGCGGGACGGCATTGGTCTTACAAGAGATCCTCGACAAAAAAAGAAAAGGTCTCCCAAAACCCAAGTCGATCCGCGAAGGAGAAATCGTTGGCACCCATCGCATCGAAATCTCTTCGAAAGAAGAAGTGATCACGATTGAACACAAAGCCCTCCGACGCGCCGTTTTCGCTCGCGGAGCCGTCGAAGTCGGACTCTGGCTCGCAAAACAAAAACCCGGCCTCTACAGCATGGAAGACTACCTTAAATCTATTTAGTATTTGCCTGATTCGAAGACCTTAAAGCACAAGGAAGACTTATTTCAATTGAAGCTCGGCGGAGCTTCAATTGAAATGATTATGACGACCACTGGCTATGGGTAGGTT
>CAZOGU010000043.1:16298-21468 GCA_964579625.1 uncultured Pseudobdellovibrionaceae bacterium
GCTCGGCGGAGCTTCAATTGAAATGATTATGACGACCACTGGCTATGGGTAGGTTGAGTGATTGAATCCTGCTGGTAGGTGGATTAAGATACAGCGATCAGAAAAAGAGAAGTATTAAAGCGACAGGAGCAGGTATGAAATTTTTTATTGATTCGGCGGATGTGAACGAAATTAAACAGGCCAATGCTCGTGGATGGGTGGATGGTGTAACAACCAATCCGTCTCTTATTGCGGCGAGTGGACGCCCTTTTCGCGAAGTGATTGCTGAGATTTGTAAAGTTGTTCCTAACGGGCCTGTTTCTGCGGAAGTTCTTTCGGTCACTGCGGAAGAAATGTTTAAAGAAGGAATGGAGCTTGCAAAGATTGCGGACAATGTTGTGGTTAAAATTCCAATGACCGAAGATGGACTGGTTGCGGTTCGTAAACTGAAGGCCGAAGGAATTAAATCCAATGTGACGTTGGTGTTTTCGCCCCTTCAAGCTTTACTTGTGGCAAAAGCAGGCGGCGCAATGGTTTCTCCTTTTGTCGGACGTCTTGATGATATTTCAAATACTGGGATGGACTTGATTCAGCAGATTCATACCATTTATCAAAACTACGCCTTCGATACAGAAATTTTAGTCGCAAGTATTCGTCATAATATTCATATTTTGGATTCTGCAATGATCGGAGCAGACATTGTGACGGTTCCGTTTAAGGTGATGCAAGGAATGAGTCAGCATCCTTTGACCGACAAAGGTCTAGAAAAGTTTTTAAAGGACGCCCAGAAAATCGTGAAGTAGTGGTCATCTATACGAAAGCACGTCATTCTGACATTTGAAAGATGTCGTCCGGTGTTTGGAATGACGAGGGGCTTTTATGAACAAATTTAGATTCTTAGTGACCCTCTTACTCTTTATAACATCCTGTGCTTCCACCAAAGAAGGTCCAGGTGCTGATCGAAAAGGTGTGAACGCGTCGGTGATTCATATTATCAAGGCTTTCGACAAGGCGGCCGTTGGGATTCGCGGTCGTAGTGCCAATGGGCGTGAGCTCGTGTCCAAATATCATTCTCCTAACGGTGATGGGTACGATTACGCAGCCACCAGCAACGAGAGAGCCTATTCCAAACTAAAAATCCTTGGCGAACGTCGCCCCTACAACCTCCAGATCCACTACATTGTCGAAGAGAGAAATAGTAAAGGCATTTACCAGATTAAGAAGTACGACCAAGGTAAGGCTCAGAAGGTTTTAAAGGCCTTGATTGATCATCTAGTCACTCGTCCGGACCGGGAAGACTTCATTGACGATTTTCGTCCCTTCTAAATACACTAAGAGTGGGTAAATATGCGCACACTCACGAGTTTTCTATTTCAATTTCTTTTCTTAAGTGTTTCCAGCGCTTCTCTCTTTTTATTTTCAAACGTCGTTTACCCATTAAAATCCGTGGTCGAACGTCCGCCGATTCAAATGCCGCGCATGAAATTAAATTTTGATGAATTTTCTCCGGCGTTTGCGGCCATGGAAGATGATTATTATATTTCGACCTACGAAGAAGAAACAATACCAGCTCATCTTCCTGCAACGACGCTCAAACCGTCGGATCATGAAGTCATCAAAAGAGATAGCCCTGCCCTGCAAATTCCACAAATGACAATGCAGGCGGTGCCAGTTTTTGGAACCAGCATTCGTCCGCAGCGAATCACACCAGAAGAAAAAATAAAAGACGATTTTAAAAAGCAAAACACCCCGTTAAGCAATCTCGCAAACCTTCAGAAAAACACGGACACTGTTGGATTGGCTCCGGGTCATTTTTGGATTCAGGGAAAGATCGAACTCACTGAGGGCCTAGCGATTTCCGATCCGCGGGACACTCTCAATGTCGGTTGGTTTACAAACGGCGAAAGAAAAAAGGAAGGTCGAATTCTTCTGCGCGAGGGCACGTATGAATTAAAGGTCGATCGTCTTGAGGGCGAAATGATCGCAGAGCTTGCAGACAAAAAAGGATTTTTAATTGGTGAGGCCACCATTGATCTTGAAGTTCTCGCAAAGCAACGAACGGATTCTGGATTTATAATTTCTGGCATAGACCTAAAGCTCAGACCGAGCAATGCGTCTTTAAAGGGTCAAACAGTGACGGTCTATGATACACCCACAAACAAAGATCCAGTTCGACGAGGGCAGGTCGCTATTGGTGATCATGACATGCGATTCACAACAGATGAAAAGGGTCATTTTGTCGAGCCCGTTGTGAGTCCGCAATCCACAGGGATGGTCGTAGCTCATCAAGATCGTTATCGACAAACTGTGATTCTTGCCAATTTTGAAAAAGAACTTTCGATTCATTTGTTTCCAGATGCATTTATGGAGAACTTTTTTAATATCATCGATCTTCCCAAGAAGAATCGAATTGATGGCGTGATTTGGGGTGTTTTACGAAAAGGGTCTCAACCCGCTTTTGGCTACCAAGTGCAAATGACGAAACACAAGGAAACCAAGCCCGTTTATTTCCAAATGTATGTTGCGAGAAAGAGCGAACAAAAAACCAGTGAAGACGGGCAGTTTGCGTTCGTGGGATTGAATGATGGTGAGTATGAAGTGGAGGTCATAGATCCTCTCGGCCGCACGGTGGATAGCAAGCTGGCGGTTGTGCGCGCAGGTTCGGTGACGGAGTTGAACTTCGAAGTGGGCGACGAAAGAAGCCTCCATGTCCGTCCATTTGATCCCCTTTCTATGGAGCCAAAGGCCGTTGAGTTTTACTCTATCGGTCAAGCCTCCATTATGAACACACAAACCGAAGAGATTTTAAAACTTCCATCTTATCCTGGACAAGAACCCCTGTTGATTTACACCAAAGTTCAAGGCGCTGATGTCGAAGCGACAACCTTCGCAAGCCGAAATAAAAAATTCCAAGAAGTACCCGTCTTAAATCCAAGTTGGTGGAAGGGCATTCAAAAAGCCTACAAAATAACCGTCGAGGATGGCGTGATCGTCGGCTTTGTTGATAGTGAAGAACCCTTCGAAGTTTATATCGACCACCAAACAGAAAAAACAAAGATCCTCTACATCGACCAACAAGGTCGCACGATTCAGAAGTCTGTCGGGATCAAACCTGCGGGATTTATCGTTTATGGTGTTGAACCAGGCCTTCACACTCTGATCCTCGAGTCTGAGCAAGGGCAAATCAGCTCCGAAGCTGCCTACGTTGACGGTGAGTCTGTCGCCTTAATGTATAAGGCGATGTAATAGAAATTTAAAAAATCAGTTAATAACTAATCAACGTAGCGCCGGATTCAATCGTGTCTCCGGGCTTCACATGGACTTTACTAATTTTGACATCGGCTGAAGCCTTCATCTCGTTTTCCATTTTCATGGCTTCCATCACAAGAAGTGGTGTTCCGGCTTTGACCTCGTCGCCTTCTTTAACAAAGACCTTCACGATCTTGCCAGGCATTCCCGATTTGAGTGCCGAATCGCCGCCCATCATTCCGCCGGATTTGAAGCTCTCATGGAGCAACATTTCGTCATTGTAGATTTTGAGATTGCGAAAACTTCCGCGTGAATAAACAGTGCAATCAAGACCATCGGAAACCACGTCCACAAGATAGGATTCGTTGTTAAAAAGAAAGCTAATAATGTTATCCGCTTCTTCAAAGTCTCCGTCGGGAATCGTAAACTCTTCCCACGTCTGTTGGCTTTGCTCTTTCAGTTGAACAAACCAATTCTCCTCGCGTCGAGCCACATTGATTTGATACTTCTTTTTATTCAGTTCTGACTCAAAGTACATTTTAATACCTCATCGCATGACGGCGGCTGACTTGCTTCCACCGAGAGTAGGTTTCGAGTTTGATTTGCGAATTATCAATTTTACTTTCGCGCTGTTTGTAAGAGGCAATGGCAGCCGCAATTAAAAACACACGATCGTCGATATATTTAAAAAGATCGGGCTGATTAATAATGAGATCTTTTTCGCAAAACTGAGTTGTATAGGTTCCATCGAGAAATTTATCAGCCTTGAGAATCGAATTATGAAGAACGATGTTCGACTTTACGCCCGTAAGAGTGAACTCGATGAGCGCGCGTTGCATGCGGCTGATGGCTTCGGCGCGAGTCTGACCCCAAGTGATCACCTTTGCAATCATTGGATCATAGTAAATAGGAATGTCATAACCCGAATAAACATAAGTTTCGACACGAACATAAGGCCCCGATGGTGGACGAAAGCGTCGAATAAAACCAGGTGACGGCATAAATGTTTGCGGGTCTTCGGCGCAAATGCGGCATTCAATGGCATGGCCAGTTTGTTTGATGTCTTCTTGTTTAAAAGAAAGTTTAAGGCCAGCGGCGACGCGCAGTTGTTCCTGAACAAGATCAAAACCCGTTACCATTTCGGTGATCGGATGTTCCACTTGCAGGCGGGTGTTCATTTCCATAAAGAAAAATTCTTTTGTGGAATTATCAAAAATAAACTCAAAAGTCCCCGCGCCAACGTAACCGATGGATTTGGCAGCCTTCACCGCCACCTGACCCATGTGCTCGCGCACGTCTTTGGGAACAGAGGGGCTTGGACTTTCTTCGATGATCTTTTGGTGACGACGCTGGATCGAGCATTCGCGATCAAATAGGTGAACAACATTTCCGTGTTTATCGCCAAAAACCTGAATCTCAATATGTTTTGGGTTGGTGATAAAACGTTCCATATAAACAGTGTCATCTTTAAAATAATTTAATCCTTCAGACTTCGCTCCGCGGAAGGCTCCTTCTAACTCTTCGGCCTTATACACCACGCGCATCCCTTTTCCACCGCCTCCGGCAGAGGCTTTGATCATGATGGGGTAGCCAATTTTTTCTGCCACTTTGTGAGCGTCTTCGATGGTTTCAACGGCACCATTGCTACCGGGAACAGTAGGTACATCGGCCGTTCGCATATGGCTGATGGCCGAAAGCTTATCGCCCATGGCTTTAATATTCTCGGGAGATGGGCCAATAAAGGTAATCCCGGCGTCTTGCACGGCTTTGGCAAAATACTCTCTTTCACTCAGAAATCCATAGCCTGGGTGAATGGCATCGGCTCCAGATTTTTTAGCAACGTCCAAAATTTTATCTTCGCGAAGATAAGACTCCGTACTTGGTGCAGGTCCGATTTCATAGGCTTCGTTGGCCAAAAGAACGTGTTGGCTGTAGCGATCGA
>CAZOGU010000044.1:0-21254 GCA_964579625.1 uncultured Pseudobdellovibrionaceae bacterium
CTGTAAGAGGTTGTTTTGGCGGGGCTAACGATTGTGGCGCCTGCTGTTTTTGCTTTGGCTAAGGATTGATCGACGAGATCTGGAGATTCGACGTAGATGCTCAAGAGGACGCCGCTAAAATGTTGAAAGTTCTTTTTCATTCCTAACTTTTCAAAGTTTTCTTTTTGCCACAGTGAGAGTATGGCGCCGCCGGTTTGAAAGGAGATATGATGTGCATTGCTTCTGGCAGATCGTGGCCAGCCAAGCTGATCAAAGAAGTCGGACATCTTTTTTAAATCTTGCACAGCGATCGTTACCATGTTGACCCGCGGAGGAAGAGGTTTTGGTGTGCTCGAACAACCTGTCAGGATGAACGCACTCACCATGAGTCCTCTTGTCCAATGAAAAAAGTGAAACATTGTGTCCTTTCGCAATGAGATATTAGTTTTGCAGCTTTGGATCGAGGAGACCTTTTTGGTCCAAGGCAGCTAAATCCGTAAAACCACCAATCAACTCGTTATTGATAAAAATTTGTGGAACAGTCATCAATCCCGTTTTTTGTTTAAGCTCAGCGTAAAGCTGAGGGTCTTCTTCAACAGAAATCTCCTCGAAATTCACACCCTTGTTTTTAAATAAGGCCTTGGCGCGGTCGCAGTAGGGACAATAAGACTTCGTGTAAATTTGAACTTTTGGCATAAGCATCTCCTTGTAGGAAGACTACCTTTGTAAAAGCCTTGGGGCAAGTCACTCTGTTCAATCGATTTAAACGTGCAAAACGGGTTGGTTTGAAAACTTTTTTGCAACAATGAGCTGTGCGGGAGGGACGTTGTCGTTCATCTCGCAGAATTGATGGGTGAGTGCTTCGATTAAGGGCTCGAGATTTTGCAAAAGTTTAATTTTTTGCAAGAGAACGGCGGCTTCGCCATAAGACTGGCTCATCATTCGGGCCAGTTGTTTTGTTCTTTGGACCGCGTAGTTTTCGGTTCTCAGTTGAACGGACAGGTCGACAAACTGTAAAAAATACGACTGCCATTGATTCCAAGGAACTTTTGTTTTTCCATATTTAATTTCTAAGCCAAGACCGGGATTGGCAATCCAACCTCTTCCTAACATCACATGATCACACTTTGAGATCAGTCGACAGCGTTGATAATCTTCGGACGTCCACACCTCGCCATTGGCAATCACCGGAATTTTGAGGGACTCGCGAAGTGGTGGAAGATGTTCCCAGTAGGCGGGTGGTTTGTAGGCATCCATTTTGGTGCGAGCATGAACTACAAGCCACGAGGCGCCTGCGCTCTCGGTGGCTTGAGCCAGCTCCAGCGCTTGATTTTTGTGTTCGAAGCCCAAACGAATCTTGGCAGAGACTGAAAAGTCTTTGTCGACAGCACTTCTTACGGCCTCGATCACCTGAAAGACTCTGTCTGGTGTTTTTAAGAGCGCGGCTCCGCCGTCGTTGCGATTGACGGTTTTTGCTGGACAACCAAAGTTGAGATCAATGCCAGCGGCACCAAGTTCGATGGCGCGGGCGGCGTTGTCTGCCATGGCGCTCGGATCGCTTCCCAAAAGTTGAACCAAAACGGGTGTGCCAGAGGGGGTGCGAGAACCATTTTGCAATTCGGGACAGTATTGATGAAAAATACGCGGAGGAAGAAGAGTGCTCACCACTCTGACAAACTCCGTAACACACAAATCCGCTGCACCCAGCGAGGTGATCAACTGGCGATTGACCGCATCAACAACCCCCTCCATCGGGGCGAGCAGAAGAAGCGGTTTCGAAAAATCAACGGGCCATTTTTTGGATGACATCAAATTCCGCTTTGGTGACAGGTTGAATCGAAAGGCGCTGTCCTTTTTTAATGACGAGCATCGATTGCAAAGCTTTGGTGGTGCGCAGCTCCTCGAGCGAGATTAAATTTTTAAACTTTTTGACGAAGGCAACTTCGACACAGAACCAGCGTGGTTTTTGTTCAGTGGCTGCGGGCTCATAGTATTCACTTTTTTTATGAAATTGAGAGGGATCGGGCTGGGCCAAACGAGAGATTTTGGCAAGTCCAGCGATTCCTGGTGGCTCGGCATTGGAGTGGTAAAAGAGAACCACATCGCCCAGTTTCATCGAGTTCATCATAAAGTTGCGTGCTTGGTAGTTGCGAACGCCATCCCAGAGTGTGGCTTTTTTTTGAGCCAAGTCATCGATGGAGAAGACATCGGGCTCGGATTTCATCAACCAATATTGCATATAAACCTCACGGACCTTGGATTTGTGGTTTTTAGCACTCTTTTTAGGCTCATCCAAGGGGATTCGGGGGTCCAAGTCATTTCTGCAGGGGTATTGACAGTTTAAAAAGGTCTCGTGAGAATGAGCTATAAGTAAATGCAATAAGGAGGCTTTAATGCGTATTTTAACAGGGTTATTATTTTTAGTGGCAACATCTGTCGCTTCGGCACAGATCGTATTTGCACCGAGTATTTCGTACACCACAGCGGAGACTGATAACGGTTCCGGCGGTGTATCCGAGGAAAAAATCATGTTTGGAGATTTGCGGTTGGCCTACCTCCATTCTTCTGGGCTCCTCTTGGGGGGAATGTATTCCATGGCTAAATTGTCCGATACAACAAATAGCACGGATGGATTTTCGGTAGGGCCGACGATTGGTTTTAGCCACTATTCTGGATTTTATGCTCTCTTTACGTACTTTTTGATGTCAGAACAAGAAGCTGTCAACGCTGGTGCGATTGATACGCTCACTGATGGAATGGGGCCGCAGATTGATGTTGGTTGGGCATTCCCTCTTACAGCTATGTTTCACTTAGGTCCACAAATCACTTATCGTTCAGTGGCTTATGACAAGTTGGACAGCGCTGGTGGCGGTGCAAGCACTGATGTGGATGTAACTCTTTCGTATATAATGCCATCAATTATACTTTGGTTTAATTTCTAAGCACATTTGCTCCAACTGTGGTGCGCCCGCTCTGGGCGCACTCAAAACTCTTCGAATTCATTTACATTCTCCCATTCTCATTCTATAAATAAGCATTCTACAAAATGGGAGGCGTATGTCTTTTCGAATCGAAAAAGATTCTCTTGGCGATGTTAAAGTTCCAGCAGACAAATACTGGGGAGCGCAGACTCAAAGATCTCTCGAAAATTTTAAAATCGGTGGCGATCGTTTTCCACGGGAAATGATTCGAGCCCTCGGGATTTTAAAAAAATCAGCGGCGTTTACCAATTGGAAATTAGGCCTCCTCCCAGAGAACAAAGCCAAGTTTATCATCGCGGCGGCCAACGAAGTGATGGAAGGAAAATTGGACGACCATTTTCCCCTGGTTGTTTGGCAAACCGGTAGCGGCACGCAAACAAACATGAACGCCAACGAAGTGATCGCGAACCGCGCTGGCGAAATGCTCACAGGCTCTGTGAAAGAGCGTAGCATCCACCCCAACGATGACGTGAATAAGGGACAATCCTCAAATGACACCTTTCCGACGGCCATGCACATTGCTGTTGGCGAGAGACTCAACAACCATTTGATTCCATCTCTTAAAAAGCTGCGCGATGCTCTTAAAAAGAAGCAAACTCAGTTTGAAAAAATAGTAAAAATTGGCCGCACCCATCTGATGGATGCAACTCCGCTGACGCTGGGCCAAGAGTTTTCGGGCTACGCGACGCAAATCGAAAACAGCATTCAACGTGTGGAAAAGTCTTTGAAGGGTGTGTACGAGTTAGCTCTTGGTGGAACAGCTGTGGGCACAGGTCTTAACACGCATCCGGAGTTTGCACAGAAAGCGGCCGAGTCTATCGCCAAAGAAACGGGTTTGCCGTTTGTAACGGCGCCAAACAAGTTTGAAGCTCTTGCGGCTCACGATGCATTGGTGGAAGCCAGTGGTACGCTCAAAACGATCGCCTGCAGTTTAATGAAAATCGCCAACGACATTCGTCTTCTTGGCAGCGGACCACGCAGCGGAATTGGCGAATTGATTTTACCTGCCAACGAACCTGGAAGCTCTATCATGCCCGGAAAAGTCAATCCCACGCAGAGCGAAGCGATGACCATGGTCTGCGCGCAAGTGATTGGCAACGATGTGGCGGTGACCGTTGGTGGAATGAATGGTCACTTTGAACTCAATGTTTTTAAGCCTGTGATTGTTTTTAATGTCCTCAACTCCATTCGTTTGTTGGGTGATGCTTGTCAAAGTTTTACCGAAAACTGCGTCAATGGAATCGAAGCCAACAAACAGCAGATTTCAAACCATCTCAATAATTCATTGATGCTCGTGACGGCGCTGAATCCGCACGTGGGTTATGACAAAGCCGCAAAGATTGCTAAAAACGCCCACGAAAAAAATATCACCCTCAAAGAGTCCGCAATCGTTCTCGGTTTTATGAGTGGCGAAGATTTTGATCGCTTGGTACGTCCTGAGGAAATGATCGGACCCCTTAAAATATGAGAATTTGCGTTTTTTGTAGTTCCAAATTGGATTTCGATGCAAAAACCATCGAAGCCTGTCGTGAGTTGGCGCAAGCCTTAGCTCGTCGCGGACACTCCATTGTGTATGGTGGTGCGAAGGCGGGTTTGATGGGGTTGATCGCTGACGAGGCATTGGCTTTGGGAGCGAAGGTCGTGGGTTATTTACCCAAAGGACTATTCCCGCTCGAGGTTCCCCATCGTGGATTGAGTGAGCTTGTCGAAGTGCGCGATCTGATGGAACGAAAAAAAATGATGATGGACAACTCCGATGTGTTTTTGATTTTACCTGGAGGAGTTGGAACACTGGATGAGTTTTTCGAAGTGCTCACCTGGAAGTCATTGGACTGTTTTGATAAACCGATCGTTGTTTATAACCTTCATGGCTTTTGGGATTCATTGCTGACTTTGATGCAAGATCTCGAGCAAAAAAAAGTATTAGCATCAAATCTTTTGGGTTGTTTTAAAACCTGTCAGACCAAGGAAGAACTCGAGGCCTTTTTATGATTCACGCCAAAAACCCTCGTTTATCGTGGCTGAGCAATCCCCATATTCGTCCGTATGTGTATGTTCGTACGGACAACAAAATTTCCCAACCTGGCGAGCACTTTGATATCGACTGGTTCAGTGACAAAACACCTCATTTTATCAATCCGTTGATGATGAACGAAGTCGAGTTTGGGAATCAAATCTTGGAACTCGAATCACGGGCGTTTGGTCCATCCAACATGGCTATGCCACGCTGGGTTTTTTACGACTGCGCAATCACACCGGGTTTTGTTGCTGGCTTTGCGATAGAAAAAAAACATCTTTCGCTTGATTTGCAAAAGCATCTTCCGTTTGTTGGAAAACATGAGTGGGTTCCGTTAAGCCTTTTTATTATCATCCCGACCATGGCCAAAGACGGCGAGTGGGTGGCCCATAACCTTTGTACAGTGAACTCTCTTGTGCCTGCGGAATATAACTTTTATGGCTTGGGCTTTTTATCAAAAGCGTTTGGCCTTTGGTATGCCAACGTGAAAATCTGTTGTGGCTTTACCCAATGGGGGAACCCCGCGATTCGTTTGCATTCCTATTATGGGCCTTTTGAAATTTTGACAGCCTATACCCCCATTCACTCCTATTCACGCACCTTAACCTATCGGGTTAAATTGGAGTCGCAACAGTGGGAGAATTTCTTTAGCAAAGCGCCAGTGGTTGATTTTGAGAAGCGTTTTAAAGACACCGGACTTGTAGTGAACTCCAAGGAAGAGAGCAGTTTACGAGAGATCCAGTCCAGGCTTGAAAAGGACGAAGGCCCATTTTATCTCAATTCCCATGAAGTCCGCACAAAAAATCTCGATGAACCTTTAAAAATCTATAGACCCATTTAAGATAAAAGCCTATGATAGGCTTTCTATGACGACATCTCTTCCTCCTGTAGCTCGTAACATTCACGTTTTCTGTAAGAAATGCGACACGGAAAGATATTTTAAAGTGATCACCCACACCAGTGCCACGACAGCGAAGCTGAAGTGCGAAGTGTGTGGATGCTCGCGCAACTACAGTCTAGAAGAGGGAAAAATGGCAACTTCACCAGTGGTAAAAAAACCAAGAGCAAAAAAAGCGTCTACTGCAAAAGGTTCTGCATCAGCAACATGGCTGACAATGAAAGAGAAGTACTCTGGCCCGGCCGCGGTTCCCTACGCCATTTCCGTTGAATTTAAAAATCAGCAGTCACTCCTCCATCCCACATTTGGTGAGGGATTTGTGACAAAATCTCATCCTTACAAAATCGAAGTCGTCTTCGCTGAAGGCATCAAAGAATTGATGCACGCTAAGAAGTAAGGTTTTTTTTCAATGACATTTCTTTTGGTCAGTTTATTCCTCGGCATCATTGTCGGGGTCGTCTCATCGCTTTTTGGAATTGGCGGCGGCATTTTTATTGTCCCTCTTCTTCCCAGTTTTTTGAGTATGAGTTCCCATCAAGCCATCGCCACAAGTTTAGCCAGTGTTTTTATGGTGACCTTTTTAAACACGATCAGTTTTTCACGCGAAAAGTTGGTGAACTGGAGAACGGGTTTGTTGCTCGGTGTCCCCTCGGGAGTGATGGCTTTCTTCTCGGGCCCGTGGGCTGCGGCGGCAGGTGAGTTGGCTTTAAGAGCGTTTTTTCTAGGGATTCTCGTTTTTCTGCTGTTAATGACTTTTTTACGTCGAAACCTGACTCCTGCTCAAGGAGAAGAGTTATCTATCTCCATCATTAAAAAGGTCTCAGCCACTGTCTGTGCACTGGGGGCAGGATTTATTTCTGCATTTACTGGAATTGGCGCTGGCGTGATTTTATCACCCATTATGTTTAATCTAAAAATGGTCCGCCCTCGCGAATTAGTGCCAACAACCAACCTGAGTACAATGCTTACAACCTTTTCGGGAACACTGAGCTACGCCATGATCGAAACGAGAGAGCAAACCACGCTGATTGATAAACCCATTGCCCTCAGCCTCTTTGCAGTGGCGACCGTGACGGCATTTTGGGTGCGCCCCTATCAAAGCCGACTTTCGCAATCGACAAAAATCCTCTTCCTGTGTTCGATCCTCGTTTTTATAATCGTTAAACAGGCCTACGAACTCTTTACTTTGCATTTATAAGCAAAAATGCTAAATCACAGTCATGAGTTTGCAAAAATCCATCGAACAAAAAATCACAAAAGAGCTCAGTCCTAAAGAGCTCGTTGTCGAAAACGAAAGCCACATGCACTCCTCAGGTTTGGGCGCTGAATCCCACTTTAAGGTCCTCGTGGTTTCGGAGTTGTTCAGTGGATTGAGTCGCGTCCAACGCCAACAAAAAATCTACACACTCCTCGCACAAGAACTCAAAGCCGGAGTCCACGCCCTCTCGTTACGCCTCCTCACCGAAGCCGAACACCAACAAGGCGCTGCCGAGGGCTTCCAAAGCCCCAACTGCCACTCTAAAAAGTGAAACTGTTCAATCCTTCTCTTCCGCGATGGACTCTTATTCGGAAGCTCAATTCTTCTAAACACTCTTTTTAGGACCTCCGTTGAGCGTGACGCGATCGTGAGCGAAGCGAACGACAACGGCAGAGCCAAGGACGAGCGTGTCCTAAAAAGAGTGTTTAGAAGAATTGAGCTTCCGAATAAGAGGTCGTTTACGTCGATGGCGGGAGTGAATCAGTGAGCGAAAGATCGTCTTGGGAGAGGTCTTCCAATTGATCTTTGAGTCTTAAAAAGAGCTCTTGGCTGGGTCTTTCTGCGGGAGTGCGGGAATCCCCTTGCTCACTGGCAGGCTTGTTGGTAATTTTGTCCCATTCTTCGAGGGCATCATTGATATTCTTCAGAGCATCGTGAAGGTGAAGATTGGAATTGCTGTTTTTACTTTTTGAAGAATCGTCCATTAGGTAAAAATCTAAGGACCCTTGAGAGGAAATGCAATCAAAATTTGTCAATAAATGCAGGAGGTTCTATGGCAGAAGAAATTATCTATACGATGAAAGGTGTGGGAAAAGTTTATCCACCCAACAAATACGTTCTCAAAGATATTTATCTTTCTTATTTTTATGGTGCCAAAATAGGTGTGCTTGGTTTGAACGGGAGTGGAAAATCAAGCTTGCTAAAAATTATGGCAGGGAAAGATGAAGAATTTTTGGGCGAAGCCTTTCCTGCAAAAAATTATCGCGTTGGTTTTTTAGAGCAAGAGCCACAACTCGATCCCGAAAAAACTGTCAAAGAGATTGTGCTCGAGGGCGTGGGCGATGTGGCCAAGTACCTCAAAGAGTTTAACGAGATCAGCGAGCAATTTAACGACGAAAACTTGTCTCCAGAAAAAATGGAAAAGCTGATCGAAAAGCAGGGCGTTCTTCAGGAGAAGATCGAAGCCCTCGATGGCTGGAGCTTGGACACCAAGCTTGAGCAAGCGATGGAAGCTCTTCGTTGTCCGCCGGAAGATGCGTTGATTAAAACTCTCTCAGGGGGAGAAAAGCGCCGCGTGGGAATGTGCCGCTTGTTGCTCTCAAACCCAGACATTCTTCTTCTCGACGAACCGACGAACCACATGGATGCCGAAACGGTAGCGTGGCTTGAACACTTTCTTCATCAGTTCCCCGGGACTGTGATCGCCGTGACCCATGATCGCTACTTCCTCGATAACGTGGCCGGTTGGATTTTAGAGCTGGATCGTGGAGAGGGAATTCCGTGGAAAGGGAACTACTCATCGTGGCTCGATCAAAAAGACAAGCGTCAGGCGCAAGAGCAACGCGAAGAGAACAAGAAGATGAAAACATTGGAGCGCGAGCTCGAGTGGATTCGTATGTCGCCCAAAGCGCGCCAGGCAAAAAGCAAAGCCCGCGTGTCTGCCTATGAAAACTTAGTCAAAGAGCCAAGCCCAGAAAAAGTGCAGGAGATGCAAATCTACATTCCGCCAGGGCCTCGATTGGGCGATCTGGTGATCGAAGGAAAAAATATCTCCAAGGGTTTCGGGGATCGTTTGCTCATCGATGATTTTACATTCTCCATCCCCAAGGGTGGGATTGTTGGTATCATTGGTCCGAATGGGGCGGGTAAGTCGACACTCTTTAAAATGATGACAGGTGTAGAGAAACCCGATCGCGGCGAGATGCTTATTGGACCGACAGTCAAGCTTGGGTACGTGGATCAAGACCGTCAGACACTCGATCCCAACAAGACAATTTGGGAGGAGATCTCTGGTGGACACGATCTATTAAAGGTCGGAAACCGAGAGATGAACTCGCGGGCGTATGTCTCGCGCTTTAACTTTAGCGGGACGGATCAGCAGAAAAAAGTGGGAATCCTCTCTGGGGGAGAGCGCAACCGTGTGAACATGGCCAAGCTCCTTTTAGCAGGGCACAATGTCCTTCTCCTCGATGAACCGACGAATGATTTGGATGTAAATACCATGCGTGCCCTCGAGGAAGCCCTCTTGGATTTTGGCGGATGTGTCATAACGATCTCCCATGATCGCTGGTTTTTGGATCGCATTTGCACTCACATTATGGCCTTCGAGGGTGATAGCAAAGTGAACTTCTTCACTGGCAATTACTCCGAATGGGAAGCAGATTACAAGCAGAGAAAGGGCATAGACACTCTCACGCCGACTCGCTTGAAGTATCGAAAGTTTCAAAAATAGGCCTTTTTCTGAGGCAAAACGTCCCCTCTCCGAGGGGATTTTTAGAAAAAAAGTGTTTCTCGACTGAAAAAACGTGTTTTTTTTTGTTGACTGAGAGAGTGCTCCTAGCAGAACGTAGTCTGTAGAGGGATAATCTCTAATAATAAAAATGATCGCAACCGCACAGGAAGCGAAAGTTCGCCTAAGGAGGAAACGATGGCAAAGAAGAAAAAAGCAGCTAAAAAAGCAAAAACTGCTAAAAAAGCAACGAAGACAAAAACAAAAAGAAAGCCAAATGCAGCTTTCATGAAACCACTGACACCAAGTGCTGACCTTGCAGTTGTTGTTGGTGCAAAAGCAATCCCAAGAACAGAAGTTGTTAAGAAAATTTGGGCTTACATCAAGAAGAACAATCTTCAAGATAAGAAAAACCGCAGAAACATCAACGCTGATGCAAATCTTAAAAAAGTATTCAGCGGCAAAGCCACTGTTTCTATGTTCGAAATGACAAAATACGTAAGCAAGCACTTGAAATAAGTTCTCGCTTTGTAACGAGTTAAATCGTACGAAACGAAAAAGGGAGGTCTTAAAACCTCCCTTTTTTTTATCCTTTATCCTGAGCGAAGCAAAGGATCTCGTTGGGACGCTCAGAAAGACTTATAAGCCGCTCTAGACGTCCAGCCATCAAAACCTTGTTGCACGGCACTGAGAAAGCGTATAATAAAACTTCATGACTGTAAAAACCGCAAACGACATCCGACATATGGAAAAAGTCTGCCAACTGGCAGCTCAGACCCTTGTCTATGTTTCGAAGTTTGTGCGTCCGGGAATTACAACCAACGAGCTTGATCAGATCGTTCACGATTACACACTCTCCAACGAAGCTCGACCCGCGCCCCTCAATTATCACGGTTATCCAAAATCGATTTGCACTTCGATCAATTACTGCATTTGCCATGGAGTGCCCGATAGCACCGTCCTTAAAGAGGGCGATATTATCAATGTGGATGTGACAACATTTAAGTATGGATTTCATGGGGACACCTCGGCCACGTACTTTGTTGGCAATGTGAGCAGCAAAGCGCGCGAGATTGTGCAAGTGGCTGATGAGGCGCGAATGAAGGGCATCGAGGCGATTACACCTTTTGGGACCACCGGCGATATTGGCTACGAGATCAATAAATTCGTCACCCGAAAGGGTTACCATACGGTTAAGGAAATTGGCGGGCACGGTATCGGCAAAGAATTCCACGAAGAGCCGTTTGTTCCTTCCTTTGGTAAAAAAGGACGGGGAGACAAACTTTTGCCGTGGGGCACGATCACTGTTGAGCCTATGATCAACGAGACGGCCGTTCCAATCAAAGAGGTCTCGATCCCTAACTCCACCATCAAATACTACGAAACAGGCGATAAAACGCTTTCTGCGCAGTTTGAGCACACCGTTTTGATAACGGATGTGGGCTACCAGATCCTCACCCTTCCTTAACAATTCAATCGAACTCTTGGTTTTTGAAAAGAGTCCTGAACTTAACGACTCAAGTTGCCTTTTTAATCCAAAATGGTAAAACCATAAGCCTATTACACATATCTCAAGGAGACCCAGATGAGCTTAACAGGAGCGACGATGAAGAGTAACGGAAAGAGCCCAGGAAAAACAGGTGCAAAAGTAGCTGCAAAAGCGGCTGGAAAGATGACAGCCAAAATGATGAACAAAGCCACAAATAAAACAGTCAAAACAACAAAAACACCAGCCGTTGATTATCGCGTTTGCAAAGAAGCGATGGAAAATCCAAAGGTGTTCGCTGATCTCGCTCGTTGGGGTCGCGAGGAAATCAAAATCGCCGAGCAGGAAATGCCGGGTCTGATGGCTCTTCGTAAAGAGTACGGAAAAACAAAACCACTCAAAGGCGCGCGCATCACGGGCTGCCTTCATATGACAATTCAAACCGCAGTACTCATCGAAACTCTCACTCACTTAGGAGCGGAAGTTCGTTGGTCGTCTTGCAATATTTTTTCCACTCAAGATCACGCGGCGGTTGCAATGGCGGCGGCGGGAATTCCTGTTTACGCTTGGAAAGGTGAGACAGAAGAAGAGTACGAGTGGTGTGTGGAACAAACAATCATCGGCTGGAAAGACGGTTTCGACCTGATCCTCGATGACGGTGGCGATCTCACAATCATGATGCACAAGCCTGAATACGCAAAAATGCTTAAAAAAGTAAAAGGCGTTTCCGAAGAAACCACAACGGGCGTACATAACCTCGAAAAAATGTTAAAAGATGGAAAACTCAAAATTCCAGCCATCAACGTGAATGACTCTGTGACAAAATCAAAATTCGATAACCTTTATGGCTGCCGTGAGTCTTTGGCCGATGGAATCAAGCGCGCCACAGATGTAATGCTTGCTGGAAAAGTGGTTGTTGTTGCTGGTTACGGCGATGTAGGTAAAGGCTCTGCCGCCTCCATGAAGATGTATGGCGCGCGCGTTCTTATCACTGAGATCGATCCCATCTGCGCTCTTCAGGCCGCGATGGAAGGCTACGAAGTGACAACGATGGACGAAGCTGTTCCACAAGCTGACATTTTTGTAACAGCTACTGGTTGCTGCGACATCATCACGCCAAAACACTTTGCGCAGATGAAATCAGGCGCGATTGTTTGTAACATCGGACACTTTGATATCGAAATCGACATGGCTTGGTTGAACGCCAATTCCAAAATGCGCGAAATCAAACCGCAAGTGGACATCCACACCATGAAAGACGGACGCGAGATTATCGTTCTTGCAAAAGGCCGCCTTGTGAATTTGGGCTGTGGAACAGGTCACCCCTCATTTGTGATGAGCAACTCGTTCACAAACCAAGTTCTTGCGCAAATGGATCTTTGGATGAAGCCTGAGCAGTACAAAGAGATCGGTGTTTACCGTCTGCCAAAAGAGCTCGACGAAAAAGTAGCTGCTCTTCACTTGGAAAAAATTGGCGTAAAGCTCACAAAACTTTCCGACAAACAGTCCAAGTATTTAAACATGGGCGCAAAAGGTCCATTCAAGCCAGAGCATTATCGCTACTAAGCGAGAGCTTCAAATTTAGAAAGATTGAGAAGAGGACCGCAGGGTCCTCTTTTTATTTGTGCGATGGGACTCTAAGGGGTCTGAGGCGCCACAGGGTCTTTATGAACGTGTTTCAAAAAAGCCTTGAGCTCTTCGATGCTTTCCATAATGTCATCCAGCGCTCGGTGGCTGTCGCGTTTTTGATATTCCACATGGTAGCAGGCGTTCATGATAATTTTCCACGCGGTCACATCCATCATGCGGTAGTGCAGACGTTTGGCGAATCTTTTAAAGTACAAATCAATAAATTTACGATCCTGAAAAATAGAATTCCCACAAAGCACCGGGCGTTCTTCATCGGCGTAATGTTTTTTGATAAGATCTAAAAGATCCTGTTCCACATCACCAGGATTTTTTCCGGTAGGCACTTTGGCCACAAGGCCACTTGCGGTGTGGTGTTTGGTGTTCCACTCGTCCATGTTTTCCAAAAATGCTTCGGGTTGATTCACCACGGCATGATAGGTTTCAAGCGGTTTAAATTGCAGATCTGTAATCACCACAGCCACTTCGATCACGCGTTCGATTTCGGGCTCAAGCCCCGTCATTTCCATATCGAGCCAAAATAATTTTTTCATAGGAGCTATTCATACTGTTTTTGCCAGAAGGCTGTCACGGGGAATCCTTTGAAAACATCGGCCACTTCCACTAAGCTTTGGAAAGGGGGGCTTGCATGGCTAAAAAATTACCTACATTGGATTTGCACGGTTTTAAAAAAGACGAAGTCTTCGATGCCGTCGATCGCTTTATTATGAAGCACCAATCGCAGGCGCAAATAAAGATCATGCCCGGGAAAGGGGAGGGCATTGTGCGCTCCGAGCTTCTTCGCTACTTAAAGCTGGGCGGATACCCTTGGTCTTATGAGGAAATGCCCAACGGACAGAAAAACACCGGCTCCGTGATCGTTTTTCTGTAGTTGAGACGCAGAGAGTCTTAGAGGGCCAAGTCGGAGTTTTCAATTGAATGAAAACCCGAGACGAATTCCCTTGAATCAAGTGTGCAGAAATAATATAAATTTCACCTTCGTAGCGGAGTGGTAGTTAAGTTGGTTATAACGCCTGCCTGTCACGCAGGAGGCCGCGGGTTCGAGTCCCGTCCACTCCGCCAATTTTCTTGAACTATTCTTAAATGTCTGAGGTGACAGCTGGACGGGATGGGTTATCCACAATGGCTATGTCTGTCTTAGAATTTTCGAAAGCATTAGAAAGCCTGGAAGAAGCAATTCTTCTTTATAAAAAAGCCCAAAATTCAACACCTGAGCAAAAAGCATTTCGTGATGCTTGTATTCAACGTTTTGAGTACACACTTGAACTATCGTGGAAACTTTCGATGAAAGTCCTTGGGTCCAAGACAACAGCGGCCAAAATTGCAGTTCGTGAAATGGCTCAAAACAAGTTAATTGAAAACCCTGAATTGTGGATGTCGTTTATTGAAGCCAGAAATAATTCCTCCCACTCTTATGATGAGAACGTGGCTAAAAAAGTTTATGAGTCTTCTGTTTTATTTGTTTTTGAGGCAAAAAAATTAATGTTGCTCTTGGAGAAGATGTGACATTTGGTCTTAGCCCTAATGACTGGGCTTTGCTTAATCAACATGTCTTAGAGCCATTTAAAAAAATGGGGCTAATCGTATGGGTGTTTGGCTCGCGAGCACGAGGTGAGCAACAAAAATTTTCTGATATTGATTTGCTCTATAAAATTCCATCAGGGAAAACTTTACCGATCGGTGCGATATCTCACATTAAAGAGGCTGTCGAAAACTCAAATATAACAATCAAAGTTGATATTGTGGCAGAAGAAGATCTTGCAGAATCTTATCGAGCCAGTGTTTTGAAGGATCGTATTTTAGTATAAGAGGAAGAATTGGGTTCTACGGTTAATGGAGAATGGCACAAAAAATAAAATGTAAATGAGACATTAGTGATTGGACGGATTTAACTTTAAGAAAAAATAAGGACGTTCATTGTGAACGTTGAACGGGCAATCTGTCCCTGTCCATAAATTGTTATTCGATCTCCAATCAAAATTGTATTCTCGATTGTCTGAGCAAACATCATAGTCTGCTAACAAATAACTTAAATAATATATAATTCCCTCCGACGAATACAGCGACAGAGATAACTATAATTTTCAATTGAAGCAGTGAGTTTTATGGTGATTACCGAAAACCAAGAAGAAACCGATCGCTACTGGAATGCCATTATCGATAATGGTGGCCAGGCCAGTGAGTGTGGTTGGTGCAAGGACCGTTGGGGATTTTCGTGGCAGATCACTCCGCGAATTCTTCTCGAACTCACAATCAGTTCTGATCCGAAACTTGCGAAGCGTGCGTTTGAAGTGATGATGACGATGTCGAAGATCGACATCGCTGCGCTGGAAGCCATTAAGTAAAATTGATAAACTGCTCGTGCTTTAAAATAAAAGCTTCGAGTTGGCCTTTGTCTTTACAATCGATGGGTAAAGGCGTGGGCGATCGTTTCCATCTTTGCAGCCAGCGTTCGTCGAGCGGATGTTTGAGATCCTTTAATTGCGTCGCAGCTTCTGTGGTGTCTTTTTTTAATCCTGTGGGTTGGCCATAGCCCACATAAAATCCAGCCTCTAACAATGCTGTGCGAATGGTTGTGGCTTGGCTGTAATTGTAAAACAGGGCTCTCGGCTGACATTTGTTTCTGAGCTTCTTAAAACAAGCGGTGGTCCACATAGCTTCGTTGAGCTTTGGGGAATACGGGTCGTAATAAATCAAATGACACTTTGGAGTGACGTTTTCGATGCACTCCAAAAAGTCTCCATGGTGGAGTTCCCATTTTATACTTTCACGCCCCCAATATTTATCGTTTATCAGTGTTTTAAGAATATCTTCGTAGCCTTCTAGATATCCAAGCTGAGTGCTGTGTTCGATAGCAAAGGTTAAAAGATCGAGATCGATTTCAAAACTCACAATGCGGACTGGACGTTTGGTGTTTTTCGCCGCATGAAGCGTGGCTAAGGCATTCGCTGCTGCTCCCAAGCCCACATCATAAATCACAAGTTCTGTGTCTATGTCGTTTGTTAAATGCCATTTGAGATTGGATTGCTCAATATAGAGTTGGTTGGCCTCTATCCAAGGGCCAACCGGGTTGTGCATAATCTCATTGATTTTTTTATTGCGAATCGAAATCGCGCCCGTTGTGGTGGTCACGATTTCAAACAGAGGATTTTGCAAAAAAACCTAGTTAATCACTCTCACGTTACTGGCTTGCGGTCCTTTTTTTCCGGCAGTGACTTCGAACTCAACTTTGTCGCCATCTTTAAGAGCCACTCCGCCCGTATCATTGGCATGGACAAAAACATCTTTATCGCCGTTATCCGGTGTAATAAATCCAAAACCTTTACCCGCATTAAAAAACTTTACTGTACCAGTCTGCATTTTTATTTTCCTTAATTAGCAGCTTTATGCTGCATTTGTTTAAACCTACTATGAACTAAAAATCCTATAAGTCATCGGGGGAATATGATTCAAAGCGCTAAACCTCGTTTTATTAAAAATTAGGGGTTTTGGCTTTAGAGGTCGAGATTGAGGCAATCTGCGTGGTTTTCATTCGTTTTACAGTGGAACGAACACCTTTTGTGACTTTTTTATTGGCGAGCTTTACAAAATCACGTTCGGACTCTGCCTGAATACCCTCTTTGTTAATATAGCCAATAAACGTTTCTCCGTTTTTAAGAGCCACATCAACAAGGACGCCATAAATAAGAGCTTTTGATTTTTCCATTAAAATACCTCTGTGAGCCCACCTTGATGCCAAATGCGGTGGAGGTCAATATCTAATGAGAAAAAGATATCAGGCGCGACTCTGAACAGGTGCCGAAGTGATAGAGCCCGTTGCTGTGTTACTTTACGATGGCATCTTTCTTTTGCAATTTGTCGCCATAGTCGATAACTGACTGATTCAAGGCGCGCACGCGACAGGCCGACATGTAGTCAGGATTGTCTTCCATAAAATTCGTGATGAAATACTTATTGTTTTCGTCAAATTTGTATTTTGTAAAAAGCTCTTCTTTTCTCTTGTCATATGTTTGTGGGCTCGCTTTGCAGGTTTCTTTTAAAAAAGAAGCGTAGTCGGCCTTGTTCACGACGGTTCCAGCGTTCACGCAACAAGAGAACGTACCGCAGACCACAAGTTCTGCTTCTTGAAGGCCGTCATTCAGCTCTTTTGGGTTTTCATAAACATTATCCGGATTTATTTTTGAGGTTGCTGCTGCTAATGATTTTTTTAACCCATCCAAAGCGGCAGAGCCTATGCAGGCCACAATCCCAAAAATGACGATGGCACCGATAATCAGCGGAATTCCAGCATGAGCCTGTGGAATCACGAACTGATTCCACAGCGCAGAGGTTTCTGTTTTTTCATTGAGAATCTTTTTGTACCAATTCTCGTTTTCAAGATCCAACATTTTTCCATTAAAGTTGAATTGGCTGCCTCGGACATGAGTGATGAGGTAGGTTTGATTGTCTATTTTTAACTCAAGAGAATTTCCACGGAGACGAAACGGCGGTAATGGCTGCGCGGGATCCTTAAGTATTTTTTTGATTTCTTCACGTAACGATGCCGATGGTGTATGCTTGAGGGCCATGTTTGCTAGCTCGTGAGTGTTTTTAAATTTATTGAGAATTTGCACGTCGGATTCTCGAAAAGCACGGTATTTCTTATCAGCGTTTTGAACCGCGGCATGAGTCTGAAGATAAACTCCATTGAGAAATGATAAAACAAACAGAAAGTGAAAGATGGTTTTCATAGGCAACCCCCTCTTAAAAGTATCTTCTAAAAGAGCCAAGAAGGGTCTCAGTAATTTTAAAAGAAGCCCAAAACCCCTACCAAAGAAGGGGTTTTCCATATGACGAGGGGGGACTTTCTCTGAACCTTTTTCCGACATACAGCCATTGCTATCAAGGGGGTCGTCAATGAAGTTCATAATCTCAATTCTTTTAACGGGTCTTTGTTCCATCAGCTTTGCCATGAGCAAAGAGGAATTTTTAGCGCTCGATTTACAGGATAAGGAAGAGTTTCTGAGCACAAAGGCCACCGAAGTGACTGACGAGAAAGCCATTGAAAGCTTTAAGCAAAACAATCCTCAATTATTAGTGAAAATCAATCAAGCCGCTGAATATGCGTCAGACGTTTGGAGGGACACCGTTCTCGAGGGGCCCTATGCCACAACTGGCGACATCGAAACAGAAGTGACCACAATTTACACTTACAACAACGAAGTTTTTGCAGTCTACGCTGTTGTCTCGGCTCCGGCCATTTTTACTGACAGTTGTGAGTATGATGAAGAAGCAGATGAGTGGGGAGACGATTGCAGCGAAGGTTCGATTTCCGAGACAATCGCTGTAGATACTGATGGCAACATCATTGATATGGGCTTCTACCCCGATTTTAACAACTAGAGCTAAACACTCACTAAATTTTTATCAAAATAACGACGCGGTTTAGAATCTTTAGGTAAAAACGCGTCGATTGTCTTTTGCGCCTGTTCTGTAGAAACACTTTCGGACTCTCGCCACAGATCCTCAAATAACAAACGTGTTGCACCCACGGCAAGAGAAGGAAAGGCGCCGTCGTCCACTTCGCCAAAGGCGACGATGAGTTGTTTGGCAAAGAGTTCTTTCATGGAGCGATTGTAGATGCGTTCATTATCTTTCCCCTGAAGCTCAGCCATTTTTTTTAATTGCTTGGTAGAAAGCGGGGAATCGCTTTCTAAAATCTCTAGCAGGTTTTTGGCGGCGCACGAAAGTCCTGCGCGGAGATCGCCTTTCTTTTTAAGAAGCGAGAGCATCGCTGTAAATAACGGGCGCGAAAAAAAAGTAGCTCGCCCCTGAAACCACTTGGAATAAACCACCTCGCGGTTTTCCGAAAGCCGTTTCATCAATCCCCACATCTGACCCACTTTATCATCGCCGTTTTCATCCCATTCCCAACGCATCTTTGTGTATGGGTGGAACTCGTGCCACAATGAGTGCGGTTCGCGCGCATTCAAGATAGGGAAAACCAATAGCAGACCATGCTTGTTGATGGATTGGATGGCGTTGGGTTGGGTGAGTTTCTTGCTCAACTTCTGACTCACAGTTAGGCTCCGGCTTGCTTGACGGTAAACCCCATTTTTTCGAGAAATACTTTGATACGAGCTTTGTGGTCACCTTGGATTTCGATGCGACGATCTTTGTAGGTGCCGCCGCTCCCAAGATGACTTTTAAGTTGTTTGGTTAAATCGGTAAAATACATCTCGTTGTTTGGCAGCTCAAAAAGAACGGTGACAGTTTTTCCGCCACGCCCGTTTTTTTCGAGCCGCATTTTAAGGGTGATGTTTTCGGGGTAGATCTTTTCCATTTATTAACGAGATCTTATCACAACTTTTTTGATAGTGCTGTTGCCAACTTCGTCTTTTGAAGTAATTGTCACGGGGCCGGAGTAATTTTTTGGCACTGGAATTTTTATATAAAAGCGAAAGTTTTTTGTGGCGACTTGAAGCCAGTTTTTTTCGTCGCAGAGATAATACAAATACATTTTAGTAATATTGGGGCGCTCGCCGGTGTCTGTTTCGAGCCTTGTGGAAAAGTCCCAGGAAAACGACGGGGCGTTTACAAAGTCGGCGCGAATGACCGTTGGAACTTGTCGAGCTTTTCCTAGTTGGATTTGATCAAACGTTTCAATCACAATTGTGTCGTCTTGAAGCACTCCGGCAAAGCTCTCATTGAGGGGAGTGAGGCGTGGAGACTGAGAGCCGCAAACGGTTTGTTTTGTGGAGTAGACATTTACAATCTCAGGGGGAATCGAATCGGGGATGGGGTCCGACACCGTAAAAGGGTTGATGTAAGCTCCATCGGGCCCAACCACATTGTAATGCAAGTGATGATAGACATGACCAAAAAGTGTTCGTGGCCAATCGACAAGCACCCCTAAAAATTCTCCAGGAGCGACTGTACCACCACTGAGAATTTTTTCGACGATTGTATCTGGTAAAGCTTTTGCATCGATATGATGGAATTCAAAACGATAGCCATCGGGATCTGTCACTGCGACTTCAAAATAGAGTTCCCCCCACGGTGGGGAACCCTTTCCTTGGATCACATCATTATAAGATAAAAAATACTTTTCGGATCTTCCATCAAACGAATCTGTGTAGGAATAGTATCCGGCTTCAATCTTTCCAAACACGGGGGAGAAAACCTCTTGATTGAGTTCTCCGCGAATATCTATTCCTGCATGAAAGTAAGCTGGCGACGTCCAATCCTGAAACTGGTGCATCACGGCACCAAACTGATCGACTTCAAACTTTAAGTCGATCGGAAAGGGGAGTTGTTTTTGCTTTGAATTTGCATCCAAAGAGTATGCTGAAAAAGTAGGCGATGGAGTGTATTTTTTAAATCCCTGTTTTTTGAGCTTTGCTGCATTATGCATTGGCAAATCGGCGCGAGTATCCAAGTGGATCAAGAGAATCAATAAAATCGTACAGACCTTTGAAATCACTCAACTCTAGTACATTGGATCTTTGCAGTTGCCTTTCTTTTTTTAAGGGATATGAAGAGATTTCTTTGAGCACGAGAGGTGGATTGTAAAATGCACAAGTGCTTTCTTTTTAAGCTCCCATCAATGAGTTCCTGACTTGCCACTCTTGCGCTCCTAAGGATACTTTGAGAGCAGGGGGATCAATGTGGCCTAAAAATGGGATCATGGTGACGCCAAAGTATTTTGATGTGGCTTACGCCATTAACCCTCATATGCTTGATTCCTCGGGCAGTTTGCAAACCATCGATCGCTCTAAAGCCGTTCAACAGTGGGAAGCCCTTTTAGATGGGTTTCGTACGCAAGGGCTTTCGATGACGATCATCGAGGGAGAAGAACATCTTCCTGATATGGCTTTTAGCGCCAATCAAATGTTTCCCTTTTACAAGGACGGCCATGTTCAATTTGTGATGAGCCGCATGAAGTCCTCATTTCGCCAGCAAGAAGTCTCATTCTTTGAGCGCTGGCTTGTAGCAAAAAATCGTGAATTCTATCGCCTTCCCGAAGGACTCTCCTTCGAAGGGATGGGGGATGCGATCTGGAACTACGAGACGGGGGAAATTTTTGGTGGCTATGGCTTTCGCACGGACCGAGAGGTGTATCCTTGGTTGGAAAGAATTACGGGTAAAACTGTCATTCCACTCCAACTCATCAGTGACCAGTTTTATCATCTCGATACGGCCCTTTGCATTTTAAATAAAGACACTGCACTGGTTGTTGAAAAGGCTTTCTCTGACGAGTCCTTGGATAAACTCAAGATCAAATTTAAAAACTTGCTTTATATTGAGGCAGATGAGGCTCAGCAAAGTCTTGCTGCAAATGCCTGCTCCATTGACGGCCAGCGCGTTTTTGTGGAAGCGGGTGCTCAAAAACTTCAAAGTCAGTTGCGTGAATTAGGTTATGAAGTCTTAACATTTCACACTTCGGAGTATCTTAAGTCTGGTGGCTCTATTTTTTGCCTCAAACTTCTTTATTAGGGCGTGTCTTCATTTTAACAGAGTGCTGTAAGTTTAAACAAAATTGACTAGCGAGGCGTCGACG
>CAZOGU010000045.1:0-21152 GCA_964579625.1 uncultured Pseudobdellovibrionaceae bacterium
ATTGGCTCATTGGGGAAAGGATCTTGGACAACTGAGTGACTATCTTTTACTCAACGAATGCGAGGCGAATGGAGTTGTTCCTTACACAATTCGCAATAGGCGCCATCAACGACAACAACTTTCTCCTTAAAAACTCTCAATTTTGATCTTCATTCAAACTAGACCTTATCTAGTGGATTTTTACGAATCTTGAAGGACAGGGCGAAGGCGCATAGGGAGAAGATGACGGAGACCACGCCGACCCAGCCGTAGTTGAGGATGCCGCCGTCTTCGCTGCGGACGACGATGAGGCCTGCGAGAATGGCGCCGAACGCGGCCATGAGTTGTTGGATGCAGCCCACAAAGCTCATAAAGGAGCCGCGGTATGCGGGGCTTGGCACGCTGGAGATCAAAGCCAGTGCGGGCACCCAGCGAGCATTGACACAGATAAAAAACAAACCGACAACAGAGAGAGTGACAAACAGAGGACTCATTGGAAGATGAGTGATTAATAAGGTGACAAAGACTGAGGAGATCAGACCGTATTTAAAAACGCGGTGTTTTCCAACCTCATCAGACAAGCGACCCACAATCGGGCCTGTTATAAATGTCAAAGCTCCACCAACTAAGTAAATTAATGGCAATTGAGACTCGCGCAGACCGACGTTAGCCACTAAGGATGGACTCAAAAAAGGAATGATCATAAATTGACCCAAGACTAAAAATCCACCAAAGACCAAGGCCCACATTTGCACAGGTGTTTTAAAAACATGAAGGAGTGGATCAAGAACAGGCTTCTTTTCTGTGCGAGCATTGAGATGCTGGGCCTGACTTGGCACCTTTAAATAAATAAGAATCAAAATAAAAATGGAAATCGTCGCTAAAAATAAAAAGCTCGAGTGCCAACCCCATAGGTTCGCCAAAAGAAGTGCAAAAGGAACTCCGGCCACCGACGCCAAAGAGAACGACGTGGAAATCACGCCCATAGCTGTGCCGCGTTTTTCATACACGATCGTATCGCTCACAATCGACAGAACAACCGAATTGAGCACTCCTCCAAAGGCTCCGGTCAGCGCCCTCGAAACCAAAAGCCATTCGTAAGTTGGCGCAAGTCCACACGCAAAGGTTCCCAAGCAGAAGCCCAAAAAGAAACACAGGAGAAGTTTTTTTCGGTCGAACTGATCCATAATAAAGGACGCCAAAAATCCCGAAATTCCGGCACAAAAGGTGTAGCTAGATACCAGCCAACTAAACTGGGCCGTGGTGATATTAAAAATCCTCATCAGTTGCGGACCAAGAGGCATCAAAATCATAAAATCAACAATGTGATTGAATTGAATCGTTGCGAGGATGAAGAGAAGAATTTTTTCTTGCCGAGTGAACGCCACTTTCACCGAGCCAGGATATGGTTGCACGCGCCTCGAGTCAATAATAGAATCAGGAGATGTCGTGGTTTTTGATTCTCTTTTCACTTTTTTCTCCAGCCGCCGAATTTGAATGGTCAGGAGAACTGCGTTCCGAGGGGCACTTTTCTGCAGAAGAACTCTCGTCTCCCACACGAACCAGTGATGGGATTTTCTATGGCCTTCTCGAAATGGATCTTAAATTCAACAGCTTTAGTCGCATGCATTTCAAACCGACAGTTCGTAGCAATCTTTCCACTCGAGAAAAACCAGAACAGGTTTTTTTAAATGTGCAGGAGGCGTTTTGGGAAATCAAAACAGACCTTCTGAATTTCAAGTTGGGTTCTAATACATATCACTGGGGAATTCTTGATGGCTACAGCACCATGGATATCACCAATGGGAGACTTCTCTTTAATCCTCTTTCCTCAGAAAAAAGAGGCGCGCCAAGCGTTCACCTCTCCAGAGAGTTTGATTCACTGCAAATTCAAGGATTGTACATCCCTCAGCAAGCACGGACTCTTTTTCCGTCGGCGGACAGCCGGTGGTTGCCTCGTGAACTTTTGATCAATGCTTCAACTCCGGATCAAACAATTCTTCTGCCTTCTTCCTTTCGTTATTACTACCCCGACTATCAAGAGATTGATGATGCTCTTGAACACAATTTTGGTGTCAAAATGGATCTACGCCATGATGACTTTGATTTTAGCTTGATGTACTTCGAGGGTTCTTCCATAACACCACAGGCAGGCATACTAGTTACTGCGGATATCATTTCTATCAATCCAGATGTTGTGCAAGCCCGCTCAGATATTGGCATCATCCCCATTTATTTTCGTCAACGAACAAGCGCGTTCAGTACCGTTTGGACCAGAGAAACTTTTGTTCTTAAACTCGAATCCACTTACTCCAAAACGACGAGCGGAGAATCGATTCTGCCTCCTTGGTCCTGGCAAAATGGCTTAGCCTTAGAGATACCGTGGAACTTTGGAGAAACTGGAGCCACATTTTTAATTCAAACCTATTATGGCGACAACGAAGACGCTCGCGATAACTTAATCAGTTCTTCCTCACGACTCTTTGATCGCGCAGCTCTGTTGGGCGCTCGAGTTTCTTTTTCCACGGAAACCACTATGACGGCTTCTTTTTTATTAAACTATCGCGATCAAAGCTCTTATATCCATTGGCAAATGGACCACAAATGGAACTCCCGACTCAAATCCTCTCTGATTTTAGATATTCTCTCGGGTGAAGGAGATACTCTGCTTGGCACTTATGACAAAAATGATCGGGCTCTTTTGACTTTGAGTTATCTCTGGTAACCCAGTTCCTTATTTATTCAGGAGCATACTCCAAAACAAGCCAATGCTGATTTCCCGAAAATTCTTTGGGACTCAGTAAAACTCGATCTTCGACCTTTAAAAGAGGAAGGTCCGTCTTCCAGCGATAATCCCTTATTGTTGACTGAATTTTTTGGCCAAAAAAAGCAACGCTGAGAGTTTGAAATGGTCTAAAGAGCGAGAGATAAATTTGATCCCAGATAAATTTTAACTTCATTTTAGGTTGATGAAATCCAAGGGCCAATTGATTGTTATAAACACGAAGCCACGGTTGTGCTTTGAACGGAGATAAAAACTGACCATACTCTCGGGCCCCAGAATCTTTGGGTGTTCTTGTTTCCACGTTGATATCCGTATTCAGACCGAACCAAGCGACTCCGCGATAAATCTTATCAAACTTGACTTGAGGCTTTTGAGCCGCCGCCACTTTGAAAGTGAATGGAGCATTCTTGCGAAAGTTCATCAGATCTGGCCATAAGAAGAACTGAAACAGACGACTGCGAAATAGGCGGTCCAAGCCTGGAATCTGCTGAGCAAGATAGCTCTTATATAAAACTCCGCTTTCGTGGATGTGCTTCGTTAAAGCTTGAATGTACTTTTGCGAAATCATCAACCCACTTTGTGAAACCACACCCAGATCTTCTGCGAAAAGAGGCGCTGGAATGTACTGCTGACTCTCAGCTGTTGATGTAAAATCTGTTTTAACAAGTCCTTTTAATAAAACTTGTCCTGTGGCCTCGTCCAAATCAACTCCAACGGGCTTAAATGTGAGAGCCATTCCATCTTGCAGCGGAATTTGTTTATCGCTAAATAGATATTCGTTTAATTTTGCGATCTTTAGATCTGTTTGATTTTGAATTGGTTGCATTAATAGCTGTGCCATTTTTGTTTTATTATTCAAAAGATTGCGAAGTTCTTTTTCTAAAGCCTGCTGATAACCCTTAGGCCCCGCACAACTCTCAACTGACATTTTCCAATTCTGCTGATTTTGATAATCAATGGACTTAACAGCCACCCCAAGGCTGCTGCCTTTTTTTACGATTTGAATACTCCCGAGCGACTTTAATGCTCCGCTTGTCTCGATGGCAATATTTCGACATTCTCCCTTGAGATAAACTGTCGCCTGCACGCCTCCAACATTTTTGTGAATCACGGCATTGGTTTTAATGCGAGAAATTTCGATTCGACCATTGGGGAACAAAAGATCATAATAAAAACGTGTAGGACTCGCTTCATCTGGTTTGACTTGCAAATCATACTGGATCTTCAGAAGAATGTTCTCAACCACAGATTGATAATCGCCATCGATTTTCCAATTGGAGATTTTTTGGACTTCTTCGCCAGACCATTTCTCGTTGAGGAGGATTTGAGTATAATTCTCTGTATTTAAGGAAAAGTAGAAATCTGACGAGATTTGTACATCCGCTCGACATAACAGAGAAAACATCAGGGTCTTAAAGATTGTAAGCATTAAAATCATACCCCTGTATCGGCTTTGAGACTCTGGACTAAAGTAACTCGCTAAAATTCCGTTAAAGAACCTGCTCATCGTACGAAAGGACAGCTGTTTGCAAACGAAATGGACAAAATTCTCTCAATTCCTCCTGCAGCCAAGAAGCTTTTCGATTGCTGTCTTATTGTTGTTCACTTTTTTGAATATTGTTTTTTTTAACGAAGTACTTTCCATTAAAACCCATTACTCGCTCGAACAGTTTCAGCCCAAAGATCATCCTCTTTTAGCAACTGACAAAAAAGTACGCGAAAGATTCGGAATTCCTCAATCTCTTCCTTATTTAGTCCTTTTAAAGTCAAACACAGAAAAAAATTGGGTTCATGGCCAGTACCTGAATGAACTTGCTCGACTCTCTCGTGAAATAAAATCTGTCGAGGGTGTTAAAAATGTCACAAGCCTTGCCAACATCGAAACAGCTATTACCGATGCAAATAGTTTTAACGTCGGCCGAATTAAAGACATTGCCAAAGGTTATAACGAAAGACAAAAATTTCTTGATGATCCTCTGCTAGCACCTCATCTCGTCTCCAATGACGGTCGCTCGGCGGCTCTGATTGTTGAAACCTCGACCATGTCGTTTCCGCAACAAATGCTTTTTATGGAAAGCATTAAACTCCTGACCTCTCAAAAACCCACGTTCTATCAATCGGAAATTGGCGGCCCCCCAGCCATCAGCGCGCAGATGGCCGACCTTCTCAGTGGTGAGATTGGACTTTACTCTGTCTTGTCGTTAATGATTTCTCTTTTTATTCTTTTTGTTATTTTTAAAAATATCAGTGTGTTGGTTATTAGCTTTTTAATTATTATTACTGCGAATATTATTTCAGTCGGGTTTTTGTCATTTTTGGGAATCTCCCTCACCGTTTTATCAAGCACAGTACCCATCATTGTCACCCTGACGGTGGTTTCTATGACCGCACAAACTCTTTCGCGGCTTGCAGACTTTAAAAACAAAGTTCTCGAACGACATCGTCATATCATTGCACTCAAAGTGATGAAGAGCTTGATTGGCTCACACATTTTAGCCACATTAACAACGGCTATTGGTTTTACCACTCTCATGAATTCACACATCCCTATTATCTCTGACTATGGAATGAGTGTGACGATTTCGATTTTAACTACCTCTCTCGTGAGTTTGGTGCTCCTCACCGCCTGTGCCGTCTGGTTTCCTATACCTAAAAAGAGAAAGACCAAAATTTCAACGGATCGCGTGGTTGATCTTATGATTCAATACAAAAAGCCGTTGTTTACCGGTGTTTTTGTTTTGTCTCTTGTTGGAGCTGTCAGCGGAGGCTATCTCAACTGGTCAACTCTTCTTTTTGACGATCTCCCAAGCAATCACCCAATTAAACAAGCGACCCTGGAAGCCGAGAAAAACTTTGGTGGTGTTATCCCTCTTGAATTATCTATTGGCGGAAACCATCTGCAAGAGCCTTGGAAAAACACCGAGAATGTGCGCAAATTAGCAAGCCTGATTGGTCAGTGGCGCGAAATTCCAGAGATTGGCAGTATCATTTCTTTTTCTGATTTTATCAAAGCCACTCAACACAATCGACAGATCGCCTCCGATAGCTCCTCGATTGCAGAAACTCTCTTTATCTATTCCATGTCCAACAACAATCCTCTTGAGCATTTTACAACTCTGGATCACAAGTATGTGCGTGTCTCTTTACGTATGAAGGACGTTCCTTCTGAACAAATTCAAACAACGATCGACCAAATTGTGGCGCAAACAAAATCCACATTTCCACAGATGAAAGTGGAAACTTCGGGGCTCGCAGCCACCGTTCATCCCATGAACGAAAGTCTTTCTCGCGATCTGATTTACGGCTTTTATACCGCTATGCTGTGGATTGTATTTCTGCTGATGTTTGTGTTTCGCTCCGTGCGCTGGGCTCTGGTTTCGGCCATCCCAAACCTTGTCCCTCCAGCACTTTTACTCGGTATCTTGGCCATGACCAATACACCAATAAAGCCTGGAATTGCGATTATTTTTGCCATTTCCTTAGGGATTGCTTTCAACAATACGGTCTATATCCTTGGAAAGTTAAAGAAAATGACAAAAGCCTTGCAATTTAAAGAGCTCCCTATCGAAGCGCTGATGAAGGAAGAATTTGCACCCTGCCTGCTTTCCAGTCTTGCTGTTATGGCCGGTTTTTCGGTCTTTCTGTTCTCTTATTTTGGCATCAATCAGATGTTTGGGACCTTTATGTTGCTTTCGATTGTTGCTGGACTTTTAGGTGATCTAGTTCTGCTCCCCACAATGCTGTCTCTCTTCCCCGGGCTGCTGATCCGTCCGATAATAGGAGGCTCATCATCTCTGGGGGCCTTTATGTTTAAAAAGCAAAAATACATTGTTAGTTCCATTCTTCTTTCCATGATTTTTTTTACAAGCGTTGATTCTTCCGCTGGCGAAGAGGCGCTCGAAATCTTAAAGAAGATCGAAAAAGCCAACAGCAACGCCAATGAGCAGGCCGAAATCAAAATGAAAATTCAGGAACCAGATGGCTCGGTGAAGGAAAGAAGCTTGGTCATTAAAAAGAAGAGCACCAATGATCAAAAAGCGATGGTTAAACTTCTGAGCCCCACGGATTTAAAAGGCATTGGTTTATTAACCATTGCCAAAAAGTCCGACGATGAAAATCAGTGGCTCTATTTGCCCTCGGAAAAACGCTCCCGCCGCATCACGGGCTCCAATAAAAAAGGTCGCTTTTTGGACTCCGAACTGAGCTTCGAAGATCTCAGTCTTTCCACCTACAAAAATTTCTCAAACTCTGTGATCGAAACAAAAACCCAAGGTGATCACAAAATTGCTGTGATCGAGAGTAAAGCAAAAAAGCAAGACGACACGACCTACAGTAAAATCAAGACATGGGTGGATACGACGAGCAACCGACTCCTCAAGGTCGAATATTACGATGAGAGTGCCGAACTCCTAAAGGTCATGACGTTTACTAATTATAAAAAATATCAAAACGTCTGGCGGGCCCAGAACATCACGGTTAAAAACGTAAAGAAAAATCGTGGAACGACCCTTGAGATCAAAAAAGTGTCACTAAAGACAATCCCCGACAGCGCGTTTTCAATCAGCGCGCTCGAGGAATAGTTTAAAAATAAAGTGTCATCCCTGCAGAATAGCGTGTTACGAGTGGGTCGTAGGAGTACATCTCAAAGCGACCATCCGTGAGATAGTTATCACCTTGTGAGTAACCCAAATAAAAACCCATTTTGTCTGTGACGGAATAGTTGAGCGACAGATCCATGCTGTAGCGACCACCCGGGTTCTCTTCCATCCAGCCACCCCAGTTTGTGCTGGTGTCGTACTGACTTGCAGATTCGTTAATCACTGAGGCCGAAAAGGTGGCGTTTAACGAAAGATTGTCTGTGATGTTGTAAGAGTTTAATAGAGTAATCCCATAAGTTAATAGCGGCAGCGTAAAACCGCCGGGGCTCGTGTTAAACCGATACCAGTTATAACGGTAAAAAGGACGAACACTCACTAACAGCTTTCCCGCAATCATCGTATTGACCTGCAGGGTGTTTCCAAAAGTCACAACTTTTTGATTATCTTGCGATTCAATAGACGTTGGTAAATTCACTGCGCTCACCAAGCGAAAGCGAGTTCCTGTGGATTCGATCCTCCACGGAAGGTTCCAAAAGTGAGTCATAATTGTATCCGACGGCATCCACTCATTTTCTCCGCGAGTTCCACCAATCTCATAGTTTTTGGTCGGAGCTTGCAACACACGCAGTGAATGCGATGGGTTCAGCTGATAATCAAAAAACAAAGTAAAATCAGTGAAAGAGAATTGATCTTTACGAGCCGCAGGCTGATGGTTCATGTCCAAAAGAACATGCCATTTTTTCTGTTGAACCTGACCAGCGACATCGCTCGTTGCGACGTTAGCGGCATGAGCAATGTTTGCAACAACCAATAAAAGGAGGGCTCCCAACTTAATCAAAGAGTTCCTCCACTCATAATCGTATAAATGTAGTACAACTCTTGAAGATCTAACTTGCCTTCGACGGTTGGATTCTCAAACTCTTCGTTTTGCTTAATACCTTTATAAATATCATAAGCATAACGGCTGCCCTGTTTTGAAAACATATAGTATTTGGAATTCACACCAACAACAGCCACCTCTTCACCCTTTTTAAAATCAAAGTCTTGTGAAGTCTCAAGGGTGACAAGATTTGCGACCTTATCGTTATCATTCTCAAACTTGTAATTAAAATAATCCCCAAGTTCTTCAATCGTATATCTTTTGATTTTGATCTTGTTGATAAAGCTCTCATTTTCACGATTGCTAAAGTTCATCGAAGATTGAGCATACAATTGGCGTCCAAAAGAGATAAACCATGGCTCCATGTCCACTCGCTGCGTAACGATGTTTTCCATGATCTTATCCATGATCTTCGCGAATTCTGGCTCATTCATATACGTCATGTACGAAGAGTACAGAATTACACGGTTGGGATTGTAATAGATCTGATCATCACCAGCTAGGAAGTACATCGCAACCATTTTATCGTTGGCGATACCCATGCGCTGAAGGGCTCCGGTACCAAGCTCATAGACGCTACGATAGGGCTTATCTGTATCTTTTTGTAAAAGAACAGATTGATAAAAAGCCATTGCTAATCGGTTCGCTTGCTTCATCTCGCGATCCATCAGCGTTACGATTTCATCTGTTTCTACTTTATTTTTAGTGATTCCCTTTTTAGCAAGAACCTCTTGAATATTTGTCGAGTAAAAAGCTCCACGCCACATTGGCAAAAACTCTTTCATCTCTTTCATCAGAGTAATCAAACCACGCATATAACCTGATGTATCCCAATACTGACGATCAAATCGATAGTTGCGCGTGTAGTAACCATCTTCGTAAGTGTCGATCAACGACATCATAATTTCTGATGGTGTAGAACCTCGATCAAAACGGTTACAAACCGCACTGGTGATCGTGTGTTCGTCTGAGCAATAAAGATAATTTTTCTTTAAAGACTCATCAATGCGGCCACCGCTATAAGCATAAGCCAAGGCAGCGATGTCGTACAGTTCCCAATCCAATGTTGTAAAGAACTCGTCTTGCAAACGAAGATACTCCATCACAGACGAAGAAACAGTTGGCCACATTTCTTGCTTTCCTGTGGCAGGGTCTATCACCGGCATGAGTTCTTTAATTACCGGATGATTATTTTTTAGCTTAAAGGTGCCGTCGTCGTTCTTTTCAAAAACGGCTTCAAATTTAGGAACTGAAGGCGGCAAAAAGTTTTTCTTATCGAGGGTGCCATAAAAGTTGTGGCGCAAGTTCAAATTATGACCAAACTCATGAATAGAAGTTCTGTAGATGATATTATAAGCAATCTCATCTGTATTAAATCCATAAATGTAGAATCTCTCCACACCCGCCAAAGAAGCTTCCATGGACAGCTTACAGTGACCGCGGTAGTTCTCAGAGACAGAACGAAGTTCATGCTTTTCATAATTTTCCATTTCTTGTGAAAAACTCTTAAGAGCGTCAAGATCCATTTTTTGCAATTCTTTAGGTAGTTTTTGATTGAGGATTGAATCTTCTAGAGGGCTATAATCGATCAAGCCTTTAGAAACTGTCTGAACGAGCGGCTGTGTGAGAGCCGAATCCAAATCTTGGAGAGCGTCAACTCCTTTGAAACCGCTGATCGTATTTTTATGCTGTGATAACTGACCAACAGTTGTATTTAACAAGCGGTCTTCTTTAAACCCGCCGCTCGTAGGATGATCTGCAATCACCGCCACAGGCGTCTGTGGATTGGATGCAGTAAACATATTCCAACCGGGATACGTGTAAACAGTGTGAAGCAACATATTGTCGTACACTTTTTCAAGTGTCGGAGACGTCCACTGTGTGGACCAGTTGTTATGATCCTCTTCTTCGAGAAGCTTCTTCATCTCGCTATAAAGAGTCGAATTGTCCCATTTGAGTTTCGACTTTAAATCTTCTTCCGTCGCATTTCGGAAATAGCTTTGTTCTAGACGTCTAAGATAATTAACGACCATCCCTGACCATACGTTTAAGTTGGCGGCGATAATTTCGCCAGTGAACGGATCCGCATCGGATGGCCCATAACCGAGTGGTGCGCTCGGATCGAGTTCTTCCACGAGATTAATAAATGAATAGCGAAGATCGCCAAATTCTTTGGCGACACCTGTTCTCTTATTAAGACTTGGATCAAAATCATTTTCTTCAACTTTAAAACGAACAGGCAAACCCTTTTGGATAAATACTGCGTTTGTTTTTTCGAAAATATCTTTATAGATAAACTTGTATTTTTGCGGAAAACCTTTCGTAAAGTAGAAATAGTGTGTTTTGTTGGGGTGCCAACGATTGACGAAGAAGAGGTTTCTTCTTTCACCATTGACAAGATTCGACTTGATCGATTGAAAATAACCGAACTTTCTCATACGCGGGTCTTGTTCTCCGTCGTAAACCATGGGCTCATAATCTGTTTTTTCGACACGACGGAATGAATATCGGTATTGAACAGCGTAGTTTGTGTGACCATTGATAGAATTGTCTGGACCAGGGCATTGGCGACTGTAAATCACTTCAATCACAAAACTAATATAGCCAGGCTCTACTTGCAGACTGTTGTCGACGCGACGTCGACCCGCCTCTTTCCAGCATTCGCCAACACTTCCACCGCTAAAGAGAGCATTTTCTTCGGTGATCTTTGGTAAAGCAAAGTCAACCTTAAATTGGCTCTTTTCGTACCATTTTTTGCGATCGTCATCGATCTCTTTGTTGATGGTTTTGCCATCCACTTCTTGAAGTTCAAGCTGATGATGCGTAATCGGCCACGCGTAAAGTAAAGGGCTTGCTGTCAAAGAAGTTTCGCGACCACGATACTCACCTTGCAAACTCTTAAATTGGAGTTCGTGCTCTGTGAAGTCAAAGTAACCGACGCGCATGTCGGACTGATATCCGGCAAAAATAAATCCACCGTCTATGGTGTTTTTAACAACTGTTACTTTAGAGTAGTACGCATCACGAACGTCACTAGAGCTACCCAAGTAATCTACTTTGCGTTGCCAGTCGCGAGTGACGGGTTCGCGAGCTTTTTCAGTCCCACGATTTCTTGAACAAGAAACAAAAGTTAAACCAATAAGTGTTAAAATAAGAAGATGTTTCATTATTGAACCTCGCTATTTGGAGCATAAATTGTCGCAGAAACCATTTCATCTTCGTCAAAACCAAGACGAATACGATCTTGTGGGAAGTAAACAGAAGTTAAACGACCATTTCCACCTTCATCTTTTTTAGGAAGGTAAACACACGAAGGAACCAAGGCAAGCTTTTCTAAAAACTGCACGCTACTCATTCCATATTCCGGAGCAAACTTCTGTCCACACAAATCAAGAACTTTGGTCGTATTGAGATTGGATGTAACACTGACGACTTTGTAAGTGCGAAGCACGGGATCTTCACTGATGAGTGTTAGTCCAACGCCGATGCTTAGGCTTCCGAAGCTCACATAAGCGACTTCTTGTGGAGCTTCTTTTTCGGAATCAAACGCCACTTGAATCAAACTGCGATCGGCATAAGATGCTCTAAGGGGCGGATAGGTTTTTCCTTGTTTTGTAAGACGAATCGTCGCTTCTCCGCGACCCAAATCCCACTCTGTGACTGCGATTTGATCGCCGATGGCTAAGCCAGAAAGTTGTGTAAAGACCGGTAGCTTGTCTTGTTTTTTAAGGGTTGATCCATCGGGCTGTGGAATCGGTTTTCCTGTGATGTCTGAAATCACTTCGACTTCGCCAACGGCTTTTTCAACCGGTGTGTTGACTGCGCCAAATAAGAGAGAATCGAGTGGATTTAAAGGGCCACCAAGTCTGAGAATCGTAAAGTATGATAAACTGCCAAGTTCTTCTCCGGCAGCAAACTGAACAAACAGACCTGTGTTCGCCGCTTGATCAAAAGCCACGACATAAGCTGAATAATCTTTAACTGTTCTTCGCTGAAAAGAGCCCGTGAATCTCGATGCAATGATCGATTGCGGGTATATCGTCTTCATTTCTGTGGCGATCAGTTGTTGTAGCTTTTCTACAAAAGAACGAACGTTTTTAGGCTGAAGACCCAAACGAATTTGTAAAGGTATTTCTCTCTGATCGACCGTTTCCTGAAGCAAAGACAATTCTGATTTTTGGGCAATTCGTAAATCCACTCCACTTCTTGTTTCGGTCACAACGATCAGACGATTTTCATCAAGCACGATGGCTCCTGCATAGCTGTCCCAAACTTGAACCAACGAAAGCGGATCTGTTGAAAGGGGCTGAATGGCATCACGGTCAAAAATTGTTTTTTGATAGATCAGCGTCGTTCCACCATATAGACGACCAAATGTATCCATTCCGACGGTTGTTTTGATGTCGAGAGGGTTGATTTCGAGCGAAGTTTCAAGACGTTTCTCGATGTCTGAAAACTGTTGTCCTAAGCCGAGCGGAGCTTCTTCGGGAACAAGAAGGTTTCCAGAAAGGATTTCCAAATCGAACGGAAGTCCAGGCTTGGGTTGTTGGATGAGCATGCGATAAAGAACAAAACGATCTTTGCTCACGAGCCAAAGAAGTTTTCCAGGGATTTCAAAAATAAAATCTTTCTTAGAATCATCGCCCCAAGTGACCTGACATTTTTGTTGCTGAACGCAATCAAAATCAGCCGGCTGATTTTCTAGAATTCGGTAGTAAACTTTTGCAATTTGCTCCGCGCCTTCTTTTTTATTTACTTTATAGCCGTCCTTTGCAAAGTCATAGCCCATGCCAATCGGCTTAAGTGGAACTGGCATATTCATAACGCCCAAATAATTTTGAAGAATTAAAATCCAAGCTGGGGTGCGGGGTTCATCTCGGCGCCAAAGAATATAGAGACCTTCATCATAGAAGGCATAGCCTTCTTCGTCAGGACCTTGACGAGGCTTTACGAGAATACTTGCTGCTTCCTCGAGGGTTGTATCAAAAGTCAATCCACCAACACCCTCTCCGTAAATGATAGGACGAGAAGAATTGGCTTTGACCTTGGCATCCCAAGTAAAACTGCCTTCCACTTCGATGTCAGAAATGGGTCTTTCTAGAATTTCTTGAATCGAAACAACTTTGCCATTTTTGTCCAACGTTGTTTTGCTGGTGAATTGTTCTTCCGTCGGAATCGCCTTGTTCAGATCGACCGGCGGAGCTGGCTTTGTCTTTACATTGTAGGCCTCTGGCGCTTTTGAACAGCCTGCCAACGACACAAATGCAAGTGCGAGAAAGATGGATAAAAATCTAAACATGGATGAGCCCCCTAAAATATATTTCCTGGATTACCCCGAAGCAGACTTAAACTGCTGAACGGAAAAGGAGTCAAGATCGAGTTCGGATGTCCCTCAATTTAAAGCCCATTTGAAAATAAAGGTATGCTGACGGCCATTGAGTCGTGACGCTTTTTGTAAAAAATTCTGCCTCTTTTTAAGGAAATGATTATAGGATCAAATATATCCCATTTGGTCTTTTACGGGTTGGTTTATCCCTTGCTCCTGATTAGGATAAACACTAAACAGAGCCATGGGGGTTCGAATATGTTGATTCTATCTGCTGTCTTTTCGCTGGTGTTTATCGTTTCGACAGAGTCGTTGGCGGCTGGTATTTTGGCTTCAACCCTTTGGATTTTTGCCTCTTTTATGATGTTTTAAAGTCGGCTTTCCTGCTGACTTCTCGCCTCTTTATCACTAATACTCAAATTCTGTGAAGATACTCATCGTTCGACTTTCTAGTTTTGGAGACATCCTCCAGGCGCAAGCTTGTTTGTCCTCTATCTATGCCCAAGCTCCACAGGCTTCCATTGATTGGTTGGTGCGTTCGGACTTTGCAAATCTTCTCAAGGAGCAACCACTGCGGCGGGTGATTTCGCTCCACCGCGAACAAGGTTTCTTGGGGCTTCTGAAAATCATTTGGCAGCTCAGCGCCGAAGGCTACACCCATCTTTACGATGCCCACAACAACGTGCGCTCTTTTTGGGTGCGTCTTTTACTTCCGCTCTTTTCTTTGATTCGTCGAGGTGTCTACACAAAAACTTTGGTGCGCTCAAAAAATCGCCTGCGACGTTTTATGTATTTTAAACTGGGACTCCCGACTTTTAAAATGCCGTTTCGCGGGAGTCAGTCATTTTTAGATCCACTCGCAGCGTGGGGAATCTCTCCCGTGTTCTTGCAACAATCTCATTGGCACACAACAAGCGCTTCACAAAATCTTCCAGCATCGTACATTGCAATGGCGCCGTCTGCCGCGTGGGAAACAAAACGTTGGCCAGTGGGTCATTGGCAAAGTCTGATCTCACTCCTTCCTGAGTTCTCATTTGTGATTTTGGGCGGACCGCAGGATCATTTTTGTCAGGACATCGCAAACGTTGACCCGAAGAGAGTTTTTAATTTGGCTGGGAAGCTCTCGCTCGAAGAAAGCTGCGCGGTGATTGCGCAAGCGCAACTGACAATATCGGGAGATACGGGGCTTCTTCATGTCGCTGATCAAATGCGTAAGGCCAATATCGGTCTCATTGGCCCCACTGCGTTTGGATACACGAGCCAAAACACTTCGATGATTCTTGAAACACAGCTCTCTTGCAAACCATGCAGCAAAGATGGGCGAGATCGATGCACCAATGCTGTTTTTCAAAAATGCATGATCGATATTACTCCAGCCAGCGTTGCAACTTCTGCGCGACAGATTTTGGGCCCCGCATGACCCTGCTCTATCGCTTGATTTATTTTTTGGTCGTTCACTTGCTTCTGCCATGGCTGCACCCGGTGAGTTCAAAAGTGTCTCGCGGTTATCAATTGCGTAAAAAACAAAACGGCGTTTTTCCTTGGCTGATATCGCCACGAAATCAGCAACCCATTTGGATTCACTGTGCCTCAGGAGAGTTTGAATATGCTCTTCCGCTCATTCGAGAGATCAAAAAAAACAATCCGCAAGAAAAAATCATGGTCACCTACTTTACCCCAAGTTACGTAGACAAAATCAAAGCAGAGCCTCTTGTTGATTTTGTTTTTCCGTCTCCTTGGGATGAACCAGCTGTGATTCGGCAGTTTCTTGAACATCATCAACCCAAAGCGCTGCTGTTCTCACGCACCGATGTTTGGTTCGAGATGACTCGGCAGTGCCGTTCTTTAAAAATCCCGGTGATCGTTTTCTCGATGACTTTTAGTAAAAAAATAAATCTTATGTTACGTCTTTTTTATCGCTGGCGCTGGCAGTTTGTGAATCAGTTTTATGTCGTTGCCCAAGAGGACAGGGCCACTCTCCAAATGGTTCTTCCAAGTGCGCGTATCAACATCAGTGGTGATTCACGCTATGATCAATGCCTTTATCGCTTGTCACTCCAGAAAGACCTTCCTCTTCAGATTTTGCCATCCGAGCGAAAATGCGTGGTCGCAGGTTCCACCTGGCCCGAAGATGAAAATGTTTTGCTCCCCGTGATCGAAAAAACCCAGTCGCAACTCCGCTGGGTTGTTGTTCCCCACGAGGCCACAGAGCGCCATCTTAAAGACTTAGAAAATCAATTGAATAAAAAGCAGATTTCTTATTGTCGATTGTCAAAAGTGACATCTTGGTCTGGAGACAATGTATTGATTGTGGATCGCGTGGGCTATTTGGCGGAGTTTTATAAATTTGCTGACGCAAGTTTTATCGGTGGATCTTTTCGCAAGCAAGTGCACTCTGTTATGGAATCCTTGGCCTGTGGCTGCCTGACTGTGGTCGGCCCTTTTTACAAAAACAACCGCGAAGCTCAAGAGTTCTCGCAAATGGATTTTTTTCCTATTCGAGTTGTTACTAGTGCCGAAGAACTCGAGCAAACTCTCACTCATTCCCTGGCGGAATGGACACCTCAGCTTAAATCCCAACTCATAAAGACAGTGCAAAGCCGTGCCGGGGCAAGCGCCAAGCTGTTCGCAACCGTCCATGCGTTATTGCGCCCCTAAAGACTGTATACATTCGGAATTATTTTTTTGAGAGCTTCTATCCAACTCGTAATCTTTTCGGGAGCCCCTCCCAAACGACGAATTTCTTTTTCGATGGTTTGGACAATCTGTTCGCCAGCAATTTCGCGTTTGTATTCGAGCTTGAGCTGATAGGGAGCTTGTGGAAACTGTTCATCATAGGCGTACTCCACATCATATATATGGAAGCCCCAGACTCTAAATTGTACCTGGGCCTCCTGCTTCAGCGGCGGCTGATGACATTGTGAAGCCCAGGCACTCAAAACAAAAAGGGAATGCAAAAACATAATATCAGTATAGAATAAGTTTACAACTTATTAAACAAAAATTTATTGGCTCAAGACGATACGATTTAAAATACTGATTTTACAAGATTATTTTAATTGTTAATTTGTTCATCGTATCATAAACTAATGCCAACCTTAAGAAAGAGGAGCGCAAATGAACATTCTCATCACCGGGGGAACAGGACTGATTGGCAAACAGCTCGGACTCGAGCTCGCAAAACGTGGTCACACCCTTATCGCCCTCACGCGAAGCAAAGACCAAGCACTTCTCCAAGCTCCCTACCCAGCAACGTGGATCGAATGTGACATCAGTCATGATGTTCCCAACTTGGACACCATAACGATCGATGGCGTGATTCATTTAGCCGGCGAAAACGTCGGAGAAAAAAATTGGTCAGAAGAGCAAAAGAAAAAAATATTGGATTCGCGCATTCAGGGAACTCGCAACCTGATCACGGCTTTAAAAAATAAACAGCCAAAATTTTTTATCGGCGCCTCCGCCATTGGAATTTATGACATGTCTAAGAATGATGACTGGATGACGGAGGAAAGCGCGCCTGCTTCCCACTTTTTGGCTGAAGTCACGTCAGCCTGGGAAAAGGAAAGCCGTAGCCAATCCGCTCGCACCGTTTTATTTCGCATTGGAGTGGTATTGTCGACAGAAGGTGGCGCACTTCCCAAAATGCTTTTCCCGGCACAAATTTTTGCTTCGAGTCCGATCGGCAGTGGCTCACAGTGGATGAGCTGGATTCATATTAAAGACGTTGTAAAAGCCTTTTTGTTTGCTGTTGAAAACTCCCAACTCCAAGGCACCTACAACCTCGTCGCCCCTGTTCCCGCCCGACAAAAAGAAATCGCAAGTAGCATTGCGAAAAACATCAACGGATTTTCGGGCCCACCGGTTCCGGGCTTTTTACTGAAAACTTTTCTTGGCGAGCAGGCCTCGTTGGCACTCAACTCTTTACGCGTGAGTTCGGAAAAACTGTCCAAAGCCGGTTTTCAGTTTTTATTTTCGGAGGTGCAAAGTGCGCTCGGCGATATTCTCAACGATTGGAAAGATGGCGTCGCTGTGCAAACGTTTCAACAGTTCTTCCCGCGCCCTCGCGCTAAGGTGTTTGAGTTTTTTGCCGCTGCGGAAAATTTAGAAAAAATCACGCCTCCCATGCTCCATTTTCACATTGTTAAAATGTCGACGGAAAAAATCGAGCACGGAACACTCTTGGATTATCGACTCAAAATCCATCACATCCCTGTTGGCTGGAGAACTCGAATCGAAACCTGGAAAACCAACGAGGAGTTTACCGATACGCAACTCAAAGGCCCATACAGCTTGTGGCATCACACTCACCGTTTTGAAGACCTCGCCGGTGGAACTTTAATGACCGACGTGATTCGCTACAAACTTCCGCTTGGACTCATGGGGCGCCTCGCAGCACAAGCCTGGGTGGATAAAGACGTAAAAAATATTTTTGATTTTAGACGCAAAGTTGTTGGCCAATATATTTAAAGCTAGATGATTCCCATTTTTTCGTAGACCGTCGCGAGAGTTTTTTGTGCTTTTGCTTCGGCTCTTAATTTGTTGGTGTTGAGAATCTGCATCAATTGGGCCTTATCAGCCATCAGTTGATTGTACTTCTCTTGCACCGGCGCCATTTTTTCGACCACGATTTGGGCGAGATCTGTTTTAAAGTGGCCGTACATTTTTCCTTCGTAGGTTTTTTCGATCTCGGCGTAGGTTTTTCCGGTGAGTACAGAGTAAATAGTCATTAAATTCGAAATGCCAGCTTTGTTTTCGATATCGTAAAAAACGCGGGCTTGGGGATCGGAGTCTGTCACTGCGGACTTGATCTTTTTTTCGATCTTCTTCGGCGTGTCCAAGAGCGAGACGTAGTTGTTGGCGTCTTCGTCAGATTTGGACATTTTTTTGTTGGGGACTTGCAGGCTCATGATTCGCGCACCCACTTTTGGTATGTAGGGCTCAGGCACTTTAAAAGTAACACCAAATTTTTTATTAAAGCTCTCTGCGAGATCTCGAGTGAGTTCGAGATGCTGCTTTTGATCTTCCCCCACCGGAACCAAATCAGTTTGATAAAGTAAAATATCTGCCGCCATCAAAACGGGATAGGTAAAAAGGCCGCTATTGATCTCGCGAGTTTGTTGGGACTTGTCTTTAAACTGAGTCATGCGATTAAGCGCGCCCATGGGCGTGTGGCAGCTAAGAACCCAAGTCAGCTCGGCGTGTGCCACCACCTGTGATTGCATAAAAATTACGTTTTTAACTGGATCTAAACCACAAGCTAAATACTGAGCAAAAAAACTGAGGCAACGCTCGCGAAATTCGATCGGATCTTGTTTAACAGTTAAGGCGTGAAGATTGGCCACCATATAGTAGCAATCGTAATCATCTTGGAGTTTTGCCCAGTTGGAGACCGCTCCGATGTAATTGCCTAAGGTGAGTGATCCTGTTGTTGTGCTTCCGCTGAGTAAAACCTTTTTCATGCTACTCTTTCACCACCAAATGATTGGGGAGCTCGTTGACGTCCCCTGATTTTACCGGAAAATGTTCAATCAGCAAGTTGGAACACTCCGCAAGCCCATTTTTGAAGCCCTCCGCCATTTTTTGATTGCGAAGGCCTGCAACAATCTGGTCGACGACTTTTTGCCAGGTGTTTTGCGGTAGTTTTTCGGCAATTTTTTGATCGGCTAAGACAATCACCACATGCTCGAGAAGAGAAACATAAATCAACACGCCCACACTGTCCTCTGTGTGATGCAAACGGTTTTCGTAAAATTCCAATCTCGCGCGCTTCCAACACTGCTCAAGCTCTTCGCTTCGGACGGTCATCAAACGTTGTAACCATGGAAAGCGAGATAAACGTGGCGCGAGCACAAAAACAAAAAGGAGACCAGCCACTAACAAACCTGTCGTTTGCATCCAAGTGTCCCAGTAAAAATGGGGAGAGTAGGCTTCCCAGCCGATCACAAAAAGAAGTGCTGCAATTAACATCAATGTCACGCTCGATTGTCGGTAGGCCGAAGACGAACGCACAATCACCGGAATGATTTCGGCTTCGGTTTTTAATTCGATATTCGCAATCTGTTTTTCGATTTCAGAAATTTCGGTTTGATTTAAATACGAGTTGAACCAGCTTGGTATTACCATGATCCTGAAGCTCCTCCACCACTAAATCCACCGCCGCCGCCACTCCAGCTACCACCGCCTGACGATCCACCAAAACCGCCGCCTCCGTAAAATCCACCGAGACCAGCAGCGCCTGCCATTCGACGGCCTCCGCCACCTCCGTGACCATTAATCCACATCAGAAATAAAAAAATACCTATCATCAGAGCCAAATGAGCCCAATCCACTTGAACTTGTTTTTGCGCTCTGTAGGGAATATCGAGAAATTCTTCTAAGTGATACGGAGGATTCATCCGTTTTAAAATGGCATCGACGCCGACAAGAATCCCAGCCGTAGTGTCACCGTTACGAAACAGTGGAACCATTTGCTCGTCAATGATTCGTCGGCTGTAAGCATCGGTGAGATCACCTTCGACGCCCTGGCCGACTTCTATGCGGAGCTTGCGCTCTTTTTTTGCAATCATGAGCAAAATGCCGTTGTCTTTTTGAGCTGTGCCTAATTGCCAGCTTTTAACAACTTTGTAGGAAGCTTCTTCGATCGTGAGGGAGTCGATGCTCTCCACCGTGAGGACAGCTAACTGCGGCCCCCCTTTTTCATAAATAACTTTGAGGGCGTTACTGAGCTTATCTTGCGTTGATGAATCTAAAAAGCCCACCGTATCCACAACACTGTTCGAAAATGCTGGAACCTCAAAAGCCTGAGCGAAACTCAGGCCCAGAAATAAAATGACGGCGGTGAGGTTTTGAAGCATCGATTAAAACTGAACTTGTGGTGCTTTTTCGTTTTGCTGTTTTTCCGCATCAGAAACCGACCACTGAGCCATTTTGTCATAATGAAAAAACAGTGTGTTGGTGAGGTTGGTTGGAAACACAGTCACCAGATCATTAAACTGACGAATCGCTTCGATATGCTCGCGACGAGAATTGGTGATTCGATTTTCCGTGCCTTCAAGCTGCGCCTGGAGATCGCGAAAGTTTTGATCGGCCTTGAGCTGTGGATAGTTTTCGGAAATCACCATTAAACGGCCGAGAGCTTGCGAAAGCTGCCCTTGGGCTTCTTGATATTTTTGCAATTGCTCTGGAGAGGCTTTGCTGGGATCAATGGTCATGCTGGTGGCTTTGGCGCGCGCATTGACCACTCCTTCGAGGGTGTCTTTTTCGTGGCTAGCATAGCCTTTCACAGTTTGAACAAGATTCGGAATCAAATCCGCACGACGCTTGTATTGGTTGGTGATTTCCGCAAAGGTTTCATCAACACGGTTTTTGGACTTGGGAATAGACTGAACCCCACAGGCCGTGAGTGAAAGCCCTAAGACAATAGCTAGAAATAAACGCATCGTTCCTCCTTTGAGTTATGAACAGCCTCAATATGGTAGTTTTTTGCAGGATTGCAAGTCGCTCCGGAGCATGCGCAGCGTTAGAATGATTGACCTTTTTTAAGGCTGAAGGAAATACTCAGTTATGAAAAATCTTTTATTA
>CAZOGU010000046.1:0-7269 GCA_964579625.1 uncultured Pseudobdellovibrionaceae bacterium
GAGATCAATTTAGCTGTGGCTTTAGGACGTAATCATATCGCCATGTTTTTAACCAATTCCAGCACCTTTCCCTATCAAAAAACACCATTAAGGCTAGATCTTCTGAATACGGCTATTTATTTTGATAATCTTGAAATGCTGTCATTTTTTACGCGGAAAAAAGGTTACTTTTTTCCGCGTTAAGCCAGATCGATTTTAAACCGTACAGACCCATTTTTTTTAATTGTCCCCATGCTCTAAATCAGAGTCAAAACTTGCCACTCCAGAGTCTTCCGTGTTTTTATAGGTCCATCACGGAGATTTAAATGCATATTCAATCAGCAGATCCAGAAATTTATGGCGCCATTCAAAAAGAACTCGAAAGACAGCAAGACGGCTTAGAAATGATTGCTTCCGAAAATTACGCCTCTAAGGCCGTGATGGAAGCTCAAGGCTCTGTGCTGACCAATAAGTACGCCGAAGGATATCCAGGGAAGCGCTACTATGGAGGCTGTGAATTTGTAGATATCGTCGAGTCACTTGCCATCAAAAGAGTGTGTGAACTTTTTAATGCTCCGGCGGCAAACGTCCAACCGCACTCAGGTTCTCAAGCCAACATGGCGGTTTATCTTGCGGAAATGAAAGCCGGAGATCGAGTCCTAGGAATGGACCTCTCCCATGGTGGTCACCTCACGCACGGGTCGCCGGTGAATTTTAGCGGCTTGCTTTTTCAAGCGGCTGGATACGGAATCGATCCGCAAACACATCTTATCAATTATCAAGATGTCTTAAATAAAGCGAAAGAGTTTAAACCAAAAATGATCATCGCTGGCTATAGCGCTTATCCGCGTGTTTTAGACTTTGCAAAATTCAAAGAAATTGCCGACGCTGTTGGTGCAAAACTTCTCGTCGATATGGCGCACTTTGCAGGACTTGTGGCTGGCGGTGCCCATCCCAATCCAATGCCGTGCGCCGATTACGTCACCTCGACCACGCACAAAACATTGCGCGGACCACGCGGTGGAATTATTTTATGCTCAGAAGAAAACGCCAAAAAAATCAACAGCAAAATCTTTCCAGGCATTCAGGGTGGTCCTCTGGAACATGTCATTGCGGCCAAAGCGGTGGCTTTTAAAGAAGCCCTTCAACCTGAGTTTAAAACCTACGCCAAAAAAGTGATCGAAAACGCCAAGGTCTTAGCCGAAGGCTTACTTGCTGAAAAATACGATCTCGTCACGGGAGGAACAGACAATCACTTGATCCTTCTTGATCTTTCGTCAACCGAGGTCACAGGAAAAGACGCCGAGCTGGCTCTCGATCATGCGGGGATCACGGTGAACAAAAACACAGTTCCCAACGAAAAACGCAGTCCGTTTGTGACAAGCGGTATTCGTATTGGAACTCCTGCATTAACCACACGTGGAATGGGCCCAGCAGAAATGAAAAAAATTGCCGCTTGGATATCACAAGTGATCAAAAACCATAAAGATGAAACCGTTATTAAAAAAGTTCGTGCCCAAGTGAAAGAACTTTGCCAACAGTTTCCAATCTATTAGGCCGCATTGTGAAAGTCGTTTTTCGCCTTTTAACATCACTTTTATTTTTAGCCATTACGGCTTGTGCGACGGTTTCCTATGATGACTCCGAAGAAGTCTTGGACATTCCCGATACGCCATCCATCGAATTTGATTTTCCATTAAAAGACTATCGACGAATCAGCCGTGGATACAAAGGTCGTCATCGCGGAATCGATATCAGTGCTCCCAAGGGAACAAAAATCTACGCCGCAGAATCGGGCTGGATTACTTATCAGGGATCAAAATTTCGCGGTTACGGAAGGCTCGTCATCATCGAACACAGCCGCAGCTGGGCCTCATTCTACGCGCATATGAATGGCTTTCACGCCAAAGAAAAAACCTGGGTCAATAAAGGCGACGTCGTCGGCTATGTGGGCCACACCGGCCGCTCCCGCGGCGACCACTTACACTTCGAAGTCCGCTACAAAAATCGCCCAATAGACCCCCTCGCCTACTTCAATACGAGCAAACTGAAGTTCGCCAAAAAATAAACTCAGCAGAAAAAAAATAGTTACAAATTCAAGGATTTCTCAAAGAGGTTTTTTCGGACCTCCGTTGAGCGTGACGCGATCGTGAGCGAAGCGAACGACAACGGCAGAGGTAAGGAGGGACAGAGAGTGCAACTCGTTTACGAGCTTGCTCGTAACTGTCCCGGACTGCCGTGTCCGAAAAAACCTCTTTGAGAAATCCTTGAATTTGTAACTATTTTTTTCTTTAATCTTCAAAGCTGTCAGAGCTATCACATTCGGCGCCGAGAGTGTTCCATTGGCCGTCTTTTTTGTAGAAATGCGTGTAGCACTTGTACTTTGCGTAGCCGCCGCAATAGTTTGTTGGTCCTGTTACGACATTAAGCACTTCGAATTTTGTAGGGACGTTAGCGCTGCCTTCAGTGATTGTGTAGCCATCGATAAAAAATTCTTCGAGCCCACACGATACGCCGTTCTCTTCAAAAAACAGAGCTTGCTCGAGGGCTTTTTCATTTTCTTTCATCAAAAGATTTTTATCGATGCTTGTAGCGGCAAGGAGTTCTTTTTCGTTGATTGAAAATTGAGCAGCGTGAGTTTGTGTCTGAATTAAAAGTGTCAAAACGGTTAAAAGCATAATAGCCCCCTTGTTGTGAGAGTTTTACAGCAGGTGTCATGACAATGTCTAGGGCCTATGGTGTGATTTTTATGAACGATACATAAACATGCATTCAAGGAGGAATATATGATGCATAGAGCAATAGTTTCAATAGCTGCGCTTCTGTTTTCGGTAAGCGCTTTGGCAGCAAACCCTTTCGACGTGATCCGCAACATTACGTTAAAGAACGTCGAAAATCGTGCGCTTCTGAATTGGACTGTCGGCGATAACGCTAACTATAATTTGGATATGGGATTTTTAAAAGGCACGATGACAATGTCTGTAGCGTCGGTTACTGCCGACGAAATCTGGATGAATCAAGATATGGATCTTGGTGGTTTTGGAAAGCAAAAAGCTGAAATTTTACTTGATGCCAATACTGGTGAAGTTAAAAAGATGCTTGTGAACGGTAAAGAGCAGGAAATTCCAGAGCAGGACATGGAGCTGATCGAAATCATCACGGACACTGTTACAGTTCCGGCTGGAACTTATGAGTGCCAACACATTCGTCTTAAAGACAACAAGTCTGGTGGCGAAGTGAAAGTATGGAGCAACGCGGAAGTGGCTTTAGCTGGAATGGTTAAAACAATTCAGCCCGGTCAATTTGGCGAAGTGACTCTTGAGCTCACTTCATTTTTAAAACAGTAATTTTCTAATATTTGTTCGTCATCTTGAGCGAAGCGAAAGATCCTTCGGTTTCGCCTCAGGATGACGAATGTTTTCTCAGGAAGACTTTATAGATTTATCCTAGTATGGAATTTGAAATTTGAGAATTCGATGGTTTTCGTAGTCCGAAACCCAAAGAATTCCGTCGTGGATCAGCGCACCCCACGGGCTGTAAAGACGAGTTGCGCTTGGAGCCCCCACTCCTGCCCCACTGTTTGGTCCGTTGCTCACAAAATCGACCTGTCCAATCACAGCATCTGCATCTTGATTGTTTGTTGTCGGGATTTGATTCCAAACGAGAATACGATTGTTGCTATAATCAGAAACATAAAGGCGCGCTTGAGCATCGACCACAACGCCTGCCGCCTCCGAAAGAGACGAAGCACTGAGGCCACCGGTATTGATGCCGCCAGTGACAAAGTCTGGTTGTCCAAGGACGAGATTCGCAGCGACGCCATCAGTGGTGGGTATCGAGTTCCAGATGAGAATGCGGCTGTTACCATAATCGGATATAAAAATTTTATTCTGATAAACATAAACCATATAAGGATAATTGAGGCCGGTGGCGGTGGGAGGGTCTGCTGGGATTGCACTGTCGTTGATTAAATTTGTAGAAAAATCGGGTTGGCCAATGACCACGTTAGCAGCTTGCGTATTCATGGTTGGAAACGTGTTCCAGATTAAAATCCGATTGTTACCAGAGTCCGCCACAAAGAGTTTATTTCCTGATACGAACACCCCGCCTGGATAGGCGAGATTGATATCACTAGGGGCTGCAGAGCCATCCACGCTTGCGCCCATGTTGGCCTGTCCAATCACAAGGTCGGCAGGCTCTTGATCCGTTGTGGGTAGCGTTGTCCAGATTAACACCCGACTGTTTCCTTCATCCGCAACAACAAGTCGCGTTCCATCGGAATGGACGTAGGATGGCGAACACAAAGTATCGGCAGCTGTCGTGCCAGTGATCGTGTTGCAGGCATTTGAAATCATATCGGGTTGCCCAAGAACAAGATCCGCAGCTTGTTGTGTTGACGTGGGGATGGAATTCCAAATCAAGACTCTGTTATTGCTGTAATCGGCGACAAACATTTTTCCACCGGCGATGACGGCATTTGTCGGGTAATTGAAAGATTGGTCAGATAGAGCCGGGAAGTTTGGGGTGTTAAAATTAAACGCTTGTTGTCCTAAGGTGATCAAAGCTGTAGGTGTGCCGACGGTCAAGGTGGCTGTTCCCGTCGTCAATCCGGGTGCACTCGCGCTGAGCGTGGCGGTCCCCAGTGTGTTAGAACGAAAATAAAAAGTCATGTCTGATATGTCTTGAGTCAGCTCGAATGTCGTCAGGGCTTGGGTGCAACCCACATCAGTGTAGAGGTCGCCGCTGTCTGTGGAAAGAGTCACGGTTCGATCTTTGCCACTGACGGTGTTGATGCTATCGCCCGTTGTAAAAGTGAACTCGATCTGATGGCACAATCCCGGCCAGGTGGATGTGGAATTGAGTTGTATCGATACTCGGGATGCAGCAAGCACGGAGATGCCGCGAAGTTCTCCTCCGGTATCTTTACAAGCTGCCAGCTCTATAAAACTGAGGAGAATAAAAAATTGCAAAACGTGTTTCAAAATTCAACTCCCATTTTTAAATCAAACGTGGATTGAAATAAATTTTGATATCCGGAAAAATTGAGGTTTAAGGAATCATTCACATATTTATAATTGTAGTCATGCCATTCCCCGGTCCAAAAAAAACCGATGGTTGTGAAGTTTGGAAAGCGATAGAGCGCACCGACTGATCCGTCGATCGTAAAGTTGGGCGTTATATCTAAATTTCCACCGTTCTCGCTACCTGCCGTGAACGGATGTTGATAGCGCAACCATGTTTCGACCCGCCACTGAGAATTGACAGCACAGTGAGTTTCCGCCGCAAAACTCAACGTACGAACACTATTAAGCTCTCGAGAAATAATAAGAGGCGTGAGGGCGATTAAAAAAGGGAGATCATGTTGGTGAATGCCCACCTTAAAAAAGGTTTCACTCTTTTGTTCTAGCAAAAGGGGATATTTTCTCCACAGGGCTTCGATGCCGACACTTTGAACATTGTATTTTCCGTTCTGAACGATAAGGGAAGATGATCCAGTGATTTCAGCGGGATTGTTTTTGTAATAAGCTTCAATCCCCCAATTGTAATGAAGCCACCCACCCGCTTGAAGTTGCAGTGTTGGCCCTTGGCTGTTGTCGGAAAAAGAAAGATCCATAAACTGAGGAAGACTTTGAGCATAACGGGCCTGAGTTATGCCAAGTCCGAGTTGAGCCCAAAATCGTGGGGAAAGAGTCGAGTTTTCCGATTGCACAGGAAGAGGTTCTTTTTCGACAAATCGGATATTCGGTTCACCGTAAGTAAAGTGGGTTTTTTGATTGTACAGCACTTCCACCTGACTCCGAGCGACGAGTGGAGAAAATAAAAGTAAATAGAATGCGATAAGTGTATTTAAGTGCAAAGAGTTCCTTTAGCTCCTATTTTAAGGTCAAAATATTTTTTTGGGTAGAAATGAAGACTCAGATAATCTCTTAGGCCAGTTGCAACTTAAGATCTAGCCTATTGTCCATTGCCAAACGGGTTCGGGAAAGCGCTCGGAGGTGTTCATTCTGAGCTCCACGGGTAGGCCATCTCCTTTTTGAACCGTGATTGGCGATGAGGCTGGTAAAAACCACTGATTCCAGATCATCGGCGAGAGCTGAAGTGGTGGCTTTGTGGAAAAGGAAATCTCTTTAGTCAGGTGAAATGTGTACCACCCTAAAATTCCGTGAATAACACCGTCGCGCTGACAGGGAACATTTCCGGAGAATTCCAATGAAAATTTTGAATGATGAGAAAAGTGAGCCTCACCGAGGGCTTGCGCCGGGGCCAACAAACTCTTTGGGTTCCAGTTTCCATAAAGAGGACGAGAAAGGGCGCACTCCTTAAGGGTGCTAAAATCAGTGTCAAATTTTTTCTCGTCCCAGGTGCCGATATTTTTTTGATAAAACTCAGCATCTTCGAGCAATGAAAACTCGAGTTTCACAAGCTCTGGAATCAATTGGCCTTGTGGTTTTAGATGCTTTTCAATCACCTGAGGTAAATGTTTTAACGTATTAAAAAAACCGATGTTTGTGATAATAACATCCACTTTTTCGGGCAGTTCTAGGTTATCGCTATCGGTTTGCAAAAAAGTGATTTTATCTGTGAAATTATTCTTTTGGGCGACAAGTTTAGCAAATTCGATGATGGATTCGCTATCCACAGCGTAGACTTTTTTTGCTCCGGCTTGAGCGGCAAAAAGTGCATGGAGCCCTGTCCCCGTCCCGAGATCCAAAACCACATCGCCGGGTTTTACTTTTGCAAAGATCGCCGCACGGAATTGCTCTTGCACATGCTGATCGTTAAGCAGCCAGTTGTGTTCTTGAATAAAGGGCGGCAAAGACACACAAGTCATCACTTTATTGCTCGGAGCAACGCCTCCGTCCATGCCCGTTGGGGCTGTGACAGCTTTTGTATGATCCTTGATGGACCCATACTCACGAATCTGTGGTTTTTCGTAGACTTGTTTTTTTGTTACCTTTTTGGTCGGCGGTTTCGTTTGCATATATCCTCAAACAGTTTTGTAATTTTCTACAAATACAGCCTCGAACAAGGTGAAAGGATCAATGGCAGCAGATAAGTGGAGGCGTGAGCTTCTCTATTAATAACTCATGAGATCTTTGATTATTGTTTGTTTTTTTTGTATTAAATGTAAAGAGATTTATTTATAAATAAATAAATAAATTTAGTTTATAAAAAGTTAAACCTTCGTTTTTGTAAAAAGAAAAGTGTCAAAATTACTTTTTGTGACAGAATTCCCTATTGTCCATTGCCAAACGGGTTCGGGAAAGCGCTCGGAGGTGTTCATTCTGA
>CAZOGU010000046.1:7369-20601 GCA_964579625.1 uncultured Pseudobdellovibrionaceae bacterium
CCTATTGTCCATTGCCAAACGGGTTCGGGAAAGCGCTCGGAGGTGTTCATTCTGAGCTCCACGGGTAGGCCATCTCCTTTTTGAACCGTGATTGGCGATGAGGCTGGTAAAAACCACTGATTCCAGATCATCGGCGAGAGCTGAAGTGGTGGCTTTGTGGAAAAGGAAATCTCTTTAGTCAGGTGAAATGTGTACCACCCTAAAATTCCGTGAATAACACCGTCGCGCTGACAGGGAACATTTCCGGAGAATTCCAATGAAAATTTTGAATGATGAGAAAAGTGAGCCTCACCGAGGGCTTGCGCCGGGGCCAACAAACTCTTTGGGTTCCAGTTTCCATAAAGAGGACGAGAAAGGGCGCACTCCTTAAGGGTGCTAAAATCAGTGTCAAATTTTTTCTCGTCCCAGGTGCCGATATTTTTTTGATAAAACTCAGCATCTTCGAGCAATGAAAACTCGAGTTTCACAAGCTCTGGAATCAATTGGCCTTGTGGTTTTAGATGCTTTTCAATCACCTGAGGTAAATGTTTTAACGTATTAAAAAAACCGATGTTTGTGATAATAACATCCACTTTTTCGGGCAGTTCTAGGTTATCGCTATCGGTTTGCAAAAAAGTGATTTTATCTGTGAAATTATTCTTTTGGGCGACAAGTTTAGCAAATTCGATGATGGATTCGCTATCCACAGCGTAGACTTTTTTTGCTCCGGCTTGAGCGGCAAAAAGTGCATGGAGCCCTGTCCCCGTCCCGAGATCCAAAACCACATCGCCGGGTTTTACTTTTGCAAAGATCGCCGCACGGAATTGCTCTTGCACATGCTGATCGTTAAGCAGCCAGTTGTGTTCTTGAATAAAGGGCGGCAAAGACACACACGTCATCGCCCGACTCGCAGGTGGGTTTCCTCCGTCCATCCCAGACGCCCCCGTTACAGCCTTGGTATGCTCTTTGATTGTTCCATACTTTTTAATGGTCGGTTTTTCGTAGCTTTTCGTTTTGTTTTTTTGTGCAGCTGGTTTCGTCATTCGATTTTGCTCCTGCGCTTTTTAAAAGTTTGTCCGCGAATAAAGTTTCAAAAAAAAAGTCATCATCAAAGTGAGGTTTTTGATTCGGTTTTACCCATTGATGTTTCACTAAATAGTTTTGGTCTTCTTCTGCTAAAAGTAAAGATGTTTTATAGGCGAGTTGACTGTAATCTTGAAATTTTGGGGCCGTCCGTATTTGGTCGATCAGTTTGTCTTTTAATAGCTCCCGTAAGACTTGTTTATCTTGTGCGCACAAAAAGAGCTCACTCGAAGTTTGCAATGAGATATCGAGCATATCAGGAGATAGGTAAGGGAAGTAAACCTTAAGCCCATAAGCTTGGGCCATCGTGAGATGACAAGCCAAGTTGTAAGTATTATTGCCAGACACAAAATTTCTGAGAAAAAGTTGTTTTTGAGCATGGGATGTAAAAAAATTCATACAAGCTTGAATTCTTTTTTTAAGCTGATTCTTTTGGTCTTTGAATGCGTGGGAAGGCGGAAGATGTGGTGGAAGGCCAAAGGAGCTGAAGGAATGGATAAGGACTTTAAAGATTTCAGGCACAGATTGCCGTGCCCAAAGCTTAAGCATCTCCATAAAATGAGAAAAAACGCCATCAGCCAAATGAAAAGTTTTAAAAAAGAGGAGCCATTGTCGTTTTGCAAAAAAATCCAAACCCAAAGTTTGTGACGGGAGTGTCCATTGTTCATCCGCTCCGTAACCAAAGATAAGTCCTGTGCATTGATTTTGAGCCGCCTTCTGCATCAGGGGCTCAAACATCTGAAGTGTCGGAAAAAATGGCAGTGTGGACTTTATATTTTTCCATTTTAAAAATAGATTTTTTAATTCTTGGGGTGTTCCTTGGTGCGTAAAAAGGGGAATTTGGTAATGATCGGCGAGTTTTTTGCAAAAACCCTGATCATTGCTTTCTGGATGGTCCGTTGTGAGGTTATAAAGTTCAATCTGAGTGTGCCAATTGTTCTTTTGAATCAAATCCATGCATAGGGCCACAAGGCCCGTGGAATCAAGTCCCCCACTGACAAACACTCCCCATTTTTGATGAAGTGGAAGAGTGGCTGTGAGGTGCCGCACCAGTTCCTCTTCCCACAGTTTGACAGTGGTTTGAAAGTCGCGGTTTTGCGGATCCCAAGCGGGTTCATTCGCCCATTTTGATTGTGTCAGAATTCCATCAGAAAAAGTAACTAAAGTCCCCGGAGGTACCTTTTTAATTTCATGCACCACTGTTTCATCTGGGTGACTAAAATCTTCCAATAAAAAACGCGCCAGCGCCGCTTTGTTAAAGTGGGGTTCAGGGAGTAACAAAAAAAGCTCATCTAAATTTTCCGAGGAAATCAACTTGTTATTTTGTACTGTGTAATACAGTGGCCGTGAACCCCACCGATCTGTCGCGAGCATTGATTTTTTTTCTTGTGAGATGGCTAAAGCCCAACCGCCTTTTAAATCATTCAACCAATTCGTTTGCGGAGAGTTGCATTTTTTGAGTATTTCTTCTGCCGTTGCAGAACAACTGCCGTCAATTTTTACAAAACTTCTTAAGGAAGAACTCAACTCGGTGTTCAGCATTTTTTATTCCAAATTGGAAGCGCATCCTGCTGAAAATGAAGTGCTGTCGAAAAAACCGTTTGATCCACTTTAACAAAAGAGTGTGCACTAAAGTTTTTTTCTATAAAAACGGAAAGATAAAATTCAAGACTTTTTTGCGATGCTTTTGCCAAAGTTAAGCTATGGAGGAGGCAACCTTGAGTGAACGGAAACCAGGATAAAAGCTTTCTCAACACTTTATCGGCAAACTCAAGATCCTCCATTGTTTTGAGAAATCCTGCTTTTTCGCACGTCAAAAGGCAGGATTTAAAATCTCGCACCATCAATTGAAGTCGAAAGTAGAAAAATAAAACAAGGAGTCTAAAGATAATGATGATTTTCGTGATCATGGAGACTCCTTTCGATTTGGAGTTCAATCCAAGGAAGGCTGTCATATTGGAATTGGTAATCCAACCGCAAAATGGGAATCTTTTGGCAAAGTTCAGTCAGGACGCTAAAGTCTGTTTGCAGAGCCTGTGAACTCCAAAGATCCCAGCGAAATTGATTTTCGATCAGAGTGGAAAAACGCTGTGTCGATGTCAACACGGACTGTGTGTTAACAAGTGAGCTGTCGGTCGGGTTGAGAAGAAAAATAGCGCAGATTTTTGCGTTCTTAAATGACACCTGCGGAATGGAAATCTGCTGCTTGGCGAGTTTTTGTTGAAGTGTCTGAATTTGTTGGGATGAAAGCAGTTCTTGGCAGCTATCTTTATTGATTCGAATTTCGGGAAGTCCAGGCAAAACAGTCAGATCCCTCTCGATCGCCGCGGTGTCATCGCTAAAAATGGTATAGCCTTTTTGCGATAAATAGGTCGTCAGTGTCGATTTTCCTGCGCCCTCCTGGCCAAGATAAATAGCGGCTCTATGGTTTTTAACAACGACCCCACCATGCAATGTCACGCGAAACAGGGAGCTTGCTAATGGCAAAATTTGCGTTGTGAGGATGGCTTCAAAAAAAGCAGGATCAGGATGCTGAGAGTAAATGTATAAGATTTGGTTCTTCAAATAAAAAAAACCACATTCAAAATAGTCGATCGAGAGTCCGCCGTCGTGGTATTTACAAATCAGAGCTCGGTCTTCTTGGTCGTTGCTTTTTAAGATATGAGATTCGATGGGGTGATTGAGCGTCGGTTTTTTTTTCATCACTTGGATTGTGATATCAATCGATGAAACAATATCCTGACACTCTTTGAGTGGCATCGGGCTTCTTAGATTCATTCCGTGAATACAATAAGAATACATTTAAACATCATAGAACGACTTTGAGCCCTCGTCCATGTTTTAGGGACCTTAAATACAAGTGACTTTGACAATAACGTCCTCCTCCCCTAGCCTGAGAAGGTGATTGTTGAACAAACTGCGCGCGAGCTTGTATTTAAAGAAAGCTTAGAAAACTTTTGCGAGCTGCTTTCGCAAAATCAAATTCGTTTCCTTATTGTTAAAGGCTCAGCTCTGGCCTACGATTTTTATAAAAGTCCCGAACTTAGACCTCGGACGGATACCGATATTTTGATTTCCGAGAGCGATGTGCAGCGTTTGTACAATCTCCTTATCGCTTCGGGATACGAATGGATTCCCAATCAGATGGAACTGTTAGGACAGACGGTTTTTATCAAGAAATTAGGTTCTTTACAGATGATTTATGATGTTCATTGGCAAGTGTTCGTCCCCCGCCATTTACGCCATCTCTTTTTATTTGAAGAGCTGTGGGCAACGAGACGAAAAATATCACAACTCAATGCCTTTACCGTGAATGATCAGCAGGCTCTGCTTCTTTCGAGCGTGCACTGGGTGGCTCATCATCTTTTATACCCTGAGCCTCATTGGATCGAAGATATGCAAAAAATCACCGAAGGCCGAGATTCCGCTTGGTGGAAGGATATCCAAAAGATCAGCAAAATAAAGGGCATTCAAAAAATCATGGATCAAACGCTGCGCGTATCGAATGTGCAAAGTCCATGGGATGCTCAGGCCTTAGGAGTTGAAGATGAGCCGTTAGCCTATTTACTTAAAGAAAACCGAAGCCCTTGGTCGGATCTTCGAAATGATATAAAAACAATGAGTTACATAGAAATCTTCCAGCTTTTTGGTAAACATTTGTTTCCCTCGGTTGTTTATATGCGTTCCAAGTATCAATTGAAGAGGGATGTCTTTTTGCCGATGTATTATTTAGTTCGTCTTTTGGCCGGCTTTAAAAAGTTTCTACGGCCTTGGTGATCCACTGCTTTTCTTGCAGTTCATTGATAAAAAAATCAAAATCTACGCGAAGTTGATTTTCGCTAGCGTCAAATGTTTCGCTCATGGCGACTAAGATCGCTTGTTGATTTTTTCCTTCTTTAAGAAGATTCCAAATCAGAGTGCCTTCGGCATTGAGACCAAAATAGGTTCCAGACTGGAGGTCGACAAGCACTTCTTCGTTGTCGACAGTTTTAGATAAAATATCTTTTGAGATCAAATACGCAGCCATCTAACAAAGGCTAGCACACTTTTAAACCGAGGCAATAAGATTTTAGAGCTTTAAAATCCACTCACGAAACTCTCGCTGATTCTTTGTAAGAGAGTCTAAGGGGAGTTCACCTAGAGTTTTAAGAATTTGTGAAAATGGCACAAAGTGTGAAGTTTCGAGGTAAAGCCGATCTTTTGAGAGCGAGGAAGTAAAAACATCCTGAGCTAGAGAGGCATAGGTGTAAGCCGCGCGCGAAGTAATGATTGCCACTAACTGGCCTGTCGCTTTGTTATAGACACCATCCCCAGAGTTGCCTTCGGAGACATCACATCCCATGGCCCAACGTTGTGTTGTGGCTTTTAAAACTCCAGAAGTATAAGTGGCGCCCCCAGATTCATCGACCAAAGCCATGCATTCATCACTATCATCAATGGTCAATTGTAGCTTTTGAGTTGTTTTATCCGTGCCCACTCCGAGTGTGAACAGTCGAGTCCGTTTTGGGACAGGATTTGTATCGAGCGTTGCTGGTTTTAATGCCGCGTGCTCTGCCGCAAGTTTTAGAGAACAAAAAACCACATCCACGTTCGGCAGAACAAAAAGTGTTTCCACACCCTTCAGTGGATGTTTAGGGGTCTTGGGAAAGTAAAATTCAAAGTCCTCACATTTTTTTTCCGAATCAACTAACGCCAACGCATGATAAGGAAGGGTGAAAATAGCTCGATCTTGAAAGACTCCTAAAAAAGTAGAGCCTGCGCGAGCCGTAATTTTTTGATCCTTATTGGGGTCTTTATAAATGGCCATCGCGTAATGAGCGGCGAACGCTTTTTTAGAAGCCTCCCCTTGCGCCCAATCGACCACCGACTGGCGGCCATTGCTCAATCCCACTTGATCTTTGGCCACGGCAAGGTCTGTGGGCGCCGAATAGAGAAGTTTTTTAAAATAGGAATCAATATTTTGCGGATTAAAACCGACTTTTGATAAAAACGACAGAGAGCTTTCGACGGCCGCCATTTGCGGACACCAACGAATTTGCTCTAAGGAAATAGCAGGAAAATTGCGAAAACGAGGATCCTTGTAAAGATCGGCAGCCGCCCACAAGGGCTGATAATCGCCCTCAGAATTGAGAGCTATAATTCCTTCATCCGCCAAATTTTTCAGGCGTTTTTGATACGTTCTTTCGACATGTTCTGGACAGTTGGAAGGTGCCAGTGTTGCAGCGACTGACTCAAAAGCAATAACCCCAAAAACAACAAAAACCCCTAGTCCCCTTAACATTGTAAAACCCCTTTAAAAAACGAGGTGTCTGTGTATCATAAAAAACCTCGAAGACGAGTGCATTTTGCCGAAACTCTCATCATTGCAATATTTTCAGAACTGTTCTCTGCGCCCTCTTTTTGTTGTCGGCCGTTCAAATTCATGATCATTTCTACCTGAATCAAAGATGGGGTTTTTCTTTGTTAATGGGGTTTTTCGTCCTAATAAGTTTTATTTTTGCGCAACCAGACATGGACTCTGGGCGGCAGGTTATGCCCGAGAGCGGCGCCCCCTACTGGCTTCAGCATCCGCATCCTCTTCTTCATGATTATCAATCGACCTCACAATTTCCTACGGACGTAGACGTTCTTATCATTGGAACTGGTTTAGGTGGCCTCGGGGCGGCAGAGATACTATCCCAGCACACAAAAAATTTAAAAATCGTCGTTCTCGATTCTCGAGGGGTCGCCGAGGGAGCCACCTCCCATAATGGCGGCAACTTTCAACCCATGCCAGAAAATTTTATTGATCGCTACGAAGGCCTCGTTGAGGAGCGATACAAACGAAGCAAAGAAAACAATCCCAATCTTTCAGAAAAAGAACTTCGGCAAATGGCGGAGGCTCAGGCAATCACGATGTTAAAATTTGGTATTCAAAACGGAAAACTTTTTAAGTCCGTTTTAGCCAAGTACAACTTGGATCCAGATGTGTCTGACAAGGGCTGGATGCGACTTGCTAATTCCAAACAAGAAGAGATCGATTTTTTAGAGGATGTCGACAGAGCGAAATCAGTCGGACTTTTTATGGAGATTTGGTCGGCAGAAAAAATCACCCAACTTACCGGTATACAAACTGAGTTTGGCGGGCGCTTCACACCCGGCTACGGAAATTACCATCCTTATAAATTTGCCACCCAGCTTTTTGAAAAGTTATTAGAAAAAGGAATTTTACTTTACACGCACACACGTGTGACAAAAGTGGATTGGAGCACGCCGCTGAATAAATCGGTACTCGTGCACACCGAGCGCGGTTTGATTCGCGCCAAAAAAGTGATCGTGGCGACAGATGCCTACACCTCAAAATTCATTCCCGAAATGACGGGCTTGGTGGAACCATTTCAAAGTCAGGTTGTAACCTACGACAAAATTTCAAACAAAGAAGTTCCACTCTTAAAGACAGGCTGGACGTTGACAGAACGAGATGGCGATTTGTACGGAAATATTCCCAAAGAGACAAAGTACATTGATGCACAGGGAATTGAGAGAGGATTATATCTCGTGGGTGGTGGTCCGGATCGATTGGTGCCAGATGCAGATAAACCACCGCTCTCCCAAGAGATGTTTGATGTGATCATTGCACAAACATCGTATCGGTTCCCAGGTTTAAAAAATTGGTTCGTTTCGAGCACCTGGACAGGCGTGTTTGGTTTTACTCCACTCCGACTCCCCTTCCTTAGCTACGTTACACACGACGGAGTCTATGACCCGCGTGTGATTATGACGGTGGGCTCGCAAGGTTACGGCGGAGGGATGTCACTGTTTGGTGGCCACCTCGCAGGACAAATGGCAATTTTATCTCCAGAGCAAGGTGAAGAATTGCTGCGACAATTTGACCCGCACCGATTTTTTAAACTACCGTCCTTAAAAACGAAGAGGATCGAATCTCAATCACGTGCTCTTGCCTGTCGAAATCTTTTTTAAAATTGGTGGTCGCTACTGGATTTGAACCAGTGACCTCTTCCATGTCAAGGAAACGCGCTACCAACTGCGCCAAGCGACCATTCTGGAAAAGAGCTTAAGCTTTAGTAACTTAATTTTAAGCGGTCAAGGGCTTTGCAGTTCATTGTATGTCTCTATGGCCCGTTTTTTGAGCATATCGCGAAAAGTTTCGCACCAGATCAAAAAGAACGCTTCTGGAGTGATTTTTGTGTAGTTGCAAACCTTATCCATGGCTTGGTTTTGAACACCACAGGGAGAAATTTTTGCGAATAAAGAAAGATCGTTCGAAATATTAAGAGCTAAACCATGAGAGCTTATTCCTTTATGGATGCTGATTCCGATCGATGTAATTTTACCTTTTTCTGTAAATAAGCCGTTGCTTGTAGAAATAATAATTATGTTACATTTTAAAAAAGAAACTTGAGTGGTTCTCAGGAGAAACTCAACCCACTCTCTGACTCCAAAGTTCCATTCTCGCAGCGAGAGAATGGGGTAAATAATGAGCTGACCTGGAGTGTGCAGCGTCGCTAGGCCTCCACGATCTGTTGAGATCACAGGAATCTCGGAGTTCTGTGCTGGTTCGATGTGTTTGATTCGCGTGCCCAAGGTGATAACCGTTGGGTGTTCACATCCTAAGACGATCCCGCGCTGTGTGTGTCGAACCTGTTCGGCGCACTGCTTTTGCAAAGCCCATGTGGCATTGTATTCACTGAGTCCTAACCATTCGGCATGAAAGTTTCTTACCATGCCTTCTTTTAGCTGGTTGAAACTGTTCCCGCAAGTTTTGACATGTGTATCGAGCAATGTTGTAATCAGTTTCATGTCTAAAAAGGCCCCTCAAGAGAATCCACTCATCAATCTGATTGCGAATGTCGCCCTTCCGGTCTTTATCCTGAATAAACTTTCTGCTAAAAGCCCTGTGGGCGCCTTGGTCTTGGCACTGGCTTTCCCTCTTGGTTACGGCCTGTGGAGTTATATAAAGACAAAAAAAGTAAACTTCATATCCGTCCTCGGACTTTTAAACACTCTTTTTACCGGCGGTTTTGCTCTTCTTCAACTTGAAGGCCTCTGGTTTGCTGTTAAGGAAGCGGCTTTTCCTTTTTTGATTGGCTGTTTTGTACTGGCCTCGTCGTTTCGCAAAGAACCGTTTTTAAAAACCATGTTGCTGGAAACGGGTGCTCTCAATTCCGAGGAGATTTTAAAGCGCACGCACGAGCCCAAGATTCGCGCTTCTCTGCAAAAGCTCTTTCAAAAATCGACGTTCTTTTTTTCTCTCACTTTCTTTTTTAGTGCCCTTTTAAACTTTTTGCTGGCTTATCGAATCTTTACTAAAATTCCCGTCGATCTCGACGAGGCCGCCAAAGCCTCTTTGCTCAACCAACAAATCGCCGAAATGACCTGGCAAGGCTATGTGGTTATCTTTGTTCCGTCGATTGTTTTTTTCTTTTTAATTTTGTTTTTCTTTTTTCGCACGCTCGCCAAACTTACAGGGATGAAGTTTGATGACTTGATCAAAAGCGAAGCTTAGGACGCGCCTTCGCTTTTGTTATTTTCCACAATATAAAAACAACTGCTCTATCACCCACTCGGGGTCATCGATATAGATTTCGTGCCCTGCTGTGGGGTGAACGGCTAAAGGCAACTCCCAGTGCTCGGCTAGTTTTTTTGAACACTTTGGATTCACCATTCGATCACCTTCAGACGTAATCACATACATTGGCACTGCCGGTTTTTGCAAAGGAAGCTCATAGGTCGCGGCTGCGATAAGTTGTTTTAAAAAATTAAGAGGTGTAATAGGTCGCTGTTTTGCGATCAGTGCCCAAGGCTCTACCCATTGGTGGCGCTGCGGATGATTGCTCACCATATTTAAAACTTCGCGCTCACGATCTTTCGAGTTCTGTGCCAGAGCCGCTTTTAAAATATACCAAATCCCCTCGGGCTGAAGGCGTTCAAACAGCGAAGACACATTCTTAAAACTGGAGTTAATAATCACCATTCCATCAAACGACTGCGGGTAGAGCCTCGCCAGTTCGATTGCCACCATTCCTCCGAGAGAAATCGCGACAACATGGCGACTTTGCAATTCCTTTTTGGGGAGCTGGCTATGAACAAATTCAGCAATAACCTCCATGCTCATCGGTGACGACAAGCGATGATATTCACCCGTTCCTGGTAAATCCACTGCGATTACTGTACTCTCTGGGTTCGCAGTCTGAAGTTTTTGGATAAAATGATCGGTATGATGTTTTTCACGTGAGAGTCCGCGCAATAAAACCCACTCGCGACTCATTTGGTTTTTCCTGGATACCAAAGTTTAATGGCTTTATTGCGTTGATAGAGTTTTTCCTCTGGTGAAAGATGAACCCATGATTTTGGAGACATAACAGCACGACGTAAAAAATCGACAAGATTTTTGTGTCGACGTAGCATTCTTCGCGCACGATGAGGTGTCATTGGATTAAAAATTCCAAGTGGATTTAAAATTTGCAAAGGATTTTTGCGAATCCATAGCCATGAACCCATTTCCAGTGCCAGTGGTAAAAAGAATTGATCCTTTTGCACTTTTAAAAATTCATCAAAAAAGTAATCCCATACATCGCCATGGGTTGTGTACTGTTGAGCTTGCGGTTCGATGGTGTAAACGTGATGCTGGTAAGTGTCATCAAACAGTTCTTTAAACGCATGCATTTGCGCTAGGTAAGGAAAGGGAGTGCGAGTGCGTGCATACGGAAACCAAATTCGATCTTGATAGCCAAAGCCCGAATGAACATCCAAAGCAATGCTCACCTTGGACGGAAAGATTTGCTTTTGAACTAACTTCCATAAAACTTGATTTTCGATTTCCATCGGACCGCTCTCGAGGCCACGATAAAATGGCAATCGCGCCGACAGACGATGGCCGCCGTAAAAAGGCTGCTTCGGTTCGTCGGAATTCACTGGGGCGTTTCTCATCAAATCCACACCATTGCCATTGGAGCGCGACAATCGGTACATTCCTACCGGATTGAGAAGCGGCACAAAAACGATGCGACAGTGTTTCATTTGTTCCTGAAAGTATTCATCCCACGCCAAGGCTCGAGCCGTAGAGCTTAAAACAGAATTGATGACCTGAGTGCCAATGCGCTCTAATCCGTGCACGCCACCTACTAAAAGCAAGCAGGGCGCTTCTGGATTTTCGCTGCCAATGGTGATCGAGTGGATCGGAAACTCCATGTTTTTGTAAGGGATCACCGCCAACGTTTCAAAACGTGCGTAATTCTTAAGGCGATCCATCACATCTTCGAGGTCTTTGAGTTCGGGTAATTTTTGAAAAATCTTAGGTTCTATTTTGAGAGCGGCGGCCATAAATCCTTTACGGTCTATTTGCTGCACTTTTTGCAACAATCACTTCTGACAGTTTACACACCAAAAAGTATTTCGACCAGAAAGAATTCGCGAGCGAATCAATCCCCTACACTTACGGCAAGGTTCTTCGTTTCGAGCATAGACAAAATGGCTCTCCTGAAAACCTCCCGAGGCGCCATTGGTCTGCACATAGTCGCGGATACTGGAGCCGCCTTGAATGATGGCTTCCGCCAAAACTTTCTGAATCGCTTTCACAAGCAATTCGCATTGCAATCGCGTGAGTTTTTCGGTTCTCGCCAAAGGTCTAATGCCCGCATGATAAAGAGCTTCTGAGGCATAAATATTCCCAACTCCAACAACGACTTTTTGATCCATGATAAAGGATTTGATGGGGATCTTTCGTTTTCTTGAAGTTTTAAATAAATAGTCAGCAGTAAATTCATTTTCAAGAAGAGGTTCCGGCCCTAAAATACGGAATCGTTTGTCTTTTGCAAAATTTTTCTTGTCTATAATATCAAAAATTCCAAAGCGTCGAGGATCGTTATAAATCAAACGCGTTCCGCTTTCGAATGTTAAAACAATATGATCATGAAGTTTTGGTTTTGTATTTTCATTTCGCCAATTTCCAGTCATTCCTAAATGGGAAACCAGCCAGTGGTCGGTGGTTTCAAAAAGAATGTACTTCGCTCGTCGTTCAAGACTGAGAATCTGTTTTCCTTGCACCTGAACAATTTTTTTAAATGGCAAAGGGCTGCGAAGATTCTTTCGCAGAAATTCAATTTTTTTGATAGATGCAGAAGGTTTAATGATTTTCTTTAAACCTTCTTTAACAACTTCAACTTCGGGGAGTTCTGGCATATGGCACTTAACTACTTGGAATCTTTGAGTATTGCAAGTGCGTTAACTGCCATATCACCCAATATCACCCGATTTTCAAAAATCACTCTCTCAAATACCTTTAAATCTCTTTAGAGGAATCACATTTGACGCAACTTCTGAGCAAATATCATCCCCCAAATCACCTACCGACTCACCCGAATCTTGGCCATACAAATTTAAACTTTCGATATGTTCTAAAATTTTAAGTGAAGTGTCTTTTTGCACTTCTCCATCAATTTTAGAATAATGATCGGCAAGTTTTAAATCCTTATGCCCCGTCATTGCGACAACCGAGTCTAGACCACTGCCACCAACTTTTCTCGCCAAGGTCGCCATACCATGACGCAAACAATGAGTTCCTCGATACGGAATCCCAGTGCGCGTCTGTGCGGCTCTATAGTTGGCTTGAATCGTACAGTAGTTGAGCGGCTTACCACCAATCTGAAACAAGTAGTTGCAGCCCTCCACGCGCGCTTTAAGTCTGCGGTCTATGATCTCCCGCAGCTTGGCATGAATGTGTACACGTCTTGCCTCTCGGTTTTTTGGAAAGGGTTTTAGATATTCAAATGTTTTACTGCTATTGCACCAAGAAATCGTATCTTTAATCATAAAATACTCTTCCTTAAGATAAATATTTGAAATCTGTACCCCAGCCGTCTCACCGATTCGCCCAGCACAGTAAAATTGAAACATGGCTAAATCGGCATAGATCTCAGGCAGTGCTGAGAAAAACTGAAATGCCGCTTCGACAGTAATCTTTCTCTGTTCTGGTTTCACGCTTGGCTCGCGGATAAATGCCATTTTTTTATGACGAAGTCGAATGGGTGAGTCTATGTTTTTTGACTCCCCTTCAAACTCATCTTCTGATTTGTACCAATTAAAGATCGTTCTCAAAAGATTAAGCTCGTTATAAAGATTGCATCTTCCTGCGCGACCTCGACCTGCTAAATACTCATCAGACGAAAAAA
>CAZOGU010000047.1:0-20483 GCA_964579625.1 uncultured Pseudobdellovibrionaceae bacterium
AAAATAGATAATAAAATCCAGAAGTTAAAAAGCACTTGCTTTAAATCATAGGTAGGTTCTTTTTAAGAGGAGAACCCATCCATGGATTTCTCAAATATTGAGCCGTTTGCGTTTAAAGCTCGCAAGAGTGTTTTGCAAAAAATAAAAATTGAACTCTCTAAAGAAAAACTGACCGCTTCTGCAGGTCTTGGAACATTGATTGAGATTTTTGATCAATCAGGATTGGCTGAGCATTTTAAAGAGTGTTTGCCAGAGAGAGTGAGCCACCGCTCGCAGGGATCGTACAAACTTGCATTAAATATGATCTGCGGGTTTATTCACGGCTTTGATTGTTTGGACGACCACGATGACTTTCAAGGTGATGAAGGTATCAAAGCCCTCTTTGGCGAGGGAACCCCGCACTCGCGAACACTTGGGGATTTTCTAAGGGATTTTGAAGACGAGCATCTGGTAAAGTTAAATCAGTTTTTAAGCACGATGAGCTGGTCGATGCTTGCCTCATTAGAGCAAAATCTTCCAGAGGAACATAAACCTAAAAAAGTGTGTCTGGATATTGATTCCACAGATCACCCCCAGAGTGGCAATGAGATGGAGGGTTTGGCGTGGAACTACAAAGACCACTGGTGCTTGGATTCCCAAGTGGTGTTTGATCAAAAAGGATTTAGCCACGGGTTTGATCTCAGGGCCGGGAATACTAAGAGTGGTGTTGGAGCTGAGTGGTTATTGCTGCAAGCTTTGAAAGATGGAAAAAAACAACGCGAACGACGCTTTGAAGGAAAAACGTTTGTCAGAGGAGATTCTGCCTACTGCTACCAGGATGTGATTAAAACATTAACATCTCAAGGCGTGCTGTTCACGCTCACTGCACACGACGGAACGACAGACTGGAAAGACCAATTCTCAAAAGAGGGACTCGTATGGACTCCTTGGGTGTACAGTGAAGAGGAAATTAAAAAAGCAGAGCTTAAGCAAAAAGATTTGCCGCAAGTAGAGCTTGCAAGATTTTACTGGACGCCGAAGTGGTCAAAAAAAGACGAAGCAAAATTGGTATTTCCAATCATAGTCAAACGCACACTTAATCGCAGTAAATTTGAAGAAATCCGACGTAAAACAGGTCAGCTGGCGTTGATCCAAGATGATGGCTATCTGAAAGAAGATCCCTATGACTACTACGCTGTGGTTAGTAACTTTCCGCTAGACTTATCCACAGAGCGCGCGCTTGCAAAGAGTGAGTCCGAAGAAAAACAAAAAATGAAAAGGCACTCACTGCAAGAAGTGATGGAGCATCATCAGAAGCGCGGCAACAGCGAGAACTTCATTCGTGAGGAGAAGTATGGCTATGATCTCAAACACTTTCCGTGTTTAAAGCTCAGCGCCAATCGCGCCTACGGCTTGCTTGCAATGGTGGCTCACAACTTACTTCGTTATGTAGCCATCATGATGAAGCCTGAAAAACCTCATTTTTCAAAAAAATTAAGAAAGCGATTTGTATTTCACGCCGGGAAAATCGTGATGAGATCGCGACAAGTTTTTTTAAAAATATCAAAACACGGATACGAGGAGGTGAAGAAATTAAGAGAGGCATGGGGTTTACCCGTATCCACGGATAGATCGATAGTTCTGGCTCAGAACTCAGGCCTGTATTGAGGATTATATTTTTCATTTTTCACCAATTTGGTGAAGCCTATATTTTCAGCAGCATGAGCGATTTTTTATTTAAAAAAATCTGTGATAGGTTCTTTTTAACAGGAGAACCCAAGTATGGATTTTTCAAACATCGAGCCATTTGCATTTAAGTCCCGTAAGAGTGTTTTGCAAAAAATAAAAATAGAACTCTCCAAGGAGAAACTCACCGCCGCCGCAGGCCTTGGCACATTGATCGAGATTTTTGATCAATCAGGCTTGGCCGAGCATTTTAAAGATTGTTTGCCAGAGAGAGTGAGCCACCGCTCGCAAGGATCGTACAAGCTTGCATTAAACATGATCTGTGGGTTTATTCACGGCTTTGATTGTTTGGACGACCACGACGACTTTCAAGGGGATGAAGGCATCAAAGCTCTTTTTGGCGAGGGAACTCCGCACTCGCGCACGCTTGGAGATTTTCTAAGGAATTTCGAAGACGAGCATCTTGCAAAACTAAATCAATTTTTAAGCACGATGAGCTGGTCGATGCTGGCGTCGCTTGAACAAAATCTTCCAGAGGAACATAAGCCTAAAAAAGTGTGTCTAGATATTGATTCCACCGATCACCCCCAGAGCGGTAACGAGATGGAGGGGTTAGCATGGAACTACAAGGACCACTGGTGTTTGGATTCGCAAGTGGTGTTTGATCAAAAAGGATTTAGCCACGGGTTTGATTTGAGAGCCGGAAACACCAAAAGTGGCGTGGGTGCTGAGTGGTTGTTGTTACAAGCTTTGAAAGATGGAAAAAAACAGCGTGAACGCCGCTTTGAAGGAAAGACGTTTGTCAGAGGAGATTCTGCCTATTGTTATCAGGATGTGATTAAAACATTAACATCTCAAGGCGTGCTATTCACGCTCACTGCACACGACGGAACGACAGACTGGAAAGACCAATTCTCAAAAGAGGGACTCGTATGGACTCCTTGGGTGTACAGTGAAGAGGAAATTAAAAAAGCAGAGCTTAAGCAAAAAGATTTGCCGCAAGTAGAGCTTGCAAGATTTTACTGGACGCCGAAGTGGTCAAAAAAAGACGAAGCAAAATTGGTATTTCCAATCGTCGTCAAACGCACTCTCAACCGCAGCAAGTTTGAAGAGATCAGGCGAAAAACAGGTCAGCTGGCATTGATACATGATGATGGATATTTGAAAGAAGATCCCTATGACTACTACGCAGTGGTTTGCAACTTTCCGCTGGACTTATCCACAGAGCGTGCAATTGCAGATACTGAGTCAGAAGAAAAACAAAAAATAAAAAGATACTCACTTCAGGAAGTAATGGAGCACCATCAAAAGCGCGGAAACAGCGAGAACTTCATTCGTGAGGAGAAGTACGGCTATGACCTCAAACACTTTCCGTGTTTAAAGCTCAATGCCAATCGCGCTTATGGTCTTTTAGCGATGGTGGCGCACAATTTACTTCGTTATGTAGCGATCATGATGAAGCCTGAAAAGCCACATTTTTCAAAAAAATTAAGAAAGCGCTTTGTGTTTCACGCCGGGAAAATTGTGATGAGATCGCGACAAGTTTTTTAAAGAATATCAAAACACGGTTACGAGGAGGTGCGAAAGCTAAGAGAGGCATGGGGTATGAAGCCGGAAACAGTTCCCCAACAGTTTTCCACAGCATAAATTGTGGATAAATAGTTTCGGATCTTTGACAACTCAACCATGGGAACAATCTTTGTGATTTTCAGATGGAAAAAGAAGTCAGGGTTCGAACCTGAGACAGTTACCAACATTAAAATGCTATACTCCGATTGGAGTTAATGGATCTCCTCATCAAAAAAATCATTCGGTAGGGCCTGACGAGGAGCACCCCTAGCGTAAGTCCACTCCTCCGAGAGGTGAAACACCAGATTTTGGGCATAGCTGTGCCTCCCAGTCACCGCCGGTGACCGTGGGAAATTTTTTTCATACAAATTTTTAAAAAATATAGATTTGCCGCAGCTTATCCACGGATCCGGGCATTATGTGACCAAACTCGGAAATGAATCGAAATTCTACGAAATACTACCCATGCTCGGTTTCCCAAATGAAATAAGCCATCTATGCGGCTTATCTCGGTTTAAATTTGGTGCTGAAATTCAAGCAGGAAAATTGGATGGGGTAACGCTAATGTATACGAACACCCAGATGCAATAAAAACGTATTTGGTGCGATGGAAGGGTGCAGAGATTGATTTAACGAAGCTCGCGAAACTACGTTGGATCGAAAATAGGAGCATTCCAGAGTTGTGCGGTGCATTTGATAAAAGGCGGACAGCCATTTACCGCCATCTACGAACACTGCGTAACTCCGGAGTTTCAGGGCTTAATTTGACCGAGGATGAGCAAAAATCCATCCGTACTCAAATATCGCTCGAAATACAAAAAGAGGAGTGGAAATACAAATGAATGAATTAGCAATTCCAGCAAAGTTTCTCGTGTGGATTGTAAGTGTGATCTTTGCGACTGGCCTTTTTGGCTCGGTCGGATATATCACTTGCTACGTGGCGGAAAAGGCGATTCAGAGTTTTCAAAATGACCAAATGTCCTACGGGAAATTTTCTCGTAGTCTTTGGTCAAATTAGCGAAAGAAATTAAAAATATAGAAGTCTCATCGGGGTCAGATTTAGAGCTATTTGAATGCTACGAGACTGTGCTGGCTTGTCATCCAACGACTTTTTAGCTATAAATTCGCAGGGGAATTTATATTCTAAAAAAGGGGAAATCTTTTGGCTACAAAGCTCGAAAACCGACTCGTTAGATTGCGCCTTCGTAAGAGCGATTTGGATCGAGGGATTATCTATACGCGGGACTCATTAAAAAAAGCAGAACAGCAGTTCGACTATCCCAGACAGGCTCTCGAATACATATCGGCGTCGATGGAGGAAGTCGACCCTGAATACACTCGAAAGACTTACGAAGAGTGCGATCGGGTAGAGTCACAGCTTCAAGAGGCATTCTCGGCAAATGGACTATCGATCGATTTTCGGCATCAGGGTTCAGTTACAAACAATACCCATATTAGAATTCATAGTGACATCGACCTACTCACTCTCACTAAAAAGTTTTACGGTCGTAAGTCGCCGCTGAAGGTTTTTTCGCCTTATCAGGGCGATCCGGTGGAAGACTTAAAACAAATTCGTAGAATCACAGAGTTGCGACTTAACAGCTCATACCCGCAAGCCGATGTTGATACCTCAGGCTCGAAAGCTGTTTCGATTTCCGGCGGCTCCCTTAAGCGCAAGATCGATGTCGTATCTTCTAACTGGCTCGATACAGAAGATTACGTACTCACCGATGAAGAAGATTTTCGCGGTATAGAAATTTTAGATCTCGGGCCACCGGCTAAACGAATCGAGAATTTCCCGTTTCATCACAACCTAGCTCTTCACCAGAAGGAGGGGCCGACTGCGGGTGGCTTCAAGCGTTTAGTGAGATTTTGTAAATCTGCAAAAGCCGATGCCGACCAGATGCCGGACGTAAGCAGTTACGACATAACGGCGTTATGCTGGAATATTCCGAACTCTACGTATCTCAACTGCATTAATAAAGATTTTGAATTGGCCTTTGAATTTGTTGAATTTTGTCGAAATCTCCTTAATAACGATTCACTCCGCGAATCGCTTTGGGTGCCAAACGGCACGCGTAAAGTTTTTGGCGAAGGTGGTACTAAAATGCGGGACGTAATTGCATTGTGCGATGAAATTCTTGGTATTCTCAGCCAAGCTGTTAAATCTAAGAGTTTGTCCACATGAGTAAGTCCTTAGATGCATTCCGTGTACTTACACTTGATGGTGGAGGAGGAAAGGGTGCTTATACTCTCGGAGTTTTGAAAGAGATCGAGACGGCTGTCGGTAAACCATTAAGGGAACATTTCCACTTATTCTATGGCACTAGCACTGGATCTATAATCGCTGCAGCATTAGCCATCGGCGCGACGGTTGATGAGATCACTGATTTCTATATGGAGTGGCTTCCCAAAATTATGCGAACGTTCTTAGCGTCGCGACGATCGCATCACCTTAGCTCAGGTCTGAAAGCTTATTTCAAAGACAAAAAATTTGATTCTGTATCCGTGCCATTGGGGATAGTTGGTACTAATACCCAAGGAAATAGACCAATTGTTTTCAAGAGTTTTGCAAGTCAGGCGCATGGCATGAGATCGTCGTTTATTCCGGGATTTGGGTTAACATTGGCGGATGCGGTCGAAGCATCTTGCTCGGCGTTTCCATTTTTTGAACCGAAGGTCTTGAAGCCAACCAACAATTTGCCCGAGATGAGGGTCATTGACGGTGGGTTTGTAGCCAACAATCCGTCGCTTTTTGCGCTAGTGGATGTTCGCGGGCCGCTTGGAATCTCAGATGACCAAATAAGAATCCTCAGCGTAGGAACTGGCACCTATCCGGAAAAGTATCCAGTTTTTTCTTATGTTCAAGGCGCGAGGCTTATAGCAACGAAGAAGATGATCGGTATGCAGTTCGCGGCTAATGCGAACTCTGTTGAGATCGTTTTTAGGTTGATGACGGCGAATCTTAAAACCGTTCGTGTCTCTGACACATTTTCTGAACCTAAGTTAGGCACAAGCTTGTTCGAGTACAGGAGCGAATTATTAAACAAACTCCGAGCCGAAGGGCGTTGGTCCTTCGGTCAAAAAGAAAAAGAAATTTTGGAAGTGATACTGAAGTAAGTGGGGCCGGCGCTGGCTCTTAAAAAATATTTAGTTGTGAAATAGGTTAGGACTAAATCTAAAGATATCACCGGTCAGGAGTTCTCTCTATTTTGGAGCCGCCTCGAAAAATCTCTGTATCCATTCCATACAGAGATTTTAACAAAGAGAAGGTTGCTCAAAGCCTTGGGTTTAATTACAACTCTTTCCCCAAGTATTCGCTGCAGAGTCACCGATACCGAAATGAAGAGCGGTACTAGAGTAATATCCAATCGCACGGAGACGACCTTGTTTTCTCATTTTGCAAAGTTCTTTGAAAGCTGCGCTTTGATCCGACTTTTTGCAAAATCTTACATCGACTGAGGTTCCATGTGGGTGACGTCCGGCTGCACCACCTACGTTCTTGTTGTAGGGCTCCGGTCGCCACCAATTGTAAATGAGACTCACGCAAATATTTTTATCTATCAGCTCTTCGACAATATTCACGGCTTCATACGCATTCTGCCATGTATTCTCATCAGGGTGAATAAGCTGGTGCACTTGGGATGCGCCATACGTGCATTGGAATGTTGATTTACTACTTGGGTTGGGACGAAGAAGTTGGTCACACCAAGGAGAATTGTTAGTCGCTTTTAAACATGTATCGAAGAATTTTTCTTTTTTCTCGTTACCTTGGTTCACTACAGCGATTTGTGCGGCAGATGCTTTCGCACATGAAGATTTCTCGCTTAGATTATTGTCGTTAAAAATAAATTCGAGGTCGTCCTCGACAAATTCATTCGATTCTGCTGCTTGAGCATCATCTGCCTCGTTTGCATTAGAGTTTTGAACGCCTATTCCAGGTTGGCATGCTAAGAGAAAAGCGCAAGTCATCAAGAAGAATGTCGGTTTTAATTGTTTCATGTGGATCTCCATTGAAATGAAGATCAGAAACGTTTCGTGCGTTCTTAATTGAAATCCGATGCCACGGAACTGCGTCGGTGAAATCTAAACTTTCGACGGTAATAAAACATTACGAAATCGTAATGTGAGTGAAAATACGAGTAGATTACGAAACGTAATTTTTGCGCATACGCATTCGCGCTATCTATTTAGTTGGCAAAAAATTGTTTGGGTGCGAAAGAATGCGCTCCTGCGCGGCACGACGGTTGCTTAATAAAGGGCAGGGGGATGTATGAAATTAATAATAGGATTCATATCATTTGTCTTTGTATCGATCGCCGAGGCACGCTTATCATTTGATGCAGACGACGGGGTTCCGCTTTCGAGAATGCAAGGTGTCCGTATAGCTACTGATGATTCTACAGGCTGTGTTCCAGAAAAACTTAAGGGCTTTATAGATCAACTTCGGACGCGCTTTGGCCGAGTAGACATTCGCTCTGGATACCGCAGTAGAAGCCACAATCGTCAAGTTGGTGGTGCTCGACGTTCACAGCACATGAGTTGCAATGCAATTGATTTCAGCGTACCTGGTGTTCCAAAATCCGAAGTTCGCCTTTTCTTAACTGCAAACTTTCAAGGGCGTGCGGGAGTGGGTTATTACTGTGGCGACAGATTTCACTTAGATGTTGGAAATCCTCGTCAGTGGGGCGGATGTCAGCCGTCTTCAAGAGAAGTTGCTTTAGCACGAAGAAAATATCCTCGCGCGATGTACGCCGAGAATAAACAAACTATTAATAATCACGACCACAATCGTTACTCACCCGTCGAAAACAATCTACTTGCAAATATTCTGCAATAATTTTGCAAATATTCTGCAATAACAAATCAAGGTCTTGTTTTGAGCTGGTTTGCAACTGAAATTATCCGTCCGGTTTGACAACAAGACCTTAAAGATTTATTCTTTATGCATGATTCGGGTTCTCAATTATTTACTCTTGTTTGTGCTTGTAGCAGCTTCATCGCCTGATGAAGTCTTGAGTACTTGTTTTGAGAACTGCGATCCTTCACTGTCTCAAAGTGATACGAATTCAAAATTTTCCGAGCAGCACATTGCCGATTTTGATTCAGGTGAACAATCGTCTCGCGATTCTCATCAGAATCATGATTGTAATTGCCCAGTTCATTCTCACCATTGCTGTAGTCATATTACTCTGGCGAGTTTCCCTCATCCTAAGCCTTACCTAGTTCCTCTATCATTGAATTCCCTCCGTCATTTTTATGTAGAAGCATTCTTAACTGAGCCTACTGTCGATGGTCTTCTCAGACCACCTATCGCCTAACGCCTTTTTTTCTATCTAATAGTCTAAATAAATTTTAACCACAAAGAGATGGGTATCTATGTTTTACGCAAGGATTTGCGTGATGCTGGTTACGACAATATCTGTCGGAACATTCGCACACGCGGAAGTACAAGCAGTTACTAGTGTTGATGATTTTCTAAAACGCGTTGAAGATGTTGCGCCTGAATTGCAAATCGGCAGAAGCGAAATAGCGGTCAGCGAAAAAATGGTTGATCGTGCCGGCCAATTCTTAAACCCTGATGTGACCGTTGGAGCATGGCGAGGAAGCGCGGCTAACCAAGATTGGAAACAAACAGACCTTACCGTTCTGCAACCAATCGAACTCGGCGGAAAAAGGTCGGGTCGTATCGAATACGCACGCGCACAAACAGAACTTTCGAGAGGAAGTTTAACTAAAAGTCGCAATGATGTCCGTGCTTCTGCGATGTTAACGTTGCACAGGTTACGTCAGCTACTCTACGAGAAGACTTTGATCGAAGAGGCGCAGGTTGCGTTCGACAAGCTCATCAAATCATTTAAGCGTCGTCCTCAGTTAAGTCCTGAACAGTCGACCTCTTTATTTTTGTTTCAAATGGCGAAGCGTGACTATGATCTTCAGCACACATCTTCGTTAAATGAACTTCAGGAGTTGAATTCTGAAATTCGAAGGATCTCTGGGCTCGATGTTTCTCAGGTTGAACATATTCTGCCAAAAAAAGTGGAATCGTGGCCTCAAATTAATTCAGGCGGCGAGTTGAAATCACCGTCTCTCCAGATTGCGAAGGCCCGTGTAGAACTTTCGAAATCCGAGCTCAATCTTGCCAAATCCGAAAGTTGGCCCACACCTTCAGTTGGTCCAAGTTACACGGATCAAAATCAGTTCGGCGGACAAGCGCAAATTTGGGGAGTGGTCGTAAGCACAAAACTTCCTCTTTTGAGTACTAACCAAGGTGGACGAGCTGTAGCACGTGAGACTGTAAGTTTGAATGAAAGAAGCCTACAGTTCGAAACTAATCGTCTTGAGCTTGAAAAATCGAATCTTCTATTAACCTACAATGCCAACGTAAATACCTTAAAAGCGACAAACGTGGACGACACAATTCATAAAAAGCACGAACAAATTGAGGGCTATTTTTTGCGTGGATTGGTCACGAGCGCTTTGGTGATAGAGGCGCACAGACAAATTTTGGACTCTCAACGCACTTATAATTCGTCGGAGATCAATACGCTCGATAAGTATTACCGTATCCGAATTATCGAAGGAACATTTCTCGATGGGAGTATTTTATGAAGATTTTTATAATCTCTATTGCAATGATTTTATGTGGCAATGCTTTAGCTGAAGGTAATGAGCACGGCCATGATGCGGGTGAAGAAAAGGAAGCGCTTAAACTTTCTGACAAGGCCACAAAAAATTTTGGAATCAAGGTTCAAAAAGTCGTTCCAAAAAACTCCAAGGCAGAAGTTCCTACCAGTGCACTCGTGGAGTCTAAAGACAAAAAGCAAATCTTTGTGTTTCATGAAGGAAAGTACGAAGCAAGAGAAGTACGGATCGTAAAGAGAACTGCTTCGTCTGTCACAATCGAGCCTCTCGCAGAGGCCGAAGATGTGGTTGTTTCAGGAGTAAATTATCTTAAGGTCGTCGAAATGTCGCACGGAGAAGAGGGCGGCGGAGGGCATGGCCATTAATAGGTCGTGATAAACTATGAACAAAATTATTGAATTTAGCGTTAACAGAAGATGGTTAGTTATAATAATTGCGCTGGCCCTTGTTGGCGGAGGATTTTGGAGCTTTCAAAATCTTTCGATCGATGCTGTGCCGGATATTACGAACAATCAAGTTCAGGTGAATACAACGGTTCCAGGGCTCGCTCCAGAAGAAATTGAGCGACTAATTACTTTCCCTGTCGAATCCTCCATGCGTGGTATCGCTGGTGTTACTCAGGTCCGATCAATAACCAGATTTGGTTTGTCTCAAGTGACAGTGGTTTTTAAAGACGATGTCGGAATCTATTTAGCTAGGCAACTTGTGAGTGAACGGTTACAAAACGTCCTGAAGGAACTTCCCAAAGGTTCGGAAGCTCGCATGGGGCCAGTGACCACGGGTCTCGGCGAAATCTATCAATACGTGCTTGATTACAAAAACATTGAGCAAGATCCACAGAAACGTTTTAATCAATTAGTAGAATTAAAAGCGCTTCAGGATTGGTCTATCAAACAGCGTCTGCTTACGGTTGAGGGCGTTGCTGAGGTGAACACTTCTGGTGGTTTCGAAAAGCAATTTCACATCCAGCCTGATCTCAATAGTATGAGACGACTCGGTTTAAGGTTTGAAGATATCCTTACAGCACTTGAGCGCGCGAATCAAAACGTTGGAGGTGGTGTTGTTCAGCAAACGTCGGAGCAATTCCTTGTTCAGGGTGCAGGATTATTTCGTTCCATGGAGGACATTGAAGCCGTACCAGTTAAGACGCTCGAAAATTTTAACGTAATACGGATTCGTGATGTAGCCAAAGTAAAGATTGGAAGACAGATTCGCACTGGTGCCGCAACTCTAAACGGTCAAGAAGCGATTCTTGGCACTGTGATGATGCTTATCGGAGAAAATAGTCGAACGGTTGCACTTCGAGTCGACGAAAAAATGGATGAGATACGTGGCTCTCTACCTGAGGGCATAGAGATCAAAACTGTTTATAGCCGCTCAGATCTCGTAAATGCGACTTTGGGAACTGTCGAGCACAACCTGATTATGGGTGCAACACTCGTCGTAGTAATTTTGTTCCTACTTATCGGTAACATTCGAGCTGCGGTGATCACTGCAATTACAATTCCGTGTACGTTATTGATTACATTTCTAATCATGAAGCCCCTTGGGATATCCGGAAATTTAATGAGTTTAGGGGCGCTCGATTTTGGATTGATTGTCGACGGGGCAGTAATCATGATTGATAACTGTATACGATTTATTCATCACCGAACCGAAGAGGCTGGGCGCAAGCTTACGAAGGACGAAGTTAAGCAAGCCGTTATCGATGCCTGCATTGAAGTGCGATCGGCAGCGGGTTTCGGAGAGTTAATTGTGATGATCGTATTCCTTCCGATTTTCGCTCTAAGCGGAGTCGAAGGAAAGATGTTTCGTCCAATGGCCACTACCTTTTGTATTGCCATACTTTCGGCGCTGATTTTAAGTTTCACGCTCATACCAGCGATTGCCAGCCTAGTATTGAGTTCCAAGGTTACAGATAGCGAACCAATCTTCATGCGATGGTTATATTCCGTATACAATCCAGTTTTGAAAGTAGCAGCTTCTAGAAGGCTCATTGTTTTGGGTGCAGCGTTGATATCTGTTGTAGTCGGAGTGATCCTTTTCGGCACACGTGGTTCAGAATTTTTACCACAACTGCAGGAAGGCTCGTTTGCTTTTCATATGATTCGCCCTGTAAATACCTCGATTGACCAGTCAGCGCAGATGCAACTTCAGGCTGAAAAGGTAATCATGTCGTTTCCAGAAGTTTCGCACACATTCTCGCGAATCGGTACGAGCGAAATTGCCACAGATCCTATGGGCGTAAACGTTTCGGATACCTTCATCATGTTAAAGTCACGCGATGAGTGGGGTGCAACTAACAACGGTGAAAAACACACGTATTTATCGCTGACTCAAGCGATTGTCGACCGTCTGGAGCAAGAAGTGCCAGGTCAAACATATCTCGCGTCCCAGCCCATCCAAATGCGATTCAACGAGCTACTGGAAGGCACTAGGGCCGACGTATCAGTGAAGGTATTCGGTCCGGACCTTTATAAGAACATGGAAATTGCGAAAAGCATTCAAGAGACGGTCTCTAAAGTAAAAGGTGCAGGCGACGTCGAAGTCGACTTAGCCGGTCTGTCACCTGTTCTTTCGGTGCTCCCAAAAAATGAAGCTCTTTTTAAATATGGTCTTTCTACATTGGACGTCTTGGAAACCGTTTCGATCGCTCTAGGTGGGGAAGAAGTCGGAACATTTTATGAGCAGGAAAAAAGGTTCCCGATCATTGTCCGTTTAGATGATGAAACGAGATCTGATTTATCGATTGTGAAAAGTCTTCCAGTCGGCACCGGAATTAATCAGACTACGCCACTCGGTATTCTCGCAGACGCAAAGTTTTCGGAAACGTTCGGATCGATCAACCGCGAGAACTCTCATCGCAGATCGGCTGTACTCATAAACCTTCGCGGTCGCGATACAGAGAGCTTCGTCAATGAAGCTCAAAAAGCGGTGGCCGCATCTGTGAAAGTTCCACAAGGTTACTATGTCGAATGGGGCGGTAATTTCAAGAATTTGCAGGAAGCAAAAACTCGACTCATGATCCTCGCACCTATCTCATTATTGATAGTGCTATTCATGATTTACTCGGCTTTCGGTAGCATCGTTGAAACGCTCATGATTTTGTCGTGTGTGCCTCTAGCATTGGTGGGCGGCGTTTTGGGATTAATTTTTAACGGTCTGCCTTTTAGTATTTCTGCAGGTGTTGGTTTCATCGCATTATCGGGAATCTCGGTATTAAACGGGATTGTTCTCGTGAACTACTTCAATCAACTCAAAGGTGAAGGAATGTCAGGTTTTGAGTTGGTGAAAAAGGGCGCTCAAATACGACTAAGGCCGGTCTTAATGACCGCTCTTGTTGCGATTTTTGGATTCATACCAATGATGCTTTCAAAAGGCATTGGAGCAGAGGTCCAGAAGCCGCTTGCTTCAGTAGTTATCGGTGGAATCGTTTCTTCGACAATTTTAACTCTTATCGTGTTACCAATTATTTATATGCTCCTTGAGAAGCGGATTGCCGGAAAGACTCAGGAGGAAAAATGAAGTGGGTAGTTAAGTCACTGGCTTTTACCTTCGCATTTGTCGTCATTGAATCAAGGGCAAACGCGGAGGACTTTTGGAAACAGACGTGGGATGAATTCACTTCGCCTGTTACCCAAGAATCGAAGTACTATTTTTTACAGGGGGTCGCTTTTACGGCCCTCATCGCTTCAGAGAACATGGACAAAGAATATTGCGATAAACTGCAAGAGCATACGACAAAAACCAAACCTCTAGGAGATTTCTCAATAGTTGGAGATATTGCTGGGCAGCTCGTGCCGAATGCGATCTACGCTGGAGCCTTTTACTGGGTCTACAAAGCGACAGGTGAGGATCTCGCGTACAGCAGATCAATGCACATGTTCAAAGCCACCGTCTATTCGAGTGCTCTTACCAACGTCCTTAAGTACACCGTGAGGCAACAGCGACCAGACTCTGAAAATAGGGACTCTTTTCCTTCGGGCCATGCTACGTCGGCTTTCGCCTTTGCAACAGTCGTCGCAACTGAGCACGAATGGTATTGGGGTGTCGGAGCATTCTCTTTAGCGGGCTTCGTGGCCTACAGTCGGATCAACGATAACGCCCATTACCTTCATGATGTCGTAGGGGGTGCTGTTATCGGATCTGGTTACGGACTTGGTTTACATTACTTGTATAAAGACAAAAACAGTCTGATTGGAAAAACATCAATATACCCTTATGGCGATGGAATGGGTCTGTCGTTTCGAACAGATTTTTAAATCGAAGGACCAACAATGGATCATAAATTACATCAACACGTGTTCGACAGCCAGGGACGTCAAGTCTGTTGTACTCAAGAAGAAAAGATTAATAGAGATGCGGATAAGAAAATAAAACAGAAAAAGGATGAATGCTGTGACCATTCTGTAAACGACGAGCATGAGGAAGACGATCACGATCACTCCTCTTCTCAGCGATTCAATGTATACATTAGCGCGATACTTTTTTTGGCTGGTATAGGTCTCGATCAAATGAATTACCAGTTGTTGGTAAAATACCAACGCGAAATCATTTACGGACTGTCTTACATACTCGTCGCCTTTCCAGTGTACAAGGAGGCTGTAAAAGCATTCGGGCAAAGAGAGTTCTTCAGCGAATTTACGTTAATGGCATTAGCCACGTTGGGAGCAATGGCAATTGGCGAGTACCCAGAGGCCGTAGCTGTTATGCTTTTTTATTCAATTGGTGAAATATTTCAGACATTAGCCGTTAGCAGAGCGAAGGCGAGTATAAAATCGTTACTCGACCTGAGATCGAATTCGGCAAGTGTAATGAGAGACGGAACCTTTGAAGAAACGGATCCAAAATCGATTCGGATCGGTGAGATTATTCAAGTGAGAAATGGTGAAAGCGTTGCACTCGATGGCACTTTGGATACTCAAACCGCTTCGATGAACACTGCGGCTCTTACGGGTGAATCTGCGCCGAGAGAATTTACAAAAGGGGACAGCGTCCTGGCAGGCATGATAAATCAGGGATCGGTTATTCAAGTTAAGGTCGAAAAACTATTCGCTGAAAGTTCGATTTCGAAGATCTTAGATATGGTGCAGAATGCCAGTTCGAGAAAAGCAAAGACAGAGTTATTGATTCGGCGATTCGCAAAAATATACACGCCAATAGTATTCGTCCTCGCTCTTTGCATAACTTTTGTACCTTACTTTTTTGTAGAGAATTATACCATCCAAAGTTGGCTTTATCGCGGACTTGTCTTTCTCGTTATTAGTTGTCCGTGCGCGCTCGTGATATCAATTCCACTTGGATATTTTGGAGGTATCGGGGCGGCTTCAAGAAATGGAATTTTATTTAAAGGGTCTAACTATATAGACGCCATTGCAAAGGTAACACATGTCGTAATGGATAAGACGGGCACTCTGACAACAGGGAAATTTGAAGTGCAGGACGTGAAAGCAACGGGAATTGACGACAACGAGTTCCTTAAAATACTGGGAGCGATGGAAAGCGGATCTACGCACCCGATCGCTAGCGCCATAACAGCACACGCGAAATCCAAAACAAAATTTGAGAATGCGAAAGATGTAAAAGAAATTTCCGGCCACGGTTTAAGAGCTTCCTTCGATGGGCGTGATACTTTAGTAGGAAATGGCAAACTTCTTAAGAGTATGAACATACCGTATCCGAATCTTGACGCTGTAGAAGGTAGTATCGTTTTGGTAGCACAAGATGGGAAGTACCTTGGTTATGCGAATGTCGCCGACGCCATCAAAGATGATGCAAAACAAACAATTGAGCAGTTGAGGAAACTAAAGATTAACTCAGTAATGTTGAGTGGTGATAAAAACTCAGTAACCCAAAAAGTTGCCAAAACGCTCGGACTAGACGCGGCCTTTGGCGATCTACTGCCTCAGGATAAGGTTAAGAAAGTCGAAGATCTAAAGACAGATCCATCACGTATAGTAGCTTTCGTAGGCGACGGCATTAACGATGCACCAGTGTTGGCGCTCAGTGATGTCGGAATCGCGATGGGCGCTATGGGCAGCGATGCGGCTATTGAAACTGCAAATGTGGTCATACAAGATGATAAGCCATCCAAAATTGTAAAAGCCATCGCTATTGCAAAGGCGACCCGTCAGATCGTAATTCAAAATATCGTCCTCGCATTTGCCGTGAAAGCCGTGGTGCTGGTGCTTGGTGCTGGCGGGGTGGCCACCATGTGGGAAGCCGTATTCGCAGACGTAGGGGTTACGTTTCTTGCGATTCTAAATGCCATGCGAATTCAGAGAAAGGTTTTCTAATGCGTATACTGGTTATAGAGGACGAAGCGAAAACCGCGCTGTTCTTGAAAAAAGGTTTGTCCGAACAGGGATACTCCGTCGAAATATGTGGAGATGGAACACATGGGTTAGAACTCGCGGTGAACGAGTCTTTCGATGCAGTGATTTTGGATATAATGATCCCTGGTAAGGATGGCAAAACAGTTCTTTCAGCAATACGCCAGAAGGCTTTGACCATTCCAGTCCTAGTTCTTACAGCTCGTGATTCTGTGGAGGATCGAGTAGAAGGTTTAGAGCTGGGCGCAGACGACTATCTTGTAAAGCCGTTTTCGTTTTCCGAGTTACTAGCGCGCCTACGTACGATCATGCGTCGTGGTTCGCAGCCGGAATACAGCTTGTTACAAATTGAAGATTTGAAAATAGACTTAGTCCACCACCGAGTAACACGCGACAGTCGGAAGATTGAACTTACACCAAAGGAATACACCATATTGGTTATGCTCGCTCGAAAGCCTGGACAGGTCTTTACGAGAACTGTAATCGCCGACCAAGTTTGGGGGATGGATTTTGATCGCGGATCCAATTTTGTGGATGTTCACATCAGGCGCTTAAGATCGAAGGTTGATGATCCATTTCCCAAGAAACTAATTAAAACGCTGAGGGGAATAGGGTATGTGATAGATGTTGAAGATGTTTAACAGGGAACTATTTTCTAATTTGACGTCGAAAGTTTCCTTGGTGCAGTTGCTCACTGCTCTGTATGCGTCGTCGTCCTTCCTTCTCGTTTTTGTTGCTGTGGTCTTTCTGTATTGGACTTTGGAAAAACATATAGAACAGGATGCAAAGTTACTTTTGCAGTCACGTTTTGAGATCATCCAAGAAACTCTGGCCCATCACGAAGTGACAGCGGACCGTCTGCAACACGCGCTCGAGGGCAAATCAGATGAATCAAATGGAATCTTTTCTCGATTAGTGGATGCAGACGGAAACGTCCTGGCAGAAACAGCCAATATGGAAAAGGTGGTTCCCAGGAGTTTTTATTGCGCGGATTCTCAAGAATATTCCATCTGCACAGCTCACTCGGCCTATAATAAAACATTTTACGTTTTGAGTACGCCAGTTAAAAACTACTATAGCGGAAAAATTCGAATTGTTATCGGTTTTGATCAAACACGTGAAGAAGTGCTCCTTCATGATTTGAAAACTGTTTGTACGTGGCTTCTTTTACTTACGGGCATTACCTCATTGATCGCTGGATTCATAATAACAAAAAAAGGTATGGAGCCGCTGAAAAAGATTACTATGTCACTTGCTCACATTAACTCAGAAAATCTGAACGAAAGGGTTCGAGCGGAGAGCCTGCCGAAAGAGTTAGAGGCATTGGCTGTCCACTTCAATGCCATGATGGATAGGTTAGAGTTCTCGTTTACTCAGCTAAATCGTTTTTCCGCAGATATCGCGCATGAATTGCGTACACCAATAAACAATTTGCGAGGGTCTGTCGAAGTGGGGCTGGGACGTATTCGCTCCGTCAACGAATATCAAGATATTCTGGTGTCAAGTTTGGAAGAGTGCGAACGAGTTTCAAATATGATAGATAATTTGCTGTTTCTAGCAAGAGCAGAGCAAACGCAAACAAAAATTTATCGCGAGAGAATAAATGTTCTCAGGGAAATTGAAAACATCGTCGACTATTTCGAAACGGAAACAAAGGGTACAGCATTAAGTTTAGAAATCGGAATCGACGAAACACTTAACTTTTCTGTTGATAAAGAATTGTTCCAAAGGGCAGTAGCTAATATTATTTCGAACTCTCTAAAACACACCAATGCGGGCCACATTAGGATTTGTGCATGGATCATCGACTCTGAACTCGTCGTTGAGTTAAGTGACACAGGGAAGGGTATTGCAAGTCACGACCTGCCATTTGTTTTCGAACGATTTTACCGAGCAGATCAGTCTAGAGCGAGTACGAGATTTAGCAGTGGTTTGGGCCTCGCTATAGTGCGTGGAATTATGGACCTCCATGGTGGTACCGCAGAAGCTCAGAGCACAGTTGGTCTCGGAACGAAAATAGTTCTTACATTTCCAAGTAAGTAGATCAGCTTACATTACGATTTCGTCATTAAAAGCCATTGTCGTAAGCTAAAATGTCTCGAAAATTACTTAAAATTAAATTGGACATTAAGACCAAGTGTTTAACTCGACTCAACTCTGCATGGCGGCGTGAAGTTTACAAAATGCGAGACTAGCATTCATGTATCCACAACTGGGGAGGGATAATGAAAAGTATAATTATTTTGGGAATTTTTCTTGGGTTTAACTCTGTCAACGCTCAACAGCTTCCGGTGCAAGGTGCGACTGATGAGATAATTGAGATGATGGCTCAACATAATAAGGCTGTTGCCGAATCAGAAATAAAACTAGGTCCGATTGCAAAGCAACGTTCATCGAACATCACGCCATTTCATGAGTGGGATAAAACCGGATATATCGTTATGAGTGATGACGACTTTTATGGGATTGCAGAAGAAATGAAACGTACAATTGCCGAAAATCTTCCAGTCGATACTACGTTGATCGTTTACACTCAATCGACGAACAAATCATATCAAAAACAATTAGTGGATACCTACTCAAAGTACATTCCTGCAGATCGACTTAAAGTAATGCAAATTCCTAAAAGCGGTTCGAATGATTTTTGGAGCCGAGACAATACTCCTGTACCGATCTGGAAAGACGGTAAATTTGCGATGGTGGATGCAAAATACTATTACAACTTCGAGCCCGATTCATTCTTCAAGCAATTGTTCGGTGGCGAGATGCTCACAAACAATTATTTCTATGAAGGCGGGAACTTCATCGTAAACAGCAAAGGTGATTGCATCGTTGTCAACCGCAAGAAAGCGTATCCTGGTGGTGTATCAGATACAGCAGCGATTCCCGATGACATGTTCAAAAACTCTTACGGTTGTAAAACGCTTATTCGATTCAAGCATATCAAAGGCATCGGGCACGCAGATGAAGTCGTAAAATTCATGACGGATGATATTGTCCTAACTGATACTGCTGATTATGTTGACACGCTAAAAAAGGCTGGCTTCACGGTTTATCTTCTCCCAGAGCCGGACTACGCATATGAAACCTATATCAATTCGTTGATCGTAAATGACACTCTTTACATTCCGGTGTTTGGTGAGAGCAATGATAAAACAGCGGTTGATATTTATAAGAATCTGAATTTAGGTTACAAAATCGTCACGATAAATTCTCGTGATCTCTCTACGCAAGGTCAGGGTTCAATTCACTGTATTACAATGAATTATCCGCCGATGCCGCTCAATCTCATAGTCGATAGTTTTAGAGCAACCGTTATTAAATAGCCTCAACGCCTTACCCCATGTTGCTTGGGGTAAGGCATCTTTTTTTCCGAATGGTTAATGCTGAAATGTCTTTAAGTGATAATTTTCTATTCCTAATTTTAATCGTCAGCATACCTTTCTTCTCAATTGTAATAGCAGTAGTATGGATTCTCAAATCGAATACAAAAAAATAAAATTGTAGAAATCTCATTTGTTTTTATTTTGATACCGCGAATGTTTCATGCCATGTTTTAGCGCTCAGGCCGTGAATATAGACTTCATGGCATTACTGGTACAGATCAAATCACGTAAGAGAGAAGTCTAAAAAAAGTTTTCTTCCTCGAATTCAGATCTAATTTTGCCGCGATGAGACTGGTGTACCACTAGAATGGAACAATTGATGAGTGGAGCCGGTTTATGACGGTTTCGTAATGCGGTTAAAGAGGAAGCCTCTTCTTAACCAGTACACGAAGGTACTGCACTCTTGAAGAAAATTTAGTTGCAACGTTCGTGTGATGTGTGTTGAATGAATCGATTCTTTGTTGGTCCTGTATGAAGGTTACTGGTGATGAGGTGGCGACGGTGTCAAAGCAGCAGGCAAGTGCAGAAAAAAGAAAAAACAGCTTATTGATCGTGTTAGTACTGACCGGAGCCTACATGGCCGTAGAGGTCGCAGGAGGATTATGGACCGGTAGTCTTGCACTCTTAGCGGACGCCGGTCACATGGTAACGGACGTCGGCGGGCTCGCCCTGGCTGTTTTTGCAATTAAAATGGCGGAAAGGCCACCTAGCAAAGACAAAACATTCGGATATTTACGCGCGGAAATTTTAGCTGCACTAACCAATGCGATTGTCCTCGTTTTTATCTCGCTGTACGTGATGTACGAAGCTTACGAGCGATTCATGAACCCACCTCAGGTTTCGAGTCTGTCTATGTCAGTAATCGCGATTGTAGGCTTAGTAGTTA
>CAZOGU010000048.1:0-20154 GCA_964579625.1 uncultured Pseudobdellovibrionaceae bacterium
CCAGCTTCCCAAATCTTGATGCAGAGCCCTTAATTCCAAGCTCGACAAGATTTTAGCTTCTGGGTAACACTTGTATTCGAAAACAAGCTGCGCAGAGGACTGCTGATGGTGTTCGTCTACTTGTTCGACCTGCGCACCATGTCGCGTCTGCGACGCTCCAGAATTCTGAATTCGGAATACTGAATTCAGAATTCAGAATAGAGTTCTGGTTTCAGAGTGACTTAGATTTTCTACAACTTAAAATCGTACTGTTTTTTATATTGCCTCAAAGTCTTTTCATCTAGTGTGATCTTTTGAAAAGACTGGGAGCTGACGTTCCACTGATGCACGATGACAGAATCTTCATCTTTCACTTCTTTTTGACCACCACAATCAGAGGGGCCGTCATGGAGTTTGAATCTTTGAATAACATCCACATGACCATCATTATTCACATCAACAATCCAAGCTTGGGTTTGGTGGCTCATGCCACAGTCGCCCCCGGACTCTATAATTGTATTAATTGTCGAAAGCAGTTTTGATTCCTTCTTGATGATGAGGTTGTAACTTGTACCAGCCTCTTTACCTTTACACTCGAGAGCGAACTCTTTATCGTGAATTGTAAATGTCGCTTTAATGCCTTCATCTTTTCGATCTTGATAAGCATTGCACTTTAACGCTGTTGCAGTTTTACTTGCGTTCAGATAATAACCTGCATCCGTGAGGTGAAGTGTTTTGAATGGCTCTGATTGGCCCGACTGAGCGAATGAAAATAAAATACAAAGAAATTTAAACATCCTGCCTCCACTGAAATAGTGAAACTGTTTTTCGTCAAGCCAATGTCATGATTAGAGGCTTTCCTTGGGTGATCACCATTGTATGCTCGTACTGGGCTGTAAAAATACCTGGCTTTGTGACTAGTGTCCATCCATCTCCGCTGTCGAAAACTCTCCGTGCGCCGAAGGATATAAACGGTTCGATGGTGATCACTTGATTCTCGCGCAAAACGCGTTGATCTTTTTTGTCATAGTAGCCAGCAATAAAACCGGGCTCTTCGTGAAGTGCGCGCCCTACACCATGGCTTCCAATATTCTCTATAACAGTGAGGCCATGATCTTTAGCTTCTGTCTCTATCGCAAGACCAATGCGGTTTATTTTTGCTCCTGCGCGAGCTTCATTCATGGCACTGTGGAGCGCTCTTCGAGCTACTGCACAAATTTGTAAATGGATTGGCGATTTTGGCGGAACAATCACAGAGCCACCCGTGTCGGCAAAGTAACCATCCAGCTCAGCTGAGACGTCGATATTTACAAGATCTCCAGCTTTGATGATCTTAGTGCCTGGAATTCCATGAGCCGCCTCTTCGTTAACACTGATGCAAGTATAACCAGGAAAATTGTACGTCAATTTTGGGGCCGACTGAGCGCCATGCATTTCGAGAAAATGGCCACCAATGGCGTCCAACTCTCCCGTCGTCATTCCTGGCTCAAGCTTTGACTGCATCAATCGCAGACAACGAGCCACCACTTTACCAATCTTGCGCAAACCATCTAAATCTTTTTGAGAATTTATCGACATCGCTGTTTCCTTTTATTCCTGAGGTGGAAAACGTTCAAATTCTGGCAATTGATGGGCTGTCTTCATCCAATCGATTCGTTCGGCCACTTGAATATGAGCGCGTGCCGGTACGACATTAGGGTTATCGTAAGTGGCGCTTTGGATATCGATAATCCCTGGCAAAATGTGTTCATTAAAATAAAACAATCCGGTCCCACAATGTTCACAAAAATGACGACGACCGTGTTCGGACGATTTACAAATTTTTACATTTCCTTTTATGACTTTAACGGCTGTGGCTGGATACATCGTCCACCCCACCATGGGAGCTCCGGAGTGACGACGGCAATCTGTGCAATGACAAAGAGCATGAGTTATCGCCTCTCCCTCCACCCGATAACGTACTGAACCGCAGTGACATCCGCCTTCAAGCATACAAGCCTCCTAAAAATAGGATTATCAGGCGGAAGAAATAAGATGTCATGGAATTTATAAAAAAAATAAACAGTCGACGGAGGGTTTCTTTCAAAGAGACCCTCGCGTACGAACTGTTTACAAAATTAAATTATAATCTCTAATTAGATGTGGCTCTCTCAAAGCCATACTGTCCTTTACTTTACTCCAACCGTTTTCTTCTTCGTTGGCACCGATATCTTCTGCACCAGTGAGTACAAACGGCTGATGGACGTTGTCTTTTTTATGAACTGTTTTAGCCGATACAGACATTAAAATCCGGTCTGTGTTGATTGGCTCCGTATATCGGTGACTGGGTTTACGAGAGGTCCCAAGCCCGACCAAGACTCCACTGACTGCTCCATATATCATTCCAACAAAGAATCCCAACGCCACTGTGAGAGCTTGACGAAGTAGATCTTCGGATCCTTGTAATGGGAAGTTTTGAATGACGCCGTAAACAACGAGCCACGCAAAAATGGAAAACACGGCACCTCCAACCAACGCACCAACCAGACCAAACAATTTAGCCTGAGTGCATTTAAAAGGTGAAATATCATCTTCCGCCGACTCCATTGGAATGACTGGATACAGCACCTCAAAATCCTGGTTGTAAAATCCCTCGGACAGCAACTTTTGTTTTGCGTGAGAAATTTGTGAATTATACTGGAAGACCCCAAAAACTGCTTTATTGAGTTCACTCATATGCATCTCTCCTCTATTGATCTGATCTATAAACTTTTCAAGCACTCCTCCGTGCCTACAGGTAACAATGCAAAATGATGACCAACATTAGAAATTATTCTTACTCGTTGTTTTTTTTGGCGAAAAAAGAATTCATAGCTACTTCTTGAAAAATTTACTGCTACGTAAAATGGAAAAAACGAACCTCATGGGGAATATTTCCCTTGCAAAATGCAACTCGTAGACTTTTTTCCGTGGAACCTTTTTGGCACCACAACTATCAATTACTGAAAATCCTTTAGACATCATCCCCAACCTTGGTCTGGTTTTTAAATACCTCGCTCTGCATTTTTATTTCAAACTGAAACAAGATCATCAGTTTTAAAAAATGAATTCCGATAAAGCCTTTATGAAAACACAAAAATATATATCCATACTAGCAGCGTTGATGATCCACTTTTCTTTCGGTTGCTCAACGCATCCTGAAATTAAGCCTTACCAGACTGACAATCAGGAGCTTGCTATCGATGAAAATCAACAAGCCTCTAACAATTCTGTTGAACTCCCTGACGACGCCGATGGCTTTGTCGAAGATGCTGAGCTTTCAGAAGACATGGAAAAGTCCGAAGTTGTGGCAGAAGGAAAGGAATCCACTCCATTGCCAGTTGTTGCTCAACAAGAGCCTCAAAAGAAGGAAGTGAAGAAGGTTGAAACTAAAGTTTCAAAAAAAATGGTGACTTCAAGAACGCCTGCATCAACACTTAAAAATGGATTTTTCGTCTTCGCAGAAAGCTGTGATATGAAATCCTCACCTAAATCTGGAAGTAAAAGTGTTGGCAATGTCTCAAAAGGAAAAAAATTGTGGTTGGATGTGCATAACTCTTCTTGGTTAAAAGCTTATAAGAAAAGTGGCACTGCTTACGTGTCGAGTGATTGCGTAAAGTAATAAAGTAACCCCTGGCGAGTTCTCTCATCTTGAGAATTCGCCTTATTCTGCTTCATTTTAAATTCTTCTTTTTTCGTCAAAAGAATAAACAAAAACACCCTTTCGACAGTTCCTTTTACTTTCCTGCATCCTAGACCCCTCTTTATTGGCACCTTGATTGTATTAACTATCAGGAGCACTAACACTTTCAAGGAGGCTAAAGTGATCAGGTCCTATTTAATAGTCATGTTCGTGATGTGCTTTCTTTTTTCCATGAGCAGCGAAGCAAAGCTACTCACCACAAAAGAAGTCAAGGAGATGATCAAAGCCGATGCGGCCAAGAAAAAACAATCCAAAGCTGTTGCACAGAAGCAGAAGAAGGGTGTTAAGGCAAAATCTATAGCTGCGTCCAAAGTTAAAAAGAACAAAGCTAAAAAGCAAATTGCCAAAATTGGTAAATCCAAAAAGGCCAAACCAGTTAAGGTAGCAAAGGCTGTTAAAAAGCAGTCCTCTGCAAGAAAAGTGGTCCGCTTGGACTTTGACAAAAAGGACTCGCTCAAACCAAAGTTCAAGGCACGAAAAGAACTTAAAAAGTTAGCTAAAAATGAAAAGTCGAAAAAGAAATCTTTTAAGGCGACTCAATGCGCAGATGGGCACGTGGTTGGTCACCAAGCCTTTTGCTCAACAACAGCCAAGGCTCAACTTAAAAAGAACAAAGGCCGGTCCATCGCTAGCAAAGCGAATGACAATAAAAAGTTAAAATAATTGTAAAGCTTATTCACTTTAACCATTAGAACTCGCAAAAACGATCCTTGGGATCGTTTTTGTATTATTTTGAGACGATGAATTAAGATTCATGCTGAACCTCCGATAAGATTTAGGTCGAGTTAAAGTTAAGACATAATAAAAAGGAGTACAACATGAGCCAGTATGATTATGCAGGTCTCTTCCAGTTTCTACATCAAACGCCTGAAAAGGGCCTCAGACAGATGCTTGTTGATCAGAAGACCTTTACCGAAGTCCACTTCCAACTCTTAATGAAGGTCGTTAAAAACTGCAATGAAGAGAGTTTTGTGAGTCATATCGAAAAAAGTGACTATCCAAAAATGCGCTTTGGACCAGCTGAAGAAAAGCTTCGTGAAAAATTTTGGAAGGAAAGCCATGCCTGGTTTCTTCAACGTGGAATCTTGTCCACAACGACCAAAAAAGCTCCACCGGTCGCAGCCTAACCCCTTGTCTCTTTAGACCTTAGTATCACTGGACGGATCTTGAACTCTCGATCCGTCCGAGTTACAATGAGAGATATGAAAATACTCTCTTTATTCACCACCCTTTTATTTTTGATCTCTTGTAGCACCTCCGAAGTGGCCAAAGCGCCCACCTCCTCTGCTGAAAAAGAAGAACAAAAAAAGATTCGCGAACAAAAGAACGCAGAGCTTAACAAAAAAATCGAAAGTATTATCCAGGAGAATAATCTTCCAGCCGTTCATGCTTTAATTTTAGAGCGCGACGAGACAGTTTATCAAAAATTTCAGGGCGTACGCGCCATCGAAAAAAACATCTCCACTGCTGAACAAGATCGTTTTTATCTTGGTAAAAATTCAAAAATTATAACGTCGGTGTTAATCGCCCAGTTGATCGATCTCAAAGTTTTAAACTGGGAATCCACTTTGGGTGAACTTGTTGGAAAAGATTTTTCTGTCAATCCCCAGCTAAGATCCGTGACTCTCGAAATGCTGCTTGCTCAAAGAAGTGGGCTTGTAGGACTAGATAAACTGAAGGTCATGGCGACTCTTGATAAGTACTCCACTCGACGCGCGCGGGAGTTGGTGGTGCAGTCGCTGCTTTCGTACAATCCCGAATTCACTCCTGGCGCAAAAACAGACACCAGTTCTGCCAATCATGTTGTGCTTGGTTGGATTTTAGAAAAATACACCAATTTTCAGTGGGAAGAACTCGTTAAAAATAAAATCTTTTATGATGTCGGTTTAACGGCGTGCAGTTTTGGCTTAGCTGCAAATCCAAAGAGCGAAGCTGTCGATCAACCGTTGGGGCATACGCTCAGTAAACTCAAAGTCGTTTCTGCAAAATCAATGGACTTACCTGCTGCCATTGCTCCGGCGGAGTCCCTCTCCTGCTCTGCTGCCGATTTTGCAAAGCTTCTCAAAGAAATCAATCTTGGCCTTTACAGCTCCTCCACTCTTCTTCGCGAAGAAACGTTTTTAAAAGTGTTTGGCCCTTCTCAAGACCCCAAAATGACCTATGCTCACTTTCAGGTGCATGATCGTGTCTGGGCTGGCGGCCGTACACTCACTTCCTCCTCCATCGATCCACTCTTTACGTCTCATGCCGTGCTTGCGCCCGCCCGAGAGATTGTGATTCTTGTTATGGTTAATTCTGGCACTCCAAAAGCCCGCGAAGGGGCCGCTAAAATTTTAAAACTGATGACTGAGTCTGTGCAATAAATGAGCTTGATCGAAAAAACGGTAGGTTTAGTCTCGACGCCCTTTGCTGTTCAAAAAATGATTTCGTCTTTCTCCTATAATAATGAAAAAGAGGGAGAAACCATTCGCTCCGCCGAGACCGCACTCAAGTTAAAATCTTGTCATTGCTTGGAAGCTGTTTTTATTGCGGCTGCCATTTTAGAACATCATGGCTATGACCCACTTGTCTTGAGCATGGAAAGTAAGGACAAACTGGATCATGTTGTTTTTTTATTTCGCGAAAAAACGGGCTGGGGTTCCATCACCAAATCTCGTGATCGAGGCCTGCATGGCCGAGCTCCGTACTTTAAATCCATTGAAGATCTGGTCCGCTCCTACTTTGTCCCTTATGTGGACAAAACCGGGAGGATTTATTCTTATCAGGTTTTTCATCTGGATGAAACTCAATGTGACTGGCGTTCGAGCTCTCGAAATTTATGGCAGGTGGAACAGTATTTAGGATTGACGAAGCATCAACCGATTTATTTTTCGGATGCGTATTACAAAAAAATTCATCGTCAGTTTTTAAAAAACGGTCATGTCACTTTGGGAAAACATTGGTGGTGACTTTAAAAATTGGCTACAGCCATGGCACCCAAATATGGTTCCCAAAGCAAATCGGCCTTCTCGAATCGAATCTGCACGTCAAAGGATGGGGACCACTTCATTTTTATCGGCTCGGTCAAAAGAGGCATACCGGCTTCGTTGGGTGTGCGACTGGCCTTCACCCGATTGCAGGGATGGCAGGCCGCCACTAAATTTTCCCAACTCTTTCCACCACCTCGAGAAATCGGCATCACATGATCCAATGTCAGTTCGCGATTGGGAAGTTTTTTAGCACAGTATTGGCAAGTGTGTTTATCGCGAATAAAAATATTATCGCGCGAAAGGCGGACACTGCGATGGCTTCTGGGTTTGATATAGTTTTTCATGCGAAGAACGGCAGGTGCGTTGTACTGCGTTCGCACCGAGCGAATAATTTGTTCGTTGGTAACGACAATTTCTGCTTTTTGTTGGAACCACAGTATCATGGCCTTCTGCCAACTGACGATTCGTAATGGCTCGTAAGTCGCATTCAGAAGCAATACACGTGGGTAAGAAAGGCTATTGCCTGGACACCTCCATGTCGCGTTCTAGGCTTGCCAGGCCTACTCTAATAGGATGGCTTAAAATGGAGTTAAAATGCAAGTCCAGTTTGTTCCATACTCACTGGCCTTGCGTAAAATGAATCTAAACCTAGGATGTCTCAAAATAAGACTAATGATTATCAACGTTGAGTTTTTTGGTACAGAGAACTTTAGTTCCTTGTTTTAAAGTGAGGATCAGCCCATGTGGAGCCTCAGAAGCATGCTCTCGTTTGCTTTTCTCTTCATTTCCACTTTTAAATACCACTTCATTTAATTTTTCGGCATCATAATCAGAGAAAATTAAATATTCCTCATCACCTGACCAAGCGATTGTGTTTTTAAAAGTCTGATATGTCGTTTCTTTTTTATTATCTCCAACTAACTTAACCTCAACGCTTAAATCTTTATGGGATTTAAGCAATGATTTTTTGATTAAAATGTTTTCCAAGGGGGAACTGTCGCCAAATTCACTAGTTAGCTTTGAAATGCTTTTTAGCATTTTCACTTTTCCACTTGAAAAATGATCTTCTACGACATTTCCAGTAAACAAGTAGTCGCATGCAAACACTTTATCGGAAAAAACGAAAACTAAAGCGAAAAATACTATCTTCATTTTAGAAGTTAATTTATTGAAAGACATACACACCTCTTTTATTAAATTCATCTTACTTTAAAGCTTCTGCAACAGTTGGGCATTTTCCAATTTCTGGAGGATCTTTAGGAATATTCTCAGGACGGATACAGATGTGCATGTGGTTATTATGCCCTGACGCATATGCAATTTGCGAGACATAGTTCGCACTGAGTGGACGGCTTCGAATGTTTGGATCATTAAAAATCATGTTAGTCGCGCCATACTTTTTTGCAAGTTCAAGAAAGTCAGCTGTTTTTACAGGATCATAGCTGCTGGAACCATAAAAAAGTGGAGCATTTTCAAATCCACCCTTTCTCATGGGTCGAATATCAATGCAGTATCCATTCGTATGAGAACGGTGACCATTCCAGTACTGATAGTCACGATGAGAAATATCTCCGAAAGCCACACGACAACCGCGCTCTTCATACTCAACAACTACTCCATCATCTTTTTTGTAACTAGGGCACTGCTTTTCTCGCCATTCACTGAGAAGGTTTTGAAAGGCGCAGGATGTTTTTTTATTAATAAATACATCTTTTGTGCCTATGTCCGGACTGTAGTGAAAGGATCCGAAAGGCCCGTTGTTTTGTGTCTTCATTGGCAGAGGTACCAAGTCTCGGCGTCTGGAACTGTTGGTTTCACTAATAATAATTTGTCGCAATGCTGGCACTTGCGCCTCGTAAGGCAATGTTTCAACTGCTTCATTTGCACTGACAGAAGCTCCATACCCGCTTGTCATGAGCAGACCAACAAATAGAGAAAATTTAAGACCCTGTTTAAGCATAAGGCCCCCCAATTAAAATTATTGCATGAGCAATGCCAATCTGTTGAGACCAGGATTTTGGCAGAAGACGTTTTTTTATGTTCAACGAACGATGGTGCTGTCAAAAAGATCGACAGTGAAAAAAAGGGGTTCCGGTCGATGAAGGGAGTATTTCTCTTAGGACGTTGGGGTGGAGGAATCGGGGCCGTCCAGGATCTCGAGTTGCATCAGTTGGAGTCGGCGGATTTCGTCGCGGTATTGGGCGGCCTGCTCGAATTCGAGATCCAAGGAGGCTTGCTTCATCTTTTGTTTGAGCTTTGTGATCTCTTCTAAAATCTTCTCTGGGTATTTAATAAACTTATCGGCCAGAGCGGGCTTGGTTCCTGCCACTTTGCCATAAACTTCGAGCAATCCTTTTGGGATGGATTTTTTAATCGTCTGCGGGGTGATGTTATGTTTTATGTTGTAAGCTGTTTGAATCGCGCGACGGCGATCCGTTTCCGCCATGGCTTTTTTAATGCTATCTGTGATCGTGTCTGCATACAGAATCACTCGCCCATTTACGTTTCGAGCGGCGCGACCAATCGTTTGAATGAGCGATCTTTCGGAACGAAGGAACCCTTCCTTATCGGCATCTGTAATTCCAACCAAACTCACTTCGGGAATATCGAGCCCCTCTCTTAAGAGGTTGATCCCAACTAAAACATCAAACACTCCAAGCCTGAGATCTTTGATAATCTCCATGCGCTCCACCGTTTTGATTTCGCTGTGAAGATATTTAACCTGAACTCCTTGGCCATCCATATAGTTTGTTAAATCTTCGGCGCTCTTCTTGGTGAGGGTCGTAATAAGCACTCGCTCTTTTTGATCCACGCGGAGTTTGATTTCCTTGATCAAATCCTGCACTTGATTTTTAACGGGACGGATTTCGATGATTGGATCCACTAGCCCTGTGGGACGAATGATTTGCTCGACAACCAATCCACCCGACTTTTCGATTTCATACTTTCCTGGCGTGGCAGAAACGTAAACCACTTTCCCCACACTCTTTTCGAATTCTTGAAAGTTGAGCGGTCGATTGTCCAGCGCCGAAGGCAAACGGAATCCATGCTCCACAAGAGTCATCTTGCGCGATCGATCCCCGCGATACATACCGCCAATCTGCGGAATCGTAACATGGCACTCATCGATAAATGTGATAAAATCACTTGGAAAATACTCAAGCAGAGTCGGTGGTGGTTCGTTGGGACCGCGACCGGTAAAGTGGCGCGAGTAGTTTTCGATGCCTTGGCAAAAACCAATCTCTTCGATCATTTCGATATCGTAGTAGGTGCGTTGTTCGAGACGCTTGGCCTCCATCAACTTCATGTTGTCCGACATGTTTTTTAAACACTCACGTAGTTCTTCTTGAATGGTTTGCACGGCCACTTTTTTACGGTCATCGGAATTCACATAGTGGCTTCCAGGATAAACCGCGATCTGATCGAGTTCCTGAATCACTTCGCCCGTGAGCGGGTCCATCCACATCAGTTTATCGATATAATCACCAAAAAATTCGACGCGAATAATTTTGTCTTCTTCGTAAGGAGGAAAAATATCCACCACATCCCCACGCACGCGAAAGGTTCCACGGTGAAAATCTATGTCATTGCGTGGGTACTGGATGCGCACCAATTCGCGCAGCAAATGATCGCGCTTCATTTCGGTATTGCACACCAAATGAATCATCATTCCTTCGTAGGCTTCGGGGCTACCGAGACCATAGATGCAGGAGACGCTGCTTACGATGATCACATCTCGTCGGTCAAAAAGAGAGCGCGTGGCGGAGTGGCGCATCCGATCGATCTGTTCGTTGATGGCAGAGTCTTTTTCGATAAACGTATCGCTTGCTGGCAAATAGGCTTCGGGCTGATAGTAGTCGTAGTAACTGACAAAATACTCCACCGCATTTTTTGGAAATAGTTCTTTAAATTCGGCATACAACTGCGCCGCGAGAGTTTTGTTGTGAGCGAGAATCAAAGCCGGTGCATTCATCTGCTCGATCACATGGGCCATGGTGAAGGTTTTTCCACTCCCCGTCACTCCAAGCAGGGTTTGATGATTTTGCCCCGACTTAAAGTTGGAAACCAATTGCTCAATGGCTCTCGGTTGATCGCCCGAAGGTTTGTACGTGGTTTCTAAATAAAAAAGTTTTTTATCTTTTGCCATTCGCTCTCTACCGAGTCAAACACTGCTCGACACGTTTTAGAAGTGATGATTTATGCAACAACGGAACAAGAATTTTTAACTCAGCTCCATGGGGTTGGCCAATCACGGCAACACGAATGGGCATAAAAAGCTGTTTGCCTTTTACTCCGCAAGAATCCTTGATGGAGTTTTGCAATTTTTCAAAATCTTCACCACTCATGTAGTCGGGAGCAACCTCAAGACCTTGTTTCCACGCCGTGAGAACTTTTTTTGTCGTCTCCCACGTAAAGACCTCTTCCCCCTCGGGCTTGATGCTGTAAAGGCGATCATCGATGGGTTGAAAAAGTTTTTTGGCGTCTTCCAATGTCTCCATATAGGTTTTAAATAAACTCAGTGCACGATCCACCCACTGTGGATCATTGGGGCACTGAATACCTTGCGCCGTCAGTCGCGGTTCGATGAGCTTCCACAGTGTTTTATGATCTAGCGCGCGTAAGTGTGTGGCGTTCATCCATTTGAGTTTTTCTTCGTCAAATACAGCGCCGGCGGGATTAAAACGATCGAGCGAAAATTCGGCGATCAATTCTTCGATAGAAAAAATCTCTTTACTGTCAGTTGTACTCCAGCCCAAAAGCGCGACAAAATTAAGAAGAGCTTCTGGTAAATAACCTCGCTCCATGTACTCATGGCAACTGGTCGCCCCATGGCGTTTGCTGAGTTTTTGTCTGTCGGCTCCAAGCACCAAAGACAAGTGACCAAATTGCGGCGTAGGATATCCAAACGCTTCATAAAGCATTTGCTGACGAAGTGTATTGCTTAAATGCTCTTCGGCACGCAACACATGCGTGATTTTCATGAGTGCATCGTCAATCACGCAACAAAAATTGTAGACTGGCATTCCATTGGAGCGAAGAATAACAAAGTCACCCACCATGTCTGATGGAAACACCACTTCTCCACGCACCAAATCTTGCAGTTTGTGATCGCGAATGTCATCGACCTTAAAGCGAATGGCGGCCTGTTCACCTTTTGCGATGCGCGCTTCGGCCTCCGCGAGAGGAACAATCACATCAGGGCGAGGTGTTCGCTGAAATTCACCTTCGGCCAACGCTTTTTGCTTAAGCGCTTCCAACTCGTCGTCGGTGCGGAAGTCGTAATAGGCTTTGCCTTGTTTTAAAAGTTTTTGAGCGTGCTCGAAATAAATTTCTTTTCGAAGACTCTGTCGGTAGGGACCGCAGGGGCCAAAACTTTTAAGCGTTATTGGATCGACACCTTCATCCCACTTAAGACCCAACCAGACAAGATCGGCGATTTGCATCTTAAGGGCCTCTTCGGTGCTGCGCTCGAGGTCCGTGTCTTCCACGCGCAGGATAAACTGACCACCCATTTTTTTTGCATAAAGATAATTGTAAAGAGCGGTTCGAGCACCGCCGACATGTAAATGACCTGTGGGACTGGGAGCAAAACGCAAACGAACAGACATTTTTTCCTCCTGAAAGATACGCTTCTTGGTACCTTTCGGGAGCGGGTTTTACAACCCGAAAATGTCTTTAACGTCTTCTTGAGCAGAGAGCTCTGTTTGGCTTGTTGTTAATGAGAGTTCGTTGAGTAAAAAGCTGCGAGCCTTATCGAGCATTTGACGCTCTCCGAAGCTGAGTTCTTTGTCGACCTTTAAAAGGAAAAGATCGCGCAAAACTTCGGCGATTTCATAAACGGACCCTGTGTCGATTTTTTCTTTGTACTCGCGATAACGGCGATTCCAGGTTTGATTGTCGATCTTCACGTTCTTTTGTCTTAAAATATCCATCACCTTGCCAGCTTCGTTTTTAGAAATAATAGGACGGAGGCCTACATTTGTGACGTTGCTCTTAGGGACCATGATCTTCATCCCTGTTTCGAGAATGCGAATGGAATAGAAAACGTGTTTACTCCCCATGATCTCTTTGGTTTCTATCGAAGTGACTTCACCCACTCCATGACCAGGATAAACAACATTACTTCCTACTACAAATTCGCTGGCTACAGACATCAGTTCTCCTTTGAGAATGGCATGATTTCGAAGCTCGATGATTTAACACTTTTGACACATTTAATCAAACACTAAGACTTTGTAACACGGTCCGTGTAAAATTTACAAAAGTGTATATAAATCAATCACTTAGACAATCTTTGGCACCTCTAAAACGGTTTTAATAAACTCGTAGAGAATGATGCAAGATCGGGGCTCAATTCTGCTAAGCGAAGCTTTGCTGACCCAGCTTCATCGACTCGCGCAAACGCTCGTGCTGTTTTTGTGCAAGTTTTGGATCGCGATCGAGGAGTTCGAACGCTGCTTGGCGCGCTTCTTCGAGAATCGAAAGATCGCGAACAAGGTTGGCCATTTTAAAACCAGGCATCCCGGATTGTCGAACGCCCAAAAATTCCCCAGGTCCACGAATTTCTAAATCGTATTCGGAAATTTTAAATCCATCGTTGGTGGTTTCTAAAAATCGCACACGATCTTGGGCTTCGGCAGACACCGCATAGCCCATCATCAGTATACAATAGCTTTTATAAGCACCACGCCCCACTCGCCCGCGCAGCTGGTGAAGTTGTGATAGGCCAAATCGTTCGGCATGCTCCACCCACATGATGTTGGCGTTGGCCACATCGACACCCACTTCGATGACCGTGGTGGAAACTAAAATATCAATTTCGTGTTTGCGAAAGGATTCCATGATTTGATCTTTTTCGTCGGGCTTCATTTTTCCGTGGAGCAAACCCAGGCGGTATTTAGGCAATTCGTGCTGAAGTTTTTCGAATTCGTTGATGGCTGATTTAAGATCGATCTTTTCGCTTTCTTCCACGAGTGGAAAAACAATGTATGCCTGACGGCCTTGATCGAGTTGCTCGGTTAAAAACTGCAGAACTTGCGGTCGTTTGCTCTGGTAGGTGGCACGAGTGACGATGGCTTGTCGACCTTTAGGAAGCTCGGTGATGGCCGAAATATCTAAATCTCCGTAGATCGTCATTGCTAAACTCCGCGGAATGGGAGTGGCTGTCATTAGTAAAAAGTGCGTAGACTGTCCCTTTCTACGAAGCAAGCTGCGTTGCTCGACACCGAAGCGATGTTGCTCGTCGACCACCACGTAGCCAAGCTTGGCAAAATCCACGCCCTCCTGAATCAGAGCGTGAGTTCCGACCACAAATTGCAACTCTCCCGATTTTAAATTTTCGAGGACCTGAGCTTTTTCTTTTCCTTTGAGTTGACCACTCAATAAACCCACGCGAATTCCGAGAGGGCTTAAAAACTTTTCGGCGTTGATCGCGTGCTGTTGGGCGAGGATTTCTGTGGGCGCCATCATCGCCACCTGGTATCCGGCGGCCAGAGCAGAAAGTGCCGAGACCAGAGCGACCATGGTTTTTCCGCTTCCCACATCACCCTGAACCATGCGATTCATGGGGCGCTGGAGAGCCATGTCGTTTTGAATTTCGAGAATGACTTTTTTTTGCGCTTCGGTGAGTTCGAAGGGAAGACTTTTTAAAAACTTTTTTTCCAAATCACGCGCGATGGGAATCGGTGGCGCCTCAAACGTTTGTGCGCCTTTTTTGCGTGAAGCTAAAATCAATTCTAAAAGAAAAAATTCATCAAAAATCAAACGTCGATGATAGGGGGTTTGCCGATCGAGATATTTTTGGCCCTGTCCTGATTCGGGAACATGGATGCGATAAATCGATTCGGCATAAGGAGCAAGGTTGTACTTTTTGCGCAACCACTCGGGATCTTTTTCTAAATCCAAACTTAAATTTTTTGGCAGCTCCAAAGATTCGAGGGCGGAGCGAATGATGGTTTGAAACTTTTTTGATGTGAACCCCTCGGTCTCGGAATAAATGGGCAAAAGTTCGTCTTTTTCCTCGATCTCTGTCCATTCGTGAAGTTCGGGATGATGGAACTCAAGCTGATGACGATAGAGGATGACCTTCCCAACAATTCGAACCGCCATTCCTGGCGTGAATTTGTCAAAATACCCGCGATAGGGGACGCGGAAAAACTTGCAGTGAATTTGACCTGAGCTATCACGGATTGTGATGTCATAAATCTTTCGTCCGGTTTTTCCCATAGGAATCGCAGCCACACGAAAAACCTCTGCACGCAGGGCCACGTAATCACCTTCTTGAAGAGAAGCAATGCTGCGAGCGGCTCGACGATCCTCGTAGGCGCGGGGATAAAACTCCAAAAGGTGACGAATGGTCTCGATGCCCTTTTTTTTAAGCAGAAAGGCGAGCTTGGGGCCCACACCTTTGACGTATTGAACTGGAGTGTCGACACTGAATGCCATTTTGTTTTTATAGACAGATTCGGAGAACCTGGCAAACTATATAGAGATGAATGCTACAGCTCCGGACAACAACACGTATTTTCAAATCCGTGTCGGCACACTTTTGCCGGACGTTGCGCTGCCGTTTGACCTCTATGTTCTGGTGAACAAAAAATATCTTCATTACCTCCCTATTGGCGGCAAGCTCACTCAGGAAAAACTCTCAAAGGTAAAAGGCTCGGATCAATTTTTTGTTCCTCTCCCACAACGCCAAGCCTTTAAGTCTTTTATCTCCGCTTCGATGAATCAGGACAATGTCTCCATGGAAGCAAAAGCCAAGATTCTGCGCGACACTTCGATCGCCTTGGTGGAAGAGATTTACGAGAAGAAGGACATCAGCGAAGCCCTGCATGAGTCTAAGGAAGTGATTGGCCACTTTGTCCATTTAATGAACACGGCGCCCGAGAGTATTGACCATCTGATTCAACTTTCCACTCACGATTTTTACACCTTTAACCATTCTTTGGATGTCAGCGTGTACTCCATGGGGATTGGCAAGCTCCTCGGTTATACTAATGAGATGCTCAATGAGTTGGGCCGCGGGTCGATCTTTCATGATATTGGTAAAAAATGGGTCGCTGCTGAAATTATATGCAAAAAAGGTGCTTTGGATGAGGCCGAATGGGCACAAATGCAGCGCCATCCAGAGTATGGGCTTAAAATTTTAAGTGAATATGACGTGTCTGATGCCATCAAGGCCTGCTGCTTTGAGCATCACGAAAGTTTTTTAGGAAATGGCTACCCTCTTGGCTTGGACGGCCCGTCCATTCACCCGATGGCGCGGATTGTGGCCATTGCCGACACGTTTGATGCCCTCACCACCCAGCGCTCCTACAACCAACCGATGACTCCGAAGGACGCTTTGGTTTTTATCAGCACAAAAATCAAAGATAAATATGATCCCGAGATCCTTAAAGCGTTGAATGATGTTGTCAACCGACTTGATTGAATTTAAATTGGTTTAAACGATAACGAGGTTTTTCATGAAAATAGTGTTTTTAGCTTTTTTAATGTTGGGTCTTTTGGCAGGTTGCTCGACGTCTTCTGATGTTTCGACTGACGATCTTAAAGCTCCATTTACGCAAAACAAAGCTCAAGTCGAATTGTGCTACGAAAAAGTGGCAAAAAAACAGCCCGATCTCGGTAACGGGACTGTCGAGCTTAAGTTTTTGATCAATGATGAAGGCAAAGCTTATAAGACGATTTTCATGAAGAAAAGATCCACTCTCAGCAACAAGCTATTAAACGCTTGCTTAAAGAAAGTGGTACACTCGTGGGAATTTCCGAAAGGAAAATCCATTGAAGTGGTTTACCCCTTCAATTTCGAGAAATCGACCTCTAGTTTAAGCAATGAGTCAGGAGCCTCTAAGCCCACAACGGGAGTTTCTACAGACGACGAAAAGCCGTCTGATCTCGATGTCATCGACACCTCGCCCAAAGAAGACGAAACTTCAGGCGACGAAGAGGACGAATTCACCCCTGATGAGTGATTTTAGGGATTGATAATCTCGCCATCCGCTTTTATATACATGGTACCAAACTTGTGGTGGTCGTAGCTCAGTTGGTAGAGCCCCAGATTGTGATTCTGGTTGTCGCGGGTTCAAGCCCCGTCGATCACCCCATTTTTCTACTTGTCAAAAAGTGCCTGCAAAATAATCAAGTGATTCCCAGATCTTATTAAACCAACTCTAATAAAGCAGAGGACGCCCGAAATGACCAGAAATGTGCCCAAATTTCAGTGTTGGGTGACAGAAAGGTAACACGAGGGTGACACGCAGGAAAAGCAATACTGGAGCGGATTTCAGGCACTTTTGATATTAAAAAAAGGAGCCAAATATGAATTCGGTTACTAAAATTATTTTAGCCATTTTTCTACTACTTTTCGCCTTAAATCGCCTTCCGCAAGCACATGAGGCCAGTCGTCAGTTGTTTTTAAAACGCACGCAAAAGGGATTTTCGTCGCTTGAGAGGTTCAATGACAGTTTATGGCGGAAATAAAATCGCAAGAGAAATGAAGTATCAGTAGCTAAATATATTGATGTATTTTTTTTAAACATCAATTGGAATATAGTCGAGAAACGTCCTAAGAAAGCGATGACCATATGATGACAGAAATAAAACCTTCCCTACAAGATCTCACTTTTTACTTTTTAAAATTGGGAACTATCGGTTTTGGTGGCCCCATTGCTCTTGTTTCAGCTATGCAACGAGACTTAGTGGACAAAAGTAAGTGGTATACACAAGAAATGTTTAAAGAAGGTATGACCTTATCGCAAATGGCACCTGGCCCACTTGCAACCCAGTTAGCCATCTACCTAGGCTGGGCCCGACACGGCGTTTGGGGCGCCACGGTGGTAGGAATTGCTTTTGTTATACCTAGCTTTATCATGGTCGTGTTACTGGCAATTCTTTATATGCAATATGGCAGTCTTCCGTTGATACAAAAACTCTTCTCAGGCATTGGCCCGGCTGTGATTGCAATAATCTGTATAGGTGCTCACAAACTTTCAAAGAAAAACCTGAAAACTGACTGGGCACTTTGGCTAATAGCCATCCTGAATGCAATTGCTGTAGCACTCACCGAATCAGAGATCGTGTGGCTATTTCTACTGTCTGGCTTTTTATATATGGCACTGAGTTTAAAAAAAACAAATATGAATTTATTTGCATTATTCCCTCCATTTCTATTTACTGGACTAGCTAACTCTAGTGACAACGATACATTAAAAACTATTTTTTTATTTTTTCTTAAAGCTGGGGCTTTCGTTTTTGGAAGTGGGCTTGCTATTGTGCCATTTCTGCATGGAGGCGTCGTTGTTGAGCACCAGTGGCTTACAGAGGCTCAATTTCTAGATGCTGTCGCGATTGCGATGATCACTCCCGGCCCTGTGGTCATTACTGTTAGTTTTATTGGCTATCTAGTTGCCGGTTTTGCGGGTGCAAGTGTTGCTGCAATCGCAACTTTCTTACCTTGCTATTTTTTTACAATACTACCGGCGCCCTATTTCTCAAAAATTTCGAAAAATAAAAATATGATTAAATTTATAGATGGAATCACCGCCGCTGCAATTGGAGCCATCTTGGGCGCCACCATAATTCTGGCCAAAAAATCCCTTATTGATACTCGCACCATTCTCATTTTTTCGATCACATTGCTCGGTCTTCTTTATCTAAAAAAGATTCCTGAACCCCTGTGGATCGTTCTTGCAGGTGTCGCTGGATGCATGATCTAAGAAATTATTGTCTTTCGTCACCTAATGACTTTTTGTCTATCACTCCAAAACCAAAATAACCATGTCGCCAATAAAACTGTCAAACATGATCCGACAACTAAAACAGAAAATTCTTTTGCTGTCGGTAGCAATGAGGCGATGAGATAAAGCATCAATGTAGCCAGTGCTGTTAATCCATTAGCGAAGCCATTGATTTCTCCCCGCATTTCTGGCCGAATTCCTATCTGGCGCACTTGCATTTCTCCTAAACTGAAACCGTAAAGACCAATTCTAGACAGAAGTATAAATCCGAGAAATCCCATCTGACCTACACTCCCGCCCATAAAAAAACAAATCAAAGCCAAGATCACCGAAACAGATTGAAATGTTAAAAATAATCGTGCACCTGGAATAAGCTTAAATTTTGCCACAACCCAAGGGAAAATAAGTGTTGCGGCCAATCCAAACAGCGCGCCTAAACCACGAAATGTCCCAATGAGAGCCTCGGGCAAATTCCAACCATCTTTGAGAAATACCGTAAGCAGAACACCGTGGGGGCTGAGCACCGATAGCCACAGCAACGCATAAACTGCTACAACAGGAGCCACAGGCTCTTTAAAGAAAGATGCCCAGCCGTTAGAGAGTCTTTTAAACATCGACATACGCGCGCTTGCACTTACTTGCACGGGCTTATCTACGAGGTCTGGACGCATCTGAAATATTGATCTGAGAAATCCATATTCTGGAAAGAAAGAAATGATGTTCCAAGCCGCTATAATTAGGAATCCCAGTAGAGGATTGTTCTCCGTCGCAAAAAGAAGAAGAGTTCCAGCAATAATTGGTGATAAGACTTCAGTTAAAAGGTCTATCTGCCGAAGTCGACTATTGAATTGAGACAACTCACTTTCTGTAAATCCCGAGGGAACTAAGTCATTCGCGATGGAAATATTCATAAACGATGCACCGATAGTACTGAGCACCCCGCTAAAAATAAGCACAGCACAAGTTAATAGCGAGCTCGGATTAGATAAGGGTAGCTTATCCTGAGAAAAAAGATAGAGCGTGTAGAGCGAACAGCTACCTAGTACGACTCCGCAAAGTTGAAGACCTATTCCGATTCTAACTGCCGCAATCCTACTGCGACTATCGATCAGTGAGGCGACTCTCGGAAGTAATAGAACTAAAAATATTTGAGTTAATAAAAAATAAATAGCAGCTAATCTGAGTTGACCTGGAAAAATGGTAAGGAGTGTTATCGGAACTGCGAAATCCCAAGCTTGATCTCCAGACCTGGTGAGCCCACGACTTATTAATAATTTTGTGGCAAAAGATTTTTTCACACCCATAGATCACTCAGTCCAATGTCGCAGCCTTGTAGATGCTTTAAACCTACAAGGCGCGCGAACAATAAAGCTATTTAACTTTGTAATCAACAAACTGACCGGCAGGCGTCAGAATAACATCTAATGTTTTAGCATTTCCCTTTGCATTAGGCTCTTGGTAGGTAACGACCCAACGTTGCTTGCCCGCAATGGTCGTAACCGTGGCGCTTGCCGAGTTTACCTCGGCAGAACTCCATGTTGCAGGAATTTTTTTCTCGACAACGAGGTTCTGAATCTGCATTTTACCGGCCATGATCGCATCATCTTTGGTAAGCTCCCTATGGTCGCCATGTGCGAAACAGTTCAGTGAAAGTAGAGCCCCGAATAAGAACATTAGTATTTTTGTCATATTTTCTCCAATGAAAGATTACAACGCTAAAGTTGCATCCTTCTATTAATATTTTCGT
>CAZOGU010000049.1:0-19607 GCA_964579625.1 uncultured Pseudobdellovibrionaceae bacterium
CTTGGGAGCCCCCCTGTTTTAGTATAACCTTAGAGCATTAACCAAAAAGAGGTCTTATGAAGTATTTAAGTCTTGCCATGGTCGCAGTTATTATTGTTTTAAGTTGGTTTTTAATCAAAGCGCCAGCGGACCTCACCGCCGAACAGCACGCCCGCCTACAAGAAGTTTTAAAAGAATATTTGGCCGCCTACCTCAAAGAAACCAGCCCCACCGCTTCCGAAATCCAAGACGCTCAAGTTATCACTCGCGTTATCGAGCGCGGAAAAAAAATGAATGCTCAGTTTAAATTTTTCTACACCATCGCAAGCGACACTGGGTCTCCGAGCAAAATTGCCCGCGAAGGCCTCTTTATGCTGACGTCTGAAAACGGCAATGATTGGACGGCAAAAATGGAGCGCATCAGCGATACCTATGTGGAATTTTCGGATGCCTTACAGATTTCACTCACCTCACCCGCACCAGAAGCGGCGCCGGCTCCAGAGACTCCGCAAAAACCAAGCAAAGAAAAACACAAAGGACATTGATTTTTGGAGCCCACGTCACAACTTCTGGCCATCGACGAAGAGGGCTATTTTGTTTTAGCAGACAATGTTCGACTCTCTGACCCAGCCGAGGGGAAGCGACTTCTAGAGTCTCTCTCCGTCGACGAAAACGGGGCCACATGGACGATTTGGGAAAAAGAAAAAATCCTCGTTGAACCCTTTGATAAACCACTGGTCGCGCAACAAATCCTCAAAAAATCTCAGGGGCTTTTTATATTAGCTCCGTACGGGTTCGAAGCCGCTATCCAGCTCTCAAGCTTTTGCCTTGATGACTGGGATCGCTTCCATGGCTTAACGTCGGAACGAATCCCCTTCGTGCTCACTCGAAAAGCACAGGCCGAACTCTTTTCTTTATTTGACGAGTATGATGATGAGTCTTTTACCTTTCAGGGAAAAAAGTTTTTAACTCCTCCGTATTACATAGATCATGAGGCCATCACCCAAACCCCTTTTTGGAACGAGAAATATTCTGCCGTAGATTCGCCACGCTGGGATCTCGGAAAACATCATCCAGCTCTGGATGCCATTCTCCCGCAAATTAAAATCAACAAATGCCGCATCCTCAATTTAGGTTGTGGGCGCGGGAACGATGCCGCTTTTTTAGCCCGCCTGGGGCATGTTGTAACAGGAGTCGACTTTTCCCAAGATGCCATCGAGCAAGCTAAGCAGCGATACGATGGTTTGCCGAACTTAAATTGGGTGCAGGCTGATGCTCTCGATCCAAAGGGCTTTTCTCCTGTGGACCTTATTTTTGAACATACTTTGTTTTGTGCAATTCCTCCGCAAAAGCGCCGCGCGCTTATTCTGCAATGGAAGCGAACTTTGGATGAACGTGGGCACCTCCTTGGGATCTTCTTTGTTCACCCCGTGCGCGGAGGACCGCCGTATGGATCTTCGGAGTGGGAACTGCGGGAACTCTTAGAGAAAGACTTCCGCTTGCTCTATTGGAAGCGCTGGCCTCTCTCCCCTGGTCATCGCCATGGCACGGAATTAGTGATTTACGCGCAAAAGAGATAAACTCGTCACTTTATGCCTTGCGGCGCACCTCAAATCCAGCTACAACTTTGAGCCAAGGTTCAACGGGCTATTGCTCTCTTCGGAGGGAGGAAAGTCCGGACTCCACAAGGCAACGCAAGGGGTAACGCCCCTCCACCGCAAGGTGAGGAACAGTGGAACAGAGAGAATGTCCAGGGCTATGAGCTTTTAGACGGGAACGGGAGTCTTTAAGGGAGCTGCTGGAGTGAAAACAGCTAAACTCTGCGTGGAGCAAGATCAAATAGGAAGGCTATAGCACCGCCTGTGCTGGCTTTCGGGTAAGGTCGCTTGAGGTCTTTAGCAATAAAGATCCCAGATGAATAATAGCCTCCCGGCTGCAAAGCCGGTAGACAGAATCCGGCTTACAGTTGAACCTTGTTTTTTTATTGAGAATTTGATGAGGCTTTTTTCTCATCTGCTTCAATGCAGTTTTTAGGGCGCTGAGAATGAAAACAGTTTTGTGTTTTCAAATGAAAATCCGCTCTATTCCCTTCGACTTTCGTTTTAGATCTCAAAGAGATTGCTGGCGAAGTGACCTGCAACGAAAGCGAGATATCAACGTAGTCTTCTGCGGCGGAATAGCTCCTTTGAATTAAATCGTAAAATGCCTTCTCCTGTTCTTCTTTTTTATGCACACCAGATCGAAGTTTTGAATACGTCTCTTTCACCAATCTCTTGTCCAGAGGAAAAATCAACTCTTTGGTCTCCACGTTTTGCAACGAAAGATAAAATTCTAAAGCTTGTCCGTAGGGACCCGCTCTGTATTTCTTCGAAGCTTCACCGTCGCTGCCGCACCCGTTTCCTTCACACGATTTTTCTTGAGACCGCAAATCGTCAACATAGTAATCAAAACCTAAAACATCCGCACAATACAGCTCATAAATAGTATCAAACAGTCCATAAATTCGACTGAGGTAAGAAACTTTCACCTGATCCTTTTTAATAGCAGTCGTATCTTTTGATGCATTAATCACGTCACCCTTATCAATAACAGAACTCTCTCTTTTTTTGACATCAACGAGCCATCCATCAAGTTGAATCAGATTCCACATCGTGTCTCGGCCACCTGCCATCAAAAGCTTTTTTTCCAGCTCCGTGAGCTGTGTATATTTTAGCATTTTTTTAAACTCAGTTAAAAGAGTAGCTGATGACAATTCAGGAACAAATCGAGACATAGAAACTAAGTTGAGCATGTAAATTTGTAATCGATCAAGACGAGCACTCGCGCTTAAGGTATCACTCCAGCTTACAAAGTAATTTTCATTCTGAATAGTTCTGTAAACTTCATTTATAAATTTTTCCTCAGATAAGCTTGATGGGTAATACAACCAATTGGTCTGCCCTATTCCTTGAGCAACCAGATTGTAACTCGATGTCTTTGATATTGTTTCCGGCAACTTGATATCGAACTTAATTCGCGGGGAGTAGGACTGAAGATAAAAAGAAATTCGTCCCAACAAATCAAATTGAGAATAAAAATATCCTTTAGTGCTAATGCGATCTAATGGTTTAATACCCCTCTGCGCAAGGGGCTCAAAGAGATAGCTCTTCTTGTACTTTTCCAAAATACTTTGCGCCTCACGAGGTGTGGCGACAGAACGTAGAGATTTCATATCGGAATACACCTGGCGCAGATAGGAAGCTTCCTTTTCGATAATATAATGAAGGATGGCTCTCTCTTCTTCTAAGATTTTAACAAAACAGGCGCCGCGTGTTTGCCATTGCAACATACTTTGCTCGGCAGACGTTCTAAGTTGCACTAAATCTTTCAGCGAGTTTTCAATAGCAGAAGATGCTGGAGCGCCCACTTTCTGTAAAGTTTTTTTCACTAAGCCCAACAAATCTTGAACTTTCTCAACATCCGTAGTCACTGTTTCTTGAAGATCAAAGCCGGTTGTTAGATCAAAAGGCAATCCACCACTATTGACACTCACATTGACCGCTCCGCCAAAACTGATAGGCTGCAAAACATTCGTCTCAAAGGAGGCCATCAATAATTGAGCTTTAAGCTTCTCAAAGGGAATCACCCGGCGAACTGTTTTTCCCGACATAAAATCTTCACAAAAGTTGCTAAAATCTTTGTAGTCACTGTTGTATTCATAAAATTTTGTGATGTTTTCAAGCCTTTGCCTAGGAAGATCCGTATACTCTTGTTGCAAGCTCGAGACGAGCAATGCTAAAAACTTTTCTCTATTAATTTTAAAGACTTCAAGCGCGCCCGAAGATAAAAAGTAGAGTAATGAGTTTCGAATCGTAATGAGATGGTTTGCCTCGTCATAATTCGTGTACTTGAGCCATGTAACCTTTTCCGCGGCTTGCATTTTTCCCTCTGGCGGAAAGAAAATATTCGTAAACAAATTTTTCGCCTCAATGCTTGTTGTATGGCTTGCAACCGGCGTTACCACTTGAACAATCCAAGGAATCCCAAGTAAAGACTGAGCGTAGGCCACATACATCATGTGTGGATATTCGCTGTACGTGCGAATTGTTGAGTCAAGGCCACTGATGTATTTCTTAGGCGCAGATTTATTTCCACTTAATGCGCCGCTCATCCATAAAGAAACACTTTTTAAGTTGTTCGATAGCATACTCCATCTGTGGCGAACAGTTTCAAGTTTCTCATTGAGTCTTCGCGTGTATTCAGACGAATCCACATTGTTTTTTTCCACGGCCTCTAGAACGTAGAGGTCATTTTGGTGGATTTCAAAAGCAAGTCTCAGTTGGACATATTCTTTAAACCCTTTCATGAGCACGTCATCATTTCCAAAATATTTGAGACTCTGATTATCTTCTCGATCGCTAACGATATTTTCAAAAACGAGATCAAAAATATCTGTCAAGGTTCCTGGTTGAATTTTTTCGACTCCTAGAGCTTTTAATAATAAGGGTCTATACTGACGAATTTGTTCAATGGACGCTGAAAGCGCTTGACGCTTTGCTTTTTTTTTATATTCAACAATTGATTGAGATATTTCTTCGCGCGAAAGCAGATGACTTAATCTTAGCACGCCCGGACTAATGTAAGTAAAAATCTTTTGCTTTGTTAAAGCATCCAAATCATCTCTTTGATTTGATTTTAATATTAGAATGAGTCGGCTGTCTGAAGGTACATCCGTAACTCTTTGTGCGAATATTTTATAGATGCGGTTATCAGTAGAATTATTCGTGGCTCGAAAAGCCAGTAAAAAAATTTCGGAGATTTCATTTTTATTTTTAGAATCTTTTAGAAAATTTAAGAAAATATCTTTTGTTGTCGAAACAGATGAGAATATTTTGTACGTTAAGCATGGGTCTTCTCCAAAAACTTTGCAATCTTTCCTCATCAATTCGACTAAATTATATTGTAATTGAACGTCTCCCTTTTCGATCGCGTATTGATTGAGACTCCAAATGAGTCTTGGCACTAAAGATCGTGAGTAAATTTCTGGATCGCGCAAAAAATCTGTTTTCGAAAAAATCGTATAAAGCTCGGCGGCCTCCATCTCCAAAAGGTCTTTCTCTTGGTAGCCACAAATTTTTTCTGAGAAATTTTTGCTTTTTAAAAGATCCATGCACTGCTGAAGGTTTTCACTCTGCATCACCTGAGTGGGTTCGTCTCGTTTAAGTTCATGTGGGTTCCGCTGAACAACCTTTTTGTCACAGCCACAAAGCAATAGCGCTAAAATGGCTCCAAAAAATAGTTTTTTAGAAATCATAGGAAATCCCCGCATCTACATAGTTCCGATACTTATCCACAAACCACAAGTACACTCTACCGTCTTCTGTATATCCGCCATTTGTATGTCTTACATAAAAATTTGTCTTTTTGAGGCTGTAGTTTATCATCTGACTATTATTGTAAGAGTAGTCCGAGTTGCCGTCAGTAAAACGACCCCAGCGAAAGCCGAAGGCCATCATCACGACGATATCTTTTGTCAAGCTTGCACTCAGGATGGAAGTTGTTGATGTTGAGTAAAGTCGATTGGGAATTCCCACCGCTGATTTGTCAAAACTATTAAACTGATAGCTTCCGCGAAAAGATTGGATCCAACGAATTCGAGGTGTCCACAGATTTTTCACAAGATTTGTTCCTATACTGGAAATTCCATTATAGCCCTCAAAACGACTGTACTCATCGAGTGGTAGATAATAAGACATGCTGATATTATGGCTGTCAAACCACGGCGTTTTAAGACGATACGAAGTAAATGTACTCAAGCTGGGTTGAACACGGCCATATCCTTTTTGGGTGTCTACAATTTCATTATCCAATGTAAAATAATTGACGTCTAACAAGCTACCCATCTGCCAATCTCTGCTGATTGCGTATATAGCATTCAGGCTGATCTGGTGATCATACTGTCTCGGGCGAGCCTGCTCTAAAAAGTCCGTTGACATAGAGTACTGCGCACTGATCTGCAGACGACTCTCTAGTTCGACTTGCAAACTATTTCTGAGGGCCAATTGAGCCTCAGAAATAGAACAGAAAAAAAGAAGCGCAAGAAGCAATGCTTTCATTATTTATCCTTGCCCTTGCCAAGGTTGGACGTGTTGTAGATGTTATTTGTTTTCAATGTAAACTTATTGATAAATTTATTCATATCAATCAATCGATCCGGGTGAATCAAGTTGTTCTCAACAGGAATACGGCTAAAGTCTTTAATTGAAATGGATTTCAAATTTCCGCGATCATCCTTGTCGAGACGGAAAATTATGCCCGCATCATCATAGTTTCTATTTCTCGAGAAAGCCTCCGCCATATCCTGAATTTTTTGGAGTCGGTCCTTACTAATTTCTTCATATTGACCACGCAAATAAGGCTCCAGCCATTCGTGACTCGTAAAATAAATTCGATACTGCTGGTCATTTAAATTGAGTGACAAAATGTAGGCGTCGGCAAATATAGCTCCTTGCGAAGATGACTTTTTGACTTGCTCCGGGTCTAATAATTCAGAGTTCATTCCAATTTTCGTCTTAAAGTTATCATATAAAAAAGAATGTGGGAACAGTGTTTCGCGCAGGCCGCCGTCAACAACCAAATCCTTTAAATTCTTATCAACTTTAAATTTTGCACTATAACCAAAACTTTTGATCAATTCTTTGTCGACGTTGTTTATTGAGATAAGATTCAAAATCATTTTCATGTGCGAAATAAGGTCATCCGCCTTGATTCTATTCACATTTGATAAAGAATTCTTTTGTAAAATATAAATGTATATTAAATTCTCAAGTGCCGTTTTCCAAACAGTTAAGTCGTTGTTATTCTCGTCAGACCACCAGGATAAAAACGAGTTATTATCCACTCCAGAAAGTGCCTTAAGACCATTATTTACAAAAACATCTTTGGATGCACTCCAATACACCTGAATATCATAATCCCTATTATTCAGCAAATCAGACTGCTCTAGAACTGGTGGTGCCGAGATGTTCCAATCCCGCGTAAGCTCCATTGGCTTTGCCATCGCGCCAGGGAATTGCTCCGCCCAATCAGCAACAACTTCGCTGATTTTAGCATTCTTATAATCGTGGATTTGACCACTCATCATTAATTTTTTGAGGCGAACAAGAATATCAAAACGTGAATATAAAAATGTTTTTTCATCAATGATTTTATCAAAGTTAACAAGATCTACATTGTTATTGTTTTTTTTGCTTTCAGTGTCAGCGTAGATTCCTTCGAGATCATTAATTTTTTTTATTTCCTCTTGCTTTTTTTCTGCTGGAACAGTCCTCAACTTTGCCATTCTTTCCCATGTGTCAGCCAGATACTTTTTCTCAGACTCAAAGGCAAGATACTGATAGTAAGACTCAACCAAATAAAGACGCAATAGGCAGTTTGTATGGAACTTATAATCCACCGCAAACTGATCAAGTCGACGATTCACAAACTCATTAATTTTATCAAACTCAACCTGAGCCTCATTGATCGCCGTAGCAGGAAGTTGATTCCGCTTCATAACTTCGATAAAAGCCTTCATCATCTGTAATTTGACCGAAGTTTTATCATTAATTTGCACTAACATATCTTTGGCAATATTAAAGTAATTAATGCTCGAAAGAGCGTAGTTGGTTGGCGCCTTTCTACCAACTCCAGAATGAAGTTGAGCACGCAAGTCAGCCAAATTTTTATTTAGAACTGGAATTTCTTGAGCCTTGGGATTGAGTTCGTATTCACAAATTTGTTTCTTTTGGGTGCTCAATTTTTCCGCATCAACACTTGGTAAAAACGAACTTTTGTACATTGTTTCTAATGCATCTCTTTCGCTTTTAAAATAACGTTGCACTAAAATTCGAGAGTAACTTTCCAGTTTTTGATCGCTGGATAGTTTCGCATCTTCTTCGCGCTGGACGGATACAAAATCAGATCGAATCGCATAGTCAAAGGCATAAACGAGATAAAATTTATTTAAAGGTTCCGATTCCGCACTAAAATTGACCCATGGACGCTCTAGTCCTTTCCACATCTCTTCATAAATAGTGGACGCGGAGTATTTGATTTCTCCACCCCACCAGGCGCGTGCCTTTTTTTCGCTCTCTTGAACAGCGACAAAATGCGCCAAGCTCATCATTGTGGGATACGTCGCTATGAACTTAATCGTTGAAGGTAGAAACCGCACCTGAAGTTTTAATTCCTCGTAAGACTTCTTTTCGAGCGGTGTGGTTAACCCCGGCGCCTGAAAGACAGAGCGGACTGCTTTGAATAAGTCTTCGAAACGACTTTTCTTGGTTCGCCAAGTTTCAGCGAACGAATCACTGTTCTCGATGGCATTAGTAAAAATGCGATCACTGCCGACGGTCTCATAATCCTGGTTAAGGAGATCGCTGAAATACTTTTTTGTATCTATAATAGATGCGACCAGTTGCATCCGTATGTAGTTATTGAATGCGACGATGAGTTTTCTATAAGAACGCTTCGCTTTAAATAAAATGACAGAGGCCTCCTCTGTGCCTATATGACCATTGTAAAGTCGATCGAGGACAAAAAAGTATTCATCGTAAAACGAGGAGTCTAAAAGACCATTTTTATCCAAAGTAGTCGCTCGATCTAAAAGATTTTGGTTCAAATACTTTAGGAACAATTGACGATCTGCCTCGTTCCGATTGATCTCTTGAAAGCGTTTAAAAAATGTAAGGCCGCCTGCCGCTTCGGACATTTGCAAATCCAACTGGGCCCTCTGAAAAGACTCCGTGAGTTGATTTTTTCTGTCATAAAGATCACAGGATGATGCAAGCTCAAATAGTTTAATCATTTGTTGTCGACTGCCAAACAATGAAAGTCGAGAATATTTCCAAACATCAAAATTTTTGATCACCTTGCAGCGTGTTTCTATTGAAGTTTGCTCTGGGTTGAAAAATTGAACAACTGTAGAGAAGATAGCTGAATGATTTCGCCTCGCGAACGAACTTCCTGGCAGTTTTTCAACAAGACTTGCGTGCTCCAAGTATGAAGTTATAAATTCAAGATTGGGGTCAGCGATAACTTTTAAATTTTTAGCATGGAAAAGTAAGTAGTACTTTTTTTCAATCAAAGAAGTACATTTCGATATCTCTGACCTTTCAACACATGCGTCTATTTGATTGCCGATTTGATTAGCCTTTAAAACAACCAACTGACTCGACTTTGAGGATGTTCTAAACACCTTCACCTTCGTGCAATCAACCAAGCTTTCATCACAGTTTTTGAGTGTTAAATTGACAAAGCGATCAAGCATTGCAAGCGATTTGCCTCTGCCAGCATCCATTTTAAGTACTTTTAAAAGAGCGTCTGTATAGAGGTTTAAGTAGATTGCAAAATCTCCAGCAGTGTTTTCAGGATCAGAAATATAGTTTTCGTTGATCATTTTGATCTCTAGAGGATTCAGTATTTGCTCTAGGATCATTTCCGAGGAGCTAGAGGGCTTCTCTAGAAATTCGTACATTTTATCCACTGATAGTTCACCAACTCCTGTATTTCGAGGCAGCAAGGAATATGTTTTGGGATCATCCTTCTTCTGTTCGTGAGGACGAACCAGAGTGTCCTTTCCAGTGCAGCCAAGTAGAGACAAAATAAATAAGGTATAGATGTATTTGCTCATTTTATCTCTCCACATAATCATTTGTAATTCCCAACCAATATCCATTTAACATTCCAGCCACTGAAGAAATCATTCCGATACCCTTTAATGCCTCTTCACAACGGGTTTGCATGAGGCCAACACTCTTAGGATTTTTCTTTTTGACGTAGGCTTCGTATTTGGCAAACTCATCACGTAATGACTTCTCGAATTCGAAACGCGGTGTTTTATTGTCATCTTTGTGAATACCTTGCATAATTCTAAAACCCGAAAAAGTCGAATCTGCTGCTCCGCCGAAAAATCCAGACAGTCCAGTCACTCCATCACCGATTGTGCAATTGTCGACAATTCTTTTATGGGTGTCTGTTAAGTGTGTTTTTATTGACTTATCAATAAGCGGATCGGTTTCCCTGAGCTCATCATACCCAATCTTATAAACAAGGGCGTAGGCCTCTGTTTCCGAATAAAAACGAATTTTCGTGACCGGAAACAAAAACATATTTCCATTACGCGCGATCACTCGCCCTTCTGGGAGAATATAAAAATCTTCAATTTTGATGGTTTTATTATTACTAAAATCATACAGCTCAACTGTGAACTTCTTAAAACGATCGGCCTCTGCACCTGGATCATTTTGTGGTTGAACTTTGATTAAAAGTGCACCGTAACTAAAATCAAAAGACGTCTGATTCTGAAGGATATCATTGTAGTTTAATGTAAGGCGCGACTTTTCATTTCCAGCATAGCTTCCCTCGTTCATTGCCCAATTGAAATAGGCCAGTGAAAGAATGGTTGAACCAATGATTGTTTTGCTTTCGCGGCCCAAAGAATTTTGCGCTTCGTTCGCAAACATTAAATTTTTGTTTACCGTCGTAGCTGTGATATCCGTAATTTCGTTTGGAAACAAAGTTCGATACAAAAATCGGTTTTCTTCTTTGTTGTAAAAAATATTATTCATAAAACTTCCGCCGTAAAGCATGAATGGTATTGAGGTCGACGCATTGAAGAGGGAAATCACTTTGAGTGGGCGGTTGGTCAATACAACTGATTTGCCGTTGACATAGGTGCTCCACTGAGTGAGGCCTTCTCCGGCCACATATCCGCCCTGCATAACCCGGTCGTCAGCTAAAATCGTGTAATCGATCGGCGGCAAAGCAACATATTTTTTTGTAGCATTAAGCGTCTTTATGCTTGCAACACATAAATCTTTTATTAATTTGTCTGCCATGATCACTTTAAGGGTTTGATTTCGGATTTGCTCAACCTTCATCTCACAAGCCGACGAAAATTGAAATAACGCCTCTTCATTCTCCTTAAGAACTTGCCACATGCTGACGCCATCATTAGCGTTTGCATCAAAAGGTGTATTCAGTAGACGAATACGAAGTTCTTCATAAAATGTTCTTAGATGAGAAAAGACTTCTATACTTTGTGACCATAATCTGTTCTCGGCCGTCGCGGCACTGACCTCACTCGTGTCAGAAAAGTTAAAAAGAATATTTGTAATATTGTCATCAATGTTGTGTATGTACGACGCCGCAATATCTTCAGCGCGTGTGCCTGAGTCCCAGCGATTGCAAAATGGATCCTTCAAGAGAGAGGCATCGTAATCATTGCAAGCCGGAAAATAAGCAACTGGGTTCCCATGAATCCTGCTTGGAACGAATCCCGTCTTGTCTTCTAGAATATCAGCATGTTTAAAAAACTCGAATCGATCTTGCGCTTTATTAAAAGTTGCTATTTCTCCGTTGTAAATATATCGCAACACCAGTTCATCATGAGGCCCCGGAACGACGTCTTTTTCAGCAAGGATCACTTCCATGCGACCGTTCAGATAATCCATGATTGAACTGTAGTTGGTCGGAATATATTCAGAAACGCAATCAACTGATTGCGTAGCTGTTTGATTGTTATTTTCGTTGAGGTCTTCGATTTTATTTTTACGAATTCGACACTCTTCAATAGCTTTAGACGGCATTGCTTTTGCAAAAAGACTTTTTGTATTTTTTAAATTGTCTGAATGATTAGTGAAGGCTTTTGGAAGTGTTCCGTACTCGGGAACAAGAGTGCCCTTAAATTGATGGCCTAAACCCAAAAAGTGACCCAATTCGTGCAGTAAAACGTTGCGGATCAAACTGCGCAGCGCAGTTCTTTGCGTCACCTTGCTGTATCCTGCTGATTCAGCGAATGCAAGACCCCCTGACCACATGCTAGAGACATGTGCAAACGTCCGATCATGGTGATCTGCTAGGTTTGTTGCTCCTCTCTCAAAAACATCTCTCTCCATTATTTCTTTTTGACTCTGAGAGAAAAATTGAAACATTTGATTTTCTTTTCGGGGAGCGAACATTCCTAAATCAAGGAGCTCGAGCATTGAATTGTTTTGCAAAAATGATTGAACTTTTGCCTGTAACATTGGGGCTAGCGGAGACCTATCGAGTGCGTCTAACTTTAGATATTCTGTATCAATGTTAAAACCCGGCCTTGTTGCTGCGCCAGGGACCGTAAAAGTTTTGGGAAGATTTGGCGTAAGGAATTGGACCTCAGGCAACAAAGATTCACTGCTGACAGAGATTTCCGAGGATTTCACCAGAGACGGATTAAAATAGCGGTTGATAAGAACTTCCATCATCCCACCATAAATAATCACATTGGCGGCCAGCATCTTACCTGTTTCAACATCCGCATTGTTCAACGCTATTCCAAGTGGAGAATAAAGCGATGTTCTTTTGCTATCAACCCAATGAATGGTTGGATACCGTAAATCAAATGGATATTTTGAAGGATAGTCTGTTCGGATATTAAATGTTTTTTTTCGGCTTTGAATCGCTCCAATGTTTCGCAATGAAGTCTCCCAGGCATCAATCGTGTCTTCAAAGAGTGAAACATATTTTTCTGGAACACCATCAAGATAAATATCCATCGGCTTTGACAAGTCCCATTTTGCGGCCTTCATGACTTGTTTATCGATGCTTTTTCCTTCTTCAATTTGGCGACTTACAGTATGCAATATATTAAAATATTTTGCGTTGTCGACATGATAGGGTGTTGCCTTAAAGCTTTTATCTGATTGAAAAGCTAAAATATTCACTCTTCGAGTTACGTTTACAATTTGAGAGTTTCGCGCAAAGACTCCGTAGGAGAATGTGGTTCTTTCATTGATGTTAAATCCCAGAAAGCTCTTTTTTAAATCCCACTCTTCGTTGTCAGCTGAAAGCACTTGAGAACTTTTAGAAAAATAAGAGCTTCCCCAACGGTCCACAAAAAATCGAATGCTGCTTAAATTCAAACGCATGTAAGTTCTACGAGAATAATGGCTGCGCTGATCATTTTCGATCAATTCGCGAGTATCACGACCATATTCATCTTTTCTGTATTCATAATAAAAGTGCTTTAAAATATCTATTTCTAAAACTTTACTCCATTTGCTTCTGTCATTCGGAAAAGAAGGATTGACTTGAAGGCCAATGAGTTTATCCGCCGTGACTTGAAACTCGATATTGACATGGAGAGCATCCTGCGCAAGAAATGTTTCCCACTCTTCACCATCGGCGTCTGTTTGAATGGGGGCCACGCCCAATAGAAATCTTTTTGGCTTTTCTGTATCACCGTTTTCAAAAAAAAAGGATTTGGATTGAATCTGTTCATTTGGCACAGGCGTCTCGAGCCCGCGCTTACGCAAACTGCAATTGACAACAACAGATAGCAGAAATAGAAGACCAATAGCTTTTTTCATTTGAAACCCCGCTTCATAGTTGGATATAGCAAGCCCTAGGCCCAAAGGGCTGGCTTTTAGAGGGATTAGATAAACACCGTATGCAAATTTGTCACGCAATTGGCAAATATTTAGACATGTCTCAAATTGAGACTTTTTACATGGCATCTATATTTCTTATAAAGGGTACTGTTGTTTTTTCAATCGACAAATAAAGAATAGAAAAAATTCTCTCAAAAGCTTACATTCCACGCACTTATTGGTGCTCATAACTTCATTTAATAGTTCTGAAATTCTGATGAGTGGGGATTCTAATTTAAAGCTCTGGGGAGTGTTGATTTGTTTTGGGAACTTAAGAAAATAAATTTAGTTTTGATATTGGTAGCAGCACCAACTGTTCTGTTCACTTCTTCTCTTTATGCACAATTAAAGACTGATACCGGCACAGCTGCCTCTCAGGAAAATACAACCAAAGCGAATGTTACAGATCAAAAGAAAAAGCCCACCAAAAATACAAATCAGTCGGTCGCCCAAGGACTTTCCATTGCAGAATCAATGCTCTTAAATGAAAGTCCCTGGGGATTCTTCTTTAACGCCTCCGCTGCCCGCGGTCTTGATGAGTATGCTGACACTTGGAGTTCAGTCAATGAGCTCAGTGTGAGTTACCGGATTAACTCGGCAAGCGCTCTGGGTTTTGGTTTGGGTTATGAAGCCCTTATTTACAAAAATGGTGGATCTCTTTTTAACAATTCCGATAGAGACCCTGATCGCTACGGTGTCACAGATTTTGAAGTCACTTACACGCGCCCTAAAGTATGGTCTGATAAATACAATCGACTTGTATGGTCCACAGGAATTGTACTTCCGTCTTCCCGCGCATCCCAAAGAAATAGTATGTTAACAGAAGTGAGATCGAGCTTGGCGATGCGCTATCAGCCAAATGCGAAAGTGATTATTACCCCAAGTCTTGGAGCCTACTACCGTCAATTCCGCTATGACACAGCCAATGCCATGGGCCTTCAGCCCAACTCACCTTTTGGCACTTTTATTGGCCTTGCAGGATCCTATGTTTTTAACCGCTATTTGATAGCGTCTATGTCATACAGCCAAACCTTACGATATGATTTTTTTCAAGACTGGCGCACAGTGCAATCTGTTACAGCGCGCCTCATTGTGAATGCAACAGATACGTTTAATATCTCTTTCGGATACAACTGGAGAGATCGCACTATTACAAACGAGCCTTTATTTGATGATGATCGAAGTATTTACCTAATAGGAGTGGGATATGTATTCTAATAAAAACAACATTCGCTTTTTAATAGCCACAGTGATAGTTGCTGTGCTTTCCTTTGGTTGCGTAAAAAAACGCGATGACTTAGAGCTCCCAGGCACAAACCTGAATGATCTCATCTCGGTCAATGAAGTTAAATCATGGAAACACTCTATCACGACGACAGAGGCCCTTGATAAGTCCGCCGTCTCAGAAGCTCAGAGTTTAGTGATCGAAACCACGATCGAAAAAGAGCGCATCGCGTTTCCTAAAATTGTGAAATTTGACACTGACTCTCCTCTTTTAAAACCCAATATACAAACTTTGGATTTGTTTGGGATGCCAAACACCAAGTACCCCCTTATTTATGAATTCACGCCTAAGTTTTTAAAACTTTATAAGTTAGTAAAAACGGAACAGCTTTCCCATTATGAACTTCCATATGCGGTGAAAACAAGGAACGGATATCTTGTTCCTGTGGGCGGCTACGAAGCCACTTACTACAATACTGGGAAACAAAGAAACGAAGACAACCGTGAGACTAACATCAAAGGAAAATTTTCAATTGACCCAATGGATTACAAAACAGCAAGCCACGTCTATGTAAATAAAAGCGCCTTTAGAGCCTTTGAGAGACAATTAAAGCTCGATGTTCTGCCTGCTGATTATTTTACAGAAGGAGAATGGTACTACGCTTCGAGTATTGTTTCGACGAAACCTGGGCAGGAGCAAAAAATCGGCTTTGTCGATGGGACTGTTGATGCGTCTTTAAGAAAACTTGCCACCAAAATTAAATTTACTAAAATCAACAATTTCCTTCGCGGAATTAACGTCGTTCGAGACGATCGCGTGGAGTTTAACGAAGATTATGCGGATGATGTAATTAATATTCGCGTTGACTGGGTTGATTACAGAACAACTCCAGCTGGTGACGAAGGTGGCCTTGGCGAAGAAGAACACACTTACCGCTCCGATGTGCTTCGTGAGTACGGGAAATTTTACTTTGCTCAAACAAGCTTGCTGGTTCAGCAAGATCAAACTGCAGCATTTTTAGAAGGTGTTTTTAAAGGGATTAAAATTGATAGTCTTATCATTAAGCCTGATAGTTTTAGCTACACCCTCATTAAAACGAGCAGCGGAGAAAAAGTAAAATACTCTTTCCTTCGCGCTAAAGAGCGTAACTACACTGAAAGAGTCTATTTCCAAAATGATCGCAACAAGTTTGGCTATTTTGAGAACAACAAATTTAAACTTTCTGATTACGAAGATCATCGTGAAGAAGATTTCGAAAAGAATGTACAACTCAGCCGCTCTAATCCTAATAAAGACATTCTTTTTAAGTTCTCAACTCTCACGCCAACAATGAAACAGCTTCAGGCCGACCCCAATCGTCTCGACATCGATTATCGTTTGATTGCGCGTCAAACGGTCAAACGGTGGAACCGTGTTTTTGAACTTTCTGGAGCAAAATCTCGCTTAAAAATCTTAGAAGGTGACGCTGAGCTTGGCGAGCTTGATGTAAACATTATTAACGTGATCGACAACATTGGTGGCTCTGGGCTTTTGGGAGTTGGTCCAACTGTTGCTGACCCTAATACCGGCGAAATTATTAGTGGAACTGTTAACGTTTATGTCGGACCACTCATAAATAGTGCCGCTTCTGATATTCGTGATTACATCAAGATTAAAACGGGAATTGCTAAAGATGTTGGTTTTTCGCGTGAGATACTTAGTGCGCGTCCCCTTTACAACTACATGAGTAAAGAAATTGAACATTTTTGCCCAGAAGTTAAATCTTATGTCTCTCGGGTCCTAAAAAAGGCTTCAAACCGAGAGGGCCAAGGTATTGTTCTTCAATCCGCGGAAGAAAATATTTATGTAAATTCGTGTTTGGTTAAATTATTACCAAAGCGAGTTGCCTCAGTTATTGCGCATGAGATCGGCCATAGTCCAGTTGGATTAAGACATAACTTTTTTGCATCTTCTGATAAAGCGAACAGCTTTACATCTATGAAGCAAATGGAACAAATCTATCCTCGCAACCAGTTCCCTGAAATTTATGAATACTATTCTTCGGATGAGTTTCTGCCCGCAGGTAGTTCGATCATGGACTACGCACCGTTTGATGCTCCTTACTTGGCAATACCAGGGCCTTATGACATTGCGGCCGTGGCTTATGGCTATGCCAATAAAATTGAAGTGGGCGGTGCACGTGATCGAAATAAAACAATGCTTGGAGAGTTTGCAGATCTTAACCCAGAATTATCTCTGGAGAACCAGCCCATTTTCTCTAAGTCAAATCGCTTTAAGTTTTGCAATGACGAACACGTGGATCGACTTCAGATAGATCCTCTTTGTAAACGTTATGATTATGGCTATGATCCACTCTCCGCATTGGATTACTATTTTAATCAGTATCGCGACTTTTTAGTGCTCTATGGCCAGCGCTTAGATCGCGTGCGTGCGCTTGATTATTCTGGATATCGTGCCCGCTTTATGGTCTCCATGATTGAAATCTACGCCGCTTGGCGAGCCTATGTGCACGATTACGTTGGCGAAGCTCGCACTTATTTAGATCACATCACGCCAGACATGCGTGAATCTTTTAAAAAAGAACTTATGGAGAGTAAAAAGTTTAAACAAAAAGAATACATTGGTGTCACTGATAAATTCTTTTCATTAATGAGTGAAATTTTATTTTTACCTGATCTCTATTGCGTTGGAGTTGATGAAAATAAAAAAATTAAACTTTATGAGTTTGAAAAGCTTCAAAAAGAGGTCATCGGTGCCTCGGGCTATGAAACTGTAACTGGCTGTGACGATACCAATTTAATCAGTTACGTTAAAAACCGCGACAACCTCGAAATTGTGACAAGTATCGGCCTTCCCGTAAACAATATTCAATATTCTTTATCTATGGATGAGGCTGAAAAGAGCTATGATATTTTAGGAATTTTGCCTGAACGTATAAATGCAAGTATTTTTTTAGCTCAACGTGCACCACCTCGTTTGTCTTACCTATTGCGTGTCCGCGGAGGTTTGGCGCCAAGCTTAATGGATGAGTCCTATATGTATTCACAATTAAGAGGAAAGATTACCGATCGAATTCTTAATGGTTTGGACGTTCGCGCGTCTCTTGCAGAAAACTTACAACAACTTAATTACGACATCACCCCAGGGGAGATTCCTGTATTCAAAAAATTCGATACCGAATGGCCTATTTTTCAAGATGCTCTTGGAAATTTGATCAATAGTTCCATGGTCCCTGGGAAGCCGCAACGAATGGTCATTAAAGAGTTTTTAATTGGCAAAACCAATACAAAAACCAACATTGATCCTGGAAGTAATGTCTACGAATTCAATGGCAATTACTTTTTTGCAAAGCCTGACGCTGTCTTTATCAATCAGGTTTTCGAAAAATTAATTCAGTTGGATCAGCCACTGTTTGTTAACCTTAAAAACGCTTCTCAGGCGCAGCAAGTTGCGTTCAAAAACTTTCTTGGAGCGATTAAAAATCTTCCGCTAACTGAAGGTCCGGTCACAGCTCAGCAGTTGCAAGACACAATTACTGGAATTGGAAAGCTGCTCTCAGAGACCGTCAGTCCCGAGGAGAAACAGGCGATCATGAATGGAGCCAGCGGCATTATGCAATTGCAGCAAGCTATTGGGTTGCAGTTTGCGGCGATGCAGAGCGGGCAAACCGACTTTAAAGTGGAAGGCACCGACAAGGTGATCAACGGTCAGAAAGCTACAGAGTTCTTCGAGAAGCTCTCTGTTTCAACAGATGTGTCTGTGGAACTCAAAGAATATTTGCAAATTCCGATCAATCTCACCCAGCAGTCTTTGGTTAGCAGCTTTGTGAAAACCATTGGTACACAAACCTACGAAAATTGGGTGAAGCAGACAGAAAAGGTTCTCGCAGATAGCGCAAGCCTTGATGAAGATGAGAAGCTCGACGTGATGATTCAGTCCGAAAATCTTCGCAAAATGCTAAACGTGATGCCGGGAGCCAGTAAGTAAGCTCCACTGCATTGGATCAGCTAGTAATATGAAAGGGGGGCTCCTTGAGAGCCCATTTTTCATGCGCTTTGGCGCGACATGACACCCTTATAACTTTTATGTAGAAGAAAAGATCAAAATGACTTCCGGAGGGTTGGGAGAGTGGCTGAATCCGCTCGCTTGGAAAGCGAGTTTGCCCAAAAGGCAACGCGAGTTCGAATCTCGCATCCTCCGCCAATAATTTAAAAAAATTTAACCATTTCAAATATTTAAAAATTAGCTGCTCCATCAACCCACAATTCAACCCACAACTCTACGCAGACCTTCTAAAGTTGATCGGTCTACCAATTGATTCAAAAAGTTCTTGAGCATATCGGTCCGTCATTCCAGAAACCAAATCAATAATTCCTATTTCAAGCTGACCTTTATCGATCATAATCTGCATATATTCTCGTACTTCTTTGGGGAAAAATAATAGTGCTCCGTCATCTCTTTTCGAAATATTGTTTTTAAGAAACCCAATTATGTCATTTAAAACTTTTTCTGCCTGAAGATCCTGAGCAAATCTAAACTTATTATCCAATATCTGATCATAAGCTAACTCTTTGAATTGAAAAAAAAGCTTTCCTCGTTTGGAATTGCCAGCTGTCTTTAGATACAACAAATTGTAGTCTTTCTTTTTATTGCCATCCTTCTCATACACATGAGCATTATCTGTTATAAACTCATTGAAAAGTTTCGGTAAATCATTAATCTTTTTAGGCCTCTTCTCCTCAACAAAAACACTAAATACATCTTTAATATGCACAAGCATTGTTTTTATAAGAGAGTCTGTAAACTTTTGTATATGTTCAGATGAAAACTGTTTTGATAACTCCGAACTATTTATACTATCAATTTTTTTTAATGTTTTTACTATATCAGCGTGACTATCTGGCTTAACCAAGCGCTTGTCGCTTGTTAGGTGCAACGAATTTCCTTCCGGTAAATATGGTCAAGCATAAGACATA
>CAZOGU010000050.1:0-3210 GCA_964579625.1 uncultured Pseudobdellovibrionaceae bacterium
TCTTTTCGATGTCTCCGTGCTTCGATCAATTTTTTAAAAGTATCGGAATCTGTTTTGAGTGCTTCTAATTCCATGCGATCTTTTTTTGCAACATCTGATGCAAGCTTTATCGATTGAATGTTGATCCTCTGCTCTGGCTTTTCATAAAAACCCAAAGGACCAGTCCCCCTTGGGAGAGAGGACAACAACTCGATCCCGTGAACGACGCGCCCAACGAGAGTCACATTGCGATCCAAATGTCGTGGAGCATGGCCAATGACCACGTAGAGCTCGGCTCCTCCCCCACTATCGGCAGAATCATTGCGTCCTGCCCCCACCATTCCATAACAATGAGTCAGCCACATTTTTTGTAAGTCTTTATCTCGCGCCACAGGAAAACCTTTTACAAATCCCACATCTTTTGCGTACGTGTCTGTATCAGGAAGTGCTGTAAAGGATAATTTTTCTGAATACGAACGATCAAACTCCGCCTTGAGTGTTTCCTTGGCTGTTTTTATTTTTTTCTTCTGCTCCAGCTTTTCTGCATTCGGATCACCCCACTGAACGACATAGTTGTCTTGCACACGCACGATCGATAATCCATCCCAGTATTTTTCTTTACTGAGTTTTTTAATGTTTTTCACATGCTCGTGTGCAAAGTCTGGCGCCAGCTCGATAATGACAAGCCCCTTCTCAAAATCAAAGTACAAAAGATTGTCATTGTCCAACCTACGCCAATCGGAATCTTTGGCATTTCTTAAAATATCTGCCGTTTTTAAAACGACTGAACTCTGAGTCGAACTCTGTCCATGACCGAAAACCAAAAGCAACGTAACAAATAATGTGGCCATTAAAACTCCCTTTGGAGGAATTTAACCCTTATCCACTGTCTCAGCTAGAGAAAAAAGCATTTAAATTGTGATTTTTAAATGATTTTCATTTATTCTAAGAACTGTCTGTTGGGGGTGGTTTGTGGTGAAAAAAGGCAAATTATCTTATTTGCGTAGTTTCGGTCTTCTTTTTTTAACTTTCTCATTAGTCACTCTGTTTCAAAACTGCGGATCTCAGTTTGAGACATCAAATACTCCATCAAACTCAGTGAATGAATCCAATGAGCCGGGACTACAGTGTGATGTCAATATGCATGCGGAAAACAATGTCTGTACGAGCGACAAGCGCGCCTGTGCAGTTACAAACGGCACCGGCGAGGAAACATGGAGTGGCTTTATGTACGGAGCCTGCACAATCGTTAGTTGTGATTCAGGATATCTAAACCAATCCAATTCCTGTGTCTTCTCCCCAACAAGTTGTCCCATTGCAAATGGCAATGGACAAACACAAAGCAATGGTTCGTGCCAAGTGGTTTCATGTAACACCAATTTCCATATGAATGGCAATTTGTGTGTTTCCAACACACAAAACTGTTCCATCACCAACGGCGCAGGACTCAGCACATGGAATGGAAACAGTTTTGGACCTTGCAACGTTGTTTCTTGTAACATGGGCTACGCCATCGGCGGGAACAATACTTGCGTCGCGCTTCCACCTGCGTGTAGCGCTAACATGCATCTCGAAAACAATGTCTGCGTAAATAATACCCGCTCTTGTACGATTGCAAATGGCACCGGCCAACAAGTCTGGAATGGTTCAGCCTATGGAGCCTGCACAGTGTTGAGTTGCAATTCGGGATATCAAAACCAATCCAACTCTTGCGTATTTACTCCCATGAGTTGTCCTATCGTCAACGGCAATGGACAAACACAAAGCAATGGATCGTGCCAGGTTGTTTCGTGCAACACCAACTACCATATTAATGGAAATACGTGTGTGCCAAATATTCAGCTTTGTACCATTGCCAATGGCGCAGGACAAAGTGTGTGGAATGGTACAAGCTACGGAACTTGTACCGTTCTTTCTTGCAATACGGGCTACGTCAATACGAACAATACTTGTGTGGCGAGCCCTCCTCCAGGCTCGGGCACATGGACGGCGCGCAACTCGTCACGATTTTTTCTCTCTGGACACAGTTTAACGGATGATCCACTGGCAGATTATATTGTCGACATCGCCACAAAGCGCGGCGACAGTGTGGCTTACAACGAACAAATTATCATTGGTTCTGCTATTGGTGCGCGCACCAAAGGCGACAATATCGCGGTGTGGGCCGGATACAGACAAGGTAAAAATCGCAATGGCAGTACCGGCCTTAATGTGATTTCAGAACTTCGCAATCCGCAAACCATCGGCACAGGCCAACGTTACGACACGCTTGTCATTACCGAAAATCATTATTTACCCGTAGCCATTCAATGGGAAGACACTATTGGACTCTTTAGGCACTTTCATGATCGATTGATTGAAGGCAATCCCGCCGCTCGTACATTGTTTTACAATAGTTGGCTTGATCTGGATAAAAATGATCCCTCTCTATGGATTGATTACGAGAAAAAAGCCCTGATTGCTTGGGAATGTACAACCAGTAAAGTCAATCTCTCACTTCAAGCTGCTGGAAGAAGTGATCGAACTGTGAATTTGCCGGTCAGTGCGGCTCTCGTTGATCTTGTTGAAAGAGCCATAGCCAACCAAGTCGCAGGCATCAGCGGTACTACTGCGCAAAAAATGAATATGATTTTTTCCGACAATGTTCACCTCACATCCCTTGGCGTCTATTTCGCGGCCTTAGTTACCTACTCGAGTATTTATGGAAAAACAGCCTCAGGATTAACTCCGCCGTCTGGGGTGAATGCCACAACAGCAGCCGCTTTGCAGTCGATTGCTTGGAATTTTGTGAACAGTTACTACAATCGAAGCAACCCAGGCTTACGTGACATGGCCGAGTGTCGCACTCACCTGACACAACAAGTTTGTCCGGCTCTTTGGATTCTCAAGAACGAAACGTTCAGAACTTCAGCCTGTCAAAATTATTATAGCAGCACAACATCGAGTCCATTTCGTTGGCCTGATTCAAGTTTTGTACTTTATCCAACACCACCATAATTACTGAGGGAACGTCGTGATACTTAAATTGAAAAAAGTCCTAAAACTTGCACTTCTTATCTCTATTTTCGTTTGCTATCAAAACTGCGCCGAAAACGGTATGAAATCGGCCCCTCTCGGTGGTGTAACAGAAGCCAGCAATCAACAACCGGATCCAACCTCTCCGCCGCCTTCGCCGTCACCAACTCCTACACCAACTCCTACACCAACTCCTATATCAGCAGGTAAGGTGGG
>CAZOGU010000050.1:3310-19476 GCA_964579625.1 uncultured Pseudobdellovibrionaceae bacterium
CACCAACTCCTACACCAACTCCTACACCAACTCCTATATCAGCAGGTAAGGTGGGTGTTTTTTTAGCGGCTGGTCACATGTCTCGCACAGTGATGTCTTGTGATGATGGTCGAACTTGGATTCACGATCAGTCAGCAAATGATGCCACTCGCTGCTGGGTGGATGGAGATCCCAATTACGTAGAATGTGATCACACTCCCTACTCTTTCACTGGTTTGGATTATAACAATGGATGGTTCTTTACGATGGCAGGGTGGGGATATCCAGGAGCACTTCGAAGATCACAAAATGCATATCAATGGCAAACTCTTCGTGATGTGCAAGGGAATGGACTCACTTTCATCAACAATATTTTATACGTTCAGTGGCAAAATGGATTTCGATCGACAGATGCTGGTGTGACTTTATCACCTGTAACAACTGACGGATTGCAGAACCTCTCATTTGCTGCTGTAAAGCGTGTGAATTCCTTCATGATAGCCACTGGGCGAAGTGACAGCCCGCAACGATTTGCCCTCAGTCGAGATCAAGGTCTATCTTGGGCTTACCCAACAAACATGCAAGTCACTTGGATTAAGAAAGTGGCTGCGAGCAATAATCGAATCGTTGCAATTGGCCATAACGACTCTGCGATAAGTTACTCCGCCACCTCCACCGACAACGGAACAACATGGACCATTCGCGAACAAACAATGCGCGATCTCTTTTGGGAGCAATTGATCTTTGATGGAGAAAAATTTATTTCTTGGGGCAATGGACAACGTTGGATTAGCTTTGATGGACTCAGTTGGATGGGACAAGCCATGTCAGTTGAAAATTTAACTGGGCAACCCTTTAATGGACCCATCGCCTACAATCCCGTTACACGAACATTTTCGATGATTACAAGCAATTGGGGCAACTACTACAGCCGACAAAAATCCTATCGGTCCGCGGATGGTGGACTCACGTGGTCCCTTTTATCCGCCACTGCTTTTCGTGGCGGTCATCCAATTCATTCAATCGTCTACGGAGAAGTCGACAGCGCCTCTTGTCCGCAGAGGTAGATAAGATTCACAATTTAGCGAAAACCCATTCCCGCGCCCTCTTCGAGAGTGCAAATGCTATCGCCCGTGTCTTCGATCCCGTCTTCGAAATCGACGTAAAAAGTAGAAGTTCCGGGAACAGTGAGTCCCGAAAGAAGTGTAAACGTTTGATTGACATTGTAACCTGCAGCCACAGCATCAGCGGGAGTGGTTGAACCAATAAGATAGACCACATCTTCACTCGGAGTGGCTTTAATCCCGGTCGCCGGGATCAGTGCGCCATCTAAATCTTTAAAGACGCTTCCACCATTGTCTGTGCGATAGATATCATGTCGATACTCAGTGGTGGTGTCCGCACAAACTCCTGGCCATGCGGCAACGGCTGCGGCATCCACTTGGTAAGCCAGTGTATCACTCACTTTAAAAATGAGGCAATTATAAGTGCCTGCTGCAGGAGATCCGCTAAACAACACAGGAGATGCGACCATATTTACTTCAACCGGAGTGGCACCATGATCAATCAGCGATATTGGGTTTGAGCAATCTGTGTTGGTGCTCACTAGGATTTGATAAATATTTAGTTTCATTGTCGTCGGACTCCCCGTCGCCGCTCCAGAGCGCGAAATAAACGACTGTGTGGCCGAGGCTGAACCCGTGATCGTCACAGACGGACTCGAAGAGTCATCCGAACAGGCTGTAAGTAAAAGTCCTATCGCACAAAATAGCAGTCCTGACGCATTTAATTTCATAAATCCTCCAGTATTTTTTTATAGCCTGACAGCCTCCACAAAAGCCTGGACGAAGGCACCACTCTGCAAGATTTTTTCAGAAGCTCCGCTTTAGACAGAAATTATCGCTACAGAAATATTACGAAATAAGAGGTACGTTATGAAGTATAATCGTCAAACCCGCAGAATGTTTTTACAAGGCGCCGGCAACTCAATGCTGGCCATTCCTTTTATAACTTAGCTCTTACCGCGTGAACTTTGAGGAGCTCCACCAAACACGATTAAGCGATTTATTTCTATCATCGGGCATTCTGATCTTGGCCATAATTTGGCATGGTAGCCAAACACTTCAGGAAACATTGCAAATTTAGTGCAACCGAATCGCATTTATAATCCGGGCAACGGTCAAAAACCGGTACGCTGGCAACCGCTTCGTGAATTTGCTCCGACAAATTCATCTGTTCTTGCACCGATCAATGGTTCGAGCTTTAGTCCTTACTTAAATAGCATGAGCATCATGCGCGGTTTGGATTTAACCGATTTTCGAGGACACGATGCTTCACGCCATTTGGACGGACTTGGCGACGACGAAGGACGTATGTCCCTACCTGTCATCCTTTTTGGAAATGCGGGGGCGACTTTGGCTCGATGGGAAATTACATTGATAACTCGGATCGTGCGACAGCGCCTCAGTACGCAGTCTGTGGTGGATTTAGTAACACTCCTTCAAACTCCGAATTCTCTAATAACTACTACGGCGTTCATTACAACCGTCTCCTTGTAAACATTCTTCAAGCGATTGGAATTCCGACGAGCGAATACGAAGCTTTTGCAGACAATACGCAGCTGTTGAATCGAAATGATTTAGGAACACTCAATACAAATCTGACGAGCGTGGGCTGACCGTATCGATCATGGAACATATAATATTTCTGAAACAAAGAAGTTAATCACAAACTACGACATCAAGCAGATTAGATATAAACTGCCAATGCCTCCAGGATAAAGACCTGGACCTGGTTTTCATTTCGCTAATTTTTATTAGCAGATTCGGTTTTCCATCTGCTAACCTAAACACATGAAAATCGATGACTATCAGCTTAAAAAAGCGGAACGGCTTTTAAAAGAACCCACACATCGTGTTCTTTGCCAAACCTGCGCTCAGCCCGATTTTTGCTGCTACTGCAAGCAGATCGTCAGTTTTGATCCCAATATCCATTTTGTGATTCTCATTCATCCGCTCGAAGTCAAGCGGCGCATCGCCACGGGAAGAATGTCCCATCTTTGCCTGGAGGGCTCTCACCTTATTAAAGGTCTTGATTTTACGCACGACTCTATTGTGAACGCACTGATTGAGGATAGTAATTTTTATTCCGTCATACTTTTTCCGGGATCAGACTCAAAAAATATGACGTTGATGACAGAATTTGAAAAACAAAACTTAGTTCCTACTTCTAAAAAACTCCGCATTTTTGTCATTGATGGCACTTGGGCTACCGCTGGAAAAATGATTCGCATGAGCGAAAATTTAAAAACCCTCCTTCGCGTTTGTTTTTCGCCACCAAAGCTTTCAAACTTTCGTGTACGCAAACAACCCAACGAAGCTTGTTATTCGACCATCGAAGCGATTCATCACACCATCGAGTTGATGGGATCCACACAGGGATTCAATCTTGAAACACGTCAGCACGATCATCTGCTTTCGGCTTTTGACTTTATGGTCGAAAGACAACTTATTTTTATTCGTGATTCAAAATTGCGCTCAGGAGGTGCGAGCTACCGCCGTCCCATTAAAAAGTAATATCCATAATTTGACATCCCTGCCCTCCTTCGCCAAACTACCGACATGGTATTTAAAGGCTTTATTTTTGATCTCGATGGCACCCTGGTGGATTCGCAACTGAATTTTAAAAAACTCCGTGAGGATTTAGGCATTGCTCCCGCCATACCCATCCTCGAAGAGACCTCTTCTTGGCCGGAAGATAAAAAACTTTGGGCTCATCAAATCATTGATGATCACGAGCTCACAGGTGCCGAAAACTCTGTTCTCTACCCTGGTGTTGCTGAATTTTTAGATCTTCTGGGGCAAACTCAGATCCCGGCTGGCGTGTTTACCAGAAACTCTCGAAGATCTACGGAGATCACGCTCCAGAAGCATCACCTTCACTTTCAGCAAGTCATCACGCGCGATGATGCACCTCCAAAACCAGACCCCAGAGGCTTATTAAAAATTGCACAGCATTTTCAACTAGAGTCGTCGGAAATTTTATATGTCGGTGATTATCTCTACGACCTCAAGGCGGGCCTGGCAGCGCGCATTCCCACGGCGCTTTTTTCTCCTCAGTCCGAGTTTGATTTTGATATCAACGGCGCTTTATTTACGTTTAATAACTACATTGAACTGCAAAAGCACATCAGACCGCTCTCATTTCAATCTACCACGGTAGGGAGCCAATGACGTACCTCAAAGAGTTAAATACTTTTATTAAAAATGTTGCCAACGACGAACGCATTCCACCTCAGGATAAAAAAATTCTTCTCGTCCTTGTCGCTTTGATTATTTCCCCATTTGATATCATTCCTGATTGGATTCCTATCCTCGGATTGATGGATGATCTTGTTTTAATTAGCATTGTTCTTGATTACCTTTTTAATCATTTGGATGACACCATTTTACTCAGCCATTACCCGTGGTCGATGAAAAGTTTTATTCGTTTAAAAAAGACAGCACGGGTGATCAGTTTTATGGCCCCACGCTGGGTGAAAGATCGCGTGTGGAAATTTAAGCCTGACGTTTATTAAACTATCCTAAGCGCTTTAACGCCTGCAGAATTTGATCGAGCTTGTTTAAAAATTGCGAGCGGGCTTTTTTGTCCATCGGTGAAGGACCGCTTTTTTCGCCCATGTGCCTTAAGTTTTGCATCAGTTCACGACTCGCGACGATCGATCCGATGTTATCCTCTGTAAACTCTTCCCCCTTGGGACCTAACACTCGCGTTCCTTTTAAAACACAGCGCTGGGCCAGGAGAATGTCTGATGTGATGACGACATCGTTGGCTTTGGCTTCTTGGACAATCCAATCATCGGCGGCATCGAAACTCCCGGTTACAACCTTCATCTCAATCCACTGGCTGAGTGGCGTTTTGATGTTTTGATTGGCCACCAAAATCACAGAAAGTTTATAGCGTTCCGCCACGCGATAGACTTCCTCCTTCACAGGGCAAGCGTCAGCATCAATGTAGATTTTGGTGGTCATCATTTCCTCGATAAAAGGTGATTATCGCTTGAGCCTTGGAAATAATTCAATAAAAACAGCTTCAAATGCACAATGCCCTCTCAAAACGCTGCGAATTCCTTGCAAATATAATGCGGAGCGCGTAGAAGAGGGGCTATGAATTCATTCACTAATTTTAAGCTACTTCCTACGCTTCAGGACACACTTCAAGAACTGGGACTCGAGACACCAACTGAAATCCAGGCCAAGGCCATTCCCCTCCTCCTGGGCGATCAATCGCTCGTCGGTGTTTCCGAAACCGGGAGCGGCAAAACTTTGGCTTTCACCCTCCCCATTCTTCACAAACTCAAAACACTCGAAAATGACGGGAAACCAGTTAAAAAAGACAGCCAGCCGCGCGCTTTGGTTCTTGTCCCCACGCGCGATCTTGGCGAACAGGTGGCGAAGGTTTTTAAGCCGTTCACTCATACGACTCGTCTTCGCGTGCGCTCCGTTCTCGGCGGAACAGCGTTTGATGTGGCTCGTAGAAATGCCAGCGGCACTTTTGAGATCTTAGTCGCCACTCCCGGGCGCTTAGTGCAATTGTTGGATCGCAAGCTTGTGGATTTAAGTGACGTGCAAATGCTGGTGTTTGATGAAGCCGATCAGATGCTTGATAAAAGTTTTTTAGCCGATGCCAATAAAATTGCAGCGGCCTGTTCTGAGAAAAAACAAATGGCCTTGTTTTCGGCCACGGTATCGACACCCATTCAAACTCTGATGGAGCAATTGTTTTCTGATGCAGAAGTCATTCGCACCTCGGGCAGTCATCGCGTGGTCTCTACACTAACGACTAAAAATATGGCGGTCGTCGATGGCAAGCGCCTTCCCCTTTTAGAGAAAATCTTAGCTCAGCCCACCGAAGGTGGAACTCTGATTTTTACCAATACGCGAGAGCAGTGCGATCGGCTGGCCGATCTCCTGCAAAAGCAAAATATCGAAGTGCTTATCTACCGTGGCGAAATGGATAAAAATGTCCGCCGCAAAAATTTAAAATCCTTTCGCGAAGGTCAAAAGGATATTTTGATCTCCACAGATCTTGCCTCTCGTGGTTTGGATGTGAAACACATCAGCCGCGTGATCAATTATCATTTACCAAAAGAGATGGAAAACTACATTCACCGTGTGGGTCGCACCGCTCGTGCTGGACGCCCCGGATTGGTGATCAACCTCGTCACTGAGCGCGATGGAGCTTTGATGTCCATGCTCGGTGGCATTAAACCTGCGAAAAAATCATGATCAGCACCTCCAATGTCAGCCTGAGTTTTGGCGCTAAAAAACTCTTCGAAGACGTCAACGTCAAGTTTACTCCCGGCAATTGCTATGGCCTCATCGGCGCCAATGGTGCTGGCAAGACCACCTTTTTAAAAATTCTTGCCAAAGAAATCGAACCCAACACGGGGGATGTGATTCTTCCTCCTAAAATGCGACTTTCGGTTTTAAAGCAAAACCACAACGCCTTTAACGATTTTACGGTGTTGCAAACCGTCCTTATGGGAAATCAGCGCCTCTTTGAAGTGATGAGCGAAAAGGACAAACTTTACGCCAAAGCGGATTTTAGTGAGGCCGATGGGGTTCGTGCGTCTGATCTGGAGACCGAATTTGCCGAACTCAATGGCTGGGAGGCTGAATCCGAGGCCAGCACCATGCTTGCCGAGCTGAGCATTCCAAATTCGATGCATAGTAAATTGATGAAGGAGCTCGAAGCCGGAGAAAAAGTAAAAGTTCTTTTGGCTCAAGCCCTTTTTGGACAGCCTGACATCCTTCTTCTCGACGAACCGACGAACAACTTAGATATTCAAGCGATCCAGTGGCTTGAAAACTTTCTTCTGAATTTTAAAAACACAGTCATCGTGGTTTCCCATGATCGGCATTTTTTAAATACGGTTTGCACGCACATGGCCGATATCGATTACGGAAAAATCACCATTTACGCTGGCAACTACGAGTTTTGGCGCCAGGCCACAGAACTCAATCTTAAATTGCGTTCCGACCAAAATAAAAAGAACGCGGATAAAGCTGAGGAACTCAAAAACTTTATCGCGCGCTTTAGTGCCAACGCTTCGAAGTCTCGCCAAGCCTCCTCCCGCCAAAAGCAGCTTGAAAAACTGGATCTTAGCGACATGCCAGTATCGACTCGCAAAACGCCGTTTGTAGGATTTAATCCCACGCGCGAACTCGGAAATGATCTTCTCACCGTGAAGGATCTTTCCAAAACCATCAACGGCGAAGTGATTCTTAGAAATGTCAGTTTTGTTTTAAACAAAAATGACAAAGTGGCGTTTTTAGGAAACGACGTCGCCATCACCACGTTGTTTGAAATTTTAAACGGAAACATCAAAGCCGACTCTGGAACTTTCACCTGGGGAATCACAACGTCTCTCAGTTACTTTCCAAAAGACAATCTTTCGTTCTTTAAAAATTCACCTGCGAACACCTTGGTGGATTGGCTCCGCGAATTTTCGCAAGAAAAAGATGAATCCTTTTTGCGCGGATTTTTAGGAAAAATGCTCTTTAGCGGCGATGATGCCATGAAAAAGCCGGCCGTTTTATCAGGGGGCGAGAAAGTACGCTGTATGTTTTCGAAGATGATGTTGAGTGGCGCCAACGTCTTGATTTTAGATGGCCCCACCGCCCACTTGGACTTAGAAAGCATTTCTGCCGTCAACGACGGTGTCAGTCGTTTTAAAGGCAGTGTTCTATTTACTTCTTACGATCATGAATTTATTCAGACGGTCGCCAATCGAATTATCAAAATTGATGTCTCGGTCAAAGAAGATCACGATATGACCTACGAAGAGTACTTGGCCTTAAAAAGATAGAATGGTTTTTAAAATATTGAATGCAGAAACCTACTGACTCCTCACACGTTTTAAAAGATTTTCTCAAAGTCTTTCTTGCGCCCCTCTTGGTGAATAAGATTTTAATGATGTACTTTGGTTTAAACTACGCCGCCTACCCAGGCGAGGGTTACGGCTATGGACTGCTATTCTCGGTGCTTATGCTTTTTGCGACCATTGGGCGATTTCTATGGAAGTATCGCCACATTCAAGATCCTTAGTTCGGTTCCGTCTTAATTTTCGAAATACTCTAATACATCTGCCAATGCTTGATTGCGAATGGAATCCGTTTCCATCAGGATTTCATGGTAGCTGTCATAGGTTCTCGAAAAACACTTTTTGCCAATTGTTTTACAAACACGTCGCTGTGCGGGGCCATCGGCGCGAAAATCGCGACTTGCAATTAGCATGAATATATCATTCTTGACCGTTTTGATCTCGCCATAAGTTCGCAAAGTGTTTCCTGCGAGTAAGGACTGCTCTGTCCACTTGATGGTTGGGCCCGCAACAATGGTTTGCGGCCAGCGATTCATAATATAATCATTCAGGTAAAAGCGTGACTTACTGCTCGTTAAATTTCGAACGTAAGAGGGATCATCCCCCCGAAAGGCACGAGTTTTTATTTTCTTTCCGTTGGGAAGCTTGATTGTTTGTGCCCACTGGATGGGAGATTCCCCTGGAGTGTATCCATAACAGTCGAGCTTGCCAATGGTCATAACGGCGCAAACCGAGATCGTTTTTAAAAGCGCCAGATCATCTCCGGTTATAATCTTAAACATGGACGCAAAAAGAGCTGATTTTTTAAATGGATTCATTGGATTTTGTTGAAAGTAACGAAGCGTGATCGCTCCGCCCAAAGAGTTGGAAATCAAAAACAAATTGTTTTCGTCAACCTGGGAATCTTTGAGGAGCGTAAAACGGACAAATTGCGAAAAATCTTTCACGTAATCATTAAAATTTTCCACATGCCCAATTTGCGAGTCTGGAAGTTTTTTGCGGCTCGTGTTCCCAGAAAAACCCTGGCCTCGATGGTCCACGGCATACACGGGCGAGTACCCGTTGGCGATAAGATCGGCGGCAACTTCGATGTATTTCAGCGAAGATTCTGTTCGTCCTGTGACGATAAGGACCGATCCCTTTTTCCCTTTTTTAAACCCGTACTTTGTGTAGGAAATGGGGATGGACTTTCCGGCTTCGATGCTTTGAGCGGATAGTCCGTTTTGACTTCGATAGGTTCCTTTTTTATAAAATGACCCTTCCCCTGAATCCAGCAGAGAAACCATTTCGCTTAAGACGTTCTTTTCGGAAACTGCAAATGCATTTACGAAAGTGAAAAAAGAAACAAATAACAAGAATTTAAACATTCTTACCTCCAACCCTAAATTTCCTAGCCCCTTGGTATTACGCTATTTTTTCCAATTTTTGGGATCTTTTTTGGCAAGAGGGAAAAACGGACGTTCTTTTGTAAAAATAACAGCAGGATGAATTTATATAAAAATCATGATGCTGATCATATATCTATCCTTAGATGAGGAATATCCTGATTCCTTCATCCCTACAAAACAGAAAGAGGCTTATGAAGTACATAAACTATAAATTGATGTTGGCGGTATTGAGTCTTTTAGGTTGCAACTCGCTTTACGAGAAGACAAGCCCGACAGCAGGAGCCAGTTGGTACAACACGATGCACAGGTTGTCGGCCAACCATAGCGCCCTCGCTCCGGTGGTATCGGATCCAAAAGAATTCTATGACCCCAAAAATTTGCCCTTTCTCCGCGAAAAAGCAAATGAAATGATGGCCGGTGCTGTCGAGATGACAAAAGATGCCGAAGCTCCAAATGCAGACCCCATTATCACTTTCACCGCCCAACAGTTTTCCAAAGACACTCAGATGATCAGCGAACTTTTGGCATCGGGGCAGTTGCAGGCCGCTCATTACTCTCTTTCGCAGATCGGCAACTACTGTATCAGCTGCCACACACGCGCCGATCGCGGCAGTAAAAATTTTCCGCTTCCGTGGGCGACCAATTTGTCGAACCTCAATTCGTCACAAAGAATTCTCTTTAACTTAGCCAATCGTCAGTACGAAACGGCCCACAGAGAAACAGAAAAAATGATTGATGACCCCGTTGTGCTTTCTCAAGATCCCAACGCCTGGATGTCCGTCGTGCAAAAAGATCTGGCTGTCATTATTCGTGTGCAAAATGATCTTGCTCGTGCACAAAGCATGGTTGCAAAAATTTTAAAAAATAAGAGTTTGCCTTCCTACATGAAGTACGATGTCAAAAACTGGCAGCAAAGTCTTAAGGAATGGCAAGCTGAAAACAAACGTTCCATCGAAGGCACGAAGAATCTCGCTTTTGTCAAAAAACTTTTGGATCAAGCGCGCTCGACCACCTATTCACAAGGTCAAGCAGGTCTGGTGATTTATCTGCGCGCCTCTGGCATTCTTCACGAGCTGCTCGAGAGCTCTCGCAATGCTCCGACCTACTCATCGACACTTTATTTTGCTGGGATCACTGCCGAGGCCCTTAAAACTGTCGATGTGTGGCAGTTGGGAGATCATTACTTCGAAGTTTGTATTGAAAACTCACCGAACACTGTGATTTCACAAAAGTGCTATCAACAGATGGAAGTCTTAACGCAAAAATCGTATCCAAATTTAAACTTGATGCCTGAGCTCTCAAAGAGAATTAAAGATCGGTTGGCAAAATACCGAGATCTCTCGAGAGTGCAAAGCCCGGTTGTAGAAAAAATTCGTCCTAACGAATCAGGCCCCAGATTTTAGGGCCTGATTGAATCCTACATTTTAATTAATAAATCGTGATCCGAAGCGAACCAAGACCAGCCGTAAGCGCTCCATGTAGGAATAGACGGCTGGAATCACGATCAGCGTTAAAAGCGTCGAGCTTAAAACACCGCCGATAATCACAACGCCGAGAGAGGTTCTTTGATTGGACACTTCGTTTAAACCGATCGCAACGGGAATCATCCCAGCAATCAACGCAAAACTCGTCATTAAGATCGGACGAAGACGTGTTCTCCCCGCTTCTAAAATGGATTCGTGAAGTGTTTTTCCTTGATCAGATACCTGCCGGATATAATCGATCAATATGATGGAGTTTTTGGTGGCAAGACCCATCAACATGATACAACCGATCATTGAATACAAATCCAAAGAACTTCCAGCGACATACAAGGCAAAAAATCCTCCGCAGGCAGCAAGAGGGATCACGAGCATAATCGTGAATGGCGTAAAAAAGGATTCGTAAAGTGATGAAAGCACCAAGTATATAAAAATTAATCCAAGAAGAGAGGCCGTGATCATACTTGAAACCAGTTCTTGAAAATTCTCAGCTTGTCCCACAAATCGGTACGTCACTCCGAGTGGCAGCGCCAATTCTCCTCCAGGAGCAAACCATGTATTCACATCGTTAATCACTCCGCCCATCCCAGGACCATTCGGCGCGATATCTGCCATGATGGCGACATAACGACCGCGATTCTCACGATTGATCGATGCCGGACCGGTCGTCTTCACACCGTTTGCAACTTGCGACAGACTCACCTGACGATAATTGAGATTTGGAACAAGAATTTGTGAAAACGATTTTTCGAGATCCCGTTGATCTGGAGCCATACGAACACGAATATCATATTCGAGTCCGTTCTCTCGATAGACAGCAGGAGTTAACCCTTCCACTTGGGCGCGAAGTTCTCTTCCGACCATGGGGCTTGAGATTCCCAACTTTTGGGCTTTGGAAAGATCCACCACAACCTGATATTCAGGCTTTCCTGGGCGGAAACTAATATCCACATCCTGCAAGGCCGGATGGTTTTTGAGTTTTTCCATGAGCTTGTTCGCGATGTCTTCAATCTGCTGCAGATCTTGTCCGACGATATTGAGAGTGAAGGGCCGCATTCCCCCTCCCACATAATCCACATCCTTCACTTTGGGATTTACATCCGTTTCGTTTTTGAGAGCTTCACGAATTTGATCTTTCACTTCGGAGGTTGTAAACGGGCGCTGCCCGAAGGGCTTAAGATTAACAAAAAAATTCGCTTTGTTCTTTTCTCCTTGATCAGTTCCAACTGTCAGTACGGAGTTGATAACGTTTTGATTTTGGCGAATGATTTTATCAATCTCGAGAGAACGATCACGCATTCTTTCCAAACTTGTTCCTGGTGCCATATCCAGTGCGACCGAAAACTCACCACTATCTTGCGGAGGTAAAAACGTTTTTGGCACCTTCATTAAGGGAACACAACTGGAAAGAACCACTGCCACAGTAACGACAATCGTAATCATTGGTCTTCTTAAAACAGTTTTCAGTAAACCATCGTATTTTTGTTCTAACCAGACTTGCCCACGATCGAATGCCTTTACAGGTTTTCGCAAATACGCTCGCCAACCTTCTGTGGGTTCATGGCCATGAACTCCTCCAAAATAAGCGCTCATCATCGGCGCGTTGGTCAAAGCATCGAAGAGACTGATGATCATAATAAAGCAAACTGTCAGTCCGAACTGTTTAAAGAACTGCCCGACCACGCCCGACAAAAATCCAATCGGCAAAAAGACGGCGATAATGGTTAACGTCACAGCGATCACCGCGAGAGTCACCTCGAGAGTCCCTTCTAACGCGGCTGTTTTTGCGTCTTTCCCCATCTCGATATGGCGAAAAATGTTTTCTCGAACCACAATGGCATCATCGATCAGTAGCCCAACGGCCAAGCTAAATGCCAAAAGGCTCATAATGTTAATGCTAAATCCAGCCATCAGCATCAATGCAGCTGCTCCGATCAAGGACACCGGGATGGCCACACCGGTGATGAGCGTTGAGCGTAAATTTCCTAGGAAAAAGTAAACGACAAGAATCGTGAGAAGAATTCCGATACTGATTGACTCAAAAACATCTTCGACGTTGAGAGAAATGTAACGTGCCTGATTGTTTACAATCTTAAGTTCAGGATTCGCTTCGCGATGTTGTTCTTTGATTTCTTTTGAGATGAGATCAATTTGTTTTTGGACACTGTTCGAAACAGCAATTGTATTTGAACCGTTTTGTTTGTACAGGTTTAAGATAAGAGTGGACTCGCCGTTCCAGTAAGTGAATGTTTTTGGATCTTCCAAAGTATCACTGACTTTCCCTAAGTCTTTTAAAGTGAGCGCACGGTCATTGCCATAAAAACTGACGGTGGAGTCTTCGATTTCTTTGACATCTTTAAATTCGCCCACCGTTCGAAAGACCATATCAATGCCCGAAGCTTCGCGACTCACAGAGCCCGACGGTATGTTTTCACCGGCTGAAGCCAACTGCTGTGAGATTGCGAGGACCGACTGGTTGGCATCAATCAATCGCTTGCGATCCAATTCCACGTGGATTTCGCGTTTACGACCACCGACGATTTGCACCAGTCCCACGTTGTTGACCTGCTCAAGCTTGGGTCGAATGACTTCGTTGGCAAGGTCAAAAAGAGCGCCCGGTTCTAATTTTGCTTTCAGCGTGATCATCATCACAGGTTGATCAGCGGGGTCAATCCTGCGAATTGTGGGTTCATCGACGTCATCAGGAAGCTTTCTTTTGGCGGCCGACACTTTGTCGCGCACTTGTTGTTCGGCGTACTTCACGTCCGTTTCTAACGTAAATTCTGCTACCACAACAGAAACACCTTCACTGTTGGTCGAGCGAATGGTTTTCAATCCACTGATGGTTCCCAACTCTTCTTCGAGTGGTTTTGCAACAAGGGTTTCCACCTCTTTGGGACCGGCACCCGGATAAGGAACGGTGACCGTAACAATCGGAAACGTCACATCCGGAAAGAGATCTGTTGGGAGTTTTTGAAATGCAAATGTTCCCAGCACCAAAATGAGCAGGAGAACACACGTCATAAAAACGGGTCTTTTGATGGATAAACTAGATAGATTCATTCGCAACCTCAAATGTTTTCAGTACGTTTTGGATTTGAATCAAGGCCAATTGTGCTTTTGTTCTTTGAATTTGAGTGGCCACCAAAGTTTGCTCAAGATTGAGCAAGGTAAACGTGGTCGAACGACCATTTTGTAAACGCTTTCGTTCTTTTTGCACGATCGTTCCGTAGGAGGACTCAATCTCCTTGGCTCGCATAAAAATAGTAAAGTAGTCTTTGCTTTTTTGAACCGTATCATGCCATTCCGTCTGTAACTGAAGATCCGCGCTTGCCGATTGGTCTTGAGCCGCTCGAATATCATTGAGGCTGGCGTTCTTAAGTCGCTGTGTAAGTGATATATTCAAAGGGAAGCGCACCTGTAGACCAACGGACCAAGAAGGAAAGTCGTTGTTTCTGACTTCATTGTACATTCCGGAAAATCGAGGATCCAACCCGTTGCTTGCCACAGATCCCACCAGATCCACCTCAGCCTTCAACATCGAACGGATGGATTTTGCAGACATTTCTTGAGCACGAGCCGCACTTTTGTAAGCCTTAAAGTCGTGTCGCGTGACTTTCAATTTGAGATCCGCAAGCGCGGACTCCTTAAAAGGTGGTAACGTTTCCAGTTTCTCGACGGATTCTGCATCCAGCCCGCGAAGCGAATTAAAATAACGAGCCATAGCATTTCGCTCTTGTTGAGACGTTTCTAAATCCAGCGCCCGCATGTCGTAGGCTGTTTTCGACTGAAGCACATCCACATCATCAATCAGTTTTAAACGCCCTTGTTTGCTCATCCACTCGCTGAGTTTTTTTGCTCGTTCGGCGTTTTCCTGCTGAAGAGCCACAATCTGATCGTAGGTCACCATCGACCAATATGTGTTTTCTGCTTGCAGCAGAAGTTTTTGCAGTTGAAACTTTTGATCTTCGAGAGTGGCTTTTGAGGCAGCAATATCGGCTTCAAGATCGGAACGAGTCTTTTCTCCAAAGCTATTACGCCAAAGTGGTTGTTTAAGCTCTAAAACTGCACGTCCTTGATTGTAACTCGGATTGGGCAAAAAAGAAGGATCAATCCCGAACAGGGTGGTGCTATTATTTTCAAAATAAAGCTTTCCAGCGAGCCCGAGCGTTGTTTGTTGAGCAATCCCCGCTTTCCAATTGTTGCCCTCTCTGCGAGTTCCACTGAACGGAAAAATAGGTGGCGTTCGATCGTCGAAACGATTGTATTCAGCAAAAAACTCTGGTGAAAGACCGAGGGAGGCTTTTTTGACCTTCACTTCAGAGGCTTCGATTTGCGCGATCAAAGCCCGAGCCTGTGGACTCTGTTTTTTTACAGCTTCTAGATACTGACTGAGAGTCAAAACCGAAGATTCTTCGGCGGACACAAAAACCAAAAGTAGAACTTGAAACCACATCATTTAACCACTCCCGTCATAAATAAATCCACAATGTGTTGTGAAACTTTTTTTCTCCAAACTTCATCTTCTAATGAAAGATTAAAAAACTGCTTTCCCAAATGATCATTTTGGGCAGTGTCACAAGTGGACGAGAACAAAAGCATCGAAATAATAAAAGGATCATGTTTTTTATCGACAAGACCCTTTTGCTGGGCTTTTTCGAAAAATAAGCAGACCTGCTTAAAAGCCACCAAAAAGGTTTCTTTAAAAACCTTCATCACAATAGGATTTTGCGCTTTGACTTCCTGATGAATGATCTCGAATCCGTTGGGATCCATCGTGTACGAACGCAACATCTCATCAACAAAAAGCTCGATGCGCACCTTTAGCTCTTCACGATTTTCCGGCAATGAGAGAATTCGATTGATAGCTTCCATTCGATCCTTGGCAAAAAGTTCGATGGTGGCCTTAAATAAGTCTTCTTTGTTATGAAAGTGGTAATTGATTAAAGACCCCGCGACATCCGCACATTCCGCGATGTCTTTGAGATTCGCCCCGTGGTACCCATTTTTAGCAAACTGCGCTTTCGCACATTCTAAAATGCGATGCTTAACATCCTCGGAGTGCACGACGGGCTTGATTTTTGTTTTGAGAGCCATAGTGAATTTAGATTCACATTGTTTGAATCCAAATTCAAACAATTTGAATCTAAATTCATTATACTTTAAATAAGTTAACTATTTCAGATACTTATAGCTTATAATTTGTTCTTTTTTGAAACACAATGCGGCAACTTTTCACCACTGCTTAAGACCATAACATTCACTCTTTAACAAAAATTTTTAAAAAGAACTATCTCCTCGGAGTGTTTTATGGTTTATTGAGGGCTCAGTCCGTTCAATTGATAGTTCATTTAGATATCTTTTTTGGTTCATCTCTATGTCTTCCTTGGAATGGCGCCCAACGCTTTTAAAGGAGGCAAAAAATGGGAAAAA
>CAZOGU010000051.1:0-3187 GCA_964579625.1 uncultured Pseudobdellovibrionaceae bacterium
TGACGCCAGATATGACGATTTTGGAAGGAACATTCTGGCGTGTACCGCACAGAATGATTAATATAAACCCATCCCTAGACTACTCATCTATCGGGCGTCTTTTTTAAAAATTGAGCATTTTTAATAAATATATTTTGTTTATCAAATTGATATGCAAAGTTAACATTCTTAAAGTGAGAAAAGCACAGCAAACCGCTTTAAAAGTCTAGCCCAAGGTCTCGTTCATTTTGAGACACTTTTTCCGATAAGGAAGGACACAGCATGAGGCTGTTTGAAGGAGGCACCATGGAAAAGGTTGCAGGAACTCAGTATTATTCGCCGGTCAGCACAGTTGGACCCGCAAATCCCGTCGCATCCAATAGCGCAATGGAAAGAAGCCCGATGATTCGTGGTCATCACTCTTCGATCAATAAAGCCGTGGAAGCGCATCGACAGATGGTCGAACAAAGACAAAGTCGCAATGGGCGACGCGATCTATCGATGATGGGGAATACATCAAGCTCGGATGTTGTGCTTGCACAGCAAATCTCTGGTGACGGGGATGCGATGAGCAATGACTCCGATTACAATTCTTATGAAAACACATTGATCGAATCCCCATCCACACAAGCAAAGATGGCCTCGATTCAATCGTTTCAGAGCACAGAACCCGAGCGTCCCGTTCTAGGTGAGCCTGTTCCCAAGGGCAGCTACCTCGATATCGAAGCTTAATTTTTATCCGCTTGCAAATTTTCAACTGTAAATCCGAACTCCTCTAACGAGGAGATACGGTACATTCCTTTAAGGCCCCAGCGGTCCTTTTGTTTTTCAGTCACCACGATACAATCCACAGTTAAATGAATCAGTCTTCGAATCGCATGCAAGTTCCACTGTGGAGCGCCCATTTGCACAAGCATTTCCAGTCTTAAAAGAGCCTCTGCAGCACAGCCTGCATGCAGACTTGTCATCGAGCCCTTGTGCCCTGTGGAGAGAGCCATCAGTAAATCCTTGGCTTCGCCTCCGCGCACTTCGCCTACAATTAAACGGTCGGGACGCATTCGTAAAGATTGTTTGAGCAAATCGGCCTGCGTGATTTCCGGCAGTAGGCCTTGATAGTCTTTGCGGGTGAGGAGCTTGTGGCTGAGTAAATTGGGCGTTAAAAGTTCGGAGGTGTCTTCGATAAACACACAACGATCGTCCTTGGCCTCCCAAATTAACGAGTTGAGCAGAGTTGTTTTGCCACTTCCGGTGCTGCCAACAACGAGGATATTTTTTTTATCGAGAACTAACTTTTTAAGAAGTTCAAACGAGGGGAGATCGCACCAGTCTTTTTCGTGGAGAGCTTGCAAAGTGATTTGTTTTTGCCGAAGCCTGCGCAAAGTCACCGAGATGTCTTGGGAGATGGGCGGGGAACAAATGTGCAAACGAAAGTTTTTCCAAAGTCCATCGGCAAAAGGATACTCGTAATTAAACTGCACCGAGGACTCATCACAGAGTTGGTGAAAAAAATTTTGGTAATGGACAAAATTTTCGAAGGTGTGCGTATACGGGTAAAAGCTCCCTTGTTTTTCGTACCAAATTTGCTGAGGATTGATAATTAAAATCTCGGTGATGTCTTCGTCTGCGAACAGATCATGAAGAAAAGACGTATAATCTCGCACAACTTGGACGACGGCTTGTGACTCACTCATGGATCACCCGAGGTGTCACAAAAAACACCAGCTCTGATTGATTGTTTTGGTAACTCTGACTCGAAAAAAGTGCACTCAGAACAGGAATTCTTAAAAGCCCCGGCAGTCCGGTTTTATTTTGTCGCCACTCTTCTTTGATTAAGCCCGAGAGTGCAATAGTTTTGGATTTTTCGAGATTGAGGTGGCTCGTCACTCGGTGAACAATCAAACCCGGAACACCGCTATCATCTTCGCGGGTGTCGAGAGTCGAAAACTCACAGTCGATTTGCAAATCCATTTTTCCGCGATGATCGGCTTTGGGTTTGATTTTTAAGATCAATCCATACTTTTTCCAAACCACGTTGGACTGAAATTGATTCATCGCCTTGATCGGAAACTCTCCGCCGGAATGAAACGTGGCTTCTTCGCCAGATTGAGAGAGCAGGGTGGGTTTGGCTAGAATTCGCCCTTTGCCAATTTCCTCCAAATGATGAATCGTTGCGAGCACCGAGGCCTGTGGTGTGTTCCACTGAGGCAAGATTTGAAACGGAGTCGATGCGGGCCATTGAATTCCCAAGCGGCTCATCTCAGTTCTTTGAATCTCGGCGGCCACCACAGACACCTCGATCAGTGGTATGGATTTAATGGCTTGAGCGGAATCTCGGGTTTGAATTCCATAGGAACTGAGCACACGTTTATAGCTTTTGAGTTCTTCTTCGTTGGTTTTTGCCAAAGTTAAAGACCAACTGGGTTCTAAAGAAAAATGTGAGAAAGCCAAATTGTTGCTTTCGAGAAGAGTTTTAAGCCTTCTTTTGATTTGCTCCTGAATTTGAGGATGGGCTTTTGCTTTTATTGAGTAGTGATCACTTTCGTCCATCGATTGGGCGAGTTCGTCCCAGTCTTCGAAGGTTAAAAAGCGACCGGCAATTTGCAGCTCATGATTTTCGACTGCGATGTATGGACCACGTTTGTTGATAAGCCATTGTTTGAGTTTTTGGTAGGTTCCAAAAGTGGTTGAGCGCACCACCCAAACTTTATAAACCGTGCTACCCACTTTGATCTGAGTGGAACCAATTTTTTTTCCGGTGAGACGAAGTTTTTGGCGAAGATCCGTCAGTTGAATAATTCCAGTTTTTTCGGCGCGTATCGATTGCCCCGCAGGGGAGGGGATTTCGTCACTACTTCCGGGACTTAATACGATCGTCTCTGCGGCTACGGCAAATTGAATGAAAAAAAAGAGAAGCGTCATCATGCCGACAGGTAGTGCAATCTTTAAAGCCATGCGGATGACTGATTTAAAAAACGATGCGGTGCAATCGTACGGAGGCCGGATTTTGCGTCCGAACCCTTAGTTCGTTGTAACATGAGTTCGTCATCTTGAGCGAAGCGAAAGATCCTTCGACTTCGCCTCAGGATGACAAACTAAGTTACAATGGACTAGGACGGGAGTTTGATTTTTAGACGGAATTTTTTATCTTTTGCAGAGATTTTAAGCTCGCCGCCCAGGGCTTGGGCGATGGCATTCACAATGGAGAGCC
>CAZOGU010000051.1:3287-17246 GCA_964579625.1 uncultured Pseudobdellovibrionaceae bacterium
GAGATTTTAAGCTCGCCGCCCAGGGCTTGGGCGATGGCATTCACAATGGAGAGCCCAAGGCCTGTGCCTTGCGTGTGATTCATCACTTTTTCGTTTTTTGTAAAGGCGGAGATCAAGGTTTGTGGTTCAACCAAAAGGGGTTGGGACATTAAGTTTACAATCTCAATCACGCGGTGGTTGTTTTCCTGCGAAACCTCAAAAAGCACGTCGCTCTCGTTCACGGCATGTTGAACGCAATTTAAAAAAATACGTTTCAAAAGCTCTTGCCACAAATTTTCCGGGAGAGCGATCGTGGGCGTATTGGTTTTGATTTGAAGATTGAGCTTTTTTCCTTTTCCAAGACAGGACTTCCAAATTTTTTGAACTGAAGCATCGATCTCAATGGCGGTTTTTTCGGCACCTACGGTGTTGGTTTTTAACTTGGTGATAAACAAGATATCTTCGATGAGCTTTTTAAGACGATTGGTATTTTTATCGATGTGTTCGAGATACACTTTTTGATCCGCATTTTTGACTTCTTCTTTAAGAAGTTCCAAAAAACTACTGATGCCGGTGAGGGGCGTGCGCAGCTCGTGTGTAACTAAAATCATAAAATCCGTTTTGAGTTTATCGAGGCTTTTCAGTTGTTCGTTTTGTTCGTGAAGCTCTTGACGGAGTAAATACGTTTCGTATGCTTTATCGATCGTCACTTGCAAATCTGTCGGTTCCCACGGTTTTGTGAGATAACGATAAATCTGACCTTCGTTAATTGCGGCGATCACTGATTCTAAATCGGTGTAACCGGTGAGGAGCAAGCGAATGGAGTCAGGAGAGAGCTCAATAGATTTTTTAAGCAACTCAACGCCCGTGATCTGTGGCATGCGTTGATCGCTGATAATTAACGCTGGCTGATGCTTTTGAATCAGCTCAAGACCCTCTTGCGGCTGAGTGGTTGTAATCACCTGGTACTTTTTTCGTAACAGACGTTCAATCGCTTCGTTGTTGTGGCCTTCGTCATCGATGCAAATCAAAGTTGGCAGCATTTTATGAGTATAAGCTGTTTTTTTTGGTCTGAGAAAGCTTGTGCGATAAACAAGCCTCGACGATGGGCCAGAGGAGTCGTTTTCTTAAGCTCAATATCGTTAAGTTTTCCTCTCTGTTTGTCGAAAGAGAGTGAGGGGAAATCCCCTGGAGACCCAATGAATCAACTCATGGCAATGATTGTGTTTTTAACTCCGACGATGAGTTTTGCATTTATGGATTTTTTATCCTCGGGTCAGTGTTCGTATCCGCAAGAAAATTATCCTATCGAGGCACAAGACGAACAACATGGCAAAGAGGTCTATGCTCGTGAACTTGCGCGCTCTCGCACCGAAGCCGAACGTCTGATGCCAGAGATCAATAGCGATTTGCAGCGGGCTCGTAAAAGTTTGGATTATTATTTTCCACGTCAGTGGGCCGATGCAATGATCACGCATATGGATAATGGCTTGGATTGCTGCGAATCGAAGCGCGCGGTGGCCTCGCAAGCAGCGTCTGATGGACGAAAGCCAGCTGGTACAGATGTGATTGATAACTCTTACGAGGTTGTCGATCCCACACCCATCTATGACGAAGAACCCGCACCTCCTGCCTACGACACAGAAGAAACCACCACTTCAACGGATCAATATGAATCCGAAGGCGGACTTTGTTTGCAAACAGGTTTTGCAGCATCGCGCGAGTGGAATCAACAGGCGTGTAAAAACGGCGGACGAATTGATCCCGAAGTTTGTGGCGACTCATCGATCAGCAAATACCCTCGTGATTATAAACAGTGTGTGGAAGTTCTTGATGAGTATTATCGTTTGTCTTATCAAAAACGTCGCTTAAGTTCGGAAATTCAAGCTTACAACAGTGACATCGATCATCTTCGTGGAGGACGCGGAGAAGCCAAACCGAAGGGTGGCTTTTTAGGACAATTTTTAAAAACGGTTGGACCATTTCTTTTGGTGGCCTATTTGGCAAAACAATCAGAAAAAAGTGTTCGCCATCAATATCAAGATCGTGGCCCAAGATATTCAGGAACAGCAAGGCCTTCCTACGGTCGACCGAATTCTCTTTCAGGTCGCTACTCAAGAGGGCGTGGTCCCTCAGGTCCACCACCACCGCATTATGGAGAAGATTTTGGATATCCTCTTCAGAATGGTGGAATCCTTGGACAAATGTTGCCAGCGTTATTGTCGGGTGGGTTTGGTTGTTCGGAAGGAACAAACGGTGCAGGATTTGATTTAGGAAGTTTGCTCAGTGGAGGTCGTCAGAGTGGTCGTTCGAGAATGCCACCTTACGCACCAAATGGTTTAAGCGGACGTCATGACAGAGGCGATCGCAGACCTTACGATGGCGGTGGCGGACCTCGCTCAAGGGGCGACACTGATGCGCCTTCGAGACGTGGCCCTGGAGATTTGGGACAAACTCGCCGCGATGCTTTTTTCTATTCAAGAATGCGCGAGTCTGAAGCGCGACGAGAACGAATTTGGGCCAACGATGTTTACAGTTCACTAGGACCCGTGGACCCATGGGACCGTGGTCAAGGATCTGGTTCTTCAGACCCACAGTATGCACCAGGCATGGAAATGAACTCTCTGCTTCAATCCCTTCTCGGCGGAAAAGGAAGAGCCACTTTTACCTTGGATGCATACACCGGTTACTGATGAAGTGTTGTCGTTGGAACAGCGACCTGTTGTTCCTTGTCTTGATTTTTTAAATGATAAGAAACCAAAAGCGATCCGACAATCGCCGTTCCTAACCACAAACCGTTGCGTTGAAGCCATGATCCTTTTGGTGCATCTTGTACCGGAATCTCGGTGCTCGCCGTCAACTCCTTCATTTGCGGTGAGGAGCTCAGACTTTGAGTCGCAAGAGACGAGTTTTGTTGCATTCCCTTGATACAATTTAAACTGAAAAACACATGAAGCTCCGTTTGCCATTTTAAAGACTCATGCACTTGCATATTGTCGCAATCCCCATAGACCAGGGGTTGAGGCTCTAGGGTGAGCGCGGAAAGTTCCGTCAAACTTATAAAGTACTTCTCTGTTTGATAAGAATCAGACACAAAAGTGTAGCGGGCTTTTCCGCTTTGAGCTTCGAGAGTGAGATTCGCAAGGCTTAAAAAACGGCCATTTCTTAAAAGGCCCGTAAACTTTTTGCTAAAAGTGGGGAGCACAATTTTTTGTCGGGGCAACTGTTGCAAAAGTGTTTTGTAAGAATTCACAAGCGGCGGTGGAAATATCGCCTCATCGGGGCGAAAAGATTCATCAAACTGAATGGCTTCGTAAAGATAATCTTTTTGAGCTTCTAAGTTTGGCGTCATTTGTGCGAGTCTTAAAAAAGAAAAAGAAATAATCTTTCTTTCGTCGTCGGCCCAATCACAGCTCCATTTTTTTTCGACCACTTTAGAAAAGTGATCCTTGGCTTGTTGAAGATCGCCGTCAAGAAACAGAATCTGGGCTCTTTTGAGATCCTCGTTCAGTTGCAATCGGGCATCACATTGTAAAAAGAAATTGGATATTTTTTCATACTGGGAGTTTTGGGCGTACACTGCAAACTCTTGCGGGTTGGCCGTCGGAGCTTTCACCAGCCACTGAGAGGCAAACACCGTCGTTATAAAAAGATTTAAAAACATAGGAACTCCTATTCGTAAATAATTCGTGAACGCTTCGGGGTCCTTTTTTCAAAATGCGTGCCGGTTTGGAATTTTGGGTTTTGCACCGACACAATAAAGGGTCCCTTGGATCGCAGAATGTGCAGTGCTAATCGCGAGGGAACTAAAACTGCAAAATGACTTGGATTTTTAGGCGCGCGCAAAATTTTAACCATCGACGCAATTTTTTTGCTCACTTCTGGCCGCTCGGGATCTGCGTAAAAAAGATCAACCACGCCGTAGGGTCCAAGTAAGGAGTCCAGAGTCTCGTAATTCACGACTTCGATGGGGACAAGGGACTGTCCTTCGGGGATCAAGAGATCAATCCCATCGGCGGATTCCGTGGTCCTTACGGGGTTTGATGCAGTTCCAGAGGATCTCTTTTGGCAAGAATGAAACGTGAGAACAATGGCGAAAAAAAGTGCAAAATAAATCCAATCTTTGTGTTTTTGTATCCACGGTAAGTACTTAATCATGAGTTTTCTCCCAGCGGAATTTATTTGGCTTTAAAATATGGCGTTGCGCTTTGAATTCATAAATCAAGATCATGCTCGTAAAAAATAAGGCAAGAAGGAGCATTTCGATCACAATGCTGCCTTTCCGATTTCTGCAATCCATGGGTTTAACTCCTTTTTGTAGGGACGTGAAGAGCAAGAGTCTTGCCAAGCAAAACCATTGCCATAAATCAATGTGAGCCATGATGGGAAAAGATGAGAGCCGGTGAGTTTCCATTCGAGCGTCAACGTCTGCTTTTCGGCAAAGTCGATGGCCGCTTCGTAAATGGTGGCAGAGGGATCTATTTTTTTGGGCTGAAGCTGAATCCACGGTCGCGGAGTTTTAAGCATAGCAACCAGTCGCGCGGACCATTGCTCTTGGAAATGGGAAAGCCTTCGGCGAAGATGATGACTCAAAAAAGCGATTTGCGATTGAGATTGAAAGTGAGCTGTTTGAATCCAGGCGAGCTGTTGCTTTTTTAAAGCGAGAAGTTCGACTTCGATTTTTAAGAGTTGGGCCTTGATGGCGGCAAAGAGAGCGGGATTCTTGGCGACTCGCAAGGCTTTTTTTAGTGCTTTCTTTTGCAACACCAAAAGTTTGATGGGTGGATTTAAGAGAAGAAGTTTATTTTCGGCAGTGATTAATGTTTGCTGTGTTTTGAGAAGTCCTTCCTCACACTGAAACAACAATTCATTTTTTGTATTTAAAAACCAAACGATCGCCAAAGAGGCAAACAACGAGCCCATCAAAAGAGGCATTAAACAAAGGGCTGCGACTAACGCGAAACCCTGGTTGTGAGCGGGAGTGCAATTTGTTTTTCGTACAGCTTGTTGTAAAAGGGCGGAATCGAAATTTGCACTTTGATTTTTGTATTGTGGTCGTTGATCCATAGCTCCTGCACTTCAAAATAATTTTTCGAAACAATAAATTGCAATTTTTCTTCGAGATTTTTTTGACAAGCACCTCGTTTTTTTTGTTCGATAAGGCAAACCAAGCTTCGATAAGCCCAGAAGTCTGTCCAGTGGGATATTAAAATGGTGTATATAAAAAATAAAACTCCCGCACACAGCGCACCCAAAATAGGGACACAAAGTGCCGCCTCAATGAGTGTTTGTCCGTAAGAGTTGAGTTTTTTACTCACCATCGCTCTTTTCGGAATCTCCTTGGGTGACAGAGCCTTGAAAAAAATCGCTCATATCTTTTTTCTTCACGTGACTGGATTCGATCTTTGGAAGCGGAATATTTGTTTTTGCTTTTTCACCCTGTAAGGCTTGAGTGACTCTTGCAAACTTCACTTCCACCGTTTGGCTGAGCACCCGCATAATGGCCATAGTTGCGACGGCCATAAGGGACATAATAATTAAATACTCAACGAGACCTTGTCCTTTTTTGTTTTTAAATCGTGTCATATCATCCTCCGCAGGCACTGATTGCAAACGGAGGCAACTCTTTGAAGGGGTCTCACTGTCGCTAGAGCCTCAAAGATTCAGTTTGCGAACATCCGACCGGTTTTTCGGAGAAATAACTCACTTTAAAATCGGTATCGTTGTTTGATGGATCCATCGATGCGTTGATTGGGAGATTTAAAGCGTTCGCCTTCTTGCTGACTTTTTTTAGGATTTTTAAGGTGCCCTTGGGTATGGGCGCGTTCTCGCCAGCGAACAAAAGAGGATTTTTTTAAATTTTTGCGCATAAAAATAACCACATCGTCTGGTTTTAAACCAAACTGAGCTTCAATCAGCTCAAAAGGAGTGCGATCCTCGAGCGCCATTTTAATAATGCGCGGGATATCTTCGGTTTGAATCCTTTTTAGGCGTTCTTTTCGGGTTAAATTCATATTTAATGGACATCCATTTTTGTTTACGATATAGTAAACAAAAATAAAGCACTTGTCGAAAGGTTTTATGAACGCCACAGGCACCGCTAAGACAATCCAGGACCCAATGGCCACTTTGATGTGGCAAGGAAAATCCCTGTTAGAGCACAGTCAACATGCGGGCTTGGTGCTGGTGTTTGTTCGTCATAAAGGATGCACATTTTGTCGCGAAGCTTTGAGCGAGCTTTCGAAAAACCTTCCGATGATTTTAAAAAAAGGACTTCAGCCCATTGTCGTACATATGGGGCCGGAGTCGACGTCGGAAGAATTAAAAAATGAATATAATTTAGATTCTGTTGGGTGGATTTCGGATCCGCAGAAAAAGTTCTACGCGGCATTTGGCCTCCAGCGTGGTTCACTCAAACAGTTATTTGGTCCACGAGTTGTCGCTCGAGGTTTTGTGGCGGGTGTTCTGAAAGGACATGGTCTCGGAGCGATCGAAGGCGATGCTTTACAAATGGGTGGTGTTTTTTTACTTCGCCAAGGGCAAATTAAAAAACTCCACGATCCCTGTGACGCCGCTGATGTGGGCGACTGGAATCAAATTTTACAATCGATTTAAATTTACTTAGCTGCAGCTTTGGCTTTTTTGGTTTTATCTTTGCGGACAACCAAAAGGTTCTGGATGATATCAAGAGCTTCTACACGCAATTCGTTTTCGTAAATAAAGCGGTAAAAGCCTTCAATTTCAGGGCTTTGACGAAACTTTTTTAAAGAAGTAGGGACTTCGCCCATGGTAAAGTCGATGTTTCCGTCGGAGTTTACTTTTACTTTTTTTGTGCTCAAACCCTGCTCCCAGTTGAGGTGATCGTGATGCTGGTTAAGCTAGCAGCACAGGACAAGTGAGGTCAAGAGTCAAAATCGGCCAGAATCATGGTCAAAACTATGAGCAGCGCCTTGGCATCTTTGCGTTTATCTATTATACCGATTTTATGAAAATATTAGACGGAAAAATCGTCGCCGCAAGCGTCCAAAAAAAGATTGCAGAAGAGGTTGTGCGCCTTGTTTCGGCAGGCCGTGCAAAACCCGGTTTGGCCGTGGTTTTGGTCGGCGACGATCCGGCAAGCCAGGTTTACGTGGGGAGCAAAATCAAAGCCTGTGAGGCCGTTGGTTTTGCAAGCTTCGAACATCGGCTCCCGGCCTCTGTTGATCTTGCGACGTTGCAAAAGTTAATCACATCTCTCAATCAGGATTCCAAAGTTCATGGCATTTTGGTGCAACTGCCACTGCCCAAACATCTCAACGAAGCGGACGTTCTCGCGCAAGTTTCTCCCGCCAAAGATGTGGACTGTTTAACCACACAAAATTTGGGAAAACTTTTTAAAGGCCAACAAAAAATCTCGTCCTGTACGCCGTCAGGAGTGATGGAGATTTTAAAATTTTATAATTACAATCTCACGGGGATGAATGCCGTGGTTGTGGGACGCAGCCAAATTGTCGGTCTTCCGATGGCGCAACTTCTTATTCAAGCCAATGCGACAGTGACCGTGGCCCACTCGAAGACCAAAGATTTAAAAGCTCTCACGCAAAAAGCAGATTTGGTCGTAGCTGCGCTCGGAAAGCCGCAGTTTTTAACCGGTGAATTTTTTAAACCAGGTGCGGTGGTGATCGACGTGGGAATTCATCGTCTGGAAAATAAAAAATTGTGTGGTGATGTAAAGCTGGATGAAAACTCATCGGTCGAAGCAATAACCCCCGTTCCTGGCGGCGTGGGCCCGATGACGATTGCCATGCTTATGAAAAACACATTGGAGCTTTTTAAGCTTGCAGAAGGAGTTCACTAATGGCGCAAAAAACACCTCTTTACGAAGCTCATGTTCAGCAAGGCGCACGAATGGTGGAGTTTGCGGGTTGGGACATGCCCATTCAATACTCGGGACTTAAAGAAGAACACTTGCACGTGAGAAGCGCCGTGGGTGCATTTGATGTTTCCCATATGGGAGAAATCAGTGTGAAAGGCCCGAAAGCCCTCGAAACTTTAGAGTGGTTGACCACAAATCATGTGGCAAAGCTCGGTCCTGGTCAGGCGCAGTACTCGTTGTTTCCCAATGAACTTGGGGGAATGGTTGATGATCTGATTGTTTATTGCATCGAACCTGGCATTCATTATCTACTCTGCGTGAATGCCTCGAACACCGATAAAGATTTTGCCCACATGTTGAAGCACAATCGTGGGGCGCAGATCGAAAATATTTCTAAAAACTGGGGGCAAATTGCCATCCAAGGCCCACGGGCCATCCGCTTGATTGCCAAAATTTTTGGCGATGACATTAAAGATTTAAAATCCTTTCATTTTACGATGAAGCCGTTTTCTGGAGCTCAGTGTTATATCGCAAGAACCGGTTATACAGGCGAAGATGGAGCAGAGATTTTTGTGCCATGGGACAAAACGGCCGCCTTGTGGGCCGAATTTTTTAAACAAAGCGAAGGCGAATTAAAGCCGATTGGCCTAGGTGCCCGCGATACCCTGCGCACCGAAATGAAGTACTCTCTCTACGGACAAGAAATCACCGATACGACCAATCCTTATGGGGCGGGGCTCGGCTGGGTGGTGAAGCCCAAAGAGAAGGATTTTTTAGGCAAAGAAGTGATTTTAGCGGGGAAAGAAAAAGCCAAAAAGCTGGTCGGTTTAGAAGTGACCGGACGAGGCATTGCACGCCACGGTTACAAGGTCTTTTCCTTTGACAAGAAAGAAAGCGGAGAGGTAACTAGTGGTACTTTGTCGCCTTCTTTAAACAAAGCCGTAGCCATCGCCTATGTCGATGCGAAAGACGCAGCCATTGGCACTGATTTGTTGATAGAAATTCGCGATAAAATGGTTGAAGCAAAAGTCGTTAAAACGCCTTTTGTGGTTGCAGGAGGACAGTGATGGCTACGTTTCATATTCCAGAAGATTATTACTACACAAAAGATCATGAGTGGGCTCAGGTTGACGAAAACATCGTAACGATTGGTATCACTGAGTATGCACAAGATGCACTTGGCGAAGTGGTTTATGTGGATCTTCCAGAAGAGGGAGCCAAGGTCACACAAGGCGAAGAATTCGGCGTGGTTGAAAGCGTAAAAGCTGTCAGCGATTTATTGGCGCCAGTTTCCGGCACGGTGATCGAAGTGAACACAGGTCACACCGATGATCCAAGTTTAATTAACGATGATCCAATGAACGAAGGTTGGCTGATGAGAATCGAAATGGATTCCGAAAAAGAATTAGCAAACCTGATGCGCGCTCCTGATTATAAAAAGTTAATTTCAGAAGCCAAAAAATAAATTTTAATGCCCGAGTGGTGGAATGGCAGACACGCTAGACTTAGGATCTAGTGCCGCAAGGTGTGCAGGTTCAAGTCCTGTCTCGGGTACCATTTGTCAAATATTTTGAAACGCCATACCTAAAATTAATTGTTTATGAAAAACCAGAGGTGCTTTTTAAGCTCCTCACCATTCACTACTTCACAAATCGTGCCGAAAAGGCCCCAAAAAGATAAGTGCGTGAATCAAAACAGAAAATGATTTTTAGAAACAAAAAATGGCTAAATTCTAAAATAAAGATACTGAAAAAGTTATTTAAATCAGGAATGCACGGGCTTCGATCCAAAGCTCTTGCGATAAAAAAGGCCATCGTTTACTTGATGGCCTTGGTGGAATTATCTAAGGTGTTTGGTCGAACAGTTGATCTTTTGGTTTTGGCGGGTTCAGTCAAAAACTACACAGCTGGGATAGCGATTTTCTGTAAAACTCGAAATGCCGTCCGTAACACTAAGTTCGGATGGAGGTTCACTGCCTAGATTTTGTAAATCTATATAATTTGTTTGAATGCTTCCAAAGCTCTCTCCACTTGGGTCCCCTTGTTTCCACTCAACTCTTTTTTCAACTTTGCTAGCTGTAATTCGAGCTTCAACTGGGACAATATCGCCTGCCAACCCTGTCGATCGCTCTGATATTCTTTCCCAAGTGTTAGCGATACTGTTGATAACAAAAAATTTACCGTTATTCTCCAATACATAAATGAATGGAGTTCCAGGACGAATCTGCACATCGTTGGATAACGGGAAGCCACATTTAGCTATCAGGTTCATAGCAGCGTGTGCATGGGATCCCATACCAAGAACAGCAAATACAGTCAGTGTGAAGCCAAAGTTTTTCATTATTTTTCCTCCTAAAATTTGATCGATTATCATATTAATTCTTTTCGTTTTTGTACGCAAAAATCAGTTTAAAAACCGCAACTAAATATTGCAGTTCCAACAACGCTCAAGTTTCCGCCGGAACCGACTGTTTTATAGCCGATGGGATCCGAAAGAAGTGGGAGAGGCTGACCCTCGCAAGCATCAAAGGCCTCTAGCCAAATTTGACTTTGAAGCGACTTCGTAGCTTGTTCTTCTGTTGTAAATACGGCAAACTGGGATTTGCTGATCGTAAAATAGTTTTTATTAGAAGCAACTGATAGATCCTCGCGCGAGGACAGAGCATCGCCCGCCTGAGCCGTCGCACCTAAAGTTACTAGAAGCATACTTATAACTGATACTCTATGTTTCATTTTTAGTTCTCCCCCTATTATTTAGTTTTTTAAAACTGAATCTAAACTACAAGACTTTATGAAATAAGTACATTTGACATTTATGTATACTTAACTTAGGTAATTACCTAATGAAGTTTAGAATCTCAGACCTTCGAAATTTTTTAGAAATTTCATCGTGCCGAACCATGAGAGAGGGAGCCGAACGACTACAAATCACACAGCCCGCACTTTCAGAGTCTATTAAAAGACTCGAACTTGATGTTGGTGAGGTTCTTTTTTATCGTGCTCGATCTGGGATTTCTCTAACTCCTGGTGGTCATAAGGTTCTGCGTAAATCGAAAACTGCGTTTATTGCCCTTGACGATATAGTTCATGAAGGCAAGGATACGGATATTAAGAGACTCATTTCCATTGGCTGTCATGAAACAGTCGGATCTTATTTTTTGCCAAAAGTACTTGAAGTTTTGCGAGACAAACGTGAATTTCAGTTTCGATTGAAGCACGGGTTATCTCGAACTGTACAATTGGATATTCAACAGGGTCGGACTGACGTTGGAATAGTGGTAAACCCAATTGAGTCACCAGATCTAGTCATTCGAACAATCGCGACAGATGAAATTTGTGTATGGAAAAAATCGAACCAAAAAGAAGAGAGCAGCCGTCTTTTTTGTAATCCTGCACTAAATCAATCTCATTCCATTTTAAAAAAATGGAATAGAGCGCCGTCTGAAATTGTAGAAGTCGAGAGCCTAGAACTCATTTCACGCTTGGTGGATCGTGGTTGTGGTTATGGAATCATTCCTAAGCGTCTTGTTGAGTTACTCGGTTTTAAGCTGGTACAAGTTGACGGGACACCAACATTCAAAGACCAATTTGGATTAGTTTATCGTCCAGAGTTTGGCAAGAACTCTCAAGAGAAAACGCTTCTTGATATTCTTCGCCGATCATTTACGTAAGCTCAAGGTAGGGGAGCGTTACCCGCAAGACTTGGCTTCTGGAGCTAGAAAGATATCTGAATTCTGATATCCGTACCGAGCTCAGAAAAGCCGTCTCACTTCTCAAGCCTTGAAATTCGTACTTCGTGATCATCTTGTCGATGGTATAAAAGACCATAACCATCGAGAGCCATTTTCCAATTGTGGTTTTGTTCTTCCAGCATCACCATGACTTTAGAGATATCTGTTTTAAGCTCTTGATTTGAAAGAGCCATTTCGGTTCTTAGCTGAGCACGATCTGATTTCGATTCTTCTCGATACTGCCGTACTTCCAATCGCAGACTTGTGATGTCGCTTTGAATCTCTCTTTTGGTGAGTTCAAGCATTTTTCGAGTCACAAATGTGTTTTCAATTTTTTCCATATCCATAGCCTCCAAAGATATCGAATTGCGGGTCATAAGGCATGGGCTTTTCAATGACGATGCCATGGTCCATGGGTTTTTAATCCTAATGGAGTCTTTAAATCCGATTTACGAATTTTGACTAAGTGGTCCAATACTCTTTGAGTAGGCTAAGACGACTTTTTGATTTCGGCGTCATTTGGTGTGTGCTCTATCTTTTTGGCGGGGACGCCGCCCCAGATTTCGTTGTCGGGGATTTGGGTTTTTGGCATCACCACAGAGTGGGGCATGATTTTGACATTGTTGCCAATAGTAACGCCGCCCATGATTGAACTCTTAAGACCAATTGTGCAGTTGTCGCCGATTTTTACTGGCGAAATAATTAATAAACCGGCTTGTCCGTAGTGACCGACGATTGTCACCGAACCTCCGAGAGTCACTTTGTCACCCATCGTGATCATGGAAGGATCGGAGATGTAGGTGGTGTTGATCACCGTGCCTTTACCAAGTTTCATTCCCATCATTTCGAAAAATAAATTGGCGAGAGGGGAAGGAGTGATAAAATCCAAAAAGGTAAAGCGTGGCAAGTAAGTGAGTGCGTTGTGCATAAACCACTTAAACGCTTCGGCTGAATAATACGGGCCGCGCCAGGGTGTGAGTTTACAGCGCAAAATAAAATTAAGACCGGGGCAAACAAAAACAAGTGTCACGCCATAGATAAAAAAACCAGCAGCTAAGGCAAAACCGAGCATGAGATTTTGGATCCAAAAACTTTGCTCCTGGCTGAAGGCACTGATCCAGCGAAAAGTAGCGATACTTGGAGTTAAACAAAAGCCAATCACCAAACAGCCAAAAAAATAAACAGGAATCATCGTGATAATATGAGTGGCGACCTTAAAGCGGCGGAAGGAAACTTCAAAGAGACCTTTGATGCCCGTGTGCTTGGTTTCGAGGGTGTCGACGTCGATGCGCTTTTGCATACTAGACTTATCGGCTTTTTTCAGTCGAATTTGTACATTCAGTGCGTCTAGAAAAATCTTAATAAAGCTTGCCTTTGGTCGCGTAGACCAAGGCATTCTTTGAATCTACACTACAGATTCAAAACAATTCTAAGGAGTTTGTATATGAAAAAAATTTCTCTTTTAGTGGTCGTTCTGACGGGGACAATTATCGCCGTATTGAGCGCCTGTTCCAGCGGAAGTTCTGGTAGTGGCGCTGTGAACGAGTTTGGATCTTTGGCCGAAGCCACTGGGCCGGTGACAACAAATGGATCATTGAGTGTGGGCGCATCTGCTGCGACAACGGGAGTTTTATTGTCGAGCCCTGGCGCATTTGGTGGTGGGACGAGTCCACAGTTCTGTGAAAACGTGAATATCTTAAAAGAGATTCTTCGCGAGGCTTCGCAGCCTGACAAAATTTTGTGTTACATGGGTGCCATGCGTAGAACAGGTGTGATCCCACGTAGTCTCAATGTGACAGATGGTGATACTCATTATGTTCGATTGGCCAACTTACCAGACAGCGGTGGAACAAATGACAATCCTTCGGTGAAGTTTCAGATCGTAAAATCTGGTAACTCGATTTCTTCGTTTAAGATGTGGTCTTGTTTTAGCGGTACTTCAGGCACACCAGAACAAAGTGAATACATGAGCCAAACATTTTCTGGTACAACTGCGACTCTTGTGTCAAAGAACATTGGTACAGATGGAACTGCATCTTACGGGTCGAGCATGACTGCTACTGGCGATTTTGAAACTGCATGGACAAGTAAAAATATTTCTGGTTTTCGTTATTATGATAGCGGAACGGGAAGTCAGAATATGATGGAAATCAACATGGATCAATATGCGAATGTTGTTCAACTCTCGATTGCAATGGATGGTAAGTACGGAGCAGATACTTACACAAATAGCTTTTTTACGGTAGCGCAGTTATTAGGTGATCAGCTATCTGACTTTGCTATCGGAGACGGAAGTACAAAAGCAAGTATGAGTTATGATCAAAATACGGATGGCGTCGATGGCATGTATGGACCAGGTGTTGAGTCTTGGGACGGTGATACTCGACTTAATTTA
>CAZOGU010000052.1:0-16020 GCA_964579625.1 uncultured Pseudobdellovibrionaceae bacterium
CATGCCGACCTATATTCAATAACTTGCACTAATTTGCGGTAGAACCCCATTACTGACCATTCCATTGACAGACGTCTAACGTTTTTAGCGATCCCAACATTTTGCATATAGGGACCATTAGGTTTGTTTTTAGAGAAAAACAATGGCCTTTAGCTTGCTTTTACCTTCAGTAAGGAGAAAATCATGCTTAAAATACTTTCTACTCTTATGGTTCTATTGGTTTCAATCAACTCTTTCGCCGCCCCTAAATACGTGGGTGTGTGGTGCCAAAAGTTCGATGATTTTACCGAGTATTTTATTTTCGATTCAGAAAATAAAGTCGAAATGCTATCCATTGGAAATGAAGCTGGTGAATTGATGAATCGAAAAGGCTATGTTTCAAAAGGTGCGAATGGTTTTCGTATTTTCTTAGATAAAACTGACATTGGCGTTGTTGATTACAAAAGAAATGTTGTTGGTCAACTTGTGCTAATGTTCGAAAACGGTGCCAGACAAAGATACAACAAGTGCGACGATCCTCGCGCGAAGTAAAGCTGCGAAACTAAATTCCAGCAACGTACTGACGAATCCACCCGAGATAGGAATAGGCGATCTCGGCTTTGGACACTGTCACTGACGAGTTTTTGCAACCGTTCGAAAGACTATTCACTCCAATAATATAACGGCGAGAATTTGAAACTTTAATAACGGGCCCACCAGAATCTCCGGGGCAGAGCGCCTGATCCACATCAGGGACCATAGAGATTCCACGGCGATCGTAAAACAACTCAATACTTTCAACAATCGCAGCCATTTTACCCCAGCGAAGTGTGCCAGCTCCTCCTAAAGAGCTTGAGCGGCCATACCCATAAATCGAAACGATTCCCTCTTGATTGATATATTCCGTCACATTGGCAATCTTTATCGGATAAACAGTCATTGGGAAGTCGGCCGCAAGTTCGACGAGAGCGATATCGTTTTTAACTTTAGTGCCGATGGGTGTGCCTTTTTCGATTTGAAAAGACGGATGGGTGATAAGTCGTTTTACAGCCACAGAATAGAGGACATTTGCGCTACTTCTCGCACGCACTCTCGACTGACTTGCCGTTGATCGGTAGGTGCAGTGAGCGGCAGTTAGCAAAAACCTTTTACTAAGAAAAGTGGCGGTGCAATCTCCGTTTCCGTTATCAAAACGAACGATGGATCGATGGACCGAATTTTCAATCGGGATCGTCCAACCATTTTCGATTTTGTCATTAGAGCTACTTAAAAAAAGAAAGATGTTTAAAAAGAGAAGTTGTGTCATCTCTCTAGTCTGCGGAGAGTTCTAGAAAAACAACAGTCCAGAACTGGAAATCGTCAGATCAAAGTCCAAGGTCAATGACTGGGAAAGGTCACTTTTGAGCTATTTGTCGAGGTTGCGTCCGCAGCCAGTTCGTGAACAGGTTGTGGGTCTAGAGTGTCCAAAGCCAGCAGAAAAAAGAGGGGGATGGGCCCCTTGGAGTCATCGTCTAACATAATGTTACGGATTTTTTGCAGAGTTTTCTTTTGCAGACTCACAATCTCCTTGTAGGCTTCGACAGAAACAGATTCCGAATAATTAGCGAGAAGAGCGTGAAGATTGGTTTTTGTCATTGGATTTTGTGTTTTAATGTAGTCGGCGATGAGCTTAAAATTACTCACAAAATTTTCTTGATTCATCGTAAAGTTTTTAACTACGGAAAAATAAGTGTTTTGTGAATAAGAAAGATAGTTTTTTTGTACCAGGGAGTCCGCTGAAACTTGCCCATGACGTCCAAAGAGGTCGTACAATTTTTTGATGCTCAACCCGCGTGAGTTTGAAGAGAGTTTGTAGATGACATACTTGACGGGATCTTTCAGTTCTTCATTGAGTTCGGAGCTATATTCCGTATTGCAATCTTCGGATTGTGGTAAAGTGGATTGTAAATATTCAGCAATAGGCCCTGGGAACAATTTGGCAATCTGCGAAGTGTTTTTTTCTCCAGTAATATTTGTTAAAATATCCAGAATCGTGGTGGAAGTGGGTAAAGTCTTAATTTGTCCTTTTAAAATACGGCGAAGTGTGGGCTCACTGACGGTGCATCTCTTGCTGAGGCTGTTTAAACTCCGAGATATTTTTTGATTTAAGTAATCTTGCAGAGCCCTTTGCAAAGCGCTCATCAAGTCACAAGATGCTGCTTTTTCTTTCTCAACTAAAAGTTCCAACGTGTTAATCCCCCTGATGCCACCTTAACTTCTTATCCCCTTAACAACCCTGTTTTTAGAAATACATGCTGAGTAAGTCACCGGGTAAATGGTTTTGGACAACATTAGAAAAATTTTCATTACAACGCTGTCCGACAAGAGCCTCAACCAGTGTAAAACCTGTAGGGATAAGGTCATCAAAGGCAAAAAGTTTATCTGCCGTGATGAGTCCAGAGTTGGGGGCATACTTTCGAATCGAAGACGCAAAAAGGTTGGTGCTTTTACAAGCCAGGACCCCAATGACATCGGAGTCGGAAGATCCTTGGAGCGCTCCAAGCATGGCTTTTATTCCAGGCTGATTTTTTTTGTAGTAACCATAATCGACATTCTGATTGGCTAAAAGTTTGGGAGGGAAAAAGTCAGGACCGCCACCGCTTCGCGCATGCCCCAAATAAATAACGGCGTCGTATGATTTGAGTGCAGATAAAAATTGGGCCTGTGTGTTTTTAGATTTGGCAGTTTGTTGGGCAGCATAAGTTGTTTTGTTTTGATTATCGTTGGATGTGTAAGCAGAAGATGCGAGTTTGATATAGACGCGCATATTTTTGCCAGTGAAGCGATTTCTAATTGTCTTAGAAAAACCACCATTAGAACGTGAGAACCCGCAGGCAAAAATCTTACTTTTTTGGCCAATGCTGGCGGATGAGCATTGACGTGTCAGTGCTTTTACGAAGGCATCGTAAGCATCGAGATCAAGGACATCACCAAATTGATAGAGAGAGGTTGAGGAGTCAAAGTCTTGACCGGCAGAGAAATCGATATATCCCAAAGCGACGAATATTGTAAGTTCGTTGTCTTGAGTGATGTTGAGAATTTGCGATTGGCAAGTGGCCTCTTTATTGGGGAGAGGAAATTTTGCGGCAGCATCCATTTGAGAAGATACGATACTCTTACTGTAATGTCCGCTAAGCCCAGGTATTGACGCGTTTGTTTTTTGAGTCATAAAAAATAAAATACAGAATAAAATACATAACACGAGAACCTCCCTTAAACGAAAAAAAACACGCCATCATTGATGGCGTGTTTTTGAAGAACACTAAGGTTTTAAGACTTAGTTAGCAACTCCGCCGCCAGTACCGCAAGCAGGAATTGTGTATTTAGTTCCGTTAGTCCAACCGCGATCGCCGTTGTCCATGTCTTTTTTGCTGTTGTAGAACACAACTCTTACAGAAGACTGATCAAGTGTGTAAGTTTCCCAAACTGCGCACTGACCATCGTCTTTGCCAGTGAAATCTGCACAACGTTGAGCAGTGCTAACAACTGGTTGTACAAGTGGTTTTTCAACGATGTAACAGTCTGAACCTTGACCTGTGCTGCTTTCGTTTTTGCAATATTCTACAGCGATAGTTGCTTTTGTTTTGTGTCTAAGAACGTTTCCATCACGGCATACTTTTGCAGCTGGAACCCATGCAGATGCAGCTTGGAAAGTTACGCTTACTGGTTTGCTGTACTCACCAGCAGAAGCTGTGAATGCGAAAAGAGCAGATGCGATTAATACTAATGCTTTCATTTTGAACCCTCCTTAAGAGTTTTTATGTTTATTGATGCGGGATCGTTTTAGATTTTTTTGTGTAAAAACGTCAAAGCGATAGTTCTTTTTTACAAAGAAAAGAAGTCGCCAAATCAAAATAAAGTGTGGATGACGGATTAAAAGCGTCTAAAAAGCAAAGATAAGTTCGTCATGGGCAGGTAATTTATATTGGATGGTTTTGCAGCGCGCAGTTTTTTTGGCAAAAAAGATTATAAATCCGAAGGATCAAAACCCCAAGAGGCTAAAATCTCGGCTTCGTTTTCTGGTGAAGATGTTTTTTTAAACTTGGCACCGGAAACACCTTTCACGCGTCGTTCGCATTCGGCCCACGTGGAGTGGCGTTGTGCTTGTCCATGAATGACACTCAGGTAAGAGTGCGCCGCCGCTTTCACTGTGGTTGGATTCATCGCGGGAAGACTCGTGTCTTCGGGAATATCATGAGGGTTCCACTCATATTTTAAAAGTGGACCATTATAAAGATCCACCCATTGGCCTTTAGAGTAGGCCACGGCAATTTGATCACAGCGTTCATTGCCGGGAGTTCCTTGGTGTCCACGCACATAATGCCACTGAATTTTTTGACGACCTCGATCTTCCACAATTTTCTGGAGCTGCTTCCACTGTTCGATGTTGGCGACAGGTTCATCTTGCGAATTGCGCCAGCCCCGTTTCATCCAACCCCAGATCCACTGAGTAATTCCACGAATGACATAAGTGGAATCTGTAAAGACCAAAATATCCATTTTTTCGGCACGCACAAAATGAAGCCCCGAGATCACTGCTTCCAATTCCATCTTATTGTTGGTTGTTTGGCTTTCGCTTCCGCCCAGCTCGCGCACTTTTCCGTCAGGAAAACAGACAATGGTTCCCCAGCCGCCAGGGCCAGGATTTCCGGAACAGGCGCCGTCAGTGTGAATGACAATTTTATCAGCAAATGAAATCGACATACCTCTGAGGGTATTACATAGATATTGGAATGTCCACACGCTCTAATATTCGACGCGAGGAAGACGGTAAGGATAGATTTTAAATGAATCCTGATGATTCTTTTTTAATTGGAGAAAGGTTTGAGAAAAAAAGTTGGTCATAGCACCAGAGCCATCCCCATTGATTTCGATCTCCGGTTCGACAAGCTTATAATACTCGGCTTTGGAAACGCAGGGAGAACTGCTCGAACCTTCGAAAATAAGTTCCTTCTTTCGATTCACGCCCATTTGTTGATGAGTCCATGGATCGCGAAAGGGGCGCAGAACTTCACACTTAAGGCCCCAGGCACTGAGGGAGGTTGTTTTGCCACCAGAAACAAGGGTATAGCTACGCCCGATGGCAAAGTCTTTTATAGGTGCGGAGAGTGGCAGTTTCCATGGTGACTCGGTGGAGCGGAGGAGATCCCAGATATAGAGAGAGCCATATTCGCCAAGCGACGCGCGAATGTTGAGACCTTCCTGAAATTTTGTCATTTTTTCGGAAATTTTAAAATCGCTCTGCTTGATCACTGCTCCTGGAAGATTTTCACCATATTGCATATGATAAAGTTTCCCGTCGCCGGCGTTGACGGCATAGAGTTCGTCATACGTCGCTCCACCGGTGGCATCCACCCACAGAGAGTCCTTGGTCGCCGGAAATAACTCGGACTTTCCGGCCAGAGGGCCTTTTCCGCCAGTGTATGTAAAGTAAAGTTGTCCATCCAAAGACAAAAGCAAAACACGATAACGAAGAGCGCCGAAGACTTTTTTTGTGAGAAACGGCAGACTCTTAAGGTAAGGGACAAGCTTATCAAGGCCGAATTCTTTTTGATAAATCACACCGTTTTCTGAAGTGAAAAAGGTGGGAGTTTTTTCCGAAGACGCCGTGAAGGCCTTAGAGCTATCCACCCATTTTATCGAATCAGGGAGGAACTCCTGATAATAAGGCATTTGTTTGAAATGGTTTGTAAACTGAACAATGCGTCCTTTTTTAGTGAACGCCAAAAAGCCACTTTCGAGTTGGTCGTATTGAATTTTCTCAACATGGTCGCCGGCTTCAAGTTGAAGTTTTACGGGTATGAGCTCAAACGTAAAGGGATGAACTTGAAAAACCTGATTGTTTTCTGAGAGGACAAAAAGAAGATCCAGAGGCACAGCTAGCGATTCAGGAACCACATTAAAGCGTGTGCTTAACATACTGATGGCCGAATTTAAGAGAGTCTGTTTTGCATCCTCGCTCAAATTTTTTCCATAGAAACTGTGAGCGATGCTCCACAAGGATCCAATGGAGTAAGCGCCGGCATGAATCCCTTTTGTAAACTCCTGATCACAACCCCCTTGCATTTGCGGGATATCCCCTGTGCGACAGATGGTGTGGGCTGGGTCCAAGGGAGACGAATGGCGATTTTCGTGGACCAAAACTTCTAAAGCTTTGAGAGGTGTTAATTTAAAAAAAGCAGGACCGAGAATAATTTTTTGGCTTAAAAAATTGCTGGCAATGGCTTTTGGATTTTCGTCAGAAATGGTGGTTTCACTGGTATTTTTTGTGACGTAATGAAAAGTGTTATTGAAAATGTGATCGTTGTATCCAGACCAATTGCGCGGAAGTTGAATTTGAAGGAGTGTGGCTAATTTTAAAATTTTGAGAACATGGCCCCAATCACTTCCATCACAAACAAGGGGTGATGGTGTTTTTGTAAGGTTTGCAGCCGTTCGATACTGCTCTATTTCTTCGGGTGTAGGACAAGGAATCTCATCGTAACTCAAAAACGACGCTGCAGGAGACGCCACTTGTGCGGGCGCACGATGGGTCGGTGTGTGATCAGAAGAAAACCAACCCAAACAAAAAACAAACCCCAATGAAGCAGACGCAAAAAACTGTTTCACAAATCTGCTCCGAAAAGCTTTATAAAATCAGGGTCAGAGAGAGTCCACGTATTGCGTGCGCGAAGATCCACTTGCGACAGCAAGCGATCGCGTTCTTTTTCGCGCCATTGTGGCCAAAGCGGAGCGATGTTTTTAAGAGCCTGACGTTGCACAACCCAAGATTCATTTTTATTTTCGAGAATCAATTTATAAAGAGTCATCAGTTCGGGTGAAGTTTCCGTCGTTGGTTGTTTTGCCAGTGTTTGCAAAAGATGCAAGCGATCCATCACTTCTTGTTCGTAAAGAGGATTGTGGGGCGTTTCGCTCTTTAAATAAGGTTTAGAGAATTTTTCTTTAAGAGTTTGTAGGCTTTGTTTTGATTCTAAATGCGTAAGTTCAAATTTTTCCACCCAATCTCGCGATGATGCCGTTTGTTCGTTATAAAGTGCCTGTGGTGGAGGGCTTTGACGAAAGTCGTGGGCCAAGTATTTGCCAAGGTAAAATACACCTATCAACGACAACGGCCAGAGCCAAAAAAGCAGTTTTTTCATGCAAGTTTATCGGTTTGGGAGTAAGATTTGTTGATGGAAAAGCAACCAATTATCTTTTTTGATGGCTACTGTGGTTTGTGCAATGGCTTTGTTGATTTTGTGATGGCCAGAGATCACAAAAAAGTCTTTCGTTTCGCGACCTTACAAGGTGCAACAGCGGCTCGACTTTTGACCAAGAGCGAGGTCGAAAATCTCGACTCTGTTGTGGTTTTTATTCACGAATCCAAATACCGAAAGTCGCAGGCCGTTTTAGAGGTCTTTAAAAAACTCGGCGGTGGTTGGAAACTGCTGAGCTATTTTGGTTTTTTGCCGACGGCACTTCTTGATTTTTTTTACGATATCGTCGCTAACAACCGCTACGCCTGGTTTGGCAAGCGAGAGATGTGCCGACTACCGACCCGCGAAGAGCGAGCTTTATTTTTAGATTAAAATTTCGAGAGGAAAGGGATGATGATTGTAGGAGCTACTCATCGACATCCCGTAGGCTCCAGCATCCATAATGGCAAACAGATCTTGTTCTTTTGGTGGAGCAAACCAACGATCTTGTCCAATCACATCGGAGGATTCACAGATGGGTCCCACCACATCGTAGACTTTCGGAGTTCCTTCCGACTGTTGCAGAGGCAAAATACGATGATGAGCTTTGTAAAGAGCGGGTCGTAAAAGATGATGCATCCCTGTGTTGAGAACTAAAAAATTCTTGTAGCCATTAAATTTGACGTATTCGACACGCGCGCACAGCGCCCCCGAACGCGCCACCAGCCAGCGTCCTGGTTCGAGAAGCAACTTGAAAGGACTGTTTTTAAGAAGGAACGATGCTTTTTGTCCTAAAATATCCACCAGCGCGAGTTCTTTGGCTTCATCGTCGGCAAAATAATCAATACCAAGACCGCCGCCCATATCGATTGTCTTAAGAGCAAAACCTTGCTCCAAAAGTGCTTGCGAGCTTTTGATAAGACTCTCTAGCGATTCAATGAGAGGAGTGATATCCCGAATTTGGGAACCGATGTGAGAGCTGAGTCCCTGGAGTTGGACCCAGGGAGCATGGGATTTTATAATTTCTAAAGCTTCGCTCAGTTGATACTCAGAAATACCAAATTTGTTTTCGCGAAATCCGGTGGTGATGTAAGGATGTGTGTCGACACGAATATTGGGGTTAATACGAATTCCAACGGCTACTTTTTTTTGCAGACGTTGGGCTATGGAGCCCACGCGTCGCAGTTCTTCGAGACTCTCGACATTGATTTGAAAAAAGTTTTTTTGGATCGCCAACTCGATTTCGGATTTTGATTTGGCTACACCCGAAAATATAATTTTTTGTGGATCAAAACCGTTTTCGAGAGCGATTTTGGCTTCGCCGCCAGAAACGACATCGACACCTAAATCCTGAGATTTAAACATTTTAAGAATTCCAGAGTGAGAGTTGGCTTTTAAGGCATAATGAATTTGCGGCTGAAGGGTCGAAAAAGCCTCCTTCATGCGCTGAATGCGTCGAGTGATAGAAAAGGAATTATAAATATAAGTCGGGCGCTCGTCTTTGAGCAGCGAATCAATGGGAACCCAATTATTAGCGGTGATGGCTCCGAGTTTTTGGCTGCGGTAAGAAAAACTAGTTGTTGTCATGGAGTTTCGAGTTGAAATTCTTTGTGCAACTCACGCACAGCCTCATCGAGTCGGTTGCGTGGGATCACACCGCTCATTTTAATGTCAGACGTCGTCACTAGATGAAGATCCATTTTATTTTTAGAAAGCACATCAAAAAAGCGAGCAGCCACACCAGGATGAGAGCGCATACCGACGCCGACGATGGAAACCTTAGCGACATCTTTAAGAACAGAAATTTCGCTTGTTGGCGGCACAATTTGTTTAAGAATAGCTTGGCCTTCCGCGAGATCCTCATCCGAAATCGAAAAAGCAATTCGTTGTCCACGAGCGCCTTGCGCTTGGGCAATAATATCGACAACAACCTCTTTGTCCGAAAGCTCTTTAAAGAGACGAGTTAAAAAATCCACTCCGTTGGGAGCAGGTTCGGCACTAAGAACCACAACTTTTGCGTCGTGGGTGATGGCGGAGACGACAGGAGCTTCCATAGGTGAGACCTCACTTTTGATCCACGTTCCTTCGACTTCGGAAAACGTCGAGCGAACATGAATTTGAACATTGTATTTTGCGGCAATTTCGACACAACGAAAATGGAGAACTTTGGATCCCAAAGCGGCCATCTCCATCATTTCTTCGTAGTTGAGTGCTAAAATTTTTTGGGCTTCGGGAACCACACGAGGGTCTGCGGTATAAACACCTTCTACATCGGTAAAGATTTCGCAGATTCGGCTTCCAAGGGCTGCGGCCAGCGCAACGCCTGTGGTGTCGGAACCTCCACGGCCCAGCGTGGTAATATTGGCTTGCGCATCAATGCCCTGAAAACCGGCAATCACAGGGATTTCGTTGTTTTGTAAGCCGCTCACAATTTTTTGCGTATCGATGTGGGTGATCCGCGCCTTCGAATAAATGGAGTCCGTTTGAATACCCAACTGAAACGCCAAGTAGGGTTGAGCCTTGAGTCCACGTTTTTGTAGAGCCATGGCCAAAAGAGCAATAGAGACTTGTTCACCGGATGCTAAAAGCATGTCGTAAGCGGCACTTTTTGAATCTTGATAGATATCATTTGCCATCCGCACAAGGCGGTTGGTTTCCCCAGCCATCGCCGAAGCGACAACCACAAAACGTTGACCGCTTTGATAATCCCGTAAAAGGCGATCGGCGACCATTTCGATGCGTTCAATGGATCCCACCGACGTTCCACCAAACTTTTTTACAAGGATATCAGAGGCTTTTAAAGAACTCATTATTTGGTCATAACAAATTATTTTCTGTGAAGCCACAGAATATTGCATTGAACAGCAATCGTTTGTATAAGGTCCTTTTCGAGGAGATATTTTGAAGAGTACTTTGTTTTTACGATTTATTATTTTTCACTCGCTGCTCTTCGCATTTTTTCGCGGCGTTTTTTACTTCGCCTTTCAGCCTTCGGAGAGTTTGAGCTCGGGCGTTCTTTGGAAGTCGTTCCTCTTGGGACTGCGCTTTGATTTGCGGTTGATTTGTATTCTTTTGGTTCCACTTTTGCTTTTTTCCTGGTGGCGATTGAGTCTTAAATCCAACGCCAACCTCCGGCGTTGGTCGCTGTTTTATGCCGGCATGGCGGCCGTGTGGATGACTTTTTACGTTTTTGATTTTGGCTTTTATGGCTATCTCAACAGCCGCATGAATTCATCGGCCTTGCTCTTCTTAGAAAACCCCGACATCTCGTTTGGAATGCTTTGGCAATCATATCCGGTGGTGTGGGTTCTGATTGGTTTTTTTGTCTTTCTGGGGATGTATTTGCATTTTGTGAGTCGGTTTGTTTTTCGCCCCCACAAAACGTCTCTCTTAAGACTGCCGAGCTGGCTGCTGCTGCCACTATTTATCGTGATTTTTGTGGTGGGTCTGTACGGGCAGTTTTCGCAGTATCCGCTGCGCTGGAGTGAAGCGTTTTTTAGCCCCCACCATTTCGCCTCGCATTTTGCGCTCAATCCCGTTCTCTATTTTTTTGAAAGCTACGAGTTTTCGAATAAAAAAGATTTTGATGTGCAAAAAGTGCGAGAGCTTTATCCCGCCTTTTCGGACTACCTGGGTGTCACCGATGCCAGCTCCGAAAAGCTGAAGTTTGCCAGATCCGTGCGAGCCACACCGCGCAGCCGGCCACCCAATGTAGTCGTGATTGTGATGGAGTCTATGGCGTTTAGCAAAACCAATTTGGGAGAAAATCCTTTAAAGCCCACTCCTGCACTGGAGGAGATCGCGCAAAAGAGTCATTGGTTTAGCAATTATTTTAGCCCCAGTGAGGGCACGGCGAGAAATATCTTTTCCATCGTCACGTCCATTCCCGATGTCACCAGAGTGCAGACGTCCACGCGCAATCCGCTCGTTGTCGATCAACAGGTGATTGCCAACGCCTTTGAAAAATATCGAAAGATGTATTTTGTCGGCGGCAGTGCAAGCTGGGCTAACATTCGCGGAATCTTTTCGCACAATATCGAAGATATCGAAATATTTGAAGAAGGTGCATTCGATAAAAATAAAACAGATGTTTGGGGCGTATCTGATCTGGATTTGTTTATCGAAGCTCACGAACGCTTTGCAAAAACACCGCCGACAAAACCCTTCTTTGCTGTGATTCAAGCTGCGAGCTTCCATCGGCCCTATACGATCCCTCAAAATTCGCGAGGTTTTAAGGCGCTCGATGTGCCCATGACAACGCTCAAAGAGGCGGGTTTTTATTCTCTCGAGCAATTTAATTCTTTGCGCTTTTCGGATTACAGTTTGGGGTACTTTTTCGAACTGGCTAAAAAAAGCCCTTATTACGAAAACACTCTTTTTGTGATCACCGGCGATCACGGTCTTCCCGATGATGGTGGGGTGAATGTTTCGCCCGGAATCCACGCATGGGAGCTTGAAAAGTACCATGTGCCGTTAGTCTTACACCATGCCCAGTATTTTCCAACAGCCACCGTGGACACCAGAATGGCAGGCCATCTGGATGTGATGACCACGGCGGCGTCTCTCGCGGGTGTGGATCATGTGAACACCACTTTAGGGCGCAATCTCTTTGATCGCTTCTTTGATAAAGAACGCTATTCGTTTGTTTACAATTACTACTCGGAATTGAATGAGTATGGCCTTTTAAGCGAAAAGTTTTATCTTCACTACGACGATAAAAACACTTTTCAGCTTTTTGCTTACCAGTCACAAACTCCGCAGGTGGATGTGCAAGCTGAGAATCCCGATGTCTTTTTAAGAATGAAAACAATCGCTGAGGGATATTTGCAAACAGGGCGTTACCTTTTGTTTCACAATCAAAAAAAAGGGGCTGGTCGAAACCAGCCCCCGAAATAAAGAAGATGATGACTATCGTTCTTTATTATTAATCGTTTTTATTTAGTAAAACATTGTGTGAAGTAACCGTTGATAAAACCCACTCCCCCCGAAGTGAATAGTGGGTTGAGAATATTTTTCTTATGGCCCGCAGAATTTAATAACATCTGCATGGCTTGTTCTGGAGATAGTGAAGAGCCTTTGATAATATTTTCGGCCCAAGCACCATTCACTCCAAACTGTGCCAAACGTTCTTTGGCAGTCATACCGTTAGAGCTTAAGTGAGACAGGATCAGGTTTGTCAGCATGTCTTTTGAGTGAAACTGTGCTGCGGCTGTGCAGTTGCTGTTCGGCATGAGGGATTGAAGTCCATTTTGCTCGCGTACCTGATTGATCAGGTTAAACATTTGGCAGGCGATAGGATTCATATTTCCGCAGGTTCCGATACTGCCTTGATAAGTGCTCTGAAAGTTTTGAACGAGAGCTAAAATTTTAACGAGCTCTGGATTTTTAGACTGTTGAGCTAATGTTGTAACGATATTCGCAAGACCATTAAGATCCTGCGGATTTTTGATGGCATTTAAAAGAGCTGTTGGATCTTTACCTTTCCCAACCACATTTAAGACTTGTGAGAGAAGAGAGAAAAGTTGATCCGATTGACTTGAACCTCCAGGAATCAAATTGACGAGTGAAGAGTTGTTTCCGCACTTCAAGATCGAACCAGCTAGATTTGAAACAAGTGAGCCGATGAGAGGATTCCCACCTGATAAGAAAGAAGCGCCAAAAGAAAGCAGTGAACTTAAAAGACCGCACCCATTTCCGAAGAGGCCACTGAGAAAACCTTGTGGTTTTGGGGGCTCGTTGATCAATTTAAGAAGTTCATTAGGTACATCTGAGGCATCTACCGGAAGATTATTAGACGTTACATCAATAGGATCTGTCCCTTCCACAGGGATGACAGGAGTGTCACTGAGCTTGCCACTGGTTGTATTGTCTATGTTTTGCGACTGCATGTCTTTGGCAGAGCAACCCATCAGTCCAATGATTAGTAAGCCGACTAAAATTTTTTTAAATCCTTGTAACTTCATTTTGTACCTCTTTGGTTGAGTCATCATGGCGATCAGGTATGTGCAACAGCGCCTTCTCTTTTTTCGGCGTGCAGATCAAAGTCCTGAGTTTTTTCTGTTTCTGGACCAAAGAAATAGTAAATCCATCAAATAAAGGACCAACCATGGTCGGTGTGTCCAACGTTTGGACAAAATCAAACAAAACGAGAACGCATCTAAGTTCCTAAAATAAGTGTCTTTTTAATAAAAGTGTCAAACATTTCATCAGGATGTGGGTGAGCGAGTGCAAAGGATTTTTGATTGGCTCTGACTGGAGATTGCAGTATAGCTTTTTTAATGAAAGCTCATTACAAACTTCTGCTCGCCTTATTTTTAGGTGCTGTTCTTGGTGTCACCCTCCATCCCTTGGCGGATACGGAGTGGATTCGTTGGATTTCCGAAAATGTTCTTTCGACGATTGGGCAAGTGTTCCTGCGTTCGATCTTTATGATTGTTGTTCCCATGGTTTTTGCGGGATTGGTTCTCGGGGTCTATGAATTGGGTCAGCACCATGGCCTCGGCAAAGTGATATCAAAAACACTTCTATTCACCGTGCTCTCCAGTGGAGCTTCGGTTTTGATCGGTGTGGCTTTAATCAATATCGCTCAACCTGGAAAAACAGTTTCGATTCCCACCGACATAGGTACAAATTTGGAAGAGCTCAAAAATAACGCCAGTCGAGCAAAGTCGGGTTTGCAAGCGCTCATCGAAATTGTTCCGAAGAACCCCTTGCAGTCTGCCGTTCAAGCTCTGGATGGGGAGATGCTCGCGCTGATGTTTTTTGCGCTGATTTTTGGTTTGGCACTGAGTCGTTTGCCATCCACAAAAACGAATGCAAAAGGAACATTTATTTCTGTGCTCGAAGAGCTGTATGCTGCCTGTTTGCTGATTGTTGAGTACGTGATGACATGGGCGCCTTACGCTGTTTTTGCACTGGTTTTTACATGCACGTTTAAATTTGGTTACGAGCTATTAATCTCTCTCCTGTATTATGTGGCAGTTGTTGTTGTTGCATTACTGATTCAGCAGTTTGTGGTGTATACATTTCTCCTAAAAACCTTTTCACGCCGCTCACCGTGGCAGTTTTTTAAAGACTGTCGCGAAGTTTACATTTACGCCTTTGCGACATCATCATCCAACGCCACATTGCCGAAGTCTCTCGATCTTGCCGAAACAAAACTGGGAATCACTCCCGCAATTTCGCGTTTTGTTTTAACCGTCGGCTCAACAGCCAATCAAAATGGAACGGCTCTCTTTGAGGGGATTACCGTTTTATTTTTGGCTCAGGTTTATGGCGTCGATCTGGATTTCGCGAGTCAGATGAAAGTTGTTTTAATGTCCATCATCGCAGGCATCGGCACAGCCGGCGTCCCGGGTGGTTCTCTTCCATTGATTATGATCGTCATGCAACAAGTAGGCGTCCCCGTTGAAGGCTTAGGTATCATTCTCGGCGTCGACCGCTTCCTCGACATGTGCCGCACAACAATCAACGTCAGCGGCGACTTAGTTATCGCCGCCCTCGTCGACGCAGACTCCGCGCCATCCATCACTTCCAAAACATCCTAAGATCCGACAACCAGAAAATTGGTCTTTTTAAAAACCCTCTTTTTTGGACCTCTCGCCAACAGGATGTTGTGTATTGCGAGCAGAGCCCTGGATGGGCGTGTCCAAAAAAGAGGGTTTTTAAAAAGACCAATTTTCTGGTTGTCGTGTTGGTGCCATACCGGGTCAAAACTTCAAGATGTTTTTAGCGGCATGTTCCGTGCCACTTAAATAGCCATTGGAGCTGAATATTTTTTATGACTTGGTGCAAATTTTGTGAGTTTGTGTTAAGTATTCTTCAATTCACAGCGTTGAGGAGGTTTTTTTGGAAATGCTTGAGAAGCAAGAAGTTGAGAAAGATGTTGTTTTTCAACACCTTGATGAAATTGATGAGATTGATCAGTGCGACAATATTCTGGAGTTGAATGAGGAGCAGTATCCAAAGTTTACCCTTGCTAAAAATAAAGCACGATTTTTGAGAATGGTGAGCTGGTATCGTCAGAAAGAAGACTGGATCGAAGTGGCTCCACTGAGCCAAGTCGGTAAAACATTTAAGCAACAAACCAAAGAACTTGAGGGAATTCGCTCGAGTAAGATGGATTACGAGATGGAGCTAGAGACGGGGACATTAACCCCCAGCCAGAGATCCTATCGTAAAGATGAGCTTAAAATGTGTAAAGTGCATGAAAAAATGGCTGTCCATTTAATCTCAAAATTGCAAAAAAAGATTAAATCGGGTCGTCGTTAATTTAAGCAGTGGTGGGGGGCCTTGGGGGTTTTTTGTAAAAATAACCAAGGAAATTTTGCATTTTTCTTAAGAGGGTGTTTTACTATTTTGCGATGAGAGAACTCAAATACATAATCGGCAGTTTATTGGTTCACGGTTTATTGTTTTCCTCCCTTTTTATTAATTGGGGTTTTAAGGAAAAAGAAACCTATATGGATAGCGATGTTCTATTGATGGGGGATGGTCGTGGAACAAAGATCAATCCACCCAAACCCAAAGAACAAAAAAGCGATCAAAAAGTTGTAGAGAATGATCCTGACGCTTTAAAAACTCATGATCCCAATGCGGCGAGTGCTTCGGACTCTTCCGAAGAGGCATTTGGTCAGGGCGGTAAAAAGGCACTTCCTTACGATACAGAATTAATGCTTTGGCTTCAGGCCAATAAAAAATATCCAAAAATGGCAAAACGCCTTGGCCAAGAGTGCGAAAATATCACATTGGAATTCAATATTAATCCCGATGGACGTTTGACGGATATTCTTCTTAAAGAAAAATGCGATCACGATGTTTTAAATCA
>CAZOGU010000053.1:0-15199 GCA_964579625.1 uncultured Pseudobdellovibrionaceae bacterium
TAAAAGTAATGGCAATGAGATTCATCACTGAGCAAGGCTCTGGTACGACTGATGCGGCCGTGCAGGCGATTAAGTACGCTGTAGATAATGGGGCTAAAATTCTTTCTGATTCATGGGGATCTGAAGGTGTGACGATCCTGAAGGTCAGATACTCAAAGAAGTTATTCAATATGGATTAGATAAAGATGTCTTATTTGTAGCTGCGGCAGGACATCGTCTTATTGAGTCATGCTTAGGATTGGAATTACAATCGACTGTATTGTTTACTTGAAAAGTCCTTAATATGGTATATAATAATATTTTACATATACCATATTAAGGAAAAGATGATACCCAAAGCTCTTTTAAAAAGAATTGATCAAAAACACAGTTTTTTACAAAAAAAGAGACCTTTATCGCCGTTATTGGTCCGAAAGCTCAAAGAGCAGTTCTCATTGGAAATGACCTACAACTCTAATGCCATTGAGGGGAATAAACTGACTCTCAAGGAAACACATCTCGTTATTAATGATGGTATTACAGTAAAAGGAAAATCACTCAAGGATCACCTTGAAGCAAAAAATCATCATGAAGCACTCTATTTTCTTTTTGATCTCATTGAGAACAAAAAAAGGCACACAATCAGTGAACAATTAATACGATCTCTTCAGCAGCTCATCATTAAGGACATAGAAGATGATGAAGCTGGTAGATATCGACAGGGCGATGTCATAATAACAGGCTCTAAGCATAAACCACCGCCAGCCTATCAAGTACCTTTGTTAATGGAAAAATTGATCAGCTGGGTTAAGAAGAATACTCATAAATTGCATCCTGTAGAACTTGCGGCTTTAGCACATCATAAGTTGGTCCACATCCATCCATTCACAGATGGAAACGGCAGAGCGGCTCGGCTTTTTATGAATTTGATATTAATGCAAAAAGGATATCCACTTGTCACCATTTTAAAAAACGATCGCAAAAAATATTACCGAGCTTTAGAAAAAGCCGACAGAGACAACTACGAAGATCTAGGTAAGTTTGTTGCTCATGCCGTTGAGCGTTCAATGAATATTTATTTAAAAGCTATCAAAACTGGGTCCAATCCTAATGAGCAATTGGTTTTGCTTTCAGAGCTATCTAAAGTGAATCCCTATTCTGAAAAGTACCTTAATCTTTTAGTGAGATCAGGAAAACTAGAGGCTCACAAAGAAGGTCGGAATTGGGTTTCGAGCCAAAAAGCACTCGATGACTATTTAGCAAATCGAGAAAGAAAGAGAAAATCGAAGTAGCTCAAACTGGGTTCAACGCATTCAATTGGCACATAGAAATATCCAACGCCCAGAAAGGGCGTGGAGTAAATTAACTACATGGCTTTTGGAGTGATAATCACATCGACACGGCGATTTTGCGCGCGTCCTGTTTGTGACTTATTAGTGGCGAGGGGCTTTTTAAAGCCGTAGCCTTCAGATTTGATTTCGATATTTTCAAATCCATTGTTTTTAAAGTACGTTGCAACTGCATCCGCACGCTTCTCAGAAATCTTTTGATTTTCAGAAGGTCCACCAACGGAATCCGTGTGTCCTTCAACAACGATCTGAGCGGCACCAACTGATTTTGCAACCTCTGACACCTTTGCAAGCAAAGGAAGTGCATTTGGTGGAAGATCTGCGCTTCCTGTCGCAAAATTGACTTGTTTTAAACGCACCACTAAATTTTGACCCTGCTGATAAGCTTCTGCTTCAGAGGCCGAAAACTGTGTACGGGCTTTTTCTAAAACCTTTTGGATGCGCACTTTTCTATTCGCAGAGCTTAACGCTTGTCCTTGATTTTGCAACTTGGTTTGATCGGCGACACCTTGAGCGGAAGCCATATCGAGATCGCTGGATAAACCGATGATCGTTTTATCTTGCGCCACCATTTTGATCGCGACAGATTCTTTGAGATTCTTTCCGTTTTGATCAATCACTGTCATCACTTTTAAAAGCTGAACAGCATCCTTATTGGCTTTCGTCACGGCTGTCTGATATCCTGATGGATTACAAACGTTGGTAGAAATCATTGATTCCGCTGTTTTTAAAGAAAGCTCGGCTTTTTTATAGGAGATGGGGGCTTTGTCTTCCGCATCGCTCTTATTGGCGCCATTCACCATCGCTTGAGCTTTCCCAAGTTGGTTTAAGATAACCGTGCGTTTTTCAAGATCGACATAGCGTAGTTGAAGTTTCGCAATTTTATCGGAACTGGTTTCTGACAAAGTCGCCGCTTCGTCGCTCACGTCGGCGTCCAAATCTTTGAGTTCGTCTTGCAACTGCGAATGAGTTGCCGCTCCAGCCGTCACAGCCATGCTTCTTGCAGCCAACAGGCCTTCTGCTTTTCCTTCGCGAGTTTTAGCAAGTTCGCTTGCTCTTATAAGATAACCACGCGAAGTGCGTAGAGCATCTAGGACTTTGCTTTGAGATTTTTCATTTTCGATAAAACTTTTTGCTTGTTTAAGATAGGCCTGACTTTGTTGAAAATCCTCCTTGGCTAATACATCCACGTTTTCGTTAGCCGCGCCCTTAAGATCGGTTTCGAGCTTCGAAATCTCTTCGCTCGGGTTTGCAGTGGTTGCGATATCTGCCATCTTCACGCCTGAAGAACAGCCTAAGATTGTCGTGAGACAAAAACTAAATACGAGAACAGATACATAGACATTTTTCTTTATCAAAATTGACTCCTAAATAATAGATATAAGGTTTTCCATCCAAAGAATTTTAAATGGACCTTGATGAGACCATAGGCGCATTCCCGCGCAATACAACCTATAAAAAAAGAATAGACCTTTTAAGTGTCTACTCTCTGATTTATACTGAGCACCAACAACTCTAACTACTGAGCGAGATCAATCAACATCAAACTGCCATTTTTAATTTTATTGATGATGCCATCACGATAATCAAGATCGCTAGTTACGCATCCCCACGAAAGTGGCTGTAACTGATTTGCTTCGACAACGGGAGCCCACCCGTGAAACACAATAGCCCGCTCACGCATACGGGAATTTGTTGATGATAATCCATCCAAGCGCAGTGAACGTCCAAAGGAACCACTATAAACTTCTGCTGTACGCACATAACCAAGAGAGCTTTTTTTTGAATCGGGAACGTTTCCAAAGGATTCAGCATAGCCCTCTTTGTTTGTATCACTTCCCGCACCATGAGTGGTGCGAAAGCGGTCCACGCTTCCTGAGATCAAATCGATGATAAAAAATCGATGCATATTAGAACGAGGTGAAAAATCAACGACCGTCATGTACTTTTGATTTCGGAATTTGCTTTTATTTTTTTCAAAATAAATCACAGCTTTTTTTAACAAATCGGTTGGAACCCAACCTTTTGGGTCCAAATGATTGTAGGCCGAAATATCAAAATCTTTTTGATTTAAGTTTTCTTCGGCATCACTAAATTCAGCTTCAATCTGCTTGCGGACCTGAAGAACTTTCTCTTGTAATTCTTGATCTGGGTTTTCGGCAAAAGCGTTCTGGTTGCAAAATATAAATACTAAAATAAGAAGTGATTTCATCGATGTCCCCCTATATTGATTCTACTCTCGGTTGTCTCCACTTTCCAGTTGAGGCTGGCCATGGGTCCGCATAAGATGTACTTATAGAATGACAAAAAAAGGCATCAAAGATCAAAAAGTGACGATCCGGTGAAGGCTTATAAGATCTCATTTTAAATGAAGTTCATTGACAGCGGCCTAATTTCAAGTGGTTAACACCACAAGCAAGAATTCTGATTTTAAAACTCCGCAACTCGCTTTAGGCCCAGTGATTGCAATACTTAGCTTGGATTTAACTTATAAAGAGGTAGCTATGTACAAATTAAAAAATCAAATCGAAGGACAAATTCAGGAAATCACCTTTTTTTCGAGCCTGTTGATTGCGTTTACGGTCTTTGTGAGTGGTGTTTTTTATCTCGCTCTTGGAAGCTCAAGCTTGCAACTTGTACTTGGAACTTTTGGTGCCACCATCGACCGCGCCTTCTTTTCGGCTTTTGGGTATGGATATTTTTACCTCGCCTTTGCGGCTCTCCACATAGGGTACATTGCTAATTTTCATATTTTTAATTTTAATGACCTCAAAAGAGAATATCCGGTTTTGGCTTATTCTTTTTTAGCACATCTTATTCTCTTAACTCTTTTCTCAAACTTTTTATCTGTGATTCAGTTTTCTTTAGAAATCCCTGCTAGCGAAACATTGCCTTATGGTTCTGGTGGAATCGTTGGAGCTTTTATCGCCAAAGGTCTTTACAGTGTGGCTGGTGTATATGGATCGATTGTTGTTTTGATTCTCTTTAAAGTCATGACTGCCCTTGTGGCTGAGTTTTTTGAACTCAAAGATCTTCATCAAGCTCTTCGCACTACAGCTCGTGTCAGTCGTATTCAATCTGTCCGCTTGTTCAAAACCATCAATCAATCTGTGATCCAGTTAGTTCAGTTCTTCCTTAAAGGAAGTGATTTTTCGGATATGGCTTATCAGTCCTCCAACGCCACAAAAACATGGATTTCCAACTCGGCCCATAAAGCCAGTCATTTGTTTACAGAACATTTTCATATCTACAATCGCCAAGAAGCACCAGCCAAAGAGACTGTCACCGAAAATAAAGAAAAAGTGACCAAGCGTAAGCCAATTAAAGCAAAAACGGCTTCGGAAAAGCTTTTGGCCTCTAAAGGTAAAAAATCAATGGCCGTTACCAAAAAAGAAAAAGTTCAAACAGTAAAAAGAAAAAACAAAAGAGCTTAAGGGTTGTTTGACTGGCCCTTTGTTTTTGCATCGCTTAAAGCAATTCAAAATTATTCTAATATCTATTTGAGCTATTTATAAAAATCGCCGATCTTTATAAATATGTCGCGCTTCAAAAAGAAATTCACGACGTTTGCGTCTCAAGGACCAGCTGTTCAGCTGCTGTTGCAGCTTCTTATTTCCGAAAAGATCAATATCCGCGCCTTTTTTATATTTTCAGTGGCTTCCAGTGTCTTACTTTTAGCCATCCCATTTGGCATTCAGAGCCTGGTCGAACAGTTCACATTGCTTTACTATCAACAGTCCACGCTCTTTCTTCTGATTTGCATTACGTTCTTTTTAGTGGGGATCGGGGTGATGAGGGGTCTCCAGCTGCTTCTCAACGAACGCTTCCAGCGGCGAATCTTTTATGATGCTGCAAAAGACATGCAACACGCCTTACAGATCCTCGACAAGACAAATGCAAGTGTGCAAAAGAAGATCAATCACTTCTTCGAAATTATCACACTTCAGAAGACATCAACCTATCTCATCTTTGACGGACTCACACTGGTCCTGCAAACCATTCTGGGATTGTTAATTATCTCTGCCTACCACCCGCTCTTCTTTGTGTATTCCCTTTGTATCGTTGCGGCTCTTTTTTATGTTCTGCGCATTCTTGGCTCTGGGGTTTTCGACTTGGCCCTCAAGGAAAGCAAATACAAGTACGACATTGTTCACCACCTTCAGCAAATCGCTCAAAATCCGACACCGACGGCGCATCTCGAGACTGACGACCTTTTGAGCCAGTACTTTTGGGCTCGAGAAAATAAATTTCGCGTTCACTTTAAGCAGTCCGTGGGTCTTGTGATTATTCAGATCGTTGCAAGCTGCCTGCTCCTCGCAATTGGGGGAATTTTGGTCATTAAACAAAAGATGACGATTGGACAGCTGATCGCCGGAGAGTTGATTATTACAAACGTTCTGATTTCGATTTTTAAATTTAGCAATATTCTCGACTATTGGTACGATTCGCTAGTGAGCATTTATAAAATCGATCAAACATTAAAGGAAATCGAAAATGTCGAATCAAATCCCACGATTGATTAAAGACAATCCCCGCTGGATTCGGGCCGCCAATCAAGTTTTGATCATCCTGGGTCTCTTTGCCCTAGCGATGTTACTGATGCCGTGGATGCAAACCGTTTCCGGCGAAGGACGCGTGATTGCATTTGATGCCCAAGAGCGCCGACAGGAGCTTTCTGCTCCGATGGATGGTCGCATTCAAAAGTGGCATGTCAAAGAAGGCGATCGTGTTAAAAAAGGAGATCTGCTTGTTGAAATGGCTGATAACGATCCTCTGATTTTGGATCGTATGGGTAAAGAACGGGAGTCTCTCGAAAAAAAGTTTGAGTCCATTGAACTCGCTCGTAAAACATCAGCCATCAATGTGCGTCGACAAAAGGAACTCTACGATCAAGGTCTCAGCTCACGTCGCCAGTACGAAATGGCAAAAATGGAACAAGCCAAGCTGGAATCCGAGGAAGCTGCGGCCCTCGCGGATATGTCTCGCATTGATGTTCGTTTGTCCCGACAAGAGCAACAAAGTATCTCGGCTCCCATCGATGGAACCATTGTCCGCATCTTAAAAAACTCTGCCGCCGGCATCGATTATGTCCACTCTGGAGAACCTTTGGCTATTTTAGTTCCCGAAACCAAATCACGAATTGTTGAGGTATGGATTTCTGGGAATGACATTCCTTGGGTCACCGCCGGAAAAGACGTGGCCCTTCAGTTTGAAGGCTGGCCCACGATTCAGTTTTCGGGCCTTCCGCAAATTTCGGTGGGAACTTTTTTTGGGCAAGTAAAGCTCGTTGATGCGCTTGATGATGGCCAAGGAAACTTTCGCATTTTAGTATCACCTAAAAATGAACAAGATTGGCCTTCGCCAGAGTTTTTACGTCAAGGTGTCAGAGCCTACGCCTGGGTGATGCTGGGAGATGTGCCACTTGGTTACGAAATCTGGCGACGTTTTAACGGCTTCCCTCCATCCAATCTGCCGGATGCCGTTTATCAAAACAGAGACAAAAAAGTTAAAACAGAAAAATCAACAGACTCTTTCGAAGCGAGTGGAAAATGATCACCTGGATTTTAGCTTTCTTTTGTATCTCTCAGGCTTCGGTGAGTGAGAAGGAAATTCTTGATCATGTTCTTCAGCAATTTCCCGCTGTGCAAATGGCGGAGAACGAACTGCAGATAGCCGAAAGTGAGCAAACCACAGCCAAGGGCTCTTTTGATATTCTACTTCAGGGAAATTACACCGAAAACACCGGCGACTACGAAAACGATGTGCTCGATGCCAAGCTGATTAAACCCACATCGCTCTTTGGGCTTGATCTCTATGCCGGTTTTAAAAAAAGTGATGGCTTACTCGCCGTCTACGATCAAGAGTGGGAAACCCTCGATCGTGGCGAATGGAGTGTCGGTGGAAAACTTCCTCTGCTGCGTGATTTTTTAATTGATGACCGACGAGCGCGTCTGCAAAAAGCAAACTTTGGAAAAGAACAGCGGGTTTACCAACTTCGCACAACAGAACTGGAGCAAGTCCGCAATGCCCTTCATCGCTACTGGGATTGGGTTTTAGCCGGGAAACGGTTGTTGGTGCAAAAGGGACTTCTCGAAATCGCCGAGAAGCGTGACGTTTGGCTACAAAAAAGAATGAAAGCGGGAGACATTCCCCGCTTTGAGCGCAATGATAACCTCCGCTCCATTTTACAAAGACGCTCCTTTGTCATGCAAAGCGAAGTGGGCTTGGAACAGGCCATTTCGGAATTGGCGTATTTCGTCATGGACGAGAATATCCAAAAACAATTGGAAACCCCTCGTGAACTTCTGCAGAGCACGGTCCCTCTCGTGCAACTCAAGATTGCGCAAACACCCATTCCGCAGCTCGCAGAAAGAGCCATCGAACAACGCCCCGATCTCAAAGCCTTGCAAATGCAAATCGAACAAAACCGCGTGGACGAAAAACTTCAGAGCAATCGCTTTTTGCCAAAGTTGGATCTACAAGCCCAGTACTCCAAGGACGACGGCACAGGTCCCATAAACCTCGATGATGACAATGTAAAGGCGATGGTTACGTTAGAGTTACCGCTTCAGTACAGAGCGATCCGCGGTCGCCAGGCGCAAATCCGCGGACAAACCCAGCGCCTCACCAATCAAAAACGTTTACTCCAACAACGTATCGAAGCCGACATTCGAATTGTTAAAAAGAATCTCGACATCGCCCTCGAACGAAGAAAACTCGCCATCGAGGAACTCTCCCTGGCGCAAAGCCTCGAGAAGGGCGAACGCACACGCCTCAATCAAGGAGAAACAAACGTCCTCATCGTCAACCTCCGCGAACAAGCAACAGCCGAAGCCGAACTTCGCCTCGCCGAAACAACCGTCGAAGCCATGAAACACTGGATCACCCTCAAAACAACCCTCGGCGAACTCCCCAACCTCTAAAAAGCGTCTCATTCATCCTCATTAATAGTTTTAGCAACTTAAAAATCTGTCGCAAAGAAATTGCATTCTTCTAAATTCTAATAAAAAGGATTTTGGTAAAGATCTCTTTTTTCGACCTCCGTTGAGCGTGACGCGATCGGCGCAGCCGACAACGGCAGAGCCAAGGACGGCGTGTCGGAAAAAGAGATCTTTACCAAAATCCTTTTTATTAGAATTTAGAAGTCTTGCTATTCAACTGTTACAGATTTTGCCAGGTTGCGGGGTTGATCGACGTCGTAGCCCATGACGTTTGCCACATGATACGCTAACAACTGCACAGGTATCACAGACAAGATGCCAGAGGCCATCCAGTCACTCTTAGGAAGCGATAAATACTCACGACTCATCTCTTTGAGTTTTTTATCTTCGCCCGTGCCGATAGAGATAATCACTCCGCCGCGCGCTTTGGCTTCCTGAAGGTTGCTAAGCGTTTTTTCGTAATGAACATCATGAGGACAAATCACCAATACCAAAATCGAAGGATCAATCAGCGCGAGAGGTCCATGCTTCATTTCGCCTGCGGCATAACCTTCGGCGTGCATGTAAGCGAGCTCTTTTAGCTTAAGAGCCCCTTCCATCGCAATGGGGTAATTAATTCCGCGCCCCAAATACAAAAAGCCACGGTAGTCTTTAAACGCACTTGAGGCCTTCGCAAAAAACTTATCATGCGCAAGCACTACTTCCATCTGACTTGGAAGAGCGAGAAGATTTTGCACGTATTTCTTTTCGTCGGCTGCTGACATTTTGTCATTAAGGCGTGCGATAAATATCGCAAACAGATTTACCACGGTGAGAGTGCTAATAAACGCCTTCGTGCTCGCAACACCAATTTCAACACCCGCATACATATACAAATGTCCGCTGGCCTCTCGATCGATGGTCGAACCACGTGTGTTCGTGAGGCTTAAGGTCAATGCCCCACGTTCTTTGGCCATCCGTAAAACAGCCAGAGTGTCTGCTGTTTCTCCACTTTGCGAGATCACCATCACCAGAGAATTTTTTGGAATCACCGGATCGCGATATCGAAACTCGGAAGCCACATCCACTTCAACGGGGATACCTGCTAACTTTTCAATCAGGTATTCGGCGTACATCGAGGCATAATAACTTGTCCCGCAAGCGATAATAAAAATTCTCTCCACCGTTTTGAGATCATTGATCGAAAACATTTCGCCGACGGTGGAAACCGGTGAAACACCCATATTTTCAAATCTCACCGCCATCGACTCATGATCAATGTATTTTTCGAGCACCGAGGCCACGGCTTTAGGCTGTTCGAAAATTTCTTTGAGCATGTAGTGCTTAAAACCCATTTTTTCAGCTTGGGCAGAATTCCATTCGATATGCACCGTGGTTTTTTTTATCGAAACACCTGTTTTATCAAAAAACTGAACGCCGCCTGTTGTAAGCTCAGCCACTTCATGATCTTCAAGGTAAATCATGGACTTTGTATACTGAAGCATGGCTTGGACATCACTTCCAACAAACATTTCATTTTGGCCGACGCCAATAATCAGTGGTGGACCATTTTTAAATGCGACGATGGTGTCGGGTTGTTTGTCCCAAACCACGAGGATGGCATAAGCGCCTTCGATGCGAGTTAAAACTTTATGAACCGCTTGGCGAAGGTTGGGAGTTTGTTTGAGCTGTCGTGCGATCAAATGGGCCACAACTTCACTATCGGTGTCAGAGGAAAAAACCGCGCCTTCGGCACTCAATTCTTCCTTAAGCTCGCTGTAGTTTTCAATAATACCATTATGAACAAGACACACGCCCTCCACTTGGTGAGGGTGAGCGTTGCGCTCGGAGGGAACGCCATGGGTGGCCCAACGAGTGTGCGCAATTCCCATCGATCCTTGCGGCTTTAGTGATTTGATTTTTTCTTCGAGTTGCACAAGTTTTCCTTGTGCTCGCAAAACTTTAAATTGATTTTTTTCGTAAACAGCTACACCCGAGCTATCGTAACCTCGGTACTCTAATTTTTTAAGGCCGCTCACTAAAACATCGACTGTATTTTTTTCGCCAAGATATCCAACAATTCCACACACGGGCTGTTACTCCTGCTTTTTAACGTAGTTTTCTTTAATAAACTGTTTTCCCCGAGCCACGGCCAGCGCGTCTGCAGGGACATCTTTGGTAATTGTCGATCCCGATCCAATCACCGCATTGTCACCAATCTGGATGGGTGCCACAAACTGCGTGTCACTTCCAACAAAAACATTTTTACCGATTTTCGTTTTGTATTTCTTTTTATCAACTGCATAGTTGCAGGTGATCGTTCCACAGCCGATATTTGTTTCTTCGCCAATTTCGGCATCGCCCAAATACGTAAGATGAGCCGCTTTAGAACGAGCCGCCATTTGCGTATTTTTTAATTCAACAAAGTTTCCGATCTGCACTTCTTCACCAAGAAGAGATCCTGGACGAAGTCTTGCGTAAGGTCCAACGACGGAGCGCTTACCTACCGTTGCTTTTTCGAGATAGGAACCAGCGCGAATCTGTGCACCTTGCTGAACATGTGAATCGATCATAAAAACATGCGGTTCAATCACACAAAAAGATTCAATGACCGTGCTTCCTTTTAAAAAACAACCGGGATAAAGAACACAACCCGCTGCCACTTGCACCGATGGTTCCACATAAGTGGTTGCTGGATCGATAACAATCACACCCTCTTGCAACAACTCGCGAACTTTTTGGCGCATCACATGTTTTGTCGCAAGCGCCAACTCCACTTGTGTATTGACGCCAAATGCAACATTGCGTGGAGCTGCAATCGCAATGACTTTTTTGCGATCTTCCACGGCCGCTGCAATAAGATCTGTCAGATAGTATTCGTTTTGCTTATTATTGTTTTTAATCAGCGGAAGATACTGATTGAGAACTTCGGACTTAACGACGTACATGCCTGTGTTTATTTCGCGAATTTTAAGAGTTTCTTGCGAAGCATCTTTGGCTTCAACGATGGCTCTCACTTGATCATAGTGGCGGACCACACGTCCGTAGGCTCCTGGATTTTTAACCACAGAGGAAATCACAGCGATGTCGGCCTTCGCAGCTTCGAATTCTTTTAAAATTGTTTTTACATTTTCGGGCGTGATCAAAGGGTGATCGCCATTCACGATAATCACCGTTCCCTCGATGTTTTCTGGCTGGGCTTGGCGAACGGCATCGGCGGTCCCAAGCTGTTGCGCTTGGCGATGACAAACATACCCCTGACCTTCCAGCAATGGACGAATTAAATTTTCGCCAACACCCACAACAACACGAACTTCGTGAAAGTTGTTTTGCGAAAGAGAGTTTAAAACATAATGAATCATCGGCTGCCCGGCCACAGGATGTAAAACTTTTGGCAGCGGAGACTTCATCCGTGTGCCCTGGCCAGCGGCTAAAACGATAGCTGTATATTGAGTATTTTCCATAGCGTCAAATTATCAGACCCCCGTCTGGAGTCAATCCAACATTCCATTGCTATTCCCCAAAAACGGGGACATCCTAAAACGATGATGGGTGTGCTTTTTATCTCTGAAAACTTTTCTCCCGATCCCCAATGGGAGGCCGTGCATTACAAGCCCAGCCAAATTCAGTTTCCTTTTTTTACGGCGGAACCTCTCGTTATGGTTATGGAACTCTATGCGCCTTTTTTACCACAGTTGCGCCAGCTTCTTGCCGAGTTGCAAAATATCAACTTGCAGACCCAAGTTTTGTTCTTCTCCCTCGAAATTCCCGAAACCGAGATCCTCAATCTCTTCAACCTCAAGCGCCCCTTCCGCATGCTAAAAACAAAAAACAGCGCCGAGCTGCAAAGGCCCATTCAGGAAGCCCTGGAGCAGGCCCAACTCCGCAAGCAAGAACAGGTGCTCTATCAGCTCTTTCAAGAACAAAACAAAGAGCTCAAAAAAATGACACAAAATTTAGAAGAGCGAATCGAAAAAAGACAAACCCATCTCGAAGAAGCCCGCCAAAAACTTTCTCTGACCAACGAAAAAAATCTCTTTTTACAAAATGCTCTATTTACAATTCATAATTCGATCAACCTGGATGATCTCGAAAAAAAGGTCACTCTGTTTTTAAAAGAAGGCTTTGAACTCGAATGGTTTCGCATTGTTCTTGGTCCGTCCTCAATGAACAACCTGAATGAAAAAAAATCGTCTTTGCAGTTTTATCGCTTTCCGCTTTTGCAAGGCGATTCGGAGTACGGACAACTGGTTTATGCGCGTGCGGAACCTAAAGCTTTTCGTCGAGAAGAAAAAGACTTTCTCGAACAAATCTCGGGCGCCATTTCTCTTTGTGTCGAACGCATGCTACAGATCGAAAGAAATAAAGATCTACAATCGCAATGGGAGTCGACCTTTAATGCCATTCTTGATCCCGTCTGCTTGATCGACAATGATTATAATCTTTTGCTCACAAATAAAAAAATTCACAAGGACAAAGCAAACTCAGTGGTGGGACAAAAGTGCTACCAAGTTCTTTTTGGACGTTCCGCTCCTTGCACAGATTGCCATCGTGGCTCTGCCTTTCGCCTGAGAGATCCGTCGCAGAATGGAAAAATTTACGATGTTTTTAGTCAGCCAATGACTGTTGATTATCAAAAGAGTTACTTCCATCTGTACCGCGACATTTCTCAACAGTTGAGTTTAGAGCGACAGCTCGTGGAGTCGGCAAAACTGGCCGAACTTGGCACCATCAGTAGCAGTATCGCCCACGAGCTCAACAATCCCCTCGGCGGGATAATCAATTTTATTCAACTCCTCAAAATGGATCTCCCCAAAGGGGACGCAATCACCGGCGACATCAACGAAATGGAAGTGGCGGCCCTGCGCTGTAAAGACATTGTCAAAAATCTTTTAGGATTTTCGCGCACCACATTGGAGAGCGAAGTCAAAATGATTTCTCTGGACGAAGTGATCCATCGCGCGATTATGATCACAGAGCTTAAAACACGTTCGATGGGCGTTCGCATTGATTTTAAAAAGGCCGGAGAAAAAGTGGAACTCAAAGGGCGATTCAACTCTTTGGCACAAGTCTTTTGCAATATCTTGCAGAATTCCTATGAAAGTATTTTAGAAAAAAGAAAAAAGGATCCAAGCTTTACAGGATGCATTCAGATTCTGCCAAAGGTGACAAAAACCCAGGTCGAGGTTGTGATTATCGACGACGGCATGGGATTGGTGAGCGCGAACGGCCACCATTTTTTTGACCCACTGTTTACCACCAAAGATCCTGAAAAACACTCGGGGCTGGGCCTTACTCTAGCGCAGCAGATTTTGACAGAACATTCCGCACACATCCAGCTAACCTCTCAGAAAGACGGTAAAACCAGCGTGCAGATTCAGTTTTCTCGACTTTCCTCGGTGGACTCTTAGTCTATTTTCCGCCGTCGTTAAATTGACACAGTCAAAAGATTCTCTTAGCCTTAATGTAAGAGTTCAGGATGAAACTCTTTTCGCCACTCCGGCGGCTTCCAAGGAAGGAATCCATGAGTCAAATCAAAGTTCTTGTTGTTGATGACGATCAAACGCTACGCGCGGCTTTATTTCGTATCTATAGCCGCAAAGGTTTTCAGGTCCTCACAACAGCTTCGGCCAAAGAGGCCGAACAGGTGATCGCCAGCGAAGCCTCTATTGATCTCGTTTTACTCGATATCAAACTGCCAGATGGTGACGGTATCGAAATTTTACGTATGGTTAAAAAGAAGTACGATCAAACACCGGTGATCGTTCTTACTGGTTTTGGTTCGGTGGACTTGGCTGTGGAAGCCACTAAACTTGGTGCTTATCATTTTATGACCAAGCCTTTCAATATCGAAGAGCTCACCCTTCTTTCGGACAAAGCCCTCTCGCACACTCGTTTGATTTCCGAAAACGAACGCCTTAAAAGCCAGCTCTACAGCAAATACCGCTTCGATAATATCGTTGGACAAAGTGACAGCATTAAAAAAGTTCTGTCGCTTGTCGAAAAAGTGGCAGACTCCGACTCGACGATTTTAATCACGGGAGAAAGCGGCACTGGAAAAGAATTGATCGCCAAAGCGATTCACTACAATTCTCCTCGTGCGAACAAGGCTTTTATTCCCATCAATTGCGGCGCCATTCCCTCTGAGCTTTTAGAGAGCGAACTTTTTGGCCATGTGAAGGGCGCTTTTACCGGAGCCATTAGCAATCGCGCCGGCCGCTTTGAACTTGCCAATCATGGTTCGATCTTCCTCGATGAGATCGGCGACCTAAGTACAAATCTTCAAGTGAAGCTCCTGCGCGTGCTTCAAGACAAAAAATTTGAAGCCGTCGGTAGCACGAGAACCGTGGAAGCCAACGTGCGCGTAATTGCGGCAACCAATGTGAATTTGCAAGAAGCTGTTAAAGATGGTCGCTTTCGCGAAGATCTTTTTTATCGCCTCAACGTGATTCCGATTTATATTCCCGCACTTCGCGAAAGACGCAGTGATATCCCGATGTTGATTCAGCATTTTATCAATGTATTTAACGAAAAAAAATCGGCGCGCATTCAGGGCGTGGCCGAAGACACCATGGCTTTGTTGATGGATTATGCCTGGCCCGGAAATATTCGTGAGCTCGAAAACTTTATCGAACGCGCGAGTATTTTAAAGCGCGAAGGAATTATTCACACCGAAGATCTTCCCGAGCACTTTCAAATGTCACCAACAGCGCAAACAGCGACAACCATCATGGGTGATATCCCCGCGGATGGAATCGATTTTAATGGCGCCGTTGACGCTTACGAAAATCAGCTTATTATGAATGCCCTCAACAAAACAGGCTGGAACCGCAATCAAGCAGCCTTATTATTGAAGCTCAACCGCACCACGCTGGTTGAGAAGATTAAGAAAAAAGGCCTCCGCCCACCCAACGGCGAACGCGACGACATCAATATGTAAACTGTGAGGTG
>CAZOGU010000054.1:0-14877 GCA_964579625.1 uncultured Pseudobdellovibrionaceae bacterium
TTACAAGAATGATTAAAGCCACCGCTGATGTTCACATAGAACGTAAACTCACTCATTTTTTGGGTGTTTTAGCCATGGTTGTTATCCATGCACTTACACCCACTTGGTTGGCGTGGATTATTTTAATTGGTATTGCACTTCCACTCGTCGCTTTTGATTTTTTACGCCTTCGCTACGAAAAGCTCAATCAACTGACTCCGAAACTTTTTGGTCTGATTATGCGCCGAAAAGAACTCAATCATATTACGGGAACCACGTATTTGTTTTTTGGCACTATCATTATTTTCTTTTTCTTCCCCCACCCCATCATTTCTCTCTCCCTATTGTTTTTAGCCTTTGCCGACCCTCTCGCTAGCTACGTGGGAATTAAATACGGAACGCTCAAAATTCTTGGTAAAAAAACCTTCGAAGGAACACTGGCTGCATTTATCGTGTGCACTTTGATCTCATTGGTCTTTTACAGCCAAAAAAATCTGATGACCGACCACTGGCTCGTTGTGTCTTTGCTCTCTGGCTTGATTGGCGCGTTAACTGAACTGATCCCGCTTGCAAAAATTGATGATAACTTTACTCAGCCTGTTTTAAATTCTCTTTTTCTTTACGGACTTTTTTCTCTCTACGGAGGTTTTGCGTGAGCCCCACCCAGTCCCCGGAAGTGCGTCAGTTTCAGTCGCGAAAAAGATTGCGCGAGCGTGTTGGTGTTCATATCTACGTGCTTCCCAATCTGTTAACCACCGGAAATATGTTCTGCGGTTTTTTTTCCATCATCTATGCGATGCGCGGAGAATTCACTGTCGCCGCTTACGCGATTGTGGCTGCCGCCGTTTTTGATATGCTCGACGGACGAGTCGCTCGTCTCACTCAAACCGAAAGCCCTTTTGGGGCGCAGTATGATTCGCTTTCGGATGTGATCAGTTTTGGAATTGCTCCGGCATTTTTGCTTTACCTCTGGGCGCTGCAACCTTTTGGTCGCCTTGGCTGGCTCGCGAGTTTTAGCATCGTCGCCTGCGCGGCTCTTCGACTTGCACGCTTTAATGTTCAAGCCAGCGAAGAAAAAAATTACTTTCAAGGCCTTCCCACACCCATGGCGGCGGGCATTGTATCAAGCTCCGTACTTTGTTTTAACGATCTCGAAATCGATGCCTATCGTTCTTTGTGGATTTTGTGTTTGGCCTTTTTACTTTCGATCACCATGGTCAGTCAGTTTCGCTATCGCAGCTTTAAAGATTTGGACATGCGAAAAAAACAGCCCTTTAGCTACTTGGTGATTGGCGTATTATTGTTTATTTTAATCGCGATTCGTCCCGAAGTGATGTTGTTTGCTCTGTTTTTATCCTACGCCACTCTTGGAGCACTTTTTGGTATTTTCTTCCACAAGCGAATGAAAAAGGATGTTTATGAAAAAGATTAATCTCGGCATCGTCGGTGCCACGGGACTTGTTGGCGAAACTTTTTTAAAATTACTCGAAGAGCACCAAACACCCATTCAAGAGCTTCGCCTGTTTGCAAGTGAGCAATCTTTAGGAAAAAAAGTTCCCTTCCGTGGCCAACAAATTGCGGTGCAAACATTAGCGCCGTCCTGTTTTAAGGACCTCGATGTGGTGTTCTTCTCTTCGGGGGATTCGATCAGCCTCGAGTGGGCCCCAAAAGCCGTCGCTGATGGCGCTTTTGCCATTGATAATTCCGCGGCCTTTCGTATGGATCCGCAAACAGCATTGGTTGTTCCGGAAATCAACTTTCATCATATTTCCAACCCGCAAAAACCGCAGGTCATTGCCAACCCCAACTGCTCCACCATCCAAATGGTATTGCCTTTAGAGGCTTTGCGCTCTCTTGATCTCGTCAGTGTTCACGTGGCCTCTTATCAATCCGTAAGTGGTGCTGGCAAAGAGGCCATCGAAGATCTCCGAATTCAATCGCAAGCGATCCTCAACAATCAAACACCTCAGCCGGGGAAAAACTTTGTTCGCCCCATTGCTTTTGATTGTCATCCAATTATCGGCTCTTTGGATGATGATGGTTTTTGCTCGGAAGAGAATAAAATCGTCGCAGAAACCAAAAAGATTTTAAGTCTTCCGCAGCTAAAGGTGTCCGCATTTACCGTGCGTGTGCCAACCCTCAATTCGCACGCCGAAGCTGTGTGGTTTGAAACTAAAAAATCCACCACTCACGAAGAAATCTTCTCCCTCCTGAAAGGTTTTAAAGGAATCACTGTGATGGAAGACAAAAAAGACTTCTCATCGCTTTCCCTTGTCACCAACAAGGACGACGTTTTTGTGAGCCGCCTTAAAAAAGTGCGCGACTTTACCAACACCTGGCAGATGTGGGTTGTGGCCGATAATATTCGCCGAGGTGCTGCCACCAATGGATTATTGATTGCACATAAGCTTTTTCAGTAAGAGCCCGCTCTGTCTTCAAAATAGACAGCCAAGGAGCTTCAATTTGACAACGGTTAACGAGCATGTCAGCCTAATCCTATGCGCCTTTTACCTCTGATTTTCCTTATTTTTTTATCAAATGTTTGTTTCGGTGAAATTTCTCTGACTGCTATCAATGGCGAATCTCAACACTCTAATTTTCAACCTGGAGGAGTCAACTCGAGCTTGGTGGTTTTTGGTGGTTTTGGGGGAGATGATACTGTCGGCGGCTGTGCCACTGGTAAAAATGGGCAAACGACTTGCAACAATTGCACGGCTAATTTTACTGTTTGTAATAAAACACGAGCCTACGATTCCCTTAAACTTCGCTTCACTTTTCAGTCGAACGACTCTTTTGGCGTACCAACACTCAACTATTCAAATGGCACTGGTACAACTCAGCTATCAACAAATGCCACAATAAATCCCACAACGGCTCCTGGTCAGACTGTTGATCTTTCTGTAAGCTGGAGTGCCATATGCGCAGCGATTGATCCTACCGCCACTGATTGCTCCGCGGTCTCAGGCTCCTCTCTCTCTGTGAATCTTGGAATTTCTGAAACGAATGATGGTGAGTTTATTGATGAGAAAGACGATGCCATCTCATTTCAAATCAAAGTTGTTTCTCCTGTGATGACAGTGGATGCAACACCCGCCTTTGATGAACAAGTCACTGCCGCCACCACCGGCTGTCTTGGCGGTGGTGGCCTTTGTGATTTTACCCTTACAAAAGGGGACGAAAAGGCGACAATTGAGGGCCTTTCCCTCGAAAGTACTGGCTTAAGCACAACTTATAAGCAACTTTATTTTTATTGTTCACAAGTCGACTTCAACGATATCACTAGCGAAGATGAATGCACTCCACCTGTCACAATTACTGGCAATAATGCTCTGACGGACACGGTCATCACTGGCCTCACAAATGGGGTTAAATATTACTTCCGAGCCGGAATTGCGGATGAAGCTGGTAATATTGGGCTCTATTTTTTAAGAGATGTTGATTGCACCGATTCTGTCACAACAAACTGCCACTCTGTCACGCCCGAAGAAGTGGTTGGACTCTTTAACGACACCAACTGTTTTATCGCCACAGCGGCTTTTGGTTCGCCCATGGAAAAACAAGTCAAAGCGCTTCGTCGCTTTCGCGATGATGTTCTTCAAAAAACATCTTTGGGTCGCGCTTTTATCGCAGCCTACTACACTGTCAGCCCGCCGGCGGCTCGATGGATTGCGCAAAAATCATTTCGTCGAACAGTGGCTCGCGTGACCTTAACTCCTGTCGTCTTTTTGATCACTGCTGTTATGGAATATCCCATCGCATTTTCTGTCCTCATGCTTTCTTTCATCATTGGTTTTGCAATTTGGCTTCGTCGCCCCCAAGGAGTTAGGGCATGATCAACTTTTGTTTTATGATCTCTCTTTTCTTTTTGCTCCCTATAGCCAAGGCCGCCACTCCCGACAGAACTCCAACAACAGCCCCTCGTCCCGAAAAAATAAATGACGATGGTGATTACATTTACAAAAAAGAAAAAAATATAGACGCTATTTACTACAAAGTTGATCACCTTCCCCCCATCAAAGGCGCTCTTTATATGCGCTTCGGAACGGTGGGCCCTTACGATATCACCGGCGACTCGGGACAAACCTTCCAGCAGATGTACAGCGACAAGAGCAGCTTTGTTATGTTTGTCGAATACGAGCGCTATCTTGGAAATCTTCTCGGCAAATGGACATTCAAAATTGGCTCAGGAATTACAACCGAAGAAGGCAATGGTCGATTCGTCAGCGACACCACACAGGTTCCCAAAGAAAAATTCAACTTCTTCATTCTTCCGAACACCGCTTTGCTCAATTACAAATTTAAATTTTCCGACACCCAACTCTTCACCCCCTATGTCGAAGGTGGAGCTGGTTACTTTACATTTATCGAATACCGCACAGACGGCGACAAAACCAATTTTGGCGGCGCCGGTGTGCTCGCCGTTGCGGGCGGAATGTTAATCTCGATGAACCTTCTCGACAAAAACGCGGCAGGCATTATGTATGAGGACTACGGCATCAACCACTTGTGGCTTGACCTCCAATTCCGTCGCTACGAAGGCCTTGATAAACAAAAAGATTTCTCCTCCAACATGGTGACCGGCGGCTTCGGTTTCGCTTTCTAGAGGCACGCCGTTCCTTTTACATATACAGAGCGTTAAATTTATAGGAATAGGTCTTCATTCTCACAGACTCATTCCCATTCCTATAAATTTAACGCTCTGTATATGTAAAAGGAACGGCGTGCCTCTAGACGTCTTGGGTGGAACATCGTAGCTTGCGCCCTATGAATAATAAAAAATACCGCCTGGTTATGAATCTTTCTTACGATGGTGCCTCTTTTTTTGGCTGGCAACGGCAAGCCAATCAGGAAGCCACTGTACAGGGCGTGCTCGAAGAGAAAATCGGGCAGATCATGAACCAAAAGGTCAGCGTCGTGGCCTCTGGTCGGACGGATCGAGGTGCTCACGCCATATCTCAGTGGGCCCATGTGGATATTCCTAAAGATCCAAAAGAGTTAAATCTTCTCTACAAACTCAATCGTCTCACACCTGACACTCTGCGAATCAATCAGCTCTATTTAGGAACGCGTGCCTTTCATGCCCAGCAGTCATCGATACAAAAAAAATATATCTATCGGATTAACAATTCTGTGGTGCCCAATCCTTTTCAACTTCATTACTTTCATCATTACCGTCACCCGATTGATGAAAATTTACTAAATAAATTAGCTAGTTACCTTGTAAAAACTCAGGACTTCAAAAGCTTTCAGTCGGTCGGAACCGATGTGGAAAACACTGTGCGAACTGTGTTTAATGCCCACTGGATACGCAAAAACGAAAATCTCACCTTCCACATCATTGGTGATGGTTTTTTAAAGCAAATGGTGCGCAACATTGTAGGCACCATGCTCTGGTGCACCCAGCACCCGCAGCCCGAGGAAACCTTTGTAAAGATTTTACAGTCCTTGGATCGACGAAAAGCCAAGGAACCAGCACCTGCCCATGGTCTCTTTTTGAAATGGGTCCGATATCCCAAGAACCTTCTTGCAGGGCTCGAAAAACTCTAATTCTCTGCGATCTCTGTCTTGACAATAAGTGCCGAAAATTATAACACTTTTCCTTCGCAAAACTTGGATAAACTTCGAGGAGATTTCGATGAGTACTTGGATGGCAAAAACAGATGAAGTTGAAAGAAAATGGCACTTGGTTGATGCCAATGGAAAAAGTTTAGGTCGCCTTGCGACCCAAATCGCTTCTGTCCTTCGCGGTAAAAATAAACCGATTTTCACTCCTCACGCAGACACGGGTGATTTTGTGATCGTGATCAACGCCAAAGGCGTTACGATGACAGGAAACAAATGGGACGATAAAAAATACTATCGCCACTCTCGTTATTTTGGTTCGACAAAAGAATTCAAAGCCAAAGACATGAAAGAGTTAAACCCAACATTTATGTTGATGGATGCCGTTAAAGGAATGCTTCCTAAATCTCGTTTAGGAAAAGTTCTACTGACTAAATTAAAAGTCTATGAAGGCGGAGAGCATCCTCACGCTACACAAAAACCTGAAGCATTAAACATCTAACTGAAGAGGAAAGAGAACAATGGCCGCTGAAAGCAAAATTTTCTACGCAACTGGAAGAAGAAAAACAAGCGCTGCTCGCGTGTTCCTAAAAAACGGAACTGGCGTCATCACAATCAATGGTAAAAAACCAGAAGAGTATCTCAGCATGCCGGCCTCTCGCGCCGCTGTGATGCAACCACTGATTGCTGTGAGCAAAAACGGTAAAGTGGATCTACGCATCACTGTCAAAGGTGGCGGAGAATCTGGACAAGCCGGAGCTATGAGACACGCCGTCTCTCGCGCCCTTGTTAATCTTGACGAAACATTCAGAGCCACTTTGAAAAAAGCCGGCTTCCTCACACGTGACTCTCGTATGGTCGAAAGAAAGAAATACGGAAAGCACGGAGCTCGTCGTTCCACTCAGTTCTCAAAACGTTAAGATTTATTCTTTCGTTTTTTGGATACAAAAAAAGCCAAACAGAAATGTTTGGCTTTTTAATTTGTAGAAAGCAAAATACATGAAAAATTTAATTCCCATACTCGTTTCGATTATTTGCGCTTACTCTAAAATAAATTTTTCGGGGTTGACGGGAACTCCGCCGAGGCGGACTTCGTAGTGAAGATGTGGGCCTGTGGAGCGGCCGGTGCTGCCGACGGCTCCAATGATGTCGCCGCGACGGATTTGCTGGCCGACTTTAACGTACATCTGCGAGCAGTGACCAAAGCGTGTGACGATGCCGTGACCGTGATCGATCGAGATTAATTTTCCATAGCCCTCATCATAACTTGCGTAGCTCACGATGCCACTTGCTGGAGCGACGATGGGTGTTCCCGAGTCCGCCGCAATGTCGAGACCCTTGTGCTGAGAAAGATCGCCAGAAAACGGCGAAGAGCGTGTTCCGAATGTCGAAGAAATCCAACCACCCGTGGGGCGAATGCTTGGTGTGGTTAACAAAATATCGTTTTTATCTGAAAGATCTTTCCACAACTGGAGAGCTTCTTTTTCGCGAAGCTCTGTTCCGCGCAAAACTTTATCCATGCGAACAGAAATGGTGCTATAGTTGCTTTGAATAGCCATGCTCTCTGCGGGATTATTATCCACCGGAGATTTGTAAGCTTCTTTTTCAAAATATCCTTCGATAGGACCAATGTTCGCTGGCCATCTTTGGGCTGGAACGGTTTGCGCTGATGGTTCGGCATCCGGTCGCATCGGTAACGTGAGTTCAAGTTGACGATCAGCTGAACCAATATTGGTAATCAATTTGAGTTTCTTGGAAAAATTCTCCACGCGCTCAAGACTTGTTTCGAGGGCGACGAGTTTGCCTTCGACATCTTTAAACTGTTCTTTAAGATAACTATTTTCTGTGCGTAACCAACGTGTTTGATTTTTTTCAAAAAGCAGCTGAACGTAATCAACGAGAACTGAACTCCCCAAAATAATTAAAATGCCTAAAACAATTACGCCGCATCGCGCTACATAGCCTGGCACTACGACTTTTTTGGGGGCATCTGCACTGTCGCTAAATAGCAGAATTGTATAAGTTTTCTTTGAACTTTGGTCCATACTCTAACCCTACCACTTTTTATTCTTTGAGTTTAGTAGAGTCTTATTAAAAATGGCAAAGATGGATTAATGTCCCGAGGCGTCAATCATGACCACGGTGATATTGTCGTCTCCACCGTTCTTCTTGGCCTCTTCGATGCACTTTTTTGCCGCCTCTTTAATATCCTTGATCTGACAAAGGGCTAGGAGCGGCTCTGGCTTCACTAGACCACACAATCCGTCTGAACACATGACATAACGATCCCCAGGCATCACACGTCGCTCGATCACATCACAGAGAGCGTCACGCTCAAACCCCACACTGCGAGTGATAACGTTCTTTGCTTGGAACTGGGAAACATCGGCATCGCGAATAAAGCCAGCACGTATATGTTCGTTGAGGAGTGAATGATCTTCGGTCAGCTGCCACATTTTGCCATCGCGAACTAAATAAGCGCGGGAGTCGCCCACATTACCGATATATAAAGATCCCGAAAAGTAAAAAGCCGAAACAAGTGTTGTTCCCATTCCCTGCAATTCAGGCTGCTCCACATGGCTTTTATTGTAAATGCGTAAGCTCGCCTGAGAATACCCATCCATTAAAGCTTCACGTGGAGAAAACATGCCAGGATTTTTTGTCAGATTATGAGACAGTGATTCGCGCAAAACCTCGACAGCCATGGAGGAAGCCAAGTCCCCGCCTTTGTGCCCGCCCATTCCATCAGCAACAATATAAAGCTTGAGCTCATCATCAACGAGAAACGAATCCTCATTTTTGAGTCTTCGTAAGCCCACGTCGGTTTGGCCGAAAGATGTCAAAGTTATTTCCATACAGGTCCTATTTTAGGGGAGACACCACAAGAAAACAAAGGGAATTGTAGAATTCTTGCTAGACTCGTCTTCAGAAAACAAAGATGTCGTCCGACCTACAATACATGAAGGCAAACGACTCTCAGAAAAATTCCTCGCAAAAGAATAGAAATCGACTTCGTAGTGTCTCATTTTTAGTCATTTCTTTTTTGCTCCATGCTCTTTTGCTGATTAGTTTTTATGTGCAACAGGTTTACTTTAATTCCGACGACGTTGCTGTTCAGCCTGAGCCCCCTATGGAGATTCAGTTTATCGATATCTCCTCTGACGACAAAGGCCGCCTCGTCGAACAGTCCGAGGACGAAAAACCAACCACTCCTCCAAAAGAAGCCCGCTTTCGAAGCAAAGTGGACAAAGCCGTCGAGAAAGAAACTCGTGCGCCTCAACATGGTGAATATCAAAATAAACAGGCCGAGAGTTCACAAGCTGCAAGCTCGCAACAGTTCACTCCTCCGCCACCGGCATCTGCTGAGTCGCAAACTCCTGAGACAGCATCTGCTTCTCCTGAAAAAGAAATCAAAACTTTTGAATCGGGCGACCTCGCTGCTTCCCCATCTGCGACCGAAAAGAAGGTTGTAAAAAAAGCGGCCACAGTGGCGGATTTAAGACCAAATACAATGCAAGAAATGTCGCAAAGTTCGATGATGAGCCAAACACAGGATTATCTCAAAGATGTGGCTATTGGTGCACAAACCCACCTCAACACGCGCGAGTTTTTGTATTACTCTTATTTTAATCGTATTAAGAAAAAACTTCGTCAGCACTGGGAGCCTTTGGTTCACGCAAAAGTGCGCTCGATGGTTAAAAAGGGCCGAGAGATCGCCTCCACCGGAAGCCTTGCCACACGCGTGGTCATTACTCTGGATGAGCAAGGACTTCTAAGACGAGTGCAAGTCTCCACCACTTCTGGGCTTGAGGATCTTGATGATGCCGCCGTTGAAGCGCTTAAGGAAGCTGCTCAATTCCCCAACCCTCCAAAAGATCTTGTTCGCGAAGGTTTTGTCACACTGAACTGGGACTTTATTTTAGAGTCTTAGGCCTCGAGTTTTGTCAGCCCCTAGAGTCACGCGAAAAGACTTTCACTGCGCTCTGAACCGATGCTATAAGGTGAGGTTGCAACTTGAATATTTACGGAGTGCGTTATGAAGACTTTTTCAAAAGATGTCTTAGATCAAATTTGTTTGCGAGCTCATTACCTGGCCAATCAAATGATTTTTCAGGCCAATCATCGCAAAAATAAAGAAGCCGGTGATCCTAAAATTGGTGGTCACTCTTCGGCGAGTTCCAGCGCTCTTCACATTCTCGGCGCTATTCATCTGGTTGCAAAAACTGGGTTTGATTACATCGCGAACAAGCCTCACGCCTCTCCCGCCGATCACTCGTTTAATTATTTGCTCGATTTGTTTTTAAAAGCCGATGGGTCACGTCTATCGACTGAAGAAAAAAATTCGGCCATGATGGGTCTTCGCGCCTATGCCACCGAAGAAAACCCTTATGTCTTTCAATCTTATCATTCCGCATACGACTGCGACTTTCATAACTTTTTGCCGACAGGAACTGTAGGTATTCCGCAAGTGAATGCCGGTTACTTAGCGCTGGCTTATCGTTTTGCTAAAAAGCATGGCTACAAAGTTCCCGATGCTCATTTTTGGTGTATTCTTGGTGACTCTGAATTTCGCGAAGGGTCTTTGTTTGAAGCCACTCCTGATTTTGCCGAGCGCGAAATCGGCAACCTCACTTGGATCGTCGATTACAATCGTCAAAGTCTTGATGGCCATCGCATTGTGAATAAAAACATTATGCACGGAACGGATGCCGATCGCATCGAGCGCACCATGGCCGCAAACGGTTGGGAAGTGATTCAGGTTCGTCACGGCCAAAAACGCGAAACTCTGTTTAAAATGAAAAACGGTGAAACGTTTAAAAATCTTCTCGAAGTGGAGATGGATGATTACACGTTGCAATCTTTGCTTTTAATCAAAGATCATAAAAATCTCAAAAAAGAAATGCTCGAGCGCTTTGCCTCCACCAAAAACTTTTTAAAAGATGTTTCGGAGTCCGACCTGTTCGCAGCTCTTCGTGATTTTGGGGGCCATGATATTTTAGCCATGGCCGACGCCTTAGAAAAAAGTAAAAAAACAACACGCCAACCGACAATCATTATTGCTCACACTCTTAAGGGCTGGGGCCTAGATATGGCGGCGTCGCAGAGCAATCACTCCGCACTTCCCGATCAAGAGGAAATGGATCTCTTGCAAAAGAAGCAAGGCCTCTCTGGCGAAACTCTCTTTGCGGGTTTTGATGCCAAAACTTCCGAAGGAAAATTTTTAAAAGAGCGCGGTGAAAAACTTTATACTGATATTCAAGCACAGAAAAAATTAAAAGAAGAAAACTGGCAGTATTTTCAGGCGCAAATCACCAAAGATGGTGGCATCCCCGATTCTCTCAATATCAACCTCAAGATGGCCAATCATCCGCACACGCAGTGGATGCTCGGTCAGTGTACGGCCAAACTCACTCGGATTGCCAACACCAACCGCATGGCCGAAAAAATCAAAGACGGACAAAAATCTCTCACCGAAGAAGAAGTGCGCTGGAAGCTTCCGGCAGAAATGCTCACCACGATGGCTCCCGATGTGGGCACGAGCACCAACCTCAATCCGGCGATGGACGGAAAAATCTTTGGTGCACCCACTGTGCAAGATTTAGAAACACAAATGGGCGTCAAGGATACAAAGTCGCCAGATTTAATTCCTGGCGAAGACAATTCGGATCGCTTTTTACGTTTTGAAATTGTGGAAGCCAACACCATGTCGTGCGTGGGCTCTTACGGAAAACTTCGCGAGCAGCTGGGGATTCCGATTCTGCCGTTAATGACCGTTTATGATTTCTTTATCAAGCGCGCGCTCGATCAGTATTTTTACAATCTTTATTGGAAATCGAGTTTCATTCTCGTTGGGACACCATCCGGCGTAACGCTTTCTCCAGAAGGCGCGCAGCATGGTTGGAAGTCTGATTTTCAGATTCCAAATCAAATCACCTGGGAACCCGCTTTTTGCCAAGAACTGGATTGGATTTTGGCAGAATCTGTTCGACGTCACATGACAGGCGACAACGAAGGACGAAACGGAGTTCTGATCCGCGGAGTGACTCGTGGTTTGGATCAAAAATTACTGCTCAATAATCTTAAAAAACAAGTGCGCTTCAAACTCGATTCTTCGAACAAACTGTGCGTGAGCCAGTTCCCTCTCGAAGGGGCGGTTGATGAATCCACTCTTGAGACAATGGGCGAAGCCGATATTTTTTCGACACTTAAAAATGAAGTTCTTCGTGGAGCTTATTACCTCGTTGATTACCGCGGCTATCAAAACTACGAACCCGGCGACAACGTGGTCCACATTTTCTGCATGGGCTCTTTAGTCACAGAAGCTCTCGCCGCTTCGGAAGAACTTCTCGGACGTGGAGTTTACGCGAATGTGATTGTGGTCACATCGTCTGATTTACTCTGTGGAACTCTCGCTCATCAAAATAATTACGCTCTCTTAAAAAGCGAACTCGGCATCTCTGGCGATCTGTATCTCCAGCCAGCGATGAATGGCCACTCCACGCAAGGAGAGCTGATCACGCTCTCTGGTCGACGTGTTCCTATCGTCAGTGTGCATGACGGTGAACCGGGACTTCTTGATAACTTGGGAAGTGTGGTCGGCGTCAAACAAGAATCCTTGGCCGTGCGCAAGCACTCCAAGTGTGGACGCCCCAGCGAAATTTACAATTACCACCACATTGATCGCGAAGCGATTGTTGAAGCCTGTGGCAAAGTTTTATCGGAAACCGCCATGGAATCCGTGCGATTGCAAACAAGTCTTTTAGAACAAGCTGTAACGCCCACAACGACCGCTTCGTCGAATGATTGGCAGCAACTTTGGAACAAAAATTAAGCCACAAAGGGACCCCTCTTTATCTTGAAAAGGGAGACTCCCAAAAAGCCACGGTGGTTTTGATCCATAACATGTGGGGCAATCATCGGATTTTGGCTAGGCACGTTCAACTCTTTAAATCTTTAGGTTATAACTGCGCCACTTTTAATCTTTACCGTGCCAGCACCATCAAAGACCGGCATCCTTTTGGTTGGTGGGGACGGTTTGGTTTTATGCACCAACGCTGGGTTGAGCAAACGGCAGACGTCTTGGACTCCATCGAAGGGAATAAAATTCTCTTTGCGATGTCGGGCCCGTCCATCGCCGCCATCATTGCTGGGAGCGGACGCACAGATATCACTCATCTGATCTGCGACAGTGGCCCCTTTAAAGAGGTTTGGTCCTGCACGTATCGCTTATTTACGCAAATCTGGCACATTCCGACGGCGTTTTTAAGGGCGTTGTTTACAACAGGTGCCGTCTTACTGTGGGGCCCACACGCTTTTCGCAGATCGCAAGCGGTGCTTCGCAAGTGGTCGCCGCGCGTTCCGATTCTGTCGATTCGCGGAGGAAAAGATCCGCTCATCTTTGATCACAGTGTTGAAGGAATTTTTAAGGATCACCAACAGTTGGAGATCACCGTTTGTCGATTCCCTGAGGCTCATCATCTCGATGGACTTAAAATGTTTCCAGACGAATATAAAGAAAAAATTTGTAAATTTTTAACGTCAAAGATTTAGAGTTCTTCAAAGGTAAAACAATCTTCTAAGTGAGAGACCACTTTTCCCGCTTTGTATTCACCGACAAGAACTTTGAGATGATTTTTTCCGACATTGGATTTGGTGATTTGAATTTTACGGAGAAGTTGTTGTGGATCGTCTCCCCAAGAAAAACTTCCCTCGTTCCTAAGTTCACAAACAGGACTGAGCTTCCCTTTTATCTTTAAAAATTCTGGTTTTACGGGAATAAAAATCTGAATGCTTTGTGCTTTTTCTTCAATTGGAAGAAGAACAACAAGAATTTCCAATTCAACAATGCGATCTTTTTGTGATGCTGAGATCGTCATTTTTTGATATTGAGCCACAGTGCTATCAAAAGTAAGAAGTTGGGTTTCGTTGTCTCTCACCTTATGAATGGATAAACTTAAAGGGTCGCCCTTAATGTCAGCAACAACAAAAGACTCTTTCGAAGCTGCACCAACAGAAATTTTAGGTTGAGCCAGTGCTGTTTGAGAAAAAAATAAGAATAAAAGAAGAAAGGTCTTTTTCATAGTATCTCCTACTTTGCTTTTGCCAAGCATGGCTCAATTTCAGTTCCCATATCCGTTGCCGTCGGGGACATTTTCGTACGTAGGCAGCTCAAACAGCTTTTCACTCTTTTTGCGTAAGTCGAGTTAGTTCCTGCGCCGTTATAACATCCCGCTAAATTTTGATAGTTTGAATCTGTACCGCTTCCGCCCATAATTTCTTTTCGCGCGGCCTTCGCATTCTGACAAGCTGACGTCTTAATGTTTTCGCTCAGTTTCATCTTTAAAACCAAAAACGACAGCTCGACTTGTGCGACGGTGCTATTTTTCATGTTCGTCATATATTGTTCACCCGTCATCGATTCAAACTCTGGAAGCTCGACTCCGTACTTAATCGCACCATAACCCGTATCACGCATCACCTGAAACATTCCGCGTTCGCCAGCTGCTCCCTTGGCTCCAGGGTTAAAATTGGACTCTCTCCAACCAGTACACAACATATATCGTCCATCGAATTTTGTTCCGTGAAGCTTATTCACATAATTAACGGCCGTCATTATTCGGCGAGCACGATCTCTCGTGGACATTGATTTGTAACACTTTGAATTTGTTGTGCTATTCTTACCATATTCACAACCGCGCATATCATATAAAGAGGCATTCGCCTGAGGTGGTGCAGTGGTCTCTTTGACCTCTGCTGTTGGTTTTGTTTCCGGATGCGATTTCGGTCGCAGAGAGGTGCGCATCGTTGCATCTCCCGCAGAAAATTCTGTCGGCTTGTTTCCACCGACAACTTCTGACGAACTCTCTGCATCTTGCTGAGCATCCATTTCGATGACGTCTGGCTTGTGGGTTGTATCCGTATTATCAGCCTTAAGAAAGAGATGCGCAGAATCAGGTGGTGCTGCAGCTGCCACTTGAAGTGGATTTGCTGACTGTTGCGACTCCTGTTGAGAGCTCTGCTCATGCCCAGGCGTTTGAGTGCTTACACCGTTGACCGAGGTGACATTGATAAAGCCGCTTGAGACGTCATACATCTCGAGCGCGAACACCCATGTTGGCGACATTATAATCAATAAGAAATAGGCTAATCTCTGAATCACTCTATTCACCTCAATAGAGGTAATAGCAAGCTCTGTGCTGGCGAGAGCCTATTTAATGAGATTAGAGATCCCTTTGGCAAGGCTCTGCCAAAGGGTGTCCGACAGCTGTCAAAAGTTTAGACAGCTTTCTGGTTCTACCGCAAATTAGTGCAAGTTATTGAATATAGGTCGGCATG
>CAZOGU010000055.1:0-14411 GCA_964579625.1 uncultured Pseudobdellovibrionaceae bacterium
CGCCTGGCATCAATAGGGGGTGTAAAATCTACTGAGTATGGAGAAATGAGCCTCTGTATCTTATTCTTGCCTCTCATAGAGTTCTTGTCTCTCATAGAAACCCTCTACTATGAACATTCCCAATGTTGAGATCTGTTTTCCTCTTTTTCATCTTTTGTTTTTTGACCCATTCTGCACTTGCCATTTATGGCGGCGAATTGGTGCCTGAGGATTCCCCGCTCGCACAATCTTCAGTCGCGATTATTGATCCAACAACAAATACACATGAATGTTCGGGAACTCTGATTTCGGACCAATTTGTGTTAACCGCGGCTCATTGTGTTGTTAATTTTGCTGGAACTGAATTTGAGCTATCGGTCGTTTACGATATCCACTTTGGAATCGACATTAAAAAACCCACAGCTATCCGAAAAGGAATTCGAGTCTTTGCCCATCCTGACTATAAGCTCGAAGAGGAAGCAAATCTGGCCCATAATGATCTGGCTTTGATCCAATTTGAAGGTGGAATCCCCCAGGGTTTTTTTCCTGCTCCTCTTGCCGATGAGACGATCTCCCTGCTATCCATTGAGACCCTGACCGCCGTTGGATTTGGCGTCTCCGTCCAGCCAAAAAATTCAGATCCGTGGCCAGATATAGCAAGTGCAGGAAAAATGCGAGTTGCAGAATTAGAGTTTATAAAACTTCAAACTGAAACAAACATTTTAGTTGTTTCTCAAGATAACGGAAAAGGGTTTTGCAATATAGATTCAGGTGGCTCGGGTTATTTGTCATTTGCAGGTAAGTATTCCCTCATCGGTGTTATCTTTGCTGGAGAAAAAGGAACCTGTGATGGCGAAGGCTATCTCGTCTACGTCACGCCCTATATCCCGTGGATCAATAGTATCATTCTGAATCCCTAAAAGTATTGCGTATCTTTGCATTGTGCCGCAAAAATGAGCACAATATCCTGCGCCAGTTGCTTCTGGAACCGCTTTCCTTATGACCCACCCTCTCTTTTTTAAACTCCATTTGCCTAAAATGGGTTCCCTTCTGTATAACTTGAGACCTTACAAAACGGGGGTCTTATGTCAGTGAATAAAGTTATTCTTGTCGGTCGTTTGGGTGCGGATCCCGAACTCAAAACGCTTTCTTCTGGTCAGAGTGTGGCCAATTTTAACATCGCCACTAGTGAAAACTGGGTGGATCGTGATGGTCAAAAACAAGAACGCACAGAATGGCATCGCATTGTTGTTTGGGGAAAACTGGCCGAAGTTTGCCGCCAGCATCTTGGCAAAGGTCGCCAAGTGTATGTGGAAGGCAAATTACAAACTCGCTCTTGGGAAGACCAACAAGGTCAAAAACGCTATACAACGGAAGTCACGGCGACAACTGTTCAATTTTTGGGAGCTCCTTCGGAGCGTGGAATGAATGTCGGTGGTCCTGGTCCGTCATCTCCAGCCGCTGATTTTTCTCCAGAGCCAAGCTTCGATTCTCACGAAGAAATTCCTTTTTAATCACCCTGCGGACGTCTGTAACTGGACGTCCTCCTAGCCCTTAGTGGGGCCCTCTTTATAAACTCATAGTTATTTCTAACGGCGTCTTTTAAAATAAATTGTGCTTTGGGTGGACCCCAAACACAGCCAAAACAAAGGACGTCTATGAAACATGCACACATCTTGATCTCTTTGTTATTCTTTAGCTTTTCGTTTTCCGCGTACGCTGGGAAAGTGGCGAAGGTAAAGGGTGAAAAAGTCTATATCGTCTTTGACCAAGAAGACCCCTTTACCGAAGGTGATTATTTTATTTTAAATAATGCCGAAGGAAAAAAGTTGGGCCTTGTGCAAATTAAAAAAATTAAAGGCCTTAAGGCGATCGGTGTTCTTAAAAAAGGAAAAGCGAGCAAAGGCTTTACAACCACTTTTAAAGCTGCGAGTAAAAAAGCCAAAAAACAATCCGTCGCTGTCACTGAAGACAACGGTTCCGAAATGGAAAATGACGGCGATACCAAATCAACATCTCGCATGGGTGTGTTGGTTGGTTACGGCATGGCTTCTCAAGACGTGGATCAAGGTGGCCAAGGAATCTCTGCTCAGAGTGGCAGCAGCATTGCAGTTCGTGGTCTTTACGACTACCCGCTTCTTTCCTCGGTCTATGTGCGCGGAATGGCTGGCGCTGAATTTCTATCTGTAACCGGTGACGGCGCTCCGCTGGCAGCGCCTTCCACTCGTACGACCATTGGCACAGACATTACTTATCTCGCACTTGATGCACTTTTTCACTGGAGCGTGATGAAGGGTTCGTCGAGCAATATTTATCTCATCGGAGGCATGGGGATTTTGTATCCCATGGCAAAAACATCGGACGCGATCTTGGAAGATTCGATCGATAGCTTAGCCATTGGCGAATTCGGTGCAGGTTTTGAATTCAATCTCAACGGCTACAGTCTTCCCTTCGAAGTCACCTACTACTATTTCCCTTCGGGAGAAGATGTTGAAACAAACGTGATCTCTCTCAAACTAGGACTGCTCTTCTAATGCGACTGGGGGGGCTTGCCTTTTTATTTTGCCCCCTCCACGTTCTTGCTTATACAATTGCGATTGATGCGGGTCACGGCGGCACGGACAACGGTGCCACTCGCGCAGGTGTGCGCGAAGCCGCGGTGGTACTTGGAATTTCCCAGCAACTTGAAAAAATTTTAAATCAAGATGCTCAGTACAAAGCGTTTCTCACCCGCCCCGACAATTCTCACCTCGAGCTCCATCAACGGGTTAAAAAGGCAAAACACAACAACGCCCAGCTTTTTGTCAGTATTCACGCCAATTCGTCTCCGGATCCACACACTCAAGGCATGGAAATTTATTTCCGCAACGAGCTTTCTCCCAATGAAGAAAGCTTGCGACTTGCGCATCACGAAAATCAAAGTGAAGTTTTAAAAAAGAAAAACAAAAACAAAGGCGACGTGTCGGCCATTTTGCATGATATGCAAAAGTCGATGAACACATTAAAAAGCTACGAACTGAGTTGGCATATTGTCGACCACTGGAAGGTCCCGTTTTCGAAAAAGCGTTCTGATACGATTAAACAGGGTCCTTTTTATGTGATTCATCAGGATTCGATCCCGTCGATTTTGGTGGAGATTGGTTTTATTACAAATGAAAAAGAATCCAAGCGACTCAACACGGCGTCTTACCAAAAAGAAATCGCCACAGCCATTTATAATGGCCTTAAAGACTACAAAGAAACTCTCGACAAGGGCCACTCCAAAGCACTAAAGTAAGTGCCATGCGAATCGATCAAAGAAAAAACTCCGACCTCCGTCCACTCTCCATAGAAACTGGCGTCAACCGCTATGCCGAGGGCAGTGCCCTTATCAAAATCGGTCACACCCATGTGCTGTGCACCGCCAGCGTTGAGATCAACATTCCCAAATGGCTGCAAGGCCAAGGCAAGGGTTGGGTTACGGCTGAATATGGAATGCTCCCACGCTCCACCCACGAGCGCATGAACCGCGAAAAAGCCGCCTCCAGTGGACGGACGCAAGAGATCTCACGCCTGGTGGCTCGGAGTCTTCGAAGCTCAGTTGATCTTTATAAAATTGGCGAAAAACAAATCAATATCGATTGTGATGTTCTGCAAGCCGACGGAGGCACGCGAACAGCCGCCATCACCGGTGGCTTTGTGGCTTTGGTTCAGGCCTTGGCTTATCTCAAAAAGAAAGATCCTCAGATGCAAGCTCCCATTCGTAGCATGGTCAGTGCGATCAGTGTTGGCATGATCGCAGGAGAACCCACTTTGGATTTGTGTTACCAAGAGGACTCCACTGCCGACACCGACGCCAACTTTGTGATGAACTCCTCTGGAGAGTTTGTCGAAATTCAAGGGACTGCGGAAGAAAAACCATTCACACAAGCGCAATTGCAATCGATGATCGATCTCGCCGGTAAAGGCTGCCAAGAATTGTTTGCAGAACAAAAAAGAGTCTTAGCTGCTTTTAATATTGAATCTCTCTTGGAGAGCAAATGAGATTGTGGATTGCCACCGGCAACAAAGGCAAACTCAGCGAATTTAAATTGCTGTTGAATAAAACCAACATGGAAATTCATTCACAAAACGAACTTCCCGTGTACTCTTCTCCCCCCGAAACTGGAAAAACATTTTTAGACAATGCTCGCATCAAAGCAAAGTCCCTTAAAAGCGTTGTCGACGATGCCGATTGGGTGCTGGCCGACGATTCGGGATTGTGCGTAGAAGGTTTAAACGGACTTCCTGGTGTGCACTCGGCCCGTTACGCTGGTGAGAAAGCCAGCGATGGAGAAAATGTCGCAAAGCTTTTAAAGATGATGCAAATTCGACCGATCGCAAATCGCAATGCTTTTTTTGAATGCTCGCTGGTTTTAATCAGTCCGCAGCGCCAGGAACATATTTTTACGGGCCAGATTCACGGACAAATTGCAACGAATGTGCGCGGAACTAAAGGTTTTGGTTACGATCCTGTTTTTGTCCCCGAGGGACACAAAGAAACATTTGGTGAGCTAACGGATGCTGTTAAAAACACGCTTTCTCATCGAGCGGTTGCCTGCAAAAAACTGACTGAGTTTTTGCTGAGCCTTTAATTCTGTTCAACGCCAAAAACTTTTTGTTCTAATTTGATAAATCGTTTTTCCGAGCGATCTACTTTTTCATTCAGAAAGTTATAACCATCCAAGGCGTACATGATCTTGGTGTTTTGCTCTTCCATCATGGCTTTCATTCCCCACAATATGGATTCGATTCTTTCAAATTTTGCATCGTTTGCTGTGAATTTTGCATCAATGCTTGTGAATCTTGCATCCATATCCTGAAAGCCGGCTTTAGTTTCTAAACGAAGAGTGGTGATATCACCCTTGAGTTCCTGGCGAACAGCTTCAAGCTGACCTTGAGACGCAGGGATATTTTCTGACTTAATAGGTTTATCGGACACGACGAGCTCCATGGTTAAAACCTATCAAACTCTGCAAGATTTGTGATCTCAAAAAGCCATTGATTCAACGCAAAGGAGCTTCTTTTTTCCGCTTGTCGGATTCATTTTCTGACTTATAAAATCGTCCCGCAAATGGCACGCCGCCATCCACATCTCTAAATGAAATAGGTAAGGATTGGCTTTGATCGCTATTAAAAACAGCAAAATGCAAATGGGGATGAGTTGTGATGCCGACCATACCACAACTGGCAATCCACTGAGCACCCCGCACCTCCTCACCCACTTTTACTTGCGCCGAGTTTTTTTGAATATGAAAATAACCGGCTATGGTTCCATCTGTGTGTTTGATTTTAACGAAATTAGCACGCCATCCTACTCCGTCTAAGGAATCCTCCACCTCAACAACAACACCCTTCCGGGACGCAAGGATTTTTGTTCCGATAGGCATTACAAAATCCCACGCACGCTCATGGAGATCACGATGGCTGGTAAAACTGCGGTTTCCTTGAGACGTAAAATACGTGACACCGTTTTCCCACGGCAAAAAGTACTCCGAAGTCGCTTGAGGTGGATAGATTGTTAAATCTACGGGACCTGTAGCAAAAAGAATAAACCCAAAATAACTCAAATAAAGAAGGCCTAAACACAGTTTGAATCGAAAGGAGTAAATCTTAATCCCTAAAAACCAAATTACGAGAAGGCCCATCGTGAGAAGTACAAAAAATAAAAAGATAAAGGCTAAAATTAAAAAAGTTATCACCACTGTAATTTGACAGATTTCCGACCTTGGCACAACTGTCCCTTCTCAGTTGTGGTTTTTTAAAACTCAATGGTATTGCAACTCTTCTCACCAGAATCTAATCTTCAAATATATTATCCCAAATAAATTGAGGTTTTTCGTGCACAAAACTTTTCTCTTTTTACTCTGTATCGCGCTTCCTGCGTGCTCCCATCATGCTGAACGACAGCAAGTGGAGCAAACACTTGTGGATTTGCGCTGCGAAGAGGCGCTGCAAAAACCTCTCGATGCCACTGAGGAGATTAAAAACTCCTCGCGACAGATTGGCAAAAATCTTTTGGCTTATACCTACATTGCAGGCAACTATACAACCGAAGTGCTGTGGGACACCACGGCCGGTGTAGTCCTTTTTGTCGCCCTCTGTAGTCCAACCCTCGCCGTCGCAGCTGTGGCTAGAAATTATTCGGGTGGACCTTATTATCTCGCCCCAGCGACCTCTGGGGGCCCTCATCACAATCAACTCCTGTGCCTCCCTATTCCCGGACAAAGCAATAAAGGCCCCAGTCCTATTTTTTCCCCACCGTTAGGTCGCAAGGCTCGTAAAGACACCAAAGCTTTTCGCTGCCCCGACACCAAACCTGTTCTCGCTGCCATCGAAAAACTCGTTCGCTGCTACCAAAATCGCGACGATAAGGAAAGTTTACAAAAGGCCCTGCAAACTCTCGAGAATTTAGAGATGTCTGAGTCCTTTTACGACTGCCTTTCCCCCGAAGAACAGCTCGCACTTCAGAACACTTGCAGCGAATTGCAAAAAAGAAGTGCAGACCTAAAATAACGAACGAATTTACCGTCCTCACCTAGACAAATTCGAGAGGGGCTGGTACACCCTCTCTACCCATGAACGATCTCAGAATTTTTACCTGCAATTCCAACAAAGCCTTCGCCGAAAAAGTGGCCGAACACGCAGGTATAAAGCTGGGACAATCCACAGTTTCAAGATTTGCAGATGGGGAAATTCAAGTTGAAATTCAGGAAAGCGTGCGTGGAGCGAGTGTATTTTTAATCCAAAGCACTTGCCCCCCTGTGAACGAAAACTACATGGAGCTGTTTGTGGCTCTTGATGCTCTCAAGCGCGCCTCGGCTAAAAACATCGTCGCCGTGATTCCCTACTACGGGTACGCTCGTCAGGATCGCAAAGTGGCCCCTCGTGCCCCGATCACTGCCAAGTGCATGGCTGATCTTTTAACCACAGCGGGAGCGTCTCGCGTCCTTTGCGTGGATTTACACGCTGCCCAAATCCAAGGTTTTTTTAACTGCCCAGTGGATCATCTTTTTGCCATCCCCACATTGGCACAATACTGGAAAGATAACTACGGAATGGGGAAAGATTACGTCGTCGTCAGCCCCGACGCCGGCGGGGTGGAGCGCGCCCGTGCCTTTGCCAAAAGAATCGACTGTTCTATGGCCATTATCGATAAACGACGCTCCGGACCTAACGTGGCGAAAGCACTCCATTTAATTGGTGATGTGCGCGATAAAGTGGCGATCATTGTGGATGACATGATTGATACCGCAGGAACACTCACACAAGGTGTTGACAGCCTGCTTAACAATGGTGCAAAAAGGGTGTTCGCTGTAGCAACTCATGCTCTTTTCTCGGGTCCTGCGATTCAAAGAATCAATGAGTCCGGCCTCGAAAAGGTGATCGTTTCCGATACGATACCTTCCAGTGAAAGAAGTCGTGAGTGCGGAAAAGTTGTTGTGACATCGATGGCTCCCGTGGTGGCAGAAGCGATTCAAAGGATTTATGGAAATGCCTCTGTGAGTTCTTTGTTTGATTGATTAAAAATTGAAAGTTTTAAAAAGGTGGACCTATGAGTACAGAATTAGTTTTAAACGTTGAACCTCGCACAGTGGGAAAACACTTTTCTCGCACCGCTCGCAAAAACAGCAAAGTCCCGACTGTACTTTACGGTCCTAAGTTTAAAAATCAAAATATCTTTGTCGAAGAAAACACGATCAAAAAATATTTGAGCGCTCGTTTTGAATCAGCGATCTTCTCTTTGAAGAGCAAAGAATCTGCTTTAAACGACGTGAAAGTTTTGATCAAAAACATCCAAACACATCCACTCACCGATCGCCCTGTGCATCTTGATCTTTACGCTCTTGATATGTCTCGCAAAGTGCGCGTAAAAGTGGTTCTTGAGTACGTAGGAACTGCGGCTGGTGTTAAAGAAGAGGGCGGGATTTTCCAGGTTATTATGCATGATATGGAAATCGAATGTTTACCTGCTAACATTCCTGCAACGATCAAAGTTGATATCACTGAAATTCGTTTGAACAACTCTCTTCACGTGTCTGATTTAAAATTACCAGACGGAGTTCGCGCGGTCACTCCTGGTGAGCGTACGCTTGCCACTGTCACAGCTTACGTCGAAGAAAAAGCGGCCACTCCAGATCCGGCTGTTGCTGCTGCTGCAGCTCCTGCGGCTGGTGCAGCTCCTGCGGCTGGTGCGGCCCCTGCTGCTGCTGCTGCTCCTGCTGCTGGCGAAAAGAAGAAGTAATCACTTTGTTTTTTCGAACAGTCGAGAAAACATTTTTCACTGAAAATAAGCCCGTTGATTCGGGCTTTTTTCGTTATGGATAAAAACAATGTGGCTGATCGTTGGTCTTGGCAATCCTGGTTCTAAATATGCATTCAACCGCCACAACGTGGGCTTTATGGCCGTCGATACATTTCTTAAATCTGTTGGTGCGCCACCTGAGAAAACAGAACAAAAAGCTCTGACGAGTCAAATGACCCTTCACTCAGAGGATAATAAGCAATCGGAAAAAGTTCTTTTTTGTAAACCACAAACGTTTATGAATCTTTCCGGGGATTCGGTTCGTGGTCTGTGTGAGTTTTATAAAATTGATCACAGCAAAATTGTGGTTCTCCACGACGAAATTGATTTTCCTTTTGGTGTTCTTAAGATTCAAAAAGAGCGTGGCCATGGCGGGCACAATGGAATTCGCGATATCCACGAAAAGCTTGGTCACAATCAATACTATCGAATTAAAATTGGCGTTGGGCGCTCAAGCAATCCCAACATCGATGTGGCCGATCATGTTTTAAGTAACTTTAGCAAAGAAGAAATGGCCGAACTTCCTGATTTTTTAAATACGGCACTCGATGCAGTTGAATCTCTGATCTTTCAGGGGTACGAAAAGACTGCAAATCATTTTAACTCTCTTAAACCAAAGGAAACTCCATGAGTCTTCAGTGTGGAATTGTCGGCCTCCCAAACGTTGGAAAAAGCACTCTCTTTAACGCCCTCACCTCCGCGAAGGCCGAAGCCGCCAACTACCCGTTTTGCACCATTGACCCAAATGTGGGTGTGGTAACCGTGGCAGATCCGCGCTTGGACGAGATCTGCAAATACATCAAACCACAGAGCGTGATCCCAACGACCATCGAGTTTGTGGATATCGCAGGGATTGTTAAGGGCGCCAGTAAAGGCGAAGGGTTGGGAAATCAGTTCCTTGCGAACATTCGCCAAACCGACGCCATCGTTCAGGTGGTGCGCTGCTTTGACGACCCAGATGTGATTCACGTGTCGGGCTCCGTCGATCCTCTCCGCGACATCGAAGTCATCAATACCGAATTGATGCTTGCTGATCTCGACACCATCGAAAAACGTCGTCAGCGCATCGAAAAAACGGCAAAGACCAGCAAAGATCCAAAAATGATCGCAGAGCTTGAAGTGACACTCAAAATCCAGCAAGCGCTCGAAGCCGGTAAACCCGCTCGCGTTGTCGAAACAGACGATCAAACCGAAGGCATCGTCAAAGGCATGCACCTTCTGACTTCGAAACCAACACTTTATGTTTGCAATGTGAGTGAAAGCGATTTTACCAAAGGTGGAAACGAATGGTCGAAGTCTGTTGTCGAGTATGCAAAAAAAGAAAACAACCTCGCCATTTTAATTTGTAGCTCGATGGAAGCCGAAATTGCACAGCTTCCACTCGAAGAACGAAAAGAGTTTTTAGAGAGCCTCGGCGTGACAGAGCCGGGCCTGAACCGTCTCATTCGCGAGGCCTATGCCCTTTTGGGTCTATTTACTTACTTTACTGCTGGTGAAAAGGAAGTTCGCGCTTGGACGATCAAAAAGGGCACCAAAGCTCCACAAGCGGCAGGCGTTATTCATACCGATTTCGAAAAAGGATTTATCCGCGCAGAAACTTACAATTGCGCTGACTTATTCGCACTCAAAAGCGAGCAAGCCGTTAAGGATGCCGGTAAATACCGTCTCGAAGGAAAAGAATATATCGTTAAAGACGGCGATGTCCTCTTCTTCCGCTTTAACGTTTAGTCATGCCTACAAAAAAAGTTTTTGAAATTTTTACTTATTAGACATACTTGATCTGATAAGTAATATTTATGACTTCTGATTGCTACAAATGATTTTAATTAAAGAGATTCAAGGGTTACACACCTCTCATACAAAAGAGGTTCACCATGAAATTTGCATTTATCACCCTGATGATTTTGACTTCCCTCAACGCTCGCGCCCACCACATTGAAGGGCACGAAATGCCGGATTTTATCGCTTGCGAACAGATTCAGACGATGGCGATACTCAATAAAGACAACGGTCTCTATTGGGCACAACAGCCCGCTGATGCAGGAGACGTTCAAGCTTGCTATCATGATGTACTTAAGTTTGCGAATATCGCCACACCCGACATGATCACTCGTTTTGAAAACGAATACGCTGGCCAAATTCGTATTTTTAACAACGATAAAGAGTTTGTTCAGTTTATGCATGAAAATGGCGACACAGAAGTATCAGCAGACATCAATGCTCTCAATCCTAATTCAAAACTCACTGTAGTAACACCAGGTCAACCCAACCAGTTGTTTGAAGGCCTCTTCCAATAAATATTGATATTGATTTTAAACCTGAGTTCTGATGATGTATTAGATAGAGGCATCATCAGAGGGGTTCCGCTTGCTCAAATCCGCGACTTCGATCACCACCGCAACTAAAACAATTCAAATTTGTCTCGTGATCCTGACCATCATTGCCGTGGCCTCGGTTTTAACCTACACCAAACCTGTTCTTGTTCCTTTTGTTTTTGCCATTTTTACCTATGCGATTTTTGCACCGATTGTTTATTGGATTCAGGTCCATCTGAAGTTACCGCGAACTCTTGCGATCAGTGTTGCCATCTCCGGTGTCATCGGAATTTGCGTCAGCGTTTTAATTATTCTCTTTCCAGCGCTCAAACAATTGATCACTGGCATCTCGGGCTACGAGTACTATCTCGCAAACATTCTGAATGCCATCGAACAGCAACTTCCCGCTGGGATACAAATCGATAAGGCCTTTATTCTCGATCAGGCTAAGGAATTTAATCCCGCATCTTACATTCGCGATTTTACACAGCAAACGTTTTACATGATCGGAAATCTTTCATTGGTTCTTATTTACACTGCGTTTATGATCGTGGGTGACCAAAACGCGCAAATTAAATCACCATTGATTCGCACAATTATGATCAAGATCTTCGAATACACGATCAAAAAACTTTTTCTCGCCCTCGCTGCGGGAGTGGTTTTTTTAATCATCCTTGGTTCATTCCAAGTGGACCTTGCGCTGATCTTTACACTCTCTGCCATTCTTTTAAACTTTATCCCCACCATCGGACCTATTATTGCTGTGGCGATTCCTTTTCCAGTCATCTTTTACGCCTATGGGTTTGGCTGGCAATTTTTTGTGATTTTTTCGATTTTAGGCGTGATGCAATTTATTATCGGTAATATCGTGGAACCTCGTGTCCTCGGCGAGATTATGGACCTTCACCCGATCACAGTTTTAATTTGCCTTGTATTCTGGGCCTTGATTTGGGGAATTTCTGGAATGTTTCTCGCAGTCCCGATCACCGCTGTATTAAAGATTGTCTTCCAAAGAATCGAAGCCACTCAGCCCTTTGCTGAAATTATGGCCGGACGAATTCCTCAGCAGATGAATTAATTTCATAAATAAAGATCTGCTTTAGACATATTATCTTTAAATCTATAGTACCTTTATGAAAGCAAAGGATTTTTATGATCATTCAACGAACGCTCATTCTTTTCTCGATCTTCTTTTTTTCAATTGCGACTTTAGCGGATCCGCCAAAAGCCTATTTAGACATGGAACCCGGTTTTTTTTCGAGCGGAATGAAACTCTATGTTGATGGTAAGGAACTCAACGCCGAGTTTTGGCGTTTGAACGGTTTTAGCCTCTCTGAAGCAATGAAAGACAATCCTCAGGCGTTTGAATATGCTCGTAAACACGAAACTTATGGTCGCTGGGCAAGCATTTCACTCTGGAGCGGTTTGGGTGGCGCCATCACTTACTTAGCTGTTCGTGGCTACGAAGACTACGAGCCGGGCATCTACTGGGGAATTTTTGCAACTGGATTTATAACTGGCCTTGTTCTTCAGCAAAAGTCTCTCGCCTATTTATTTAAATCCATCAATGCTTATAACTTGGTCGGCGCGCAAACTGCTGCCAATCTCAATTTTAAATTTGGCGTTGTACCTGATGGCGGCGCCGTCGCGCTGACGTACAGTTTTTAAAAAAACTTAGCGAGACGACAATAAACTCTTCGAGCAGCTAGGTGACTGATAGCTTAAGCTATTGGTCACCTTGGTGTGGTGATACCACAAAATTCCGCCCGTTAATTTTGGAATGATGTTTTTTCAGCGGTGTTGTTAATCGACTCCAAACCATACAAGCGTAAACCGGTTGATGAATACGAATCACTCGAAATATTTCCAAAATACGGATACGTCACAGAACCTGTCACAAAAAATCCGCTCAGTGTTGTTCCTTTTCCTGAAGCATTCGTTAAAACCTGCGGCACTCCGTTCTGAGCCTGTGAACCGTAGCCATGAGCGATTGTCATTTTTTTGCAATACGTACTGCCCGTTCTGTGGTTTGAGGTCCAAAAGATACCCTCTGGTCGTTGTATTTGATTTTGTGAAATCAATAATCATAATATATCGCTCGTTACGGAAACCTTGTTTTAGCATTTTGAAAACTGGAATAAGATGCAGGTGGCAATGACTTCGTTGTGGTGAAAGTTTACATGGGAATTTCGGTTTTGAGGTGGGAGCTGAAAACTACTGGCGCCTCTATTCCACACGAGAGAAGAAGTTGTCAATTATATAAAAAGTTGTTACGATTTGATCCTCATAAAGCATTAGAACTCCTTGTGATTTTTGCATTCTGCTCTTGTTTATCTCTACTTTATGCCAGAATTAAGTCGAAACTTGGGTTAAAGTAGGGTGTCGCAAACATTTTTAGCGTTCTTACCTTTAAAATAGATAAAAATAGCGAGATAAAGATTCCCTATTGTCAGTTATTTTTTTTCGTGTATACAAGTTCTGGGATATATAAGGTAACTGTAGAAAGGAAAGGACTCAATATGAAGAAAATAGAATTGGTTCAATTAAGTATTTTTGTGTTTTTTTTATCTCTGACGAATGTAGCGTTAGCTCTGGACCCTATTTCAGAAGTGGAGCTTTGTGATGGACTCTCGCCCTACCCGAAGGTGACTCAAGATCAAGATGGAAACAGCTTTTATGTGTGTTCGTATAGACCTACTGCTTTTGTTGATATTAAACAGGCCACTTCCTCGGCTATTTTTGCCAATATAAGACAGGCGAAAAGTGAGTGTGCAGGTGTTGGAATTAAAGAAGAAGCTCCTCCCATTATAATAGAACGTCCATTTTCATCTGGGGTTATTTCACAATTTTCTTGTAAATAGTTCAGGTCGCAGGTAGCGAAGTGGGTATTTGCCACTGATCAGTTCATTGATTAATCGCTCAGTCTCAGGTCCAATTTTTATGGCTTCTCGTTGCGCCAGTTGGACTGAGAACTTGAGTAATTGCTTTCTTCTCCTTCTAGCCTTCCGATGGGAGTTTTGCAAAGATCAAGGCATGTAATAGGAAACGCCTCATATTTTTAGATCGAGAGAGTGATCTAAGAATTTTACGAGATCTTGCGAAGTTGCTGGATGCTGAAGTTCAACGTCTACAGGGCGTCATCAAACAAATCCAGGAAGATAGGCCAAAGAGACACAAGCGAAGCGATTCCCTATAAACTACTGGCATAGAAGATCTGTACGTAACGCAGAGGAGTAGCACTCAGCCGATAGCAGATCATTGTCAACGACACTGACCTGCAGCTTTCAAATTGTTGAGGAAGAGAATTGCCTCTAATTGGTCTCCATAAAATACCTGACGATTGCCAATATAAACGTCGTACACCCCCATGCTCTCGCTGAGAATACATTTCGGTAAGTTACTCTCTTGAGCAGATGAGCTCGTATCACGACACTGAACGGACTTCCCGTCTATGGTTACTTCGGAGCCTGGATCTAATATAATATCGTGGGCGGCTGCCGTAAGTGAGAAAAAAATCAGTAATAATAAGGAAAAAAGAAATTTTGATACAAACATTTAATTCTCCATATGGTTATAGCTTCGTCATATTATATAGCATATGACTAGCCCCTTAGATAGAGGAGTTGAAATATTTATATCGACTTCAAAACGTCCACGACGGGCGACCAAGTATAAATTAATTGTATTCTGTGCTGTTTCTTGTTTTTTTCAACTAGCAGGCCGGTGAAAAACCCGGCTATTTGGACTGCGGGCGCGAAGCTGGAGTGTAACAGCCTGAAAAAAATATAGGGGTA
>CAZOGU010000056.1:0-14097 GCA_964579625.1 uncultured Pseudobdellovibrionaceae bacterium
GCACATCCAAAAAGGCCCCATTTTTAAGAAAAGATTTTTGTGGTTAAGCTTTTTTCCTCAATGCGGTTTTCGGCTTTCCTCTTAAATATATCTACCTGAGGAACTGCGGTCCGGTTCATTCATCCATAAGCAGCGTTTTCATTTTTTATTTTATTTGGGCTCTCATAAAAAGTCTCTTTCATCGACCTCCGTTGAGCGTGACGCGATCGCCGCAGGCGACAACGGCAGAGCTATGGACTGCGTGTCGATGAAAGAGACTTTTTATGAGAGCCCGAATAAAATAAAAAATGAAAAATCCTTAAAAAGTGAGTCGGGACGGGCTGTTACGTGTGCTAGTGCTTGACTGGGCGTGGTGGGAAGACCAATATAGGAAGATGCAGAGTATGACTGGTTTTGGCCGTGCAGATGTGACGGTTGATGGAATCAATATTGATATCAGTGTTAAATCCGTGAATGGACGTTTTCTTGATGTTCGTCAGCACTTGCCAAAAAAATATCTTTCGCTCGAAAGCGATGTTCAAAAAACAGCCAAAAAACTTTTCTCTCGTGGGTCTTTGGATATATATGTGCAAAGAACTCTCAAGGCCGGTGGGTCGCAATCGCCGCTGCGTTTTCAAACCGAGTTGGCCGCTCAGTGGATGAAAGAGTTTCGCAAAGTTTTAAAAGAGCTAAAAATTTCTTCTGAGATCTCAGCGCAAGATTTACTCACTCATGTTCCTGATTTTATGGTCACTGATGATTCCAATCAGATGCAAAAAAAAGAACAACAGGCGTTTCTAAAAGGTCTCGGCGAAGCCCTGACAAAGTGTGCACAGTCCCGTCAGCAAGAGGGAGAATTTTTACGTAAAACCTGTTTGGGCTATATGACAACTCTTGAAAAAAATCGTGAACAGCTTTTAAAACTTCGCGATCTTTTTGTGTCCGAGGCGCCGACCAAGATGGAAGATCGTCTTAAAAAAATTCTTGGCGAAGTGGAGCTCGATCCGCAGCGCGTGCTTCAAGAGGTGGGTCATATGGTGGACCGCTCTGATATCGAAGAAGAGTTGCAGCGTTTTGGGGAACACATTAAAAATGTGACGCAACTTCTGCGCAGTCCTGAAGCGCAAGGTAAAAAACTCGACTTTTATGCCCAAGAATTGCTTCGCGAGATCAACACGATTGGCTCTAAGAGCCAGTCTGCTAAGATAACAGAAGTTGTGGTTGGAACAAAAAATACGATTGAACAATTAAGAGAACAGATACAAAACATCGAATGAGTGCAGTGATGGCAACAAAACCAGTCAAAGTCCCAATGATCATACTGTCTGCTCCCAGTGGAGCTGGGAAATCCAGTTTTATCGTTCGTGTTTTAAAAGAGTTCCCGCAAATCAAAGACACCATCACCTACACCACGCGCAAAATGCGAGACGGGGAGCGCGATGGCGATCCCTACTTTTTTGTTACTAAAGAGCGCTTTCAGCAGCTGATCAAAGAGGGTTTTTTTGTCGAGCATGCCCAGGTTCATGACAATTTCTATGGCACTCCGCTCCATCAAATCGAAGACGCCGAAAAAGAGGGAAAAACCCTCATCATGGACGTGGACGTGAAGGGAGCGTCCACCTTTAAGAAGAAGTTCCCCAATGCCGTGAGTATTTTTATCCTTCCCCCCTCTCTTGAGGAGCTCAAAAGGCGCATTTTGGGTCGTGATAAAAAACTGCCAGAGGATCTTGAGTTGCGCTTGATCAACGCCCAAATGGAAGTTTCGCTCGCTCACACCTTCGATTATAGGGTCGTGAATGACCATTTCGAAGAATCCTACGCTCAATTTAAGAAAATTATTGAAGATCTGCTATAACTTAGGCTACTTTACAGGCCGGAGGAAATTATGGCTCGTGTGACGGTAGAAGATTGTCTTGAAAAAGTGAATAATCGTTTCGCTCTCGTGTTGCTTGTTTCTAAAAGAGCAAAGCAAATTTTAAAAGGGAGTGAGCCCGTTGTATCTCGTAAAGAAAACAAGTTTGTCGTCACCGCCCTTCGCGAAGTGGCAGATGGTCTGGTTCGTTACGATGTCGATACAAGCATCCTCATCCAACAGGTCGAGGCGGATCTTACAAAAAAGCTCCTCGACTCTTAAGAAATTGACCTCGAAAGCTCCGCTTGAGCGGGGCGAATGTCCAAAGGCTACTCCCGACGAATTGAAGTCTCCTCCTGATCAGTTTAGCATAGGGGATTAGGGAATTTACGGCCATGCAGGATGATCAACTCGACCTTACAGAAATCGATAATCTTTGTAATAAGATCAAAGCTTATTACCCACTCGCCGATATCGATCTCGTTCGTAAAGCCTATACCTTTTCAAAAACAGCTCATGAAGGACAGTTTCGCCGCAGCGGTGAGGCTTATATTTTTCATCCGATTGGTGTCGCCGAAATTTTAGCAGATCTTCGTTTGGATCTTGCCACCATTATCACAGGTCTTCTCCACGACACGGTAGAAGATACGAAGGTGACTCTCGAACAGATTGAAAAAGAATTTGGCTCCGCCGTTTGTCAGCTCGTGGATGGAGTTACAAAAATTTCGCAGATGTCGTTTAAAAACACGCACGAAAAGCAGGGCGAAAATGTGCGTAAGCTCATTGTCGCCATGGGAAAAGATGTGCGTGTCACACTTGTGAAGCTGGCCGATCGCCTTCACAACATGCGAACACTCAATCATATGCCTTACGAAAAACAAATGCGCATCGGGCAGGAGACACTCGATATTTATGCCCCTCTCGCCAGTCGTTTAGGAATTAACTCCGTCAAAATTGAACTCGAAGATTTGGCCTTTCGGTATTCCAACCCAGAGATGTATTATTCTCTGGCGCAAAAAGTGACGAAAAAGAAAGTCGAGCGCGAAAAGTACATCGACGAAGTCAAAACCAATCTCACAAGCGAACTCTCAAAACACATTCAAACTCCATTTCGCGTGCAAGGACGACCGAAACATCTTTATTCGATTTATAAAAAAATGGCGATGACAGGCGTGGACTACGAGCATGTTTACGACGTTCTCGCTTTTCGCGTGATCGTTGATACCATTCCTCATTGTTACGAAGTGCTAGGTCACGTGCATGCGATGTGGAAGCCAATTCCAGGGCGCTTTAAAGATTACATAGCTATGCCTAAAGTGAATAGCTATCGCAGTCTTCACACATCGGTGGTCGGTCCTGGCGCCGAACGCATCGAGATCCAAATCCGCACCGAAGAAATGCATTTGATCGCCGAGCGCGGAATCGCGGCGCACTGGCAGTACAAAGAGGGCGCCAAAGTATCGGATGCAACCACCCAGCACATGGCGTGGCTGCAAGATTTGGTCAATCAACATCAAGGGGCTTCGAACTCAGGTGAATTTTTAGAAAACATCAAAACTGATCTCACCGAAGCACAAATTTATGTTTTCACTCCCAAAGGGGATGTAAGAGAGCTGCCGGATAAAGCCACGCCCGTGGATTTTGCCTACACCATCCATACAGATGTGGGATCACACACCGTTGCCGCGCGAGTGAACGGAAAAATGGTTCCACTGAAAACGGCACTTAAAAATGGCGACACCGTCGAAATCATTACCTCGAAAACGCGCTCTCCATCAAAAGATTGGCTCAAGTTCTGTGTGACATCCAAGGCCAAGTCACGAATTCGTGCATTTATCCAAAACGAAGAGCGCAAAAAAGCACTCGAAATTGGTCGCGAACTTTTGGAAAAAGAATTTCGTAAACAGGGATACAATCTCGGTAAGACTTTAAAGTCTGATATGATCTTACAAAATGAAGAACTACGAAAAACCGGAGCCAATGATCTCGATGATCTTTTTGTGCGCGTGGGTTACGGCAAAATGGTTCCGCGACAGGTTTTTGATGCGCTTCACCTCAACCAGGAAGTAGTTCCCGAGGAAGAGAAGAAAGATTCTTTTTTACAAAAAGTTTATAAGTCAGCAGTTCAAAAAGAAAAAAAGAAAAGCCGTTCACTTATTTCGGTGGATGGCATGGATGATATTCTCGTGCGTTTTGGAAAATGCTGCAGCCCGATTCCCGGTGATCCCATTCGCGGTTTTATTTCGCGCGGTCGTGGGATTACGATTCACAAATCCGATTGCCAAAAAGTTTTTACCTTTGATAAAGATCGTGAAATCGATGTGGACTGGAATGTCTCATCAGCACCAGAGGGTGTAGAGCGCACCGTGCGCATTCGAGTCATTAGCAATGACAGTCCGGGTTTGTTAAAAGCCATGAGCGAAACGTTTGCGTCCTTAGGAATGAATATTTTTAATGCTCAGGTGCGTGTGACAAAAGATATGAAAGCTGTGTGTTTATTTGACGTCGCCGTTCGCGATACCGGGCAACTCAATGCCGCGATCCAAAATCTTCAAAAAATCAAAGGTATCTTAGGCGTTACCCGCGTAACGCAAATATAGGACTCGCCCCAAAACAATCTATTTTTTGTCTCAAATTGATAAATTTGAAGTAAAACTCAACTTTTTACCAGTTCTAACGATAAGTAGATTACATCTTTTATAAAGGGGGCGGTATGAGTTCATTTAAATCGTTTTTTTCGCTATCTATTTTAATGGCATCTTTGATGATTTTTTCTGCAGGCAACGTTTTTGCTCAAGAAGCGGAGCGCAAAGAAGGCAACGCTGAAGAAACACGCGAAAGAAATAAAAAACGTGAGGAAAGTAGTAAAAAAGAATTGGAAAAGCACAATTTAGAGGATCGTAAAAACGAGATGAGCGGCGCCGAAAAACAAGAAAACGATCAACAAGAATCACAGGTTGAAAGAGTGAGCGAGGATAAACCTGTATCTGACAGACGGGCCGAAGAAAGAAATAGCTTTGGACAAAAAATGGCAAACTGTCGTAAGATAGAAAATAAAGAAGCCCGTCGCCAATGTCGAAAGGAAAGAACTTCTGAAAATCGCGCTTTAAAAAAATCTGGAGCGGTGGAAGTTGCAAAGTAACGTGATCCTGTGAAACAGAAAACAGTCTACCTATGCAGTCTCTTTTTAGCCATGGGGTTCCTGGGGCTGATTTTTCAAAATTTTACAACCGTTGACTTTACGGTCACTCAAGAAGCTCGTCGGACACCTCCGACAGCTCTTGAGAGAGCCATCCTAAAAGCGGACAAAGACTACTCCGTTCGCAAGAAAAAACTGGGTGTCGACGATCGACAAATTCATAAAACGTATTTAAAAAGAGAACGCAAACCCAGTGCCGTCGGTGACATACCTCTCTCAGAGGTTGAGAAGCTCAAAAAGTCGAAGAAGCTCAAACGTCGACCTTCCTCATTGCAAAAAGATCAGGAAAAACCTTTCGAAAAACCAAAAGCATCCTCATCTGCTCAGTTGAGGAAGATAACAGATTCTAAATTGTCTTTGTCTTGTTCCAAGCGCTTGAGATGAAGTCCTATAAGGGCTTGCTGCTCTGGAGAGGCGGAGGCATTGAGTAGTGTTTGAAGTTCTGAAACAAATTGGTGATATGCGTCTAAATATTCTTCAAAATAATCTTGAATATGTCGTTCGGAATCCTCAAGGTCTTCATAGCTGACAGGCAAAAGATCAAAAGCTTGCGATGTTAAGTCGATCAGAGTCAATTCAATGAGAATTTCATCGACATAAGCCTTTTGTAAAAATTCGATTTGCTTGTTTGCGAGGGATTTAAAACTCTTTTCAAAAACTTTGGTTTTCTTCTTTTTACCAAACATTTGTTGTAAGGCGATTTCAACTTCTTCGCGAGGTCGTGTTTTTAAGTTCATCGACTTTGAATTGGTTCGGGTCACACCAATCAAGTAGTGAGCGTACTCGTGCCACAGGTGCCAAGGCCGAGCTTCAGGGAGAATAAGAATTACCGTATTCTCGATTTTTTCGGTTGGAGTGGATGTAAAGTAGAGAGTAGTGAGACCTAACAACTGAGACGATTTTCCATTTCGTTTGAAACGCAGGCTCTGACTATGTTCATTCCAGTTTTTGATAGCTGCAGGCGGTGCCGGTTTTAATTGGGAAAAGAGCGCGGTCGATTCACTTTGCGAGGGAACTTTAAATAATTGCACGTTGCCATTTTTACGAACAAAACACTCACTCTGTTCTACACGGACCCACATGAGCTCGATCAGTTTTTTTTGATCAAAAGGAAGGCCTACTTTTTGTGGAAAAGTGCTCATTTTTAAAGACCGCTGTGGTTTGCCTTTGTAAGTACATGTGGGGGCCGTAGCTGGAGCCTTTTCTAAGGAACATTGGACAAGGAGTAAAATCAGGCAGAGCCAGAGGGGGAGACGAAACATAGGAAATCTTTTATCGCGACGCGTCCAAAAAGGCAATTAAGGGCACTGCGACTGTAATTTATTCAATTGCAGAGGGGGATCCCGGCGTAGCTATACGTGTTTCGCACCAGTTTGGAAAAATTTAAAGAGCGGCCATTTTGGACCATCAAAGAAGGGATACGGTCGCTGGAGTTAAGAATAATTCGTTCAATATCAGCAGGTGAGTAATTGATATTATTTTGCTTTAAAAATTGGATCACCAGCGCGGCAGCACCCGAAACAAGAGGTGTTGATTGGGAGGTCCCCATCATACGTTGATAGGAGTTATTTGGAGCCAAGGAATAGAGTCCACCATTCACTCCTGTAAAAGAATCGACAGCACCCGTGGTGGCAATTTCGACTTTATCTCCAAAATTAGAAAATCGCGAAAGACCACCATAGTTTACATCAACGGATCCCACGGTAATGGCTCCGTTGAGCGTTTGGCCAATAAGTCCGGGGGAAGTCATTGCATCAACCCCCAGCTCTTTGCCAAAATTCCCAGCAGCCATGACGACGACAATGCCAGCGCGAACAGCTTCGGCCACGGCTTGTTCGACGACGGTTAATTGAGTGTCCGATTGAATACTCAGGTTAATCACATCCACACTAAGTATAATCGCCCGTTGGATGGCATCATACGCATCTTGGACAGATCCACCATCCGGTCCGATCACTTTGATGGGATAAAGACGAACACCTCTTCCGGCAATGCCTGCAGTGCCAATGGCATTGTTGACAACGGCGCCTAACAGGCCTGCCACATGGGTTCCGTGTCCACTGGGTTCATCATCAGGAGGAAGCAAATCATTGACAAAATTGTCCCCACAATTGATCGGAAGTTGCCCTTGTAAGTCGCTATGATTGCAATCAATGCCACTATCAATAAAGGCCACTTGTGTTAGCGATGAGGAGGACTGTCCTTTGATCAAATAATTGTAGGCATGTTTATAGTTTGTAAATGCCAAATGGTTTTGTTTGTTGAGATGTGTGTCGTTAACGTCGGGCAGAGCGAGGGCTGCGGTGCGAAGTTGTCCAGGAGATGAAAGGCCTAAAAGGCAAGGATCGTTTTCGGCGAGTTTTTCAAGGGTTGTCAAATCCAAAAAGTTTTGAATCGTAAACGGAACTGCAATACGGGATAGATTTTTAAGGGGGTTGGGTTGAGATTGCAAAATTTGTTCGCTTAAACTGTTCGGCGCGGGAGAGCACTGACGATCAATGATCGCGATGACTGGTTGTTGATGCAAACTGGCTGATGTCTTTTGGAGTAGAACAGTATCTAGTTGAACTTTTTTTTGCTCAAACGGAAGTAGGGCCACATTTTCGGATGTCGATTTTGCATTCAGTCCAGGGCTGGGTTCGTAGGCCGCGGAACAAATATTTTCATCGGAAGAATAAAATTCATTCAGGCTTCCAGTTTTGCTTTTCATTTTGGAACAGGATTCCGTGAGCGCCATGATCGATAGAGGTAAAATCGCAAGCATCCAAAATAGATTTTTATGTTTAAAAAACATGAGATCCCAGCCCCCAGCCTTTACAGGATACGGGATTTTTGCTTTTTTTTCTCTAGAAATCGACTTTAAAAAACAAACCATTGACATCATTTGCATGAATGTTTTGATAGGGGGATGAATACTGTCTCAAAATGAGAAACGCGAGGATCATGGCTCAAGTCCTACTCACCCATATTCAGGAATTGGTGACGATGCAGGGCGCGCTGGCGCGCCAAGGGCGAGGGCCACTCCATGAGAGTGATTTATCCGTTTTTAAGAAACAAGCCATGGTCTTAGATGGAGAGAAAATTTTGTGGATCGGTTCGCAAAATAAAATTCCTCGCGAGTATAAAAAAATCAAAAACCAGCGTGAGATCCAGGCCAATATTTATCCCGGTTTTATCGATTGCCATACACATAGCTTGTTTGCAGGAGATCGTGCTCATGAGTTCGAGCTACGCAACCAAGGACAGACTTACCAACAGATTGCGGAAAAGGGCGGGGGAATTCTTTTTACTGTTCGTGAAACTCGAAAGGCGAAGGTTTCGCAGCTCACAAATCTGCTTCAGAAGAGAATGCTAAATTTTTTAGCACAAGGAGTGACCACGGTCGAAGTGAAGTCCGGTTATGGTCTCACGGTCGAGGAAGAAATTCGCTTATTGAAGGTCATTCGAGAAACGACAACGCCCGTTCAGATGGTTCCCACCTTTTTAGGCGCCCATGCTCGCTCGCCGGAATCCAAAACAACAAAAGATTATTTGGATTTATTGCAAAAGGCGTTACCACAGATTGCAAAACAAAAGTTGTCCCGTCGCGTAGATATTTTTATCGAAAAAAACTATTTTTCAATCGAGGAATCAAAACCCTTTTTGCAAAAAGCTCTGGAACACGGGTTTGACGTTACGATTCATGCGGATCAGATGAACAGAACCGGGGCCACATGGTTGGCCGTCGACCTTAAAGCGAAGTCTGCCGATCATGTGATTTGTATTGATGAGCAGGACATTGCAAAAGTCGCCAAGTCTTCTTTGACTTGTGTCCTGTTGCCGACTGCCGATTTTTATCTGCGTTGTCCCTATCCACCAGCACGCGCATTGATTGATGGCGGTGCGCGAGTGGCTCTCGCCACAGATTTTAATCCTGGCACATCTCCGACGCAAAATATCCAGTGGGTGGGATTGCTGGCTCGACAAGAGATGAAGATGACGTTGCCTGAAGTGTTTTCCGCATTCACGGTTGGTGGGGCCTATGCCCTCGGGCTTGAAAAAGAGCGAGGTGTTTTAGCAGAATCCTTCTCTGCTGATTTTTTCGTCTCCGAAAAAAACTGGGACCAATTTTTTTACGATCTGTCGCCAATTCCAATGGCTTCTGTGTGGGTCAAAGGTAAGCCCCATAAGGTCTAGTTGTTAAACTAGACTCGACTAAAATTCTGGTTGATAAAAAAAAATGGCTGTGTTTGCCTAGGCTTAGTGATCCATGGGGGGATTTATGCAGCAAGAGTTCTTATTGACACGCTCCAATTACTACAGTCAATTTTTCAATACGGCGATTTTTTTTGATCCGTATCGAATTTACTTTAACAGTGCTTTCGAAAGTGCTGCATTGAATCTGTACTATCAAATCCAAAAGAAGTTTTCAGCGAAGTTATCGACAGATTCTCACTTTTATATTCTGATGTATTCGGATCTCGCCCTGTTCGAAAGAAATTTTGGTGTCACTCAAGAGCCTGTGATGGTGACCAAAGAGGGCAATGATTTTATTATCGGGCTCAAATGCCAAATTGATGTCGAGAATTTTGAATCTGTGCTTAAAGCACTTTCAACCATTCTAGAATAAGTTTTTCCACCACGTAATGCTCCCGCCACTTTGATTTTTTGTTGGAGGGAGAAGAGACCTTCCACTCCATTTTTTGTGTCGGGGTTTGCCAGTGCACAACCCACTGATCGCCCACGCTTTCTATTTTAAGACAATTCTCTTCAGTTTGTGAGGGGGCGGGTGCCTGTGGAGATCGCAGACCATAGCGAATTTGAGTTTGCGAAAGCGGTCCAAGGGCCTGTGTTAGCCGTTCCAAAAATAAACCAGAAGAGCAGGTGTCATCAATCAGAAGCGAAGGCAGAGCTTTTAATTTTTTTTCGATTTGTGTATGGATCTCCAAAATAACATCCGCCACATAAAACTCTTCGATTTCCTGACGAAATTTTTCCATCTTTGTCAATGCGCTCGGTGAGGGGAGATGCCAGAGTTTGATTTCGACATAAGGAGCTTGCAAACGATAGCCCAATTTTTTAGTAAAAGGCTGATTGGCAAAAAATGTCTCCGTTAGATAAGCGAGCTCCGACTCCGGCGCTCCTAAGCAAAGCCAGGTTCTGAGTTTGGACTCTTGAAGAGACGAAAAATCATTTTGCAGTTGAAGATGGATAAAGTCTTTCCACAGGCTTTCGATTTCTCCTGGTGGCCCCGGTAAAATCCAAAAATGTTTGGCCGTGTTGGTTTTTAAATAAAAACCTGGCGCGACCCCAGAGGCATTTTTGTAAGCCGTGGCGCCACGAGGAAGAAGGCACTGGCGACGATGTCCTTCGCGAAGGACCACATTGCGAGCTTCGAGTTTTGATTTTACATCCAGCCAAGAGTCTTCATCAAACTCAAGAGGGAGGTCCAAAAACTCACTGACCACATCGCGAGTGATATCGTCACTGGTGGGGCCAAGCCCTCCGCTGACAAATAAAAGATCAGTTTCAAGGGCGGCGAGCGCTAATATTTTTTTGATCAAAAGTGGATCGTCAGGAGAACTTAAATGGAGGACCACATCAATATTTAAATCCACCAGCTTTTGAGAAAGCCATTTGGCATTGGAATTTAAAATTTGTCCGTCGGTGATTTCAGTGCCAATCGTGACGATGGCGGCTTTTTTCATAGTCCTATCTTGCGATGGGATGGTTGTACTTTTCAAGAGTTTTTAAATTGGCCAATTTCTTTTCTTTAAGAGAGGTTAAATTCTTCTCGATGCTCTGATAATCGTTCGTACCGAGTGGCGTGCTTTTGAGTTTACTTTCTTCACTTTCGATTTTGGCAATCAGCTGCGAAGTTTCTTTTTCTATCATAAATACGTTCAAACCTTCCTGGTAGCCTTTGAGGAAGTTTTCTTCGTATTTTTCTGGACATGTTTTTTTATAAGGTGCTCCTGCTTTGGCCGTCGCAAACCCGTGTTCTTCGGTGCAATACATGGAGAGACCGTGATTCCAGCCGTCCATGTAGTTTTGAATTTCGTCTTTGGTCATGAGTTCGCACTCATTGGACTTTAGCATCCAGTTGTTGGAGGGCTGACCTTGCATTCCATCCTGACGTCCTCGCTCAAACCAATTGAGTTCTGCGCAGTTGGGTTGCAGCTTTACAAGCGAAGAGGAGCATCCACAAAGAAGTGTCATAAGGCTGAGGAGTGCAATTTCGCGAAAAAAATTCAATTTCATGTCCAAGGTTTAAACATTTTCAGCGGCTGTTGTACTCAAAATTGACACAGTATGCAATTATTTCTTACGCAAATGAAAGGCCTTCATCTGGGCGCGATCGAGATGCCAATCAAAGTCCCATTGCATAGAAAAATTACTATGAATTTCAATATCTTGAGATAATTTATTGGAGCGTAACTTTTGCTCCCACTGAGACCACGTCCACTCTTCGAAATTAGTGGAGAACAAAAGGGATCCATGGGGTGAGAGAAGGGAGAGGCACATTTCTACCAGATTTGCGTAATCTTTATCGATTTGAAAGCGCCCCTTCTTGCCTTGGCTAAATGACGGTGGGTCGCAGAGGATGATGTCAAATGAGAGGGATTTTTTTTGCGCATACTTAAGATAATCAAAACTATCCATATCGTAAAACTTGTAGTTCACAGACTCCAGTTGATTGAGTGCAAAGTTTTTTTGTGCCCATTGTTTGTACTTGCTGCTCAGATCGACAGTGACAACTTCACTCGCGCCACCCAAGGCGGCATTGAGGCTAAAACCGCCGGTATAAGCAAATAGATTGAGAACTTTTTTATTCTGAGAATTTTTTTGCACCCACAAACGATGCTCTCTTTGATCGAGAAAAAGGCCAGGAGCTGCACCGATGGATTTGGTAAATTCGTACTGAATTTTATTTTCTGAACCGAGCCAAACTTCGGGAGCATAATCCACAATAAACTTATTTTGGTTTTTTCTCTCTTTACCATAATTTTGTAAGGACCATTGTTTGATGCCAATGATTTTAAAAAAAGTGGTCAGCGTCTGAAGTTCACTTTCTGTGGGAGCTTGATCACTCCACCACCCGGCGTGAGCGACGGCGCCTAAAAGGTCTACACGAAGAGGTGTGCCTTCGTTGTGCACCAAACGCAGGCACTGATTCATTTCGAGAAGTTGAGGGTAAAGTCGCACTCTTCGGTCGTAGGACATCAGCCAGCGACAGAGGAGTGAGTTTTTAAGCAGAGTTAAATTCTCAAAGGGTTTGGGTGGTGTGGACTGAAAGTCAAAAAGTGGAGACTGAATCTGTTTGCTGTGCAGAAACAGCACAGGATAGGGGCTTCCACCATAAAGACTTTCCCCTAAAAGGGGAATTTGCGAATCACGGGCATGAAGACGAATTTGATGGGTCTTTCCAGTCTGCGGGCGGGCTTCAACAAGATAATAAGGAGGTTCACTTTGCAGCAGTTTAAAATGTGTCGTTGCATTGGGTGTTGTTGATGATGGCGTTGAGACCCACTGGTCTTTGTTTTTTTCGATGAAGGAGGAGAGAGCCCATTCTTGTTGCTGAGGTTTTTTATCAGTGATGAGCCAGTAGACTTTTTGCACTTTGCCAGTTGTCCACAACTCATTGATCTGGGCGCAATCTTCAGCTGTGGTTGTGGCAACAAAACAACCTGTCGTGGTTTTGTCGAGGCGGTGGCACAAATAGACGGGAGTTTGCTTTTGTTTGCTAAGCCACTCCACAAAGCCAGGTTTATTTTCGTCGACTTGGTGAGAAGAGATTCCATAGGGCTTTTCGGATGAGAAAACGGAGTTCATCTCTTTATTCCCAAGATTTTATTTGGATTTTTTTTGGCAATCGGGGCAAATTCCGTAAAGTTCCATCACGTGACTGGTCAAAAGGAAGTCGTAATTCTTTGCAATGATTTCTTGCAGGTTTTCAATTTTTTGGTTTTCAAATTCAACAATTTTGCCACATTGCGTGCATGTTAAATGATCGTGATGGTTTTTTGTGTGCCATTCATAGCGTGCGGGAAGACCACCAATTCGAAACTCAGTGACGTATTTGTGTTCGGACAGTTTTTTTAAAAATCGGTAAACGGTGGCAAAACCAATTTCTGGGTACTCTTCGGCCACTTCTTCAAAGATTTCTTGGGCGGTAAAGTGCACAGGGCCGCGACGAACTTTTTCCAAAATAGCCAAGCGTTGGAGAGTGACCTTAAGACCCAATTCGCGGATGATTTTTTTACCGGGAATCTCTTTAATATCGTCCTGTCGAGGAAAAATCTGTTGGTTTTTATTGACTGGAAGTGACTGCATACACTCACGTTTTATTGATTATGAGACCTATTGTCAATTAAAATGACATTGGTTCTCATTTAGATGGGGTGCGACTTGCGCTTTAACTTGAGTTTTTTTATTTTGATCCATCAAGCGGCGCATTTAGAGTCGACTTTATGAAGGAACATCATGATGCAACGGAATAGCAAACAAGCGGAAAAAGTAACCGAAAAACAACATCGCGCAGATCAGCAAAAACAACTTCTTTTTCAAAAAGTAGGCATTTTTATTGATGCTGAAAACATCGAACTCTCCGGTTTAAAACACCACGAGGGGCGAACGGATTATCGCAAAATTCTCGAAAAAGTGGGTGATCGCGAGATCACACGCATTCTTTATTACAAGCCTGAGTACAAAGATATTTCCCCAGAGTTCCAGCATTTTTGGTCGAGCTTAGGTGGAGAAATCAAACGTCCTGCAAAAAATGCCGATTCGTTTATTGTGATTGATGCTGTAACGATGGCCGACAAGTTGGATGTGGTTATTATTTTAGGCGGAGATAAGGACTTTTTGCCTCTCGTTTGGTATCTACGCTCGAGAGGTTGCCGCGTTGAGATCTGGTCATGGCCGGAGTCCACCTCGCCAGAAATCAAAACAGCCGCGGATTTTTATTTTCCATTGACAGAAGATTTTGTCGTCGACGATAAAAAGAAGCGTCGGTAGTTTTAGTTAAAATCAAAATGCGATCGTAGCTCAGCTGGATAGAGTACTTGGCTTCGAACCAAGTGGTCGG
>CAZOGU010000057.1:0-13304 GCA_964579625.1 uncultured Pseudobdellovibrionaceae bacterium
CTTATCTGTTTTGTGCGGTCGTAGCTCAGCTGGATAGAGTACCAGACTACGAATCTGGTGGTCGCAGGTTCGACTCCTGCCGACCGCACCAATTTATTTCAAGACCAGTAAAGAATTTTTGTAGAAATACTAACGAAAATAGAGCTAAGATTTTATGTGGTTTTATTTTTTCTACTTTTTATATCAAATGCTACCTTTGGGTTTGAAACGGACAATTATACCTGTCGGTATGCAAATCTCGAAGACGTTACCTCGCAATTAAATGAGGAAACAAATCGCCGTATTCAAGAGGTGCTTCAAAAAGGTATGCTTGATTTTGATGCGAGTCAGCTGCCTGGTTTTCCAATGGAAATTAAGAAAAAAGAAAAAAGTAATAGACCTAAACCTTCAGAAGAGGCATCCCGTGCCTCGATGGAATCGTTAGATGCTGAACAATCGATTCAGCCTGAAATTAGAGTTTATAAACAACTGACGGGTTGCGATCGTACCGAACTTCATTCAGCGCTTCGTGGAGCGTTAGCATCTTCTTGGATGGGAAATCTCGAATCATGGGCAGAGAAGCAACCTTTTTCAAAATGCTTACCGGATCCAAATATTTATAGCGGAGCAAAAAAAAGTGGAATTGTTCTCAGAGCAGTCGGTATTAATTATACGCTTAAAATTGGGGGGGTTAACATTGGGGCAGACAAACTCTCGCATTTTATGACAGAAGGTGCCGATTATTACGAAGCTCAACTGGAAGGCAAAAGCTTGCAACTCATTCTAGGAATTGGAGAAAAAGAAGAGTTGGGCCCCTATGGCCTTCGCTCGACTGGGGTAAAGTCTTATGGAGATCTTGCCGCAAATTATCAAGGCTATCAATTTTGGAAAAATACAACAGAAGGCAAGGATCCATATTTTAAGTGCATCAAAAATAAATGGGTGCAGGCTAAAGATTTTAATTGGGGTGATTTTGTAAATCCATTGATGGATGAGTCCATCAATTGTTCAGGTTACCAGCCCGTGGAATTTAAAGAATCCGTAGAGAAAAATATAGCTGCGTTACAAAAAAAGCATGGAGCGCAACCACTTTCATGTCCGCTGGACAGAGAGGCATGCAGAAAAGCCAGTGAATATATTCCCAACGAAGAGGTGCGACTAGCAATAGTCCATCCCGACTGCCTGAATGTAGAAAAGGCAACAGAGGAAATTAAAGGAGAAAATCATGAAACTGTTCGTTAAATTCATTTTAATAGTTGGGTGTTATTTTGAATCTCACGCTTTAGATAAAATTTCAAAAAAGAATAAAATTCGTATTGAGCGCAGCCTTTCTTCAACTCATGACGAACAAGAGAAGATAGTTGTTGGGTATTTTAAATGTTTTGAGAATTTTAAGGGTGAGCAAGAACTCAAAATTTGCATCAATAACTTCTTGTCGTCGAAGCTGTCCACGTCGCAAAGGGATCGATTTTATTCATGGTTATTGGTTTTTGACGCCAAACTCAGCGCTTTCAATAAGTGCGGCACAAGAAAATTAAAAGAAGCTGCGGCATTTCCAGAGGCAACACTTATTTATATTTGTGGTACGCTTGATTTGGGTGAAATTAAAAAGGAAGCGGTATTCTTTTTTAAAAAGGAAAATGGGGTCGATAAATTGTGGTCCGTTCATTATTAGCTCATGGTCTACGAAATAAATCTTAAAAATATTTTTTTGATGGACGGATCGGGTGCCGTTTTTAGCGCTCTTTTGACAGGGCTTGTATTGCCGAATTTCTCGGAACTGATTGGTCTGGAATCAAGCACGCTTTATTATTTGGCAATGTTCCCATTGGTGTACGGAATTTACTCTTTGAGGTGCTATTTCTTGGTCAAAGAAAAAAACCGTGGATGTTATTGGGAATTATAATCGCGAATATTTTTTACTGTTTGGTTTCTACAATCACGATTTTGAAGTCGGATTTGATCACTAAATTAGGTCGTACGTTGTTGGTGATAGAAATAGTTGTCATTATCATCGTGGTCGCCATCGAACTTACGATCTATAAAAGATATCAATAAGCCAAATTATTTGGCGGAGACAGTGAGTTTTTCTTTCAGCGTCTGCGCCGCCGTCATAATCTTTTGTTTCCGTACGGGATCCATTTTTTCGACGGTCTTTGCCATCATGGAGAGGCGCGGATTTTGTGAGAAAAACTTTTTGTTCTTTTCGATAAAGCCCCAATACAAACCGTCAATGGCGTCGCACCAATCTCCTGGTTTGGCTTTGCTCATCTTGCGCCAGTAATTGGAGCCGCAAATATAAGGCTTTGTCGCAAAAATGCCGCCATCGCTAAACAGAGTCATCCCGTACACATTGGGGCCCATCACCCAATCCGAGGAATCCACGAACATTTCCATAAACCAACGGTGACCATCTCGCGGGTCTACTTCTAAAAGGAGCATTAAATTTCCAAGCACCATCAAGCGCTCAATGTGATGGCAGTAACCATATTTTAAAACTTTACGCAAAGTTTGATCGAGTTGCAGTATGCCGGTATCTCCGGTGTACCAGGCGTTTGACAGCTTTCGCTTGTGATTCCAAAAATTTTCTTGGTCCTGTCGCTCGCTGTAGTTTTGGTAAATGCCGCGTACAAACTCCCGCCAGCCAATCACCTGGCGAACAAAGCCCTCAAGCGAAGCCAATGGAATTTTTTGTTGATTTGCAAATTTTAATGTCGCAGCGATCACTTGTCGTGGCGTTAAAAGCCCGGTGTTTAAAAAAGGCGTTAGCACAGAATGAAATACAAAATCGGAGTGGGCAGCTAAAGCATCTTCATAGGGGCCGAATTGACTCAAACGTTCTTTTAAAAAAACATCTAGCCATGCAGTCGCCGAGGCCCTGTCTGTGGGAAGCCAAAAGCTTTCGCTGCACCCGGGGTGAGAAGAAAACTCCTCCTCACACAGTTTTTGCACGTCGCGAATATTTTTATTTAATTTTACAGAGGGGAGAGCGGGCGGGGTTAACGATTCCGGAAGTGGTAAGCGATTGTCTTCATCAAAACTCCACTGACCACCCACCGGTTTTTGTTTGTCATCGACCAGGATCGAAAGGCGCTTTCTCTGCTGCTCATAGAACGTTTTCATAAATGGCTTTTTTTGCGTCTGAAGGTAATCCGAAAATACAGAGCGCGAAGTAAGAAACATCGGCGAGGGCAAGATCACTTTGCGAAGTCCCATGTCCTCGATGAGAGAAAAAACTCTTTTTTCAAAAAACTTATCTTCGATTTCAAAAAGATAAACCGTTTTTGCTTTCTTTTGTTCGAGAAAGGCGCGCAGTCGATCGTCATACTTTGACGAATCAGACCCCAGTTCTTCGTAATGAACGGGCACCGAATTTTTAATCAGTTCATCACGATAATCGCGCATGGCTGCGAGGAAGAAGATGATCTTGTGTTTATGAAACCGATAGTAGGTGCAGAGTTCGCGGTCCTCGCGCATAAAGACCGAAAAGGGACCTTGTTTTTGAAGACCATCTCGCCAAATCGAAGGAGCAAACAACTGATTTCCAAGGACTAATAAAACGTTCATTTTTGAACTCTTTCTTGATAATTGTAAAAGTTTACGATATTGTAAACAAAAATGGTCGCTTCCACAAGGAGTCTTTATGTCTCAATCTGTGACGGTCTATTTCGATGGTCTTTGCCGCCTCTGCTCTCGAGAAATAGCCCATTACCAAAAGCAGGACGGCTCACAAAACATCAAGTTTATCGATATCACTGCACCCACATTTAAAGCCAGCATTCATGGCGTTGATCCGGTCCAAGTTCACAAGGTCATGCATGTGCGCCGAGGTAAAAAACTTTTTACCAAAGTGGACGCCTTTATCGAGATCTGGAGAGAGCTTCCACGCTATCGCTGGGCCGCAAGCGTGGCCAACAAAAAATGGCTGCGCCCAGCACTTGATGCAGGATACGAGCTTTTTGCTTTTGTCAGACCCTATCTGCCGCGCAAAAAAAATGAATGCAGCGATAGCCCTTACTGCGAAACCCATCACTAAGAAGGTTCCAAATGATTCAGTACCCCATTCTTTTCGAAACAAAAAGCGAATCTGCTCCAGGCCTTGATCAAACATGGAAAGTGCAGTCTGCAGACAATCAGATCACTTGTGCTATACCGCCAGAGTTCGAAGGCGGTGGTGGAGGGTTATCGCCCGAAGATCTTTTTGCTCAGGCTCTCACGAATTGTTTTGTCGCAACCTTTAAGGTTTATGCTCATCATTCGCGACTGGAATTTAAAAAAGTAGAGGCGCGTGCACAACTGAGTGTTGATTTGGGTGATAAAGGAAAACCGGTGATGAAGAAGCTCAAGCTGCATGCAAATATCATCGGTGCCAATAACCCCACAAAAGCAAAAACGCTCGCAGAACGAGCGTTTCAACAGGGTTTTATTTTAAACTCCGTAAAAACAGAGCTCGAGTTCGAACTACTTTTGACTGAGCATTGAGCGAAGCATCCACGCCGTTTTTTCGTGAAGCTGAATTCTTTGTGTTAACAAATCCAACGTGGCCTCATCGCCGCCCTTTTCGGCCGCAGGAAACACCGTGCGAGCTGTTCGAGCAACAGCCTCGTGCCCTTCGAGCAATTGCTCAATCATGTCTGAGGCATTGGGCACCTTGTCCGACTCTGTGAGCGAGGTGAGCTTTGAGTACTGCTTATAGGAGCCAGGAGCGTACTCGCCAAGCGCACGAATGCGTTCGGCAATCAAATCGAGCGCATTCCACAGTTCGGTGTATTGCTCCATAAACATGATGTGAAGCGTATTAAACATCGGACCTTCCACATTCCAGTGAAAATTATGTGTTTTGAGATAAAGCACGGAACTATCGGCAAGAAGATGAGCAAGGCCAGTGGAAATTTTTTTGCGATGGGTTTCGGAAATTCCAATATTTATTTGCATAAAGTCCTCCAATTAAAAAGGACTATAGCAGAACCAGATCAGTGTCTCAAGGAATCAGGGAGATGTGGTTATTCCTCCAAATCAGAGCGATCGGCGTCCTTTATTTGTTCGTCGAGGGACTTAATGGCCTCAGGGTCTTTTTGAACCTTCTCTGGCTTGGGAACTACTTTACGCGGAGCCTTCCATTTCGATTTTAAATCCTTGGCTTTAGAAGACTCAGATTTTTTATCTTTGGTCTGCAAATTTTCGAATTTGAGGGGCGGCTCTTGAATGGGTTTATTTTGCGCAAAGGCAAAAACAGTCAAAAAAAGAATTGTAAGAACGGGGAGTAGTTTATGCATAAGGGCTCCTTAGTATCTAGACTCAGTCTAATTGAAAAAAAAAGCAGGCGCAAAGCCTCTGTAAGGGGTCTAGGCAACCCCATTCATTAGAGCTTATCTTCTGGACGCAAGGCTGAGTGGAGCTGATACAGTCGAGCGGCCATAGACGCGGCGTCATGGGTGATTGCCTCAAGAAGAATCTTTTTACAGTGCATTTAAAAAGATATAGGGTATCCGAGATGGAAAGCCCTATAAAAGACGATTTACGAGACAAATCCATATTTTTCGCCAACTCCCAAGGAGAAGCACTGCCTTTATCGGTCGAAGAGGCCCTCGCGCAAGGGCGCACTGATTTTCGAGGTTGGTACTGTGCCATTGGAATTGATAATCTTCATATTTCTCCCGACGGAGATCTCTACGGTGGTGCTTGTCGTAACAATGGACACTTGGGCAATGTTTACGAAAAAAGTTTTTTTCTAAAAAACGAATGGCATAAGTGCACACGCGTTCTTTGTAATTGTGGTGCGGACATGCAAATTCGTAAGGCCAAAGACAAAAAATACATTCCGCTGACGTTCGAAGAAATGCCCGCAAAGAAAGTGACCCATCTCGAAGAGCCGGTCTACGTGGCGCCGATTCACCAGGAAATGCACAAAAAGCATCCGCTCACTTTGACATGGGATCTGGGGCGACGTTGTAATTATTCTTGCGCTTATTGCAGTGAGACCATAGCCAACAATTATGAGTCCCACCGATCTTGGGGCTCTTTGATGTTTGCATGGGACGGGCTCGAATTAGTCTTTCTGAGAGATAAAAAAGCAAAATTTGTATTCACCGGAGGCGAGCCGACAATCAATCCCTCTTATCTCGATTTTGTGAAGATGATCCATCAAAAAGGTCACTTTATTCACACAACGACAAATGGCTCTCGGCTTCCAGAATATTTTGCCGAACTTTTAGAATACAGTTTTATTGGCTTTAGTTATCACATGGAGTTTGCCAAAATAGAACACTATGTGAAAGTGATGACCGCACTGATCGAGAAAAAGAAATCGCATGAAACCTCAAAAAACAATTGGTGTGGCGTTCGCATCATGGTTCCACCGGGCAAGTACAAGGACGCCTTCCACATTCGCGAAACGCTTTTAAACATTCCCGGCTTTTTAGAAAGCGGGATCTTTATGTTTATGAGCCCATGTTACGTAAAAGATACCCATGCGGCATTGATGCCGTATGAACCACAAGAGCTGGAGCTCATCTCGCAGTATGCGTAGCTTTATCGAGAAGGGTCTTCCCACAGCATCACCCACCTTTTGTGTGTATCCCTGGATGCACCAAGTGGTGTTACCAACGGGAACCGTCGGCTTTTGTTGTGTGGCCCAAAACGGGGGGCCGCTCTTTGACCAAAATAAAAAGCACATGAAAGTCCCTGGCGTGACCCTTGGTCAGGCCTGGAACTCAGAACAACAAAAAGACATTCGACAAAAAATGCTCAACGGCGAAAAGGTCGAGGGCTGCAAACTTTGTTATTATCAAGAAAGTATCGGGAAAGATTCCTACCGCAAGATGCACAATCGGGAGTGGCTTGGTAAAGACGAAAAAAACATTCGTGAAAGAGTCGAAGCCAGCCGAAACGGGGCGGAGCTTTCTTCGGGTCCCCTCTATTTGGATTTACGTTTAGGGAATCTTTGCAATTTAAAATGCCGCATGTGCAATGGCTATAACAGCACGAAGATCGCCGCAGAAACAGAAAAACTCCTTGAGACGGATTCCGAATTTAAAAGAGTGTATTCACAATTTCTCGAGCCCGTAGCCGTCAAAATTCCCAAGTGGTACGAGGACGAAGAGTTTTGGCAAGGTGTAAAACAACAAGTGCCTTTTTTACGAAAAGTATATCTCACGGGCGGAGAGCCAACCCTGATTAAAAAGAATTACGAATTTTTAAAATATTGCATCGAAACGGGCCACAGCAAGCACATCTTTTTGATGTTTAATATCAACGGCACCCATGTTCCCGAAGAGTTCATCGAACTTTTGCAACACTTTGAGTTTGTCTTGTTAAATGTCAGCCTAGATGGTGTGGGAGAAGTGAACAACTACATTCGCGGCGGGAGTGACTGGGCCGAAGTTGATAAAAACATGCGCTTTCTTCTTACAAAAGCAAAAAGCATTAAAATTGGCATTACGCCAACAGTTCAAATCTACAATGTGCTCAGTCTCGTCGATCTTCTCGCCTACGTCGAGGAGCTAGCGACGTTTTCACTCAGAAACATTGATGTGGATTTTTTGTATGTCACGGATCCTAAATATCTCGATATCCGAAATTTACCATCTTCCGTTAAAGGGAAGGCTCTCGAAAAAATCAGTCAGTATCGAAAAAAATCCTGGCCCTATGTGCTCGCCAATCTTAATCTTGCCAATTGTTTAAAATCAATCGAGCAGGCCTTGGCGCTTCCGGCGGTGGACAATGAATCTTTGCAAAACTTTTTTGTTTACACAAAATCTTTAGACCGTGCCCGCAACGAAGAGTTTTCAAAATCGCTTCCCGAGTTGTATTCCTCTTTTCAGGCGGAAGGATTGATTTGATGACACCGAGTCCTTCAAAAACATTTTGTCCGCTTCCCTGGGTTCACCAAGCCACGCTCACCGACGGCGCCCTTTTACCTTGTTGTGTGGCAAAGCCCTTTAAAGGAAAAAATCTCAACGAATCCACCTTGCAAAAAGAATTTCATTCCAAAGAGTGGAACCAAATTCGAAAAGACATGCTCCAGGGCGAAAAACCCAGTCAGTGCAAACGCTGCTGGGAAGAAGAAGACAGCGGCTATCGCTCGCACCGACTGATGGAAGTGGACGTGTGGAAGCGGCGCCTGGGCGAAGACGGACTCAATCAACTGGTGGCATCGACGCAAGAAAACGGAGCGATTCAAGCAGCGCCGCTTTCTATTGATTTGCGCATCGGTAACACCTGCAATCTTGCTTGCGTGATGTGTCGCCCGCACGAATCTACAAAATGGCTATCACTCTCCGAAGACATCTATAGCAAAACCTACAACCTCTCTCTCAAGATGGACATGCTTTATAAAAAATCCCTCAACATGTCTCGCTACAATTGGCAGGATGAGGAAAAAATCTGGGAAGAGCTCAAGCTGATGGCGCCGCATCTCCAGGAGCTGATCATTGGCGGCGGGGAACCGATGCTGTTGCGCCGCCATTTCGATTTTGTCGAATTCTGTGTCAAAAATGGTTATGCCAAAAAAATGCATTTGCGCTATCACACCAATCTCACCAACTTAAACACCTCGTACTTTTCACTTTGGAAAGAATTTAAAGTGGTGGAGTTTTTTGCCAGCATCGATGGCTTCGGTGAAAAAAACTTTTACAATCGCTATCCCGCCAAATGGGACGAAATCGAAAAAAATCTGCGCGCTTTGGATCAGCTTCCGCATGACAATATTCAAACAATGATTCTATTTTCTTCGCACTTTTTAAGTCTTTATAATTTAGATGAACTGTGCCGCTGGCTCGAGCAGCAAAACTATCGAAAAGTGACAAAGGGGTTTAATGGCTATCTTCACCCAGCCATCGTTATGGACCCTCGCTATCTCAATCCACAAGTTTATCCACAAAAGATCAAAGACAAGATCACACAAAAAATCCATGAGTTCGAAAAGAACAGCTTAAAGCCATCCAATAAAATTTCCGGTGTTCTCCAGTTTATGAACGCGGCGGATGAGAGCGGGCATCTGTCGACAACTCTCGAGTACATTCGACAACTGGATCGATCGCGTGGAACCAATTTTCAAACAACGTTTCCGGAACTCGCGGCTGATCTCGAGGGGCTATGAGTATAAACTTACGACCCAGCTCGTATTTAAAACTGCCCGAAAGATTTTACGAAAAACTCGCACCTGCGTTTGTCAAAACCCCACAGCTTCTTTATTGGAATGCAGATCTTGCAAAAGAGTTGGGGGTGGATGAAACAGTTTCGGTCGAAGAAAAAGCTCAGATCTTTTCCGGAAAAAAAGTTCTCCCCGAGACAACACCCATCGCTCAGGCGTATGCCGGGCATCAGTTTGGACATTTTTCGCCGCAACTTGGGGATGGCCGTGCTCGCCTTCTCGGCGAACTTGTGGATTCCAAACAAAAGGCGCGCGAAGTTCATCTCAAAGGCTCTGGTCCAACAAAGTTTTCGCGCAGAGGGGATGGGCTTGCGACCCTCGATTCCACGCTTCGTGAAGTGATGATCAGCGAGGCCATGAACGCCTTTGGAATTCCCACCACGCGCGCCCTCGCCGTCATAGGGACTGGAGACGTTGTTTATCGCGAGCGCGAGTTTCCAGGAGCCATTTTGGCGCGCATTGGAGCCAGTCATGTTCGTGTCGGCACGTTCGAATACTTTGCCGCCCGTGGTGATCTCGAAGCCCTCCAGCTTTTAACAACCGAAGTGATCCGTCAAAATGAGATTCCGACAGAGAACGGAATCACCCCCGCCATCGCGCTTTACGAATACATATTGCAGCGCCAGGCGAGTCTTGTCGCCCACTGGATGCGCGTCGGATTTATTCATGGAGTGATGAACACCGACAACACCGCCATCTCCGGCGAAACAATCGACTTCGGTCCTTGTGCTTTTATGGAAGCTTACGATCCGCGTGCAGTATTTAGTTCCATTGATCACGGGGGGAGATATGCATACTCTCAGCAGCCTATTATCTTGCAATGGAACCTTGGAGTTTTAGGTTATTGTCTTTTGCCACTTTTTGCCGATGAAAAGGAGGCGGCCGAAAAAATTCTCGAACAAAAACTATCCCAGTTCACAGAACTTTTTCATCAAGAGTGGCTCAAAGTCATGAGCCAAAAGTTGGGCTTTAAAGGCGCGAGCGAAGACGATCAAAAACTGATTGAGGATTACTTAAGTCTTTTGCACAAATTCAAAGCGGATTTTACTCTTGGGTTTAGAAATCTTCGCTTCGAAGTATCAGATCTCGCAAAAAATTCAGCACCATCACTAAGTCGGGCTGTGACCGAGGCTTTTTTTCTTCAACCCGAAACGAAGCACTGGTTGTCCCGCTGGAGCAAACGCCTCCAGCAAGAACCCCAAGATGGAAATCAATGCGTTGGATCCATGGATCTTCATAATCCCATCGTCATCCCACGCAATCACCAAGTCGAAAAAGCGATTCGCGCGGCCTCTGACAACAAGGACCTCGCCCCCATGGAGCGATTGTTAAAAGCTCTTAAAAATCCTTTTGATGAAAAAGAAGATTTTGCCGACTTACAAATACCAGCCAAACCCGAAGAACAAGTTCGCGAAACTTTTTGTGGAACCTAATTGCAGCCTTAGGGCGGTCACAATTTTTTAGGCAAAATTATTTTTGCCTCCGAAGATTCTCGGAACCAATTGTGTTTTTCTAAACAATTCAGAATTTTTCCATAAGGTGAAAATTCCATGTGAGAGAACTGATGTGCAAGTTCAATAGTCTTAATAAGACCCTTCGGTCGATCGCGACGAGATAAGGCGCGTAAATTTAACAAATAGTCATCGCGGTAAACTGTCGGAATGATGATGGTGGATAGGCCTTGCGAATACAACTCGGCATTCATCATAATGCGTGCGATTCGCCCATTGCCATCAATAAATGGATGAACCTCTGTAATTAAAAACATCATAAAAATAGCTCGCGCCATACCAGGATCTAAGCTTAGATATCGCTCAAATCCTTTTTCCAGTGTACCCTCGACTTCATTGGGCGTAACAAAGTGCGTATCACCGGCTCTATTGGGTATTTTTTTAAATTCACCAGGAGAAGACTCTATTCGTTCAGCCATAAGCACTCGGTGACGATCTCTCAAAAGCATTAGGAGCTCGTCTATTGTGCGAGGCGTTTTATTTATCTCGTTGGGATTTGCAACCAAATTATAGGTACCCAAGATATCATGAGCATCTTTAGGGCGATTGCTGGGAATAACTTTTTCAAAGATGATTTCTTCGGCTTCTTCGATATCAAAGGTGGTTCCTTCTATATAATTGGAAAAATAAGCTTCGAAAAAAGCTTTATTTGTAAAATGATCTTTTGCAAAAAAAGCGTCCTTGAGTTCAACCCGCGGCGTGGATCGCAGCTCTGCAAAGAGATTATCAAGTCGTTCAAGTCTTTCTGTATCGAAAGGGCGGCCTTGTGCTCGAGCCCGAGCAGAGTGGGTCGATAACTTTTTTGTGGGTCTACTGCCGAGTAAGGCGCCAATCAGGCCATCCATTTTTTTAAATTCGTTGGTCCATTTAAACTTTTGAGCAATTTCGCGGGCGCGATCCCGTAGTTTTTGGAGCTCCCTCTCCCCCTTAATGCGCAGAATTTCTTCTAAGCGTTGCTCCAACTCTTCTGCTGGAAGAGAGCGCCAAGAAGATGTTTTATGGCTCGAGAGGTTCTCTAAAATAGCGCGCGCTAGAGATGACGCCCTAAATCCCAAGAACTCAGTGTCGTCGTCAAGCGGGGCCGGCCCCCTTACGAAATGCAATGTCAACCCAGGGTATTCGACCTTGCGATTTGTTGTACTGGTGAGAACAATGAGATTGTTCTCACCAGGTTTGTATTCAAGTGCGCTCCGATGTGAGAGGACTGCGTTTGGAAAAAGACGTGTGACAATGGTCGCCCATTGCGACTTTACAAGAGAAGGAGTTTTGGCCGAGGTGAAAGATGTATAAAGTCGTGGACCAATTTTGCGAATTTTTTTTTGCTTTTTAAGTTGAGTCATCCACGCTTCTTCTTTTTTTGTAGAAGGAGGAAATAATAAAGGAGGTAAAATTTTGTTTGATTTTTTATGGTTAGATAGAGTTTTACGGTTTTTAGAGTCTGCCATATAAGTATATTTCGGTTAAATTCGCAAATAATCAAGGGTTTTGCGGTTTAATTTGAGGCAATTTAGTAAAAAATGGTCTAAAATATAGAAAAATAGGGCTTTATGGTTAAATTGATGAACTAGCGGCATCAGCCGTCCTGCAGTGGATGTCATCGTCCCTTGAATGAATATGTATTAGAGGCTGAATAAATGGTTGAGAAGACTTAAAACTAAAAATTGGCTCAGGTCATCCGACACTGGGTTCGCCAATCGCCCCCAGCATTGCCCTGAGCTTAACTACCGATAAGCTCACATTTTTTCGCCATTTTGACAAGGACTACCTCCATGAACAGTATGTCGTTCTAGGCCGCTCAATGAACCAAATAGCCCTCGATAGGGGCTGTGCCCGATCAACCGTTGGGGCAGCTTTGAAAGATCTGGGATTTGCGATCAGGGCCCGATCCGATCTTCAATGCAGCAAGGGCCAAGTTCCTTTTGGATTCCGGATCGTTAAAGGCAACTTAGTGGCGCACGGTGGCGAAGCCGCGGTCTTGAACCAGATGGCCGAACTTAAAAAGACCGGGGCAAGCTATGGCGAGATTGCCAGTTGGTTAAACTCCCACGGGGTGAAGACCAAAAACGGGGCTCGGCAATGGGACCGCCCGACCATATTCAAAATGCTCAAACGGCACTCCTCAACTCAAGATCAAATCTAGTCCGATCATTTAGTGACACTGGACCACATACAGTTTGCATACAATTTGTATTTGTTTGATATGCAGGTCGCATTTATCATTTTACCTTAGACACAAATCAAGGATGATAAATGAAAAAGACCCCCTACAAGAGCCTCGACCAGTTGGTCGGCGGGCCTGATGAGCGCGTTCCTCTTTCAACAAGAGTTAAAAAAGATACGAAGACCTTTCTTAACCGTGAGGCCAAAGTTCGTAACCTGACTGTCTCTACTCTTTCGGCGGCCATCCTTGATGATTACTGCAAAACATTCCAGAAAGATAAGAAGGGGTAGATCATGGCATCAAATAAAATCACATCCATCCACGACCTACTGGAACAATATAACGAACGCATTGTGAACCAAAGGGACAAGGGCACGAGCTTTGAGCGACTGATGAAAAGCTACCTTGAGTTGGACCCGCTTTATCAAGACCAGTTCAAAACAGTGTTAGGTGCAACGAATTTCCTTCCGGTAAATATGGTCAAGCATAAGACATAGAT
>CAZOGU010000058.1:0-13224 GCA_964579625.1 uncultured Pseudobdellovibrionaceae bacterium
GCTGCCGAGGACAAAAATCGAACGAGAACTTTGAAACAGCCATCCTCGATCTTCTAAAAAAAAGAGATGCACACAAAACAATTTGCCCCAGCGAAGTTTTACCCAATGAGCAAAAACAGGACAAAGAGCAAATGGAACGGGTCCGACAAAGCGCTCGAAAGCTGGCTCACCAAAGCTTGATCGAAATCACTCAAAACTCAAAAGTCGTTTCTCCCGATGTCTTCCGCGGCCCCCATTCGGCTTCGCCTCAAATAAAACGGCACTACCCTTTATTTTAGGCCCCAGGATGCGCTGTAGTGAGCCGGACATTGACTGCGGCGCGTTTCGAAAGCAATATGGGGCTCAAATTATTAACGAAGGAGTTCCTATGCCTATGATCGGACAACCAGCTCCGCAATTTACAGCTCCTGCTGTTGTTGACGGTGGCGAATTTAAAGATATTAACCTCAGTGATTACAAAGGAAAATGGGTCGTCCTTTATTTCTACCCACTTGATTTCACTTTTGTTTGTCCAACAGAAATCACGCAGTTCCGCGATTTTTTGCCTAAATTTAAAGAAGCAAACGCGCAAATTTTGGGCTGCAGTATTGATTCCGTACATTCTCACAAGCGTTGGATCAAAGATGACCTCAAAGATCTTGGCTACCCATTGATTGGCGATGTTACAAAACGCATCTCTCGCGACTACGGTGTTCTTTTGGAAGACAAAGGAATTGCAACTCGCGGTACTTACATCATCGATCCCGAAGGAACAATCCAATACATGGGAATCCACAATTTGAGCGTGGGTCGTGATTGCGGTGAAATTCTTCGTGTACTGAGCGGTCTACAATCCGGCGAGCTTTGTGCTGCTGGTTGGAAACCTGGCTCAAAATTTATCAAAGCCTAAAGGTTTCGATTCGGACACACTGACTCAGGTGTGTCCGTACCTCTCGCCTCTTCCTACTATGCAAAAATTTTTTTCCGCTTACACCAGTCATTTGAAAAAAACCTACCCTGGAATTGAACCAGATATTTTTGAGAGCTTGTCACCACAACTGGCCTCGCCGTTTCTCGTTTCCATCTCTCAAACGCAGATGAAACAAGCAGAAAATATTGTTGCCGACCTTTGGAAACTTCAAAACAACCCTGTTTATCAAAAACAAATTTTGCAAAAGTTCCCTTTTGCCGCAAGCGGTTTTGCCAAAACCCCTTCTGTTTTATGCAGTCTTGACGTCCATATTAACGACAACGGTGATCTTAAAATCATCGAGATCAACACCAATGCCTCTTCCTTTCTGGTCAATGCAGAGCACTCACAAAGCCGATCCCTCAATCAATTTCCAAATGCGAAACAAAAGCTGAAAGACAGTTTTCAAAAGGCGTTTGGCTCGTGCCTCAAGGCTGGGAATCTCTTTTTGATTGTTGATGACAAGCCCGAACAACAAAATATGTATTTTGAATTTCTCATGTACCGTGAGTTTTTAAAAAAAGAGTTTGGCGTGGAGTGCGAAATCGCAGCCCCGCAAGACCTCACAACAGATTCCAATCAGCAAATTGTTTGGCACGATCGAAAAGTGAGTGGTATTTACAATCGCCACACCGATTTTTATTTTACCGAGAGTCCGGCCATGGCCAAGAGCTTTCAAAGTGAAGCCACTTTGTTTTCCCCAAATCCTTGGGGCTATGCTCTCATTGCTGATAAAAACCGCTTGGTGGAATGGAATAATGAAAACCTCTCGCTTCCGGCTTTGCAAAAAGCGCTTTTAAAAACCTATCATTTTTCTGACTTTAAAGACGCGGATGATCTGTGGGCGCAAAGAAACCGTTTTTTCTTTAAACCACCCAATGCCTATGGCAGTCGCTCGGTTTATAAAGGCAAGTCCATCAGTCGCACGGTTTACCAACGCATTTTTACCGACGGCTACCTTGCACAAGAAGCCGTTCCTGCCCCCGAAGTAAAAATGACTTATGATAATCAAGAACATGTCTTTAAATACGACCTGCGCTTTTATTTTTTTGAAGATCAGATTCACTTAGCCGTTGCCCGACTTTATCAAGGACAGCTGACCAATTTGCAAACTCCGCTCGGTGGTCTTGCACCTCTCGAAATTCGCTAAAGGGATGATGATTTACTGGACAGGTGACGCAAATTTGTGTCAATTTGTTCTCTATGGAAAACTCGTCTTTTATTCTTCCTTTTGATTATTGCCATCGTTGGATTCGCGCCGCTTTTAATATGGCCGAAAAATACTTTTCTCTTTTTGTGATTTTAGGAATTATTTTTTTTGTGACGGTAGTGGTCGCTGGTTTTATTCCGTACTTGGGAGCGCTTGCCAACCCCGTTCTTCGCTTTATTTACACTTTAGGCAGTCTTCGCATGATGGACCAACTGATGCAGAAAAAATCAGTCGATACTGAAGGCTATTTACGATTGTGTTTTGATAAAGATTATTGGCCGCGTTTTCAAAATCACTTCTTGGTTTGTATCGGAGTTGGTTTGGTGACTGAGCTTGGTGTGTTGGCTAGAATCCCGCACTTTTATCTATTGAGTGCCGCCCTCAATGTGGCTCTCCTGCTTGTTCCGTTTGTTGCCTTTTATTCTCTTCGAAACCCGCAATTCTCAGAGAAAGAAGCCATGAATTTTGTCCTTCAGCAAAGCTGGAAAAATATTGCCAACCTGATTGTTCATGCCCTCTTTTTAATGGCCCTCGGGCTGGCGGCAATGGCCCTCTGTGTTGTGCCCTTTTTTCTCTATTTTTTACCACTGACTTTTCCGTTGGTTTATTTGGTTTATATGGGTCTTTGCGAGAATAAAACCATCGAAGAACTCAATGAAGTATGGAAGTCCTAGCTTGTGGACAATTGCGTTTAAATAGTGATATATAACGCACATGATTATAGTTACAGGCGCCACAGGTTTTATTGGCAGTGCCATTGTTTGGGAGCTCAACCAACGAGGGCGCAAAGACATTCTTGCTGTCGATGTGGTTCGTCCCGAAGCACGTAACGGAATTCTCAATAAACGCCAGTACGAAAAATTTTGCACCCATACAGATCTTTGGGATGTTCTTTTACAAAAACCAAAAGTCGAAGCGATTGTTCATATGGGCGCCTGTTCATCAACAACAGAATTAAATCGAGATTACTTGCGAACAATCAACACGGAATACACGCAACGACTCTTCGAGTGGTGCACCGAAAACCAGGTTCCACTGATTTATGCAAGCAGTGGCGCGGTTTACGGTGACGGTACGCAAGGCTTTGACGATCAAACCGACCCGCGTTTTTTTCAGCCGCTCAATCCTTATGGTGAATCCAAACTCAATTTTGACATCTGGGCCCTTCAACAAAGCAAAACACCGCCGCTGTGGATGGGACTTCGCTTTTTTAACGTTTATGGCCCCAATGAGTATTACAAACAAGACATGTCGAGCGTGGTTTTTAAAGCCTTTCGACAAATCCACGTCAATCAATCGCTCAAGCTCTTTCGCTCCCACAATTCGCAGTACGCTGATGGCAAGCAACTGCGCGATTTTATTTATGTCAAAGATGTCACCCGTTGGATTGCAGAAATTCTTTTTGAAAAAAAGGGCTTCTCTGGAATTTTCAACATGGGTTTTGGCGAAGCGCGCACGTGGTTGGATTTGGCCACCGCCGTCTTTCAGGAAATCGACACTCCCATGAAAATTGAATGGATGGATGTTCCCGAAACACTCCGCCCTCGCTACCAATATTTTACCCAAGCCAAGATGGATCGCTTTTTAAGTATGGGTTTTTCGAGACCACAATGGTCTCTCGAGAAAGGCATAAAGGATTATGTTCACAATTACCTCAACCACGCAGACCCCTTCTTTTGAGGCGGAGCGGATGAAAAAGTTTAAAGAAATCATCGAACAAGTTCCTCCGCATCTCCGCCAGTACATTGTCGAACAAGATTATTCGCGCTACACACCCATCGATCAAGCCACCTGGAGATTTATTCTCCGTCAGCTTAAAAACTTTTTATCAAAAAACGCCCACAACTGTTATGTCGATGGCCTCGCAAAAACGGGCATCAACACGGAATCCATCCCGCGCATCGAAGTGATGTGTGAAAAACTTCAGCAGTTTGGTTGGACCGCCGTTCCTGTGAGCGGTTTTATTCCACCCGCTGCATTTATGGAATTGCAAAGCTTAAGCATTTTACCGATCGCCTGCGATATGCGAAATTTGGATCACATTCTTTACACTCCCGCACCGGATATCGTTCACGAAGCGGCAGGACATGCTCCGATTCTCGTTGATCCGCAATTTGCGGATTACCTTAAAGAATATGCACAAGTCGCAAAAAAAGCGATCATCTCCTCGGAAGATCTTTCGCAATACGAGGCTATTCGTGATCTTTCGGACATCAAAGAAAGCCCTGACTCATCTCCGCAACAGATCCAAGCTGCCGAAAAACATCTCACCGAGGTGAATGCGAAGATCTCGCACATTTCCGAAGCCGCTCTCCTTGGTCGAATGAACTGGTGGACCGCGGAATATGGACTTATTGGTGATCTCGAAAAACCCAAAATATTCGGCGCAGGATTGCTTTCGTCAATCGGCGAATCGCGCCACTGCTTGCAACCACAAGTCAAAAAAATTCCTCTCTCAGTGGATTGCATTCAGACAAGCTACGATATCACTGAGGAGCAACCACAACTTTTTGTTGCAAAAACATTTTCTGATCTTTCCAAGGTCTTAAGAGACCTTGAGCAACAGCTTTCCTTTCGTAAGGGCGGACTTTATGGCTTGCAAACGGCGATCAAAGCCAAAACCGTAAATACGATTGAACTCAATTCGGGACTTCAAATCAGTGGTCAAGCGAGCGACGTTATCACCGACGAAAATCAATTTCCCATTTATTTTAAATTTTCTGGCCCCACGCAACTCTGTCAAAAAAATCAAGAGCTCTCTGGGCACAATAAAAACTATCATACACATGGTTTTAGTTCTCCGTTGGGTCGACTCAAAGGAGTTTCGCAGTGCCTGAGCGCGATGACGGATGAGGATCTAAAGCACCATGGACTTGTTGAAAATCAAAAAGCTCAGCTTTATTTTGAGTCCGGCATTCAAGTTCGTGGCACACTCAAGAGCAAAACACGCTCTCAAGAAGGCGCCCTCCTCTTGCTCTCGTTTGTTGAATGTACGGTGGAGAGAAACAGCACAGTTTTATTTGCCCCGGATTGGGGAACATTTGATATGGCAGCAGCTTCCACAGTGACTTCTGTTTATGCCGGTCCTGCCGACCGTAAGGCCTTTGGCCTTACTGATGACTTTGTTAAAAAAGTGATTCCACGAAAACAGTTTTCAACCCAAGAAAAACTCAAACAGTCACTCTATAAAAAAATTCGCGAGCTGCGCGAAACACAGGCCTTTAGCATCAAGGAACTTTCACTTCTCTTCGAAGAGGTGCAACAGCAGTTTGCCGATGAGTGGCTGGCGTTTGTAGAACTTTTAGAATTGGCCCATGCCAAAGAATCGGCCGCACCTCTGGCCGAAGAGATAAAATCGTATCTCGTATTGCTGCAAAACAAACATCCAAAGAAAAAAGAATACATTGAGTTGGGATTGCAACTCTGTGGAGCACTCACTATATGATGAAGAATCTGCGTATTGTGCTTGTACGGCCTAAGTATTCTCGCAATGTTGGAATGGTGGCTCGAGCCATGTCGAACTATGGCGTGCAACAACTGATTCTGATTGAACCTCGTTGCGAAATCAATCAAGACGCTCGCGAAGGCGCCTCACATGCGCAACCCCAAATCGAAAAGGCCATGATCTACCCTCATTGGCAACGATTTTACGACTGGGAGCCTGAAGGCATTCGCATCGCTTTTTCGGCGCGCGACGGAAAACGCCGCGAAGCTTTTGACTTTGCCACCAGCCTCAAACAAGACGCGGTCATTAAAACTGAAATGTTAAATAAACCGACCTATTTGATCTTTGGCCCCGAAGACCATGGTTTAGCAGAATCGGACTTGGACTTTGTTCATCGAGTGTTCCAAGTGAAGTTGCCGGGAGAAAATCCGAGTATGAATCTCTCGCATGCTGTGATGAGTGTGTTGACACTTTTTCATCAGTCGTCGGATCAAACTCCCAACCCAGTTCTGAGCAAAGAGGAACGGGAAAAATTCTTTTTCCCTGATCAAACCTTAAAGCGTTGGTTGGAAGCTCTTAACATCGACATCTCTCAGCACGAAAAAGTGAATTCCTACACCGTTCTTAAAAAACTTTTCCTCAAAGGAGTTCCAACCACTAAAGAACTTCATATGTTGGAAACGGTTTTACAGCAAACCATTCGCAAACTTAAACGTGACACATCCCCGGATGCTTATTCAAATAATCCTGATGATGCTCTTCCGCCGGATAAAAGTTTGTAAAAAGAGTGACTTCGCTCACGATAGGTTTGGCAAAAACTTTTTTATCGCTCAGTTCACGAATCACACTTTCGGCGATCTGTTTTTGTGAATCATTGATCACAAAGACGCCCGAGCGATACTGCGTTCCCACGTCGGGACCTTGACGATTTTTGGTTGTTGGATCGTGAATCGTAAAAAAGAACCGCACCAAGGCTTCAAACGAGATTTTTTGCGGATCAAAAACCACTTCGACGATTTCAGCATGACCGGTTTCTTCGTCGCAGACCTGTTCGTAGGTTGGATTATCGAGATGTCCACCACCATAGCCACTGGTTGTATCCATGACACCTTCCAATTGCTTAAAGTGCGCCTCAACGCCCCAAAAACACCCTGCCGCAAAATAGGATTTTTCCATGAAACACCTCCTTTTTCTCGATTCCTTATCTCATAGGTCTCGCCTGTTTAAAACAGTGATTTTGAGATTGTGCTTAAGACTTGATCTCTGAATGGCATCTGATTATGATGGCTGGTGTCCTGTCAGGTAAGTTTTTTCAATAGATTGCGCAGGAATTTTTTTGAAAATTCAATGCGTGACGACGAAGGACTGGCCCCAAGCCAATTCGAGGAGGAACAAATTGAATTTACAAAAAAATAACAAGCAAGATATTGAAAAAACTTACCTGACAGGGCACTAAATGCAAAATATGGATGTGTTTTTCATCACTTACGACGAGCCTCAAAAAGATCTGTTTTGGGAAGCTGTCCGCGCGCAAATCCCTTTTGCGCAAAGAGTGGATGGCGTGAAAGGATTTAACCGTGCCCATCGCGAGTGTGCCGAGCGCGCGCGCACTCTGCGCTTTTTTACGATTGATGGAGACAATGTCCTGCACGGAAATTTTTCACAACTCAAAATTCCAATGAATCTTATCATCACAACTCAGGTGCTTTCCTGGTCGGCCAAAAATTCGATCAACGGTCTCTCTTACGGCAATGGCGGAGTGAAAAACTGGCCGCGGGAAATCGCTCTTCATCTGAAGTCTCATGAAGACAGCGAGAGTGTCGCGGGTGCCGTGGATTTTTGTTTTGATCTCAATTATTATCAAATGCCGGAAACTCTTTCGACCTCGCACATCCACTCCACACCGTTTCAGGCGTTTCGCGCTGGGTTTCGCGAAGGAATTAAAATGTCTTTGGACCGTGGGCATAAAGTTGTTTTCGAACCAAAAAATCCTGCGTCTTTTTTGCAAGTTGTTCCCACCGCCAACCTTGAACGTCTTAAAATTTGGTGCTCCGTCGGTGCCGATGTGGAAAACGGGCTATGGGCTATTTTTGGAGCCCGGCTTGGTCTTTATGAATTCTATTTTAACAATCTCCCTTTGGAGTCCATTCGCGATTACGACTGGTTCGAAAATTACTGGAAAGAAAACTTTGCCAAAAAAGCAGATGTGCCTGGCACACAGCTTGTCATTCCCGAGATCGAAAGATTGGGCACTGCCCTCAATAAAAAAATGGCTCTCGGCCTCCAACTTTTAAGCTCCGAGAGTTCTCAGTTTTTTAAATCCGTCTATTTTAACCGTCCACGACAAGGCCCGATGTTTGCAAACACCTGATCTGTTCTTTCTTTCCTATTGCGAGAGCAATGCCGAACTCAATTGGCAAAATCTTCTCCGGCGATTTCCTCGCGCAAAACGATTGCATGGTGTTTGCGGTGTTTATCGCGCCCATGCACTGATTGCAGAATGCGCCGAAAGCGATTTTTATTTTGTCATTGATGGTGACAATGACCTTCACGAAGAGTTTCAGTTTGATCTTTCTTTTGAGCCGCAAAAAAATTCGCTCTATGTTTGGCGAGCCAAAAATCCCGTCAACGATCTGGTTTATGGCTTTGGTGGGATTAAGCTCTACAACCGTAGCTTATTTACTTCGAAAAAAACCACCGGGACCGATGTGGCAACAACCATTACCCCTCATTATGTTCCGGTGATGACGCTGGCTTCGACGACCCGATTTAATTCGACCCCACTTGAAAGCTGGAGAGGGGCTTTTCGCGAGTGCGCGAAGCTGGTGCAAAATCTGCAAAAAAACTCAAACGATTCAGCTAGCCACGAGCGTTTGCACACATGGCTGACAGTTGGGAGAGAGCGCCTCAACGGCCCGTGGTGCCTTCTTGGTGCTAAACAAGGAGTTGAGTTTGCTGAGCGAAGACTCAAACAGAATCTTGACCTTTCTCCGATCAATGATTTTGCGTGGCTCGACCAAGAATTTCTAAAAAACAAAAAAATAACACCTGACTCTTTCTTGAGCGTCGAGCTATAATTCTCATTATCGTATGCAATTAGAACAACTGATTCGACAGCGTATTATCTACCTTGATGGAGCCATGGGTACCATGATCCAGCGACATCCGTTAACGGAAAATGATTTTCGCGGATCGGTACTTGCCACTCATCCCAAAGATCTTAAAGGCAATAACGATCTTCTTTCGATCACTCAGCCTAAAATCATTCGCGATATTCATTTGGCATACCTCGAAGCAGGTGTGGATGTTATTTGCACAAATACGTTCAATGCAACCAAATATGGCCAGATCGAATATGGCACTGAGCATTTGGTGCGAGACCTCAATCTCTCATCCCTACAAGTGGCTCAAGAGGCGCGCGCCATTTATCAAAAAAGCAATCCCCGACCCATTTGGATTGCGGGCTCTATAGGCCCCACAAATCGCACGGCGTCCCTCTCTCCTGATGTGAACAATCCTGGCTATCGCGCAACACACTTTGACGATTTGGTCGAAATTTACCGCGAGCAAGTTTTAGCGCTGATCGAAGGAGGCGCCGATCTTCTGCTGCCCGAAACGACGTTTGACACTCTCAATCTCAAGGCCGCACTTTATGCGATTGATTCCGTTCTCAAAGAAAAAAAATTACAACTCCCGGTCATTGCCTCTCTCACCATCACGGATAAATCCGGGCGCACTCTTTCCGGGCAAACTATCGAGGCCGCGTGGAATTCCATTCAACATGCAAAGCCGTTAGCGGTTGGGATTAACTGCGCTCTTGGGGCGCGAGACTTAAAACCCTATATTCAAGAACTCTCTAAAATTTCCTCTTCTTTCGTGTGTTGTTATCCAAATGCCGGCCTTCCCAATCCCCTTGCACCCACGGGTTATGACGAAACACCTGAGATCACGGCCGAGGCCATTCACGATATGTCGAGTGAGGGCATTCTCAATATCATCGGCGGTTGCTGCGGGACAACACCAGAGCACTTAAAGAAAATCATTGAGCTTACGCAAAAAGATCCGGTGCGAAAAATTCTGCAAGCGGAACCCAAGATGCGACTGAGCGGCTTAGAACCTCTCAATATTTTACCCATCGAAAAGAGCAAAACCTTTTTACTGGTTGGTGAGCGCACGAACGTCACTGGCTCTCCTAAGTTTTACAAAATAATCAAAGAACAAAACTTTGATGCCGCTTTAAAAATTGCCCACCAGCAGGTTGTTAACGGAGCCAATATCATTGATATCAATTTTGATGAAGGCCTCCTCGATAGCGCAGGGCTTATGCGCGACTTTCTCAACCTCGTCGGGTCGGACCCGGATATCTCCCGCGTTCCGATTATGGTCGATAGCTCGAAGTGGGAGGTCATCGAAAACGGTCTTAAATGTCTTCAAGGGAAAGGGATCGTTAACTCCATCAGTCTTAAAGAAGGCGAAGCCAGTTTTATTAAATATGCCAAAGAGATTCTAAAATATGGTGCCGCGACGGTGGTGATGGCTTTTGACGAAAATGGCCAAGCGGCTACGCGCGAAGATAAAGTTCGTATCTGCCAACGCGCTTATAAAATTCTCACAGAGCGAGTGGGCTTTGCGCCCGAAGATATTATTTTTGATTGCAACGTCCTTACTGTCGCCACTGGCATCGAGGAGCATGATAGCTACGCGCTTGATTTTATCGAAGCGGTTCGCGAAATTAAAAAAACATGTCCTGGTGCTTTGACCAGTGGCGGAATCAGTAACGTTTCTTTTTCTTTTCGCGGCAACAACATTGTCCGCGAGGCCATGCACAGTGTCTTTTTGTTTCATGCGATAAAGGCCGGCCTCGATATGGGTATCGTCAACGCTGGAATGCTCGCCGTCTACGAGAACATCGAGCCCGAGCTGAGAGAGCACATCGAAGATGTGATTCTCAATCGAAGAAAAGACGCCACAGAACGCCTGCTTATTTTTGCCGAACGATTTAAAGGGCAAAAAGGCGCAAGTGAAACAGAAGTGCTTGCGTGGCGCGATTTATCGCTCGAAGAGCGCCTTTCCCACTCTCTCGTTTTTGGTGTGGTGGACTTTATCGAAGCCGACACGCTTGAAGCCTTAAAAAAATATCAAATCCCACTCAAAGTGATCGAAGGTCCACTCATGGACGGGATGAAAAAAGTGGGCGAGCTGTTTGGTTCTGGGCAAATGTTTTTACCTCAAGTTGTCAAAAGCGCACGCGTGATGAAAAAAGCTGTGGCAGCACTTGAGCCTTATCTCCTCAAAGGTGATGCCCTGACTGAAACCAAGCAAGATGTTTTTGTGATCGCCACTGTAAAGGGTGATGTGCATGACATCGGAAAAAATATCGTGTCCGTGGTTTTAGCCTGTAACGGCTACAAGGTGATCGATCTTGGCGTGATGGTGCCGTTCCAAAAAATCTACGAAACGGCCATCCAACACAACGCCGCGTACATCGGCCTGAGCGGACTGATCACTCCTTCGCTCGATGAAATGATTTTTAATGCTCAGGAACTGACAAAAAAGAAATGCACCATTCCACTTCTTATTGGTGGCGCTACGACAAGTAAAATTCATACAGCCGTCAAAATTGCGCAGCATTACTCCGGCCCCACCGTGCACATCAGTGATGCCTCATTGGTCGTGGATGCCTGCCGACAACTGGGCGGCGACAACGCCCCTCTTTACATCGAAAAAGTTCATGCTCAGTACAATAAGCTTCGCGAAAATTTTAATGCGAAGGATGAAAATCTAGTGCCATGGGCGGAAGCGCAAAAAAACACCCCTCGCCAAATTGATTTTTCAAAAACCTATCAGCCGTCCATCTTTGCCAAACGCATTTTAACCATCAAACCCAGCGAAGTGGTTTCCCTGATTGATTGGTCTCCGTTCTTTTGGGCGTGGCAAATGAAGGGAACTTTCCCTGACATTTTAAAGCACGAAAAATACGGCGTTGAATCGCAAAAACTTTTTGATGACGCCCAAAAAATTCTCCGCGATCTGATCAACGATCCGCGCGTCGTCTTACGAGGAACGTTTGGCATTTGGCCGGCACAGAGCGAAGGCGAAGATGTTTGGGTTTACAATCCATTTCAAAAACAAGAAGTGCTCACCCGCCTCTGTTTTTTACGCCAACAGCAACAAAAGAAAGAGGCCGCAACTCCCCACCGCTGCCTTGCCGATTACATTGCCCCAAAATCTTCTGGCATCATGGACACCATTGGCGCCTTTGCGGTGACTGCGGGTCGAGAGATTGATGTGATCGCTCAAGAATACATCGAGCAAAATGATGACTACTCCGCCATTATTATCAAAGCCCTCGGCGATCGCTTAGCCGAAGCCTTTGCCGAATACATGCATAAAAAAGTTCGCGGCGAGTGGGGCTACCAAATGCGCGAGTACCTAAGTTTTAACGATATCCTCCAAGAAAAATACCAAGGCATCCGCCCCGCACCGGGATACCCAGCGTGCCCGGATCACACGGAAAAAGATAAAATCTGGCAACTCCTCAACGCCGAAGAAACTCTCGGCGTGGGCCTCACCGAAAACTTCGCCATGAACCCCGCAAGCTCCGTCTGCGGCTATTACTTCATCCGCCCGGAAGCGACATACTTCCACGTCGGAAAAATCAACCGCGACCAAGTCGAAGACTACGCTCGTCGCAAAGAGATGACGTACGAAGAAGCCGAACGCTGGTTAAGACCAATTTTAGGATATTAGGGCGTGTCCTCATTTTAACAGAGTGCTGTAAGTTTAAACAAAAATGCCTAGCTTCGTTGCTCCTCCTCGAATTGGCTTGGGGCCAGTCCTTCGTCGTCGACGCCTCGCTAGTCAATTTTGTTTAAACTTACAGCACTCTGTTAAAATGAGGACACGCCCTAAGCCCTTTCAAAAAACATTGCGTATCAATCTGAAACACTCGAATTTAATTTTGGTTTCCATAAATAAATTCGAGTGTTTCAGATTGAGTCGTTTCATGAAGCTCGTCGCAAAACTCGCCTTGAGTGAATCGTCAAAAATCCGATATGTTTTCTATGCGTTATCGTCCGCCGAAGACTCGCACAGAAAAATGGATTCACAAAATTTGTCTGGTGACAGTTTTGTTATTTAGTTATTTTGCAGAAAATTCAAAGCTCACCTCTGCTTCGTCTTTTGAAACTTCGTCCAAAAAAAAATACACACGCCGGTTGCCGGCCAACATGAGTCAGCAGACTTTTGAGTTTGACTGTCAAAAACCCCACGAGTTTGTGGAGATGAGCACTCAGCATGAGACCATTCGTCTGGCGACCAAAAACTGTTCTAAGAAGCCAGAGCTTTTTGATGTGCGCCTCAACCAAAAGCTCATGACCTTTCAATCCCCAAACAATCAATATTCAAGCGAATACGCTTATCTCTCTAACGGTGAAAACACCTTCTCCATCAAAACCGGGGAAAAAGTTTACAAAGTCCTGATTATTCGCTACTAATTGTCGCCCTGTCGCCACGCATCAGGAGCGCGTGAGATCGCAGACACGTCCAGTGCCTTGTGATACCTGTTACAAGAATGATTAAAGCCACCGCTGATGTTCACATAGAACGTAAACTCACTCA
>CAZOGU010000059.1:0-13108 GCA_964579625.1 uncultured Pseudobdellovibrionaceae bacterium
GAAGCCGCCTCCAGGGGATGAACTTCCATTGGTAAGCCCATAAAGTGGCCGACAAAAGGACGATGGATTCTTAAAATATCGATGGCCCAATTGGAAATCTGCGAGCGCCGAACCGGAATTTTATGAACAACATTTTTTATAGCTTCCGGCAATACAGAAACACTAACCGACATCTCAACTCTCCTGGTGATGGAATGTCTTTAGTCTACACAGGAACGCTTGAGAACTTGAACTTTGGGCTTTCGAATTGGATATAGGTCGAGGTTAAAGGCTCACTGCTTGGGCTGTTTTTCCTCGATCATGAGAGATAAAAACATGGCGAGAAGAACGTAGCAGAAAAAGATATAAAACCCGATCTGTAATGTCGTGTCGTTTGTGGAGATGAGATTGAACTGCGGGAGCGTCGCACGAATGGCATTAAATTGAGTTGTAACCATACCGTTAAAGCCGATGTACGCCATCAAAATCGCTACAACTTGCACATCTGTCATCGACCATTTTCCGGAGTTGAGGACAAAAAAGCGAGTGAGCGCTTTGTCGCGACTTCCTCCAACATTAAAATAATAAAGAAACGAACATAGAATCTTAATCCCCGGAAACACGACGCTAAAGAGAATCATTAACACGCCCACAAATTTCATTTGGATATCTGGGTCGTCCATCAAAATCCAAAAGACGTCGATAATGCTCTTACTCTGAAAGTAAACTATCTGATTGGTAAACTCCACCTTGTGACCAAAAAGCATAAAACTAAAATTCGAAATCCGCGCCACCATATCGATCATCGGGCAGGTCACGCCCGCGTACATCAAAAGGAGGAGTGTTCCGATGCAAAGAAGAAAACTGGGAACCGGCATGTTTTGTCGGTAAAAACAGAGAACAAAAATCCCGACAGCCAGTCCTAGTATGATCCATGTGATGGAAAAAAGTTGGGCGTTTTCACGCGGGACCACATCGGCCAAAAAGCTCATGGCCTCCGCTTGATTGGTTTTTCCGGAGCGGTAAATGATGTCGTTGACCTCCGCCATGTCCTGCGGCTCAAAAGTTTCGTCCAAATACTTGCCGATATGTCCTTTGATCACTTCTTTGAGCTTTTTTTGACTCTCTTCGTGAGTCATCTCCTGAACAATCGTGTCGGCGTAGTCCGGAATCTTGCCTTTGATTTCATCGACATCCACAAAGGCCTTGATCAATTTTTTCTTAATCCACCCCTTGGTGGAGTTTTTATTGCTCTCTTCGATTTGCTGATGAAGCTTATCTATTAAGGTGTTGAGTTGCCCCTCGACGTGCTTTTTAAGATCTTTTTTATTGGATTTATTAATCCGAAACTCTTCAATTTCGGCAACGATGATCGTGGACATCTTTTCTTTCCACGCGTTGACGTTAAACAGGCCGTACTTCATGTGGTTGATATTGGAATCATCGTATTTGCGTTGTTGCTGAATTTGCGAACGAATCGTGGTCTTAAAGACCAATACGGAAAAAGCCCCAAACAAGCCCACTGCAATAATAAAACGAAGATAGGACACGTATTTCATGAGCTTTTTAAGCTATCATTTGCCTAAAACAATATCAACCTTGGCTCGCCCTCATTTTGATTGACTCCCCTACTTTTTGCGCAGACACCTTTGTCCATCGGGGGGATAATCATGGGAATTCGTTTACTATCTATTAGTGTTTTATGTTTGTTGTTTGCAGCCTGCAGTAATGGCGGTGGCGGTGGCAGCAGTCCATCAACCAATAGCGTCTTCGACAGAGATATGAAGTGGCTTGCGTCGGACAGCCAATACTCTGGAAAAGCCACCGATGTTCAAATGAACGGCGCCCTTACGAAAGCCTTTGGCGGGACCGAAAAATCAGACATCCATCAGTTTATTAAAGCACGAGTGAAGCACGTGTACTCTTATAACGAAATGCTCACCTTTAACACCAGCGTAAAACAAGATGGTCAGGTCCTATTTAACGGACCTCTGAAAGAACTGATCGGCAATGAAGACCTGCAACCGACAGAGGGCGATATAAAAGTGCAAGGCGCTAACATTGGAGCGGGGCTTGCTATGGCCGAAGCTCAATCGGGCTACGATCTTTCGATCCGTTTACCGACGGGTCAGCAAGAGCTTGGCTCATTTCGAGTGGGTCTTGTGGCTCTGACGAGATACTATTCCATCCTTCCTACTGCTGACAAAAAAGAATTGGCCATCCCTGCTGAGGGGAGAATCAGTGTCCTCATTCACGAAGGACGCCACTCCGATTGTCCTCGAGGCTTGGAAGCCGAGGATTGTGGCTTTTTTCATCGCACTTGCACGTCTGGCGCAGCCGAAGGCTTTGCGGGTTGCGACAATAGCATTTGGGGCCCTTATGCTTTGGGTGCTATTTATTTGCGAGGGGCTCTCGCTAACTACGATTCCAACTCTCTAGAGTTTCGCATCCTCGAATTTATGATGGACGATTCCTTCTCGCGCTTAACGAACGATCAAATGGATGCACTCTACAACACAGAACCGCTCTTAAACTCGTTTTAAATGAGCCAACAGTTTCGACTTTTCCTTTTTGGCGGGTGTTTTGTATTAGCGCTGATTTTTTTATGGCGAAAAAATCAGCAACCACAAATCGTTCGCATTGTGCCAATACCAACGTCTCTGACAAACGAATTAACACCTACACAAATGCCAATTAAAATTGAGGAGCCGAAATCTCTGACAGAGGTTGCAAATACCAATGGCGATCTCGAACGAACAATCGCGTCGTTTCCTAAAGATCTCACAGGTCAGTATCAAAAATCTTTGCACGAAGATCCTCACCAAGTGCCCACCACCACCCTGCGCACCGCTTTGGAACTGGGAAAAATTTACGACATGGTTCAGAGTGAAAAAGAGGCACGAACGGCTTTTGGCTTTTTTAACAAATGCGTCACTGACGAAAAAGTACGCGCGATCCAAACGTCTTGCTTTCGTTATGCGCGAAGGCTGAGACAAAAATATTCGGCGCTTCAGTTTGACTTTGAAAAACTCGAAGGGCAAACAAGTCCTGATGTTTTACGAATCGTTCAGCTCGACGAACCCTAATCTACTTCCGCAAAAAGGCACGGCACACCTTGTGCCTTATTTTCTCGAAACTTCGGAAGCAGATACAATTTTAAAAGCCCTTATCGAAGAAACGCCTTGGCGCGATGATAAAATTATTCTGTTCGGAAAACCCATCGCCCAACCTCGGCGCACCGCTTGGTACGGAGACCCCCAAAAATCTTACACCTATTCGGGACTTAAAATGTCTCCGCTGCCTTGGACTCCCCGCTTGTTTTACCTTAAGAAAAAAATTGAAAGGCTCACAAACACCTCCTTCAACAGCGTGCTTCTGAATTTGTATCGCCATCAACGCGACAGCATGGGTTGGCATCGCGACAACGAACCCGAGCTGGGACGGAACCCGTTGATTGCCTCTTTAAGTCTAGGCGAAACACGCCCGTTTGTTTTTCGCCTTCATAAAGACCCTTCGACAAAAGTGAGTCTCGATTTAACTCACGGAAGCCTCCTCTTGATGTCCGGAGAAACTCAACATCACTGGGAGCATGCTCTTCCCAAAAGAACTCGACCCATGAATGAGCGATTGAATTTAACGTTTCGAACGATTTTGGATATCTAGGTCGCTTTGGCAATTAAAAATATCGACTTCGGTCCTAAAAATAATTTTTTAAAAAAACATCTTCATTTGAGACATCGACCATCCGATATTGAGACAGCCATTTGCTAAATGGGATTCTTTTGTATTGTCTTAACTTTCGGTTTTATCGACCGATAAGACTAAGGTTGTGCGGAAGCCCGTTGGACGTATTTTGGCTTATTGGTTCATGGAGGACTTTAAGTGATTCGGCTTCTTTGTCTATTCATACTTATCACCAGCGCTTTATCGGCCTGTACACGAGCTGGGAAAAGCGGTTCCTCTTCGTCTCTTATTATTCAGACACCCTCTCGACAACAACTTGAAAAAGCAGGCGTCAGTGCTTTTGCGGCACTTCCGACCGACCGACGGCTTTGTTATGGGGTCAGCATTGCAGGTGTGGGAATCGATGGCTTTGCAGGCTCCAGTTGCGCACCCGCCACTGGAGTGGTTGGTGGGTTTGTCGAAGAAGGACAAGCTCTCGAAGTTTTTGTCGCACGCGGAGAAAACAGAACCATTGAATTGTATCTTTATGCGATGCCCGTTGGCAGCACTGCTGCTTGCCCGGCCATGGGACAAAATCTGCAAGGTGATGGGCTTAAATCGACATACCTTATCGGCTCAAAAACAGGAGTTTCTCTATTAAATGATGTTGAAACTGTGGAGATCACTGTGAGCTTCCCTGGGCTTGCAAGCTCCGTGGCTTCACAGCTGAATGTGCCTCCATCCTGCACGCCAGGAATTGTTCCAAATTACAAAGGCTTTCATATTTCGACAGCAGCCGGACCTGCTGTCGGTACAGGTTATCGAATGCGCAGTCGTATTGGTCGGCCCCAGTCGGGAACAACCGCGACGGGAAGTGGTTTTAAACTCCATGGAAAAGTTCAATAAGGAGAGGTTATGAAAAAGGGAATTTTTATATTAACAACACTGCTGTTCCTCACGAGCGCCCACGCCGTACCGCTCCCTCAGTATTTGAACTTTGACGGGCAACTTCTCAATAGCTCCGATCAACCGATCACATCGGCGACCACCGTGGTGTTTGAAATTTATGATCCCTCTGCATCTCCCTTTTGCCTCCTCTACAAAGAAACTCAAACAATTACGCCAGATACTTATGGAGAATTTAGTACCAAGATTGGACCTGGAGCTGGCGCAACAGCTTCACCTGATGATGGAAATATTCCGTGGGCGACGATTTTTCAGAATGACAGCCAAGTGCGTGCAGCTGATGCCACGTTTTGCCCGGGCGGTTATACTCCTGCTTCCGGACACACTCGAAAACTTCGCGTGACCGTTGGTGGAAATGTGCTTTCTCCGGATTACTCTTTAGCGCCTGTTCCTACGGCAACGGTGGCTGAAACATTACAAGGGAAAGTTCCCGGTGATTTTTTGTTAAGTGCTCCCACATCTGGCATTGCCGTGCTTGATGCGGATTTAGAGATTCAACAAAACCAACAATTAAAATTAGGCGACAGTTCGAATCCCTCTGCAAACTTTGTGAGTATTATGGCTCCTGCCACATTTACGTCTTACACACTCACCCTACCGACAACGGATGGAACTGCGAACCAGTATTTACAAACAGATGGTAACGGTGTTCTCTCATGGGCCACAGGCGCTGGAGGGGGTATCTCTTCTCTCAATGGCCAGACTGGCGCCACGCAAACTTTTGCTTACGCTACCACTGGAACAAGTCCATCATGGGCGTCGGCTACAGACACGCACACCCTCAGTATTCCGCTCGCCTCAACAGCCTCCGTCACTGCCGGGCTCATTTCGAAAACAGACTACGACAATTTTAATTCGAAGCTAAGTGCCACAGGCGGATCAATGACCGGCAACCTGGCAATGGGAACCAACCTCATCACTGGCCTGGGAACTCCAACCGCTGCCACAGATGCTGCAACAAAAGGTTACGTGGACGGTTTACTCACTGCCATTTCTGGAACGCAAATCACAGATGGTTCGGTGGTGGCTGCGGACTTAGCAGCGGACTCCGTAACTTCTGCAAAAATTGTTGACGGTACGATAGCGACAGCAGATCTTGCGAATGCCTCCGTGACTGATGCAAAAATTGCCGCTGTCGAAGCCAGTAAAATCACAAGCACCACCGGTTACTTAACTTATGCTCCAAATGGATCCGTCTGCGCCAACGGCGAAGTGCTCAAATGGAATTTTGTTACCGGTTGGGATTGCGGCACGGATTTGGGCGGCGGCAGTGCGAGCGCCATCACCAACACCGCGGCTGGAAATATCTCTTCGACAAACGTTCAAGCCGCAATCAATGAATTGGATACAGAAAAGTTGATGAGAGCCGGCGATAGTATTGTCGGCCCCCTCACATTTAACACTCAGAACCAAGCGCGTTTTGCGGATGCTGCCGGTGGCGAGTATGCTGCTATCCAAGCTCCAGCAACCATCAGCGCAAACTATGTATTAACGTTACCGGCGGATGACGGAACTGCCGGGCAAGTCATGACTACCGATGGGAATGGTGTTCTTTCCTGGACAACTCCCGCTGCTGGCGGTGAAACCAATACGGCAAGCAACCAAGGTGCTGGCGGAGTGGGTGTTTATAGACAAAAGACAGGTGCTGATTTGGAGTTCAGAAACATCAATGCAGCATCAAACAAAGTGACCGTAGCACTTGACGCCGGAAACGTCGAGATCGACATCGATGTTAATGAAGCAAACTTCGCACTCGGTTCGATTCCAAATACACCAGCTGGAAATATCGCCGCGACCAGTGCACAAGCGGCAATCAACGAACTCGATTCCGAAAAATTAAGCTTCACAGGCGGATTGATGACAGGCGTTTTAGCAATGGGGCCCATAGGAACTGGGACAGGTCAAACGGGCCAAATTCCCTTCCGCGAGCTTGCTGCAAGTGGTTCTAACAGTTTGACCATTCGCGCACCGGATAGTCTCGCAGCAGATTATGTGTTTACATTACCCACTGATGATGGAGTTGCAGGGCAAGTGATGACAACAGATGGGAATGGCAACTTAAGTTGGAGCACTCCTTTATATAGTGGAACAACTCTTATGGTCGCAGATGGAACAAACACTGCTCCAGGTTTAAGTTTTTCGTCAGATCCGGACACAGGACTGTTTCGTCCTGCGAATGATATTCTCTCTTTTTCTACCGGGGCCACAGAGCGCCTGCGCATCGATAATTTAGGACAAGTCGGTATCGGGACAATAACTCCATCTGTCCAACTGGAAGTAAAGAAGGAATCCTCCCTCATTAATAACATAGAAATCGTAGGTCGATTTAGCCACGAGAGCACAGCGACACCGGGGTCGGGCTTTGGAACGGGTATTCAACTCGCAGCAGAGACAACAGCCGCTCCCAATCAAACGATCGCTTCGATCGAATCATACTGGACAAATCCAGTCCACGGTACACGAACTTCCACATTGAGATTCTTTACAGTCGATAATGCTGCTTTAGCTCCCAAAATGGTGATCACGGGCCCAGGAAATGTGGGAATTGGCGTCACTGTCCCGAATGCCAAACTAGAAATTGATGGCCCAGCTGGTCCATTACTTGATGTTAAATCTACTGGAGTTTCCGTGCTCTTTGTCAACGACACCGGTGTAGGAATTGGCCAAACAGCTCCCAATGTGGATTTGGACGTCAATATCACAGGTGTGATGCGACTCAAAAGACAGCTTGCTGCGACTCCACCACCAATGGGTTGTTCCGGATCAACAGATGGAGCCGTGGCCATCACTTCGACTTATATTATGTGTGTGTGTAATGGAACCGCACCCGGCTGGGTTCGTGCCAGTGATGGAACGACTGCCTGCGTGTGGTGACCTTACGGTGCGATCGCTAAAATCCAATCGGAGATCACTTGCAGCTCAATCGCCGAAAGCGCAGGTTGACTTAATGGCATATTTTTATTTCCACAAGACCCAGTACTTCCCTGAAGGCGGCAGAAAACTTTCGAGGTGTCCGGATCTCCCGCCACGACTAAACCTTGCGCGATAAACTGCGCTTCCGTTAATGACGTAAAGTCGCTATGACACCCACCACCCGCACAGCTTCCCGAAAAGAGAGTTTTTGCAGCAATAAATTCGGCACTGTCACCAGCACCAATTGTAAGTCCTCCAGCCGTATCCGATTCGGAGTTGTAAACATTAAAACATGCAGTTATTAAAAAAATGCAAAGCATCCAAAAAAACGACTTCACCAATTACTCCTTCACCGGCAAAACGATGGTCACTTTGACGTCGTCTTTCGCTCCAACGCCCATATAACGAACATTATTGATTCCAAGATCAGACATTTTCATATTAAATTCGGCCTGCAACTCATCGCCATTCACTGAGTAGGTCCCTGTCACATCTTTTTTTTGTCCCTTGATCTGAAGTGTGGCTGTTCCTTTGCCGCTTGTTCCTTCGGCCTTGATCAATTTAGCAACAGGGTATTTATCAACTTGGAGGCGCTCTTTTAAATGTTTATCACGAAGGCCAATACCAGTTGAAAGCGAACGCAAATCAACTAAAACATTTTCAGCTAAAACTCGACCGCCAGATTTTTTAACCACACCTTTGATTTTTTTGGTGATTGCTTTAAAACTTCCGGCAGGACTTAATTTGACATCGATTTCTAAGCTTTGTGCAAACACTGAACTCGAAAAAACCACCACAACCGCAAAAATAATGTTTTTCATATCCCCACTCCATTTACTTGCTTCATATTATGATAGTAGCTACAATCTTTTAAAATGACACGTATTTGTCTCATCTTAGGACTAGGTTTTTGCATTCTTCTCCCCTCTCAATTAACGTGGGCCTATCCGCAATTTATTGGTTATAAATACAGCTCGTGTCTTACCTGTCATTATAATGGAAACGGCAACGGTCCACTCAACGACTATGGTCGAGCTTTATGGTCTGCTGAAATTGCGGGCAAACTTTTTTCTGGCAATAAAACAGATGAACAATTGGGCGAGAGTTCTGGTTTTTTAGGCAGCATCCAATTGCCGTGGTGGATTCGCCCAGGGATTAAAGCTCGACAGCTTTACGCGCAAAGAAATCTTGGTAACGACAACAGTAGTGACGTCAGTATTCTTATGCAGGCAGATGCTAACGTTGCCGTCTTTTTTGATCGCGATCAAAAGTATGCCTTTATTGGCTCGATTGGCTACCTTCCCGAGCGCCAACAACGCTCGCGAAACGGTGATGAATTCGACTCCACCATTTCTCGCGAACATTATTTCCGCTGGCAAAAAAGTGAAAACTTATGGTTCTACTTTGGAATGCTCGACAAAGTTTACGGAATTCGCCACATCAATCATACCGCTTACAGCCGCGCGAATGTTGGTATCGCTCAAAACGATCAGACCCATGGGGCCATTGCTCAGTATATCACTCCGGACTGGGAGTGGAGCGTTCACGGTTTTGCGGGGAATCTCTCACAAGATGCTGAGCGCCGACAAGTGGGCGGCTCGACCATGTTTGAATACGAAATTAAATCAGCTTGGCGAGTTGGGCTTTCGGCGCTGCATTCGAGTAATGATTTTACCGGCAATCAAAGATTTGCAATTCATTCCCGCTATGGTTTTGGTTATGGTTCAGCCATTTTATTTGAACTCGGCAACATCAAAAACTCACCCAAGAATGGCAACAGTACGAATGGATACTACCTGTACTCGGAAGCCATTCAGAAGGTTTTTCGCGGATATCATGTTTTTGTTTCGGGTCAGTCCAAAAAAGATGATTTTAAAACGAGCAACAGCGATGATTTACGCTTGGCCGTCGGTGTTCTGGCGTTTCCAATGGCACGAACAGAGTTCCGTATTGATTTACAAAACGATCGCTCTAACAGTTCTGGTGCGGCTGTTGCCAATGACACTTGGAGCTTAATGCTCCAGGCACATCTTTCACTTTAGAGGTTTTCATGAAGAGTCTTTTATTTTTAGTTTGTCTCGCTCTTGTTGCCCCTTCAGTCTTTGCGCAATCCACCGATGTTAAAACAAATAAATCTCGTCGTACAAAAACACGCAGCATCCTCCGAGAGAGTTACTATGATGTTTCCGCCCAGTACGTCACCTGGCAGGAGTTGATCGATGTGACAGGAGCCGGAGCCGCTGACAATGGACGTTTTCAATTTTCGGGTTATCAATTTGGACTCTCACACAACAAGCCCTTTTCCAACATTCGCTGGGTTCGCCAGTACTCTTCGCACCTGACCGTTGGAACCACCAAAGGATCTGGGATTTCGAATACGTTTACAGATGAATTTAAAAATCAATTATGGATGTCCTTATCCGCCTCGGCAGGACTTATTTACCGCACCACTGCTGCCTCGGAAGTGGGCTTTTTTGCGCCTGTTTACTACCGATATATCGATTGGCAACTCAACGAAAACGCGGCCATCACTCTCGACAAAGGAACTTCTTTTTCTGCCGGACTTGGCTTTCTCTTTTTGCAGAGATTTAGTACACGCTCAGCCATGATGATTACCGTTGGGCATCAATTTGTCTGGGAAGCCACTCAATGGTCCATTGGCTATCAATACTCCTTAAGATAAAGAACCTTGCCGCCGAGCGATGGTAGCCCTTGCCACCCCCACTTTTCATGCTATGCTATTTACGTCAATTCCAAGGAGGGAGGGAATTATGAAATCATCTGTTTTATTGACACTTATGTTTGTCTCTTCTCTCACCTGGGGAGAAAACCTTCCGCAACCGCATGGGCCATCGGCTGGGCAGCTTCGACAAATGGTTCCTTATAACTCGCTCTGCAAAGTGTTCTTAACATGATGCGAGCGACAGTCGTTCGCTAATGTCCTATCTTCTACTCACTCCGCTTCGCGCGGAGTACGCAATCCTTGCGAATTTTTTTAAAGAAAAATGGTCCTGCCAAACGATTCATAAGGCCTCTCAGGAGGCTTTGTATTTTTCGGAACCTAACATCTATCTGGCCATCGGCGGTCACGGCAAAGTCGAAATGGCTCTCAAAACTCAATTTTGGATCATACAACTCGCCGACTGCCAAGGTGTTATTTGCACAGGAAGCGCCGGAAGCTTGAACTCCTCTCTAGGGGTTGGCGATATTATTGTTGGTTCAAAGACAATCGAGCATGACTATAAACAACTGTTTATTAAAACCTCCCTGCCCGAGTTCTCGACGGCAGAAGAATGGAAGATAAAATTCAAAGATAAGATCAGTCCTCGTGCTCGCTGGGGCGTGATCGCAAGCGGTGATGAGGACGTCCTCTCTCCCGAGCGCCGCAAGGCGATCTATGATCTCACCCTAGCAGATGCCGTTGCCTGGGAAGGGGCTGGTGCTGGTCGCGCCTCAGTTTTTTTAAAAAAACCATTTTGTGAAGTTCGTGCAATCACTGACAACCTTCAAACGGACATAAAGCAAGACTTTACAAAAAATTTAAATCAAGCAATGCTCAATTTAGGTCAGTGGTTGGTTTCCGTTTTATAATTGAGCTCTATGATTTTTGTAATAATGTCTTTCTTTATTTCTGCGCAGCAAGAGGCCTACTCTCCTGAAAAATACCGAGAGCAGACACAGCTCTGTCAATTTTTGGAGTCATCAACCAAAACAAACTCCACACCTTCCCCTGAATCTCTTTTATCAACCAACCTGGATCCCATCCGACAACTTTACCCGCTCTCAAGCCCTTGGATCAAAAACGACACATTTTTAGATAAACTCGGTGAAGTGCTTTATAAAAACGAAGCCAACTGCAAAATGCAAAATCTTACATACTGGAGCCACAAAGAAGGATTTCCTTCCCTGGGGCTTCCCCATGCCATTTGGTACGGCAAAACTTCACCAAAAATATATCAAGAGCAGTTTCCGGAGCTGATCCGCTACATTCGAAAAAATTTAAAATACCACGAAAAAGTCCAACTCTCCTGGCCCACCTTACTCAAGTCAGAAAATATTGGTGCGGCTCCCTGGGAAAACCCATCGCAGTTTGCAAAAATTCAAACCACCTCTCTCGAAATCGAAGCGTCACTCGATTCAGCACAATTGTCTGACATTCAGAAAAATAAATACCCGCTCTACAACCAAGCCTATCAGCTTTTTGAACTTCGTCATTTTTTAGCAAATCCGATTGTTCTTCGCCTGCAAGCCCGTTTTGTTGTCGAAAAAACATTTCACTCTCTGCACAAAATTATTTCGGCGGCTCATTTGCAATCCGCCGCTCAAGGACAAAAAATTTATTTACAGATTCAAGAGCTTCTCTCCACACAAGAAGGCGTGCTTGCCATTGTGGATTATCTCAACTTTAAGGGCGACGGGCTTAAATCATCAGAGCACACACCCCTCGGAGACTATTCGTGGGGATTGATCACAGTTTTAGAACTCATGCCTCTGGTTAAAATCCCATCATCTGATTGCCAAGAAAAAACCACGTGCGCCAATCGCCGCTTTTCGCAGGCGGCCCTTTGTGCACTTCAGCGCCTCGCTTATCACTCAGGTAAAATGGGTTCAGCAGAGCAAGCTCAACGCTACACTTGGTTGAATGGCGGTTGGAAAACACGCATCGAAAGCAATTACTTACCGGGAACTTTTGCTGCCGCTCGTTGCTCTAAAGACATTCAAAAAAAATCCGACAACAACCGCGATTAAGGAAAACCGATGACAGTGCCATTCGTAAAACATCATATCCACGAGTTTGATTTTGTTAGCCAACGCAGCCGCGGACCAGGGGGACAAAATGTGAATAAAACAAATTCTTCTGTCCAACTCCGTTGGAACTATTTGGATTCAATCATTCTTTCCGACGAACAAAAACGCGTGATCACAAAAAAACTAACCAGCATGATTAACACAGAGGGCACTCTCTATTTACGCAGTGACACTCACCGCGATCAAGAAATGAACAAAAAAGAAGTCCTGCAACGTCTGCAAGAATCCCTTGTCAAAGCCTTCCATAAACCCAAAGTCAGACGCCCGACAAAGCCCACCAAAAGCTCCCAAAAAAAGCGCGTCGAAAGCAAACGCCACGCCTCCGAAGTCAAAAAAGCCCGCCAAAACAAATGGTACTAACTGCCTGTTTGCCTGAATTTTCAGCTTTATGAAAAACTCTCTTTTTTGGACCTCTCGCCAACAGGAAGTTGGGCTCTGCGAGTAGAGCCCTGGATGGGCGTGTCCAAAAAAGAGAGTTTTTCATAAAGCTGCAACTTCAGACAAACGGAGGTCAGAATTGTATGTTAGGAAATCTTTCGCAATGACAAAAAAGAGTGGCCGCCGCTTTTGCCCTCTTAAAATCAACTCTATCTAACAAAACAAACTGAGCAACGGTCGACCCTAGATATTCATACAAATCCCCAGGACAAAGCCCTAACCTCCTTTAAACTAAGATTTTTCGACACTTTCAAATGACTTCCCACTTTTCAAAACTCCTAAAAACAAAGATTTAAAAACTCATGGTACGAGTATGATTTATTATCTGCGACGAGAGTTG
>CAZOGU010000060.1:0-12718 GCA_964579625.1 uncultured Pseudobdellovibrionaceae bacterium
AATCGAGTGGATCCGTTCAATGAAATTGCCTGGCTCCGTTGGATGAAATCGGCCAGAAAAAGCCAAATTCTCCTACATATTGCTTTGGAGCCTTCTCTTTTATTCCTACGAAAACAAACGACTCTAAAGTCGCTACGTCACTTTTTCCATCTTGAAGCGAACAGCTACTAGCCGCTACTTCTTGTGCCTGTAATTTCACAGTTTCAATACATGCGCTGGAAACACTGAGTCCAGCAATAATCAACGCAGTTTAAAAGAAAAGGTTCTAACATGAGGCGTATTATCTTCAATGTATGGCTTCTGGGGCGTATGTACCCCGCTTGAACCAATAGGCTGCTTTAGTGACGGCTAGCCCGCCAAGGTGACGCGGAAATCAAGGTCGTCTTTACGAAGCATTTCCTCGATAACAACGGACACCCAGGTTGGTGGGTGTTCTTTAAGACGGGTGGCAATGTCAGCCGCCATGCGAAGACTCGGAAATCTGCGGCCATGCTCAAAGTCGTTCAGCTTTTGGCGAGAGATCTTTAATTTTTTAGCCATCTCAGCCTGTGAGATCTCTTCAGCCAAACGATAGGATTCGAGGAGCTTACCAAAGGTGAGTGGACCGAAATCTTTTTCTAGTTCTTTAAGTCCGTATGCTTTTTTATTTTTTGCGGTAATCATGTGGCGTCACCTCTTCAACTATAACTAAGTTTATCTCTCCTGATTTTTCCTCTGTATAAATGGCTCTCCATTTAATACCGAGTCGAACAGATCGCTCTCCATGCCGTTGGCCCTTTAAAGGTTCATCGTGGTAGCCTTTGACCTTTCGAGCCTCAGCTAAACCAAACTCTTCAACGGTGCGAATCCAGCGTTGCAGCCGAAGGATGATCTCATGGGGTATTTTCTTGAGCTGCTTATGCACTTTTGAGAGATCGACCCTGTTCATTCGATGAATGTACCCTAAACATGGGTACATTGTCAATGATTATTTTATGGGCTCTTTGTAGCACTATAAAACGCCACGGAAGTATTTGGTCGAAAGAGTTTTATCGTACAACCTGACCCGTTGAAGCCGTCTTTTAACTGACGCTACGCTTAAACCAAAATATTCCGCAAGTTTTTCGTAGCTCCAACGCTCAACCCACCGTAAACGTGCCAGTTCTGGTAGATTGATCTGTACTTTGTTCCGTTCAACTGCAATATAACAAGCAACCGTGCGAGGTTGTTGTTTCCCTAGAATAGGGGCGCCTCCACCAATCTCGCGCTTTGCGTGCTTCAGATATCAAGATATCCGATAGCATGATATCTGATATCAATTCAGTACCCGAATTTCGAATGAGCCTCTGTACAATACGTCGAAATATTGTATCTAAATTGAAAAATCATATCCCCACTGAGAGCAAACAAGGTCACAAACTTGGGAAGGTCCGCCGTATTCTTAAAAACGGCTTCTGCGCGAGGATCGGCTTCTGCCAATGCTATGAGTTTATTGAACGTCAACTGTGTGTCCTCTTTGATGGCTTTTGATATCCCTAACGATTCTCCGTCACGACTTGTGGGGTTTCCCACCCAATTCAAACCTGTTCTCTTTTTATAAGCGCGAATCAATTCTGCCATTTTTGGCTGGCGAGACTTCGCCTCAAAAAAAAGATCCAAAGGTTGCCAGTGATCAATAATATCCAATCCAGGGTTGATAACCCCATACACGTCATCAAACGAAGCGATACTTCGGAAATACATCAATTCATAAATAGCATCGACTCCACTCACCAAACCATTCATTGTTTTGAGTTTCAACATCAATCGTTGAACTCCTTGTGAACGAGCTCCCAGTGAAACATGCCATCTTTGAGCAATCTGGAGGAGCTCTCTGTCTTCTAAAATCAGAAGTGGCTTTTCAGTCAGGCCTCCGACACTTGAAGCGAATTCACCAGAGGATGTCTGCAATGCGTTTTGAATACGTTGTTTGACCCACTCTTTATGATGTGGATCAGTCAGAAGTACATCCAACTCCTGCATCCAGGCAAGCTTCATTTTATCCAAGTGTTCAAACGAATGATATTGGAGATGGTAGTTTTTGGAATCATAATAATCGGACAGGCTCGTCATCTCCCGAATTCCCGGGTAACGAAGGTGAGCATGATAAAGATCCCGATAGTTTAATTCGTCGGCCACATAAAAAGATTTATCGCCAAAGACTTGTTGATTGAGAAACACTTTTGATTCGCGTTCAATGCGCGGAAGAATTTTTTCCAAAACAAACTCAATATGTTTAGGTAAATGTTGACGTAAAAAGCAAGATTGAGACGCCTTGACGGCGTTGTCTGCTTTTATATTTGCATTGGGCCACAGAACAAATGGTTTATCTGTGCTTGCTGTACTTGAATATGCAAAAAAAAGAACCCCGTAAAATACCCACAATTGAATCATCTAAACCCCTTAGATGGGCTCCATATATAACAATCCATTGATCTCTGGCTAGTGCAGAATCTTGCAACTCTCTTCTTTAAATTATTTACAGAGTCTTTTTCAAATTTCTATACGATCGCCCTCTTAAGCTATGAGAGGTATCGGCGCGCTTAGTCACTTGTCGCATGAGCCCTCAGGGGTAGACTTATTACTTGCGACCAAATATGTGATTTAGGAATTTTTTAATAGGGTTGCTATCGATCTGTTGAAGTTGGGTGGAACTGGAAGTTCCTACGGAGCTTGGGCTTCGTTGGCTTAAACCCGTATGAACTTCTTCTTTTGCACTCGCAGTTTGTTCAGAAGACTCTGGCTTTACAACTTCAACTTGTTTGACCACGGTTTCTCTGTCCACTTTGCAATGGTAGAGTCCCATACTTCCTTCAGGAAACAATTCATACGTCCCCGTGAGAAGTGTTTGATCAAGCTCTAAAAGTTTTTGGCAGGATTCGGGTTTCGCCTTGAGAGCTAAATAGCGAGTGATCGCGCGCTTTTGGCGAGCGAGCATTCTTTTACCCCTTCTTGAGAATTCCCCGGATTTCATTCGCTCTGAGAGGTGCTGACTTTGTTCTACAATTTGCTGAACACTCAACTCTTGTTGTGGCTCATAAGTCGTCATATTCGTAAAAAGAAAAATGATTGCCGTTGATACGAACGTCGCCAAAAATAGATATTTTTTACTCATTGTTGCCTCCTTCTAATATCGATGTAGCATAATTGTCGATGACCGTATTGATTTCACGAATAACAGGATCGTTTTGAACCTCTTCGATAATCTTCTCTGCTTCTTCAGGACTGATATTTTGGTTTTCCGCGATTTGATCTCGGTATTTATCTGTGTGGTCGTTGATTTGTTCGGTATAGGCTCTAAATTCGTTAACTCCCGCATAGTAATTATTGGTGATGAGGCCTTCCAAAGCAGGAGAGACCTGATCCACACGTTTTGTAAACACAGCCTCAGCTGCTTCGAAAGCGCGGAGAGCGTCCTTCTTTTCTTGAGGTGTTGCATTGGGATCTTGCAATACCGCTCTAGCTTCGTTCATAACGGCTCCGTCTCCGGCGTGTTGCATTTCGTGAGAGAGAGTTTCACGAAGACTTTCCGCTTGCTCGAGGTCGGAATTAACAAATACAGAGCCACCTACGACCATATTTTCAAACATCACACTGGCTAATGCTCGGGGGACTGCGTTCGGATTTCCCATTTTAGAAACATCAACTCCATGCAATTCAAGAATAGGTTTAAAATCCTCACTATTCATTTGAATCACAACCGTATTTTCATATCCGAGGATTTGTGACGGCGAAAGCTCTTCGTACGTATCGATAAAAAGATTGGCGCGTGTTCCTGGAAAGGTGATTCCACCGGGCATAATGACATCAATCTTTCCTGCTCTGTAGCTCGCATCGATTTGAGCCATCAACTTTTGTTCGGCATCTGTTGGTGTATATCCCGAAATTCTGGCAAGATCCTGCATCGGACCTGAAGGAATAGCACGAACAGGTGTATTGTTTTGTGTGTAATATTTGTCAACGGCCTTGTAATACTCACGAGCGGATTCTACGCCACGTGTGTATCCATCGCCCAAGCGCTTGGCAGAGAGTTCGTACATCGTTGCTCTTTGAGCGCTCACTCCCGCCATCAATGCTTTATGATGATCTTCCACGAGGCTATAGGCAGCCTGCCCCGCTCGAGTGGCCACATTTGTCGTGACATCGAACGCGCGAGTGAGTCCGTCTTTAATCGCAGACACCACGGTGCTCGCAGGACGACGTTCCTGATTTTGCGCGCGCGCTGCATCTTCTTCCGAAAGCGAAGATGTGAGTCTTTGAACCTGTGCGCGTGTCATTGGAGCCGAAGGCGTGGTTCGAGTTGTTACTTCACTTGAAGATGGTGATCTGCTTGAGCTGGACGAATTGTATCCTGTAGCGTTTGCATTCCCAGGATTATTTCCGGTGTTACGATTTGAAGATGATGATGATGGACTCATTGTATTTCGTGAAGTGCCACCATTGTAACCCGCGGCATTGGCATTTCCAGGATTGTTCCCGGTGTTCGTATAGGCAAAGGAAACTTGTGTAAAAAAAGACAAAATTGCGTAACTGCTGAAAATTTTTATTTTCATCAAAACCCCCACGGACATTATTATATAAAGATATCGTAAGAATTTTTAATTTTCTTGAATACTTAAGAACTGCCCTAGTTTGAGACTTCAATACTTTTTTAACTCGTTTTAAACCGAACACTGTCTCATTTTGCTCTTCATCACCGAAGCGCTGCGCGTGGATGTTGTCGCTGTGCTGATTATACACACTGACACTCATCGGCGCTCCTGCATTTTTACTGGCCAATGGCATTCTGAAAAGAGGTGGCGAGCCCGTCTTGAGCCTCTTTTCTGTCTCGAAGGTCGGAGGTCCCTTGCTGTTAACAGGGATTATCTTTTGTATTCTGATGCGCTGGGTGCTTCCTAAAACGTCGGGAACGGACGAAGTCGATAACCAATTTAAACTGACGGATATCACGACGGAGCTCACTCTCCTTGAAAAAAGTCTTTGGATCGGAAAGACATTTAATGAGTTCGCCGAAAAAACAAAAAAGCAAATTGATGTCATCAATTGGGTTGGAAAAAATAAAATTCCAAAAGCACTTAATGAAACCACTGTTCTTGAAGCTGGTGACACTTTTACAATTAAAACGACCGCTGACGAATTGGTTTCTTTTGACGGAAAAGATGGCTTAGCGATTCCGTACTTACTAAAGTACGGAGATGGAAAGATGCCTGCTTCGTTGGAAGGTGAAGAACGACGCATTTTAAAAGCTGTGATCTCTCCTCGCTCCGAATTTGTTGGTCTGACGGTGGCACAGATTCGATTTTATCGCCGGTTTGGTGTTATCGTCGTTGGACTTTGGAGAAAGTCAGGTTGGATTTCGGGTGGAATTGCCGACACTGTAATTCAACCAGGAGATATGTTGGTTCTTTGGGGAGATCAAGATCGACTGAATCGTCTCAATCTTCATCGTGGATTTTTGATGTTTCTTCCGTTTTATGGGGCGACGACAAAACGAAGTAAAAGCCCTGTCGCCATTTTCATTATGGCTGCGGCGGTGATAACGGCGGCGCTTGGCCTGCTACCTGCTCACCTGGCATTTGTGACGGGGGCACTCATGATGGTTCTCACTCGCTGCCTCTCAGTTGAACAGGCTTATGCTTCCATCGAAACAAAAATTTATGTCATGATTGCCGGAGTGATCCCTTTGGGACTCGCAATGCAAAAAACAAGCGTAGATCAACTTTTGGCAAATCAATTTTTAAAATGGACGCAAGGTTGGGAGCCGCTCGTCATTTTATTGGCTTTCTTTTGGTTGGCTTCCATCATTACGCAAATTCTCTCCGACGCCGCAACCACCGTTCTCTTAGCTCCGGTGGCGCTCGCCTTTGCAAAAGGAACCTCTGTGGTTTCGCCAACAAGTGCTGTGGTGTGTGTGACAATTGGAGCTGTCGCCTCTTTCTTAACTCCCATTGGGCATCACGGAAATTTACTCATATTAAGTCCATGAGGCTATCGCTTCTCTGACTTTTTTAAGATTGGCTTTCCGCTAACGATACTACTTTCCCTCGTTACCTGCTATATCAGCCTCTATACATGTACAGCGCTTTAGAATTTAAAACACTGTCCTTGCTTTAACTCTCTTAACTATGGAAAAAGTGACATGACAAATTGATCTACAAGTTGATTGAATCTTGTAGGATTTTCGTAATGAGCTGCATGTCCCGCCTGACCAATTTGATAGATATTGTTTTTCCATAAAGTTGGAAAAGCTCCTGCATCTTTTAGGCCTGTGAGGTAATTTGTATTCACAAAACGATCTTGAGTACCGACCGCAACTGCAATTGGAACGTCATCACTTGTTCCAGGAGCACCCGCCAGACTTTGTAGCACTAACAATTCATCAGGCAATGCAGGTGCACCGGCTGGAAGTAAACCGAGTGCAATCACTCCCAAAGAGGCGCGAAAGCGATCATCGGAACGAACAACACCATCTTCTAAAAACTGCGCTGGTGAACCAACAACTGATGGTTTAAAAAAGGCGTTGATGTAGGCTTTTCCAATATTGCTGTAATTTGAAATCGGCGCCGGAGCATAGGGCGGAACTGGATCGACAAATTTTCCGTTGAGGTTAAAACCGATCGGCGAGATCGGATCTGCCTGAAACGAAAAACCAAAAGAGGCTAAAATGGCTAAACCCGGAATACCAGGAACATAGGGCGCATCAAAAGGAATTTCAGCTGTTGGCGGATTTGCCCCTGCCGGCGCTGTACCGAAAATAAAAAAACCGCTCGCCTGAGGCAAGAGCCCCGCACCACGAGTTAAAAGGAGTAAATCCCCTCCCAAACTCCAACCCACAAAAATTTTCGCGTTGACGCTAGGATCATTGGCGACTGTGGCGATCGCTTCGATCAGGCCCGTTTGATATTCTGGAAAGCCGAGAGGTAAACCGTTGGGTTGCAGTGGAAGTGGAAGAGAACTATCCACTTTGGAAGCTTTGCCATGTCCCGGAAGATCCATTAAAAAGATTTTATATTTTTTGCCAAGGGTTCCAAAAAACTGCTTTTGGAACGAACGGCTGGAGCTTGAATTTCCGTGAACCATTAAGATTCCAGGACCTTTTGTTCCTGCACTTTTAAAAATAGGCACTGATATGTGCGGAAAATTTGGCAGTGTCACACTTTTAAAAAGTTTGTAGTCGTTAAAACCACTTTTTGAATCTGCAAAGACATTCGTCTGAAAAAAGAAACCTAATATTAAAATCCAGACATTGAGTTTAAAATTCATTCTTCACTCCTTTGATTGTTTTAATCTTTATCTCATATGTGAATTAGTAGACTCGCGCTTTTTGTGGCTCACGACAAGATTCGCTTTTTAAAATTTAAAATTTCTGGTCTTTAAAATTAAAAAAGAGTTTTGTTTGTTAATAAATACTACTTGTTTATTAACAAGTTAACTGATTCTTAACAGAAGTGATTTTCTTGTCGCGCAGAATCATCTTCTGGACCAAGATAAAGAAGCTAGGGCGTGTCTATTGTTTCTGAGAAAAGATAAGAAAATCTTTTAAAAGACCGACAATCCGCTCTTGGGTTTTAATATCTATGAGGGCCCCTTGAGCATTAAACGCTTCATGGGCTTTTGAAAGACCAAACGTTTGTGGATAAACAAAAGCACCAAGACTGTCCAGCGGAACACGCGTATGCAGCAAGCCACGAATGCCTCCAAGAGCCCCCGGAGATGCCGACATCAAAAGAGTTGGCTTAGAGCCGATGGGATGCGGTTTTAATCGTGAGAGCCAGTCCAAGGTATTTTTGAGCGGACTCGAGATAGAGCCGTTGTATTCCGGAGAGCAGATCACTAACGCCTGCGCTTGTTTTATTTTATCGCCGAGGGTGTTCACTGCTGCTGGAAACTGCGACGCCTCCACATCTCCATCGTAGACAGGCAAGGCCAGTGGTTGCAAATCGACAAACTCCACATCGTGTTCGGAAGGAAGAAGGGTTCGAACCACGTTAAGTAATTTCTTATTTAAGGAGTCTTTGCGCAAACTCCCTGGCAGAAGAATAATTTTCATTCACTACCCCATTGTTTCGATGATCAAAAGAAAAATTCCAACGATGGAACCTCCAGCAATAATTCCTGCGCCGATTGATTCCTGGTTTTCAATAATATCATTGTAAAATTTTGAACGATTTTGTAGAGGCTTTTTATCAAGGAACCAAAAGATAAAGGAACCAAGAAACATCATAAATACATCTGTAAACGATAAAACAAAAGGCAAACCAAACGCTACGGGAGAAAGCGGAAATTTGCCTTTGGTTTTTTTAACGATGACTTCAAGGACGATGCCTAGCACGGCTCCGAAGAGAACTGCATACTGAGCGGTGACATGAAGAGAGGAAATTCCTTTTGCTAAAACATCCGCAACTGCTTTCCAAACAACAGCCCCAGGCATCGGAAATTTTTCTGTTCCAAAAACATTAATATCACCATTAAAAAGCATATAAAAAACAGGAATCGCAACCAAACTCCCCGCAAAAATTCCAATCACGTGTCCCACGGCTTGTTGACGAGGCTTTGCTCCGAGCATGTAGCCTGGTTTAATATCCATCAGCATGTTACTTGCATTGAGACAAACGTTGGAAGTGACACCGGCCGCTGTAAGGTTCGTTGCGAGATTTCCTGGATCTAGCAAACTGTAAACCGCCTGGGTCATCTTTGCCAAAGCACCACCTGGTGTCGTTCCCGTAAGACCCGTTGCTTTAACGGCCATAATACAAAAAGCAAAAACTAAGGGAATCGAAACTGCCGTCAGCCAGTAATCGACTCCAAAAAAAGCTTTGCCCATAATCACCATTGCCAAACCTACAATGGGAACACCAATCAGAGAGACCGAAATAGGAAGCTCGATGTCCTTTAGAATATCTGCTTTTTTCGAAACCTTATTCTTTTTAAAAATCTGTTTAAATCCAGCGATGGTCGAATCTGCAGAGAAAAACGAATAAAGAGAAGCACTCGTCATCAGAGACGCCCCTCCCCACAGGGCCCACATCGAAATATTTTTAAACCCACCACCAACAATAATTCCCTTTTTAATCATAATCGGCGCTAAAAATGCATAGTTTATAAGTCCACCAATAAGCATCGATGTCGCCGTTTGCATCGACATGATCGTCCCCGCCCCCATCATAACAATCGATGTATCAAAACGGAGAAGAAGGTCCTTCATCGGGGTCCCAAGAATTGTTGGCGTGTAGAACTTATAAACAAATTCATCCCAATAGTGAGGAATTGCTAAAAAAGGAACTCCGATTTTAGCAAGAACTGTCTCACTTCTTAAAAATTCAATCAATGCCGAGAGAAATGCTCCACCCGCCAAAAATTTTGCTCGCTGCATTCCAATTTTAGCATCTGAAGAATGAAGACTTTCAAGCACGACGCCCGCAGCGTAACCCTCGGGAAAGGGCAATTGCTCGTCGTTGACAAATTTTTTCTTCAGTGGAAACGCAAACAATGTTCCCAGTAAACCCATTGCCACAATCCAACAGTACACGTGCCACTGAGGAGGAATCACTCCCGTCGCCATCATGTACGCGGCAATTGCTGAGACCAAAGGTGATGTTACATATCCTGCACTCGCGGCGATTGATTGCATCGCATTGTTCTCGAGAATGGTCATGTCCGAAGCAATGTTCATCTTTGAAAGCAATTTAAAAACCCCAAAAGAGGCCACAACCGCGGTGATCCCGACTCCCAATGTCCAACCCGTGCGAATTCCGATGTAGAGATTGGTTAAACAAAGCACCATGCCCAACAAGGCGCCAGTGATTCCCGAGCGAAATGTCAACTGAGGCATATCACCCTTGTAAACATTCTTAAGCCACCACTCGTCTTTTTGTTCGAGGGTCCACGTTCTCACTTGCTCTTCGTTCAGTTGATTTAGGGCCATGACAATAACTCCTTTAAACTATTTCGCAGGGCAGGTTTCTATGACTTCGTTGGAAATCGCAAGGGACACTTGCGTCCACGTCTTCGACTTCGACTTCCCATCGGGCCCCTTGTGCAGGTCGTAGCAGACTTTGTTGAGGGACTCCAAAGGTTTTTTCATTTTAAAGTCCAAGACATCGATGTCGGTCTCGGCCAAGTACTTTGCGCCATCGATCTTCATGCGAAAAGGAACCACTTTGTTTTGACCATTCATCTCGATTTTGATTTTACTGATGGCAGGATCAAACGCGACAATCGTCCCTTTGATTTTAGAGCCAATCATTTTTTTAAAAAAAGCCGTTTTAAGGTTGGAATTACGCCCAGGATCTCCCGACTCTAACCCTTGGGGATCGATCTCGATGGACGTTTGTAAAAAGAGGTCTTTGACCGTTGGTGCTGAGGCCGGCGCATTAACAATAAATACAGGAAAACTCGCGGTCACACCTTTTTTTTCGATGAATTTATAGGCGGTCCATTCAATCTTCAGAGAATCTGGTTTGTAGGAGTAGGTGCAAGTCGACGGAGTTTCTTGAGCAAAAGCAGTCAACAAAAAGACGATCAACGATGTGAACATGATGTACCTCCAATGGCTTTGGAGGTACTTTATTCGACTCTTTCTATGGGATCAAGATTTATGAAGATCGCACAAGTTTTTTAGTCCACGATGAGATCGACGAACTTTGTGTCTCGGCAATATCACAGAACTGAACGCCGTAGGACTTACGCTCCTGGCTCCACACGACTTTACCGAGAACTTGAACGCGCTCTTTGCCGTCAGGGCTCATGATGTTCATCTCGACAATGCCACCTTTTTCGAGCATGGCTTCGGTATCAATTTTGACCCCGCCAAGGGAAATAGAGCTGACAGAACCCACAAGCTCTTTGTCGCCCATGCTAATGCGCACTTCTGACTGAATATTGTAACGCTGATAAGAACGACGATCTTCTTCTTCCTTGCGACGCATTTTAAGGAATAAGGCCACTGCAAAAGGGCTTAATACAATCAACATTAAGAGAGCGCGCCCCATAAAATCAGACGAAGACGACGGCCCTGAGATCTGTTGGACCAAACCGCAACCACCGGCACCACCACCGGAATCCGATGAAAGATTACGGCTGGCTGTATAATCAGGCTGCGAGGAACTGATCGGATTGTTTTGCACATAAGTCACGGCTTTAAAGACATTCACGCGTGCATCCGTGCTCACTTTGCCGTTCACATTCCCAACGTTGGCATCATTATTATCAAAGAGAATCTGACCTGCTTGATAGCCATTGATTCTCTGACCCGCTTCGCGCTCCATCAACGCAACAATTCCAGCAACCAGTGGTGCAGCCATGCTTGTTCCCGACGCATAAGCGTAAGAGTCATTTGGCAATGTACTTAGAATCCCAACGCCTGGGCTCGCAATATCAACTGAGTTGCTGCCAAAATTAGAAAAAGCGGCAACGTTGTCGAGATCTGTTGTTGCTGCGATCGAAATTAAATTTCCAATGGAATAGTTGGCAGGATAGGTAGGACTGTTATCGTTATTGTTGCTGGCGTTTCCGGCCGCAGCTACAAATGTCACACCATTGACGTAAGCTTCGACGATGGCCTCCTGAAGTGCGGCACTATAACTGCCTCCACCCCACGATGCGTTGATAACCGATGCCCCGTTGGCAATGGCATAGTAGATGGCTTCGATGGCGTCAGACGTAGCACCACTTCCCGTGCTGTCTAAAAATTTTAACGGCATAATTTTTATTTTTGCTTGTGAGAGAGCTAACGCAAAGATGTCTTGCGACACACCCAAAACAATTCCAGACACATGGGTTCCATGATCTTCGTCATCCATAGGGTTGTTGTTGTTAGCGACAAAATTCCAACCGCGAACGTCATCAATATAACCATTATTATCGTCATCAACCCCATTGCTTGCTATCTCACCCGTGTTAATCCAAACAGCATTCGCCGCTGTGAAGACCTCATGATTGTAATCGAGTCCTGTATCAATCACGGCGACAATGGGAGTTAAAGCAGAAACTGGTGCAAGAATTCCCCAAGCATCTTCGACTTGAATGGCGGCATCAGATTGATAATAGGTTGGAGCGGCAAACGTTGTGATGTTGGACGCATTCACAGATGTCATCGCATCGCTTTTTGAAAGACGTCCCCCTTCAATTCCGACACTTTGTTTTTTAAAGATATAATTGGGTTCGGCGTACTCCACATTGGGATCAGCGCGAAGTTGATTGACTAACTGTTCGACATTTTGCTGGCCCGCTTTGGCTTGAAAGTGGTGCATGTTAAGCACACTCCACGATTTTTTAAGATTCATACTAAAACCAACAGCTTTGCTACTAAAATTGGGATTCCCGTTTTGCTCTTTTTTAAATTTAACAATGACTTCGCCAGGAACATATTCTTGCGCTTGAACGGAGTTCAAAATAAGTAATAAACCACTGAAGAATGTGATGATGAACTTATAAGCCATTGGCAAGCGGACTCCCCTCGCGACAGTACTTAAATCCTATCGGTCGAAAGTAAAAAAAATGAAGAGTTGGAGCCCGAGATTGGCAAGAATCTCAACGTGAGACAGTCGCCTATCTCATGTTGAAACCATTCACAAATTTTGTTTTTTTTAGGGTGTGTCCTCATTTTAACGGAGTGCTGTGAGCTTAAACAAAATTGACTAGCGAGGGGTTCTACCGCAAATTAGTGCAAGTTATTGAATATAGGTCGGCATGTGCTGGG
>CAZOGU010000061.1:0-2429 GCA_964579625.1 uncultured Pseudobdellovibrionaceae bacterium
GCTTGCACTTTTATATGGTTAAAACTTCAAAACTAAATGAGGACACGCCCTAAATATTTTTTGTGTTTTTAGAAAATTTTTTCAAAAATGATGGCGATATCTTTTTCGGATTCGCGATATTGCGTTCCCACAATGCGAAAGCCATTTTTGATGTTGAGGATCATCATGTGTACAAAGCGATTCCGACTGTACGTGCGAATAGATTTATAGCCCCAGTCCTTTACTTTCTGATGCTGCCTTTGCAAGAGTTCTGCACCAAGACCTTGATGACGATACTCCGGCAAAACTCCGCCAAGCCAGCTATAAAAAGCTTCGGGGGAGTGTTCGTAGCCCAATTTAAATGCGATCATTTTTTCATCGTCGTAAGCTATATCTGCTAGAAGATTTTTTTGCCCGAGGGCTCTTTGTTTTACTTCGAGTGGAAATTCAAAATCTTTAAAGATTTCTCTTTCGAGCTTGATAATAAGGTCTAAATCTTTTTCTGAAGGGCTTTCGATTTGCACATAACGAATCATCTATCGTCTCCCCAAAAAGATATATTCTGTTTCCAGTTCGATTCCTTTTTGTTGTTTCACGGTCGCCTGCACATGGACGCGAACATCTTCGATATCCTTTGCCGTGGCACCGCCCACATTGATAATAAAATTGGCGTGCTTCTCAGAAACCTGAGCACCGCCAATTTGAAATCCTTTAAGTCCGCACTCTTCAATCAGGCGACCCGATTTATTGCCGGGAGGATTTTTAAAAACAGAACCACAACTCGGCCACTGCAAAGGCTGAGTGCTCATTCGACGCTTATTGCCTTCTTGCAACCGCTTCAGCACGGTCTCATCAGGCGCTTCTTCCCAAGCGATTCCCAAACGAGTGATAATGCCCGGCTGCCACCCCGCACTTTTGCGATAGATCCACTGAAGCTCATTTTTATTTTTTTTACGAACCGAAAAAGAATCATCAGTCAGATCAATCCACTCCACCCACTCAACAATTTCACAAAACTCCTTAGGCGCCACATCATGCCCCACGCCGGCGTTCATCACCACGCCCCCGCCAACATCCCCAGGAAGACCCGCAAGAAAGATGGCAGGACTCATGCGCTGTTTGATAAATACTTTAAGAAGATCAGCTTTTGTGGCCCCAGCCTCACAAACAACTTGTAACCGCGCCCCAGTTAAAACAGGAGAATCAATTTTACAAAAATTTTTCAAAATAAGAACAAGCCCTTCAATCCCTTTGTCGCTAACAAGAACATTACTCCCACCACTAAGCACAGTGATTGGCAGCTTCTGAGATTTCGCCCAGACACAAGCCTCCCGAATCTGCTCGACAGTTTCAGGAAAAGCCGCAAAGTCTGCATCTCCTCCAACTTTCCAGGTCGTCAACTCAGCAAGATTGTAATTTTTTAAATATTCCATACCTAACTCTCAGTGTTTGGATTTTCTTTAAAGAAAATCATAAAACCTGTTCACATCACCTGCGCCAAAGCAGACCAAAACATCACCCGGACGACACACACTTAAAACTTTGTCCTTAGCTCCAGCAAACGTACCTACCGACTCGCCATGCTTCTGTTGCATATCGCCTGCTAAGCGCAATGAGTTCACTCCTTCGATGGGTTTTTCTCCCGCTGGATAAATATCCAACAGCCATACTTTTTCGGCCACCGAAAATGATTTTGTAAATTCATTCCAACAGAGTTGTGTGCGCGAAAAGCGATGCGGTTGAAAAAGAACATAGATTTTTTGCGTGGGATATTTTTCACGAAAAGCCTGTAGTGTTGCTTGGACTTCGGTGGGATGATGTCCGTAATCATCATAAACTAAGACACCCGATTTTTCCCCGCGCAGTTGAAAACGTCGATCCACGCCTTTAAATAAACCAGCACCACGTAGACAGTCGTCCCACGGAACATCGGCCAAGTGGCTCGCAATCACTGCCGCAAGCGCATTGAGCGCATTGTGGCGACCGGAAACTTGGAGTTTGAGTTGTCCCAAGCTTTCGCCTTTTTGGTTGCGCACTTCGTACTCGCTGTTTTTTCCTTCGAGATAATAATCGTTATTTTTATTCATCCCGTAATAGATAATCTTTTTAGGGAAATCGCGATAGATTTCACGAATCAATGGATCATCCCCGCAAACCACTGCAGCCCCGTAAAAAGGAACTTTGAGAGCAAAGTCGTAAAACGCTTTTTTTAGATTCTCCATGGATTTGTAATAATCCATATGGTCGTTATCGATGTTCGTGATAATGCAAATCTCGTGGTTGAGGCGCGAAAAACTTCCATCGCTTTCATCTGCCTCGGCAATCATCCAGTCGCCTTTGCCAAGAAGTGCTGTCGATTGAATCAAATCCAAACGACCGCCCACAGCAATGGTGGGCTCTTTTCCCGCATGGACAAAAATCGAAGAGACAAAACTGGTTGTGGTTGTTTT
>CAZOGU010000061.1:2529-12192 GCA_964579625.1 uncultured Pseudobdellovibrionaceae bacterium
GTGCCCGAAACCGTCGCTCCCATTTTATGGAGCAGTTCTGCCAAGCCCGACATTCCAATTCCACCGATACCTAAAAAATGAAAGCGCGAGTTTGCAAATTTCACAGTTGGATTTCCTTTAAAAGTGAGTCAGCAATCATTTGTGTGGACTTGGAGAAATCAAATTTCTCAAGCCGTTTTGCCATTTCTGAAAGTTGCTGGGGGTTTTGCAATAAATCCTGAAGCAGATGATGGAGCGACTCTGGAGAAACATCTTTTTGTTCCAACAGAAAAGCGGCATTTTGATCCGCGACCACTTTCGCGTTTTTAAATTGGTGATTGTCCGCCGCTGTCGGTAGCGGAATAAAAATCGCGGGCTTTCGACAAGAAATCACTTCGGCCACGGTGCTTGCTCCCGAGCGACAAATGACAAGATCTGCGCGCTTGAGTTCTTGTGGCATATTGTGAATGTACTCGACGATGTCCACTTTGTCAGCGAGAGGGCCGTATTGCTCCTTCATGCGTGCAAAATCGCGTGAGCCTGTTTGATGTTTGATAAACACTTTGTCTAAAATCTCTGGGTGTGTTTTTAAAAATAACAAAACCGCATCGTTGATCGCCTTGGCCCCTTGGCTGCCACCAAATATTAAAAGGCGCAGACGCAAGCCCTGTGTTTCCTGATCTGTGACCTGAAAGAATTCTTCACGCACCGGCATTCCCGATTCGATGATTTTAGGCGAGGAAAGATATTTTCTGGCTTCTTCGAAAACGATAAAGTTCACATTCACCCAGCGTGCCAACCAACGATTGGTCAAGCCTGGATAAGCATTGGCTTCCCAAAGAGCTGTTTTGGCTCCAAAGAGTTTTGCAATCAACAAAAAGGGGCCCGAGGCAAAACCACCGACGCCCAAAACAAGTTGCGGACGAATTTTAAAAAAAATCCAAAGCGCATGAAGAAGCGAAAACGGCATCAACAAAAGTGTTTTCAGTTGTTGCAAGCGACCGACCGAGCTGTGAAGTCGACCGATTTTGATCAGATGATACGGATACGGATATTGCGGCCAAATTTTTTCTTCGAGGCCGCCTTGTGCACCTACAAAATGAATTTGCACATCACCATGAATTTTTTTGAGAGATTGTGCGATGGCAAGACCGGGATAGATATGTCCACCCGTGCCGCCGCCTGTTATCACAATGGTTTTCGACATTTAATTTAACTACGACACTGCCGCTGGATGTTCAATAGGATTCCAAATAGGACACAAGACATCACAAGCGAGGCCCCGCCATAACTGAGGAAAGGCAGAGTGAGCCCCTTGGTCGGTAACAATCCCAGAACCACCCCTGTGTTGATCATAATCGAATAAGCAAAACACACCACAAGTCCGAGGGAGAGAACTTTAAAAAACTGCGATTCTACGCGATTGGCAATCTGTAAACCACGAATGACCAAGTAACCATAGGCCAGCATGAGAGTTAAAAACCCCAAAAACCCCATCTCTTCACCAAGAACGGCAAGCGTAAAATCCGTATGTGCCTCAGGGAGAAAAAACAGCTTTCCCTGCCCGTCACCAAGCCCCGTTCCCATTAGACCGCCCGAGTGAAAGGTGAGCATACTCTGAATCACCTGAAAGCCACGGCCCATAGGATCTTGCCACGGATCTAAAAAGGCCATCAAACGCGCTTTTCGATAAGGCACACTCATCACTAAAAAATAAAAAAGCGGCATCGCGAGCACTGCGGATGCAGCGAGATACTTCCACGGAAAACCAAAAACAAAAATCACAGTGGCGATCACCAAAATGCACATGGTGAACGAACCAAAATCAGGCTGCATCATAAAGATGCCGAGAGGTAAACAAACGGTAAGGCCACGAATAACCCACTTCCAGCGTCCCAATCTCTCCTGATCATAGGCAAAAAAGCTTGCCAATAAAAAGGGCAACGCCACTTTATAGATTTCGCACGGCTCGATACGAACTCCCATCAACCCCGGAAGCCAGCGTTTTGCTCCCCCCACTTTAATTCCAATCCCTGGAACAATGGTCAAAAAAAGTGCAATAATCGCAAGTGGCGCTAAATAGATTCCCCACTTTTCGACCCAGCGACTCGGAGCTCGCCATAAGCCAATCATCGCGGCAAAACCAATAGCGGCAAAAACCAACTGACGTTTAAAAAAATAAAACCCATCACCAAATTTTTCGTGCGCAAAAATAAAACTGGAGGAATAAACCTGAATCAGGCCAAAAAGAATCAGCGCAAACACAACAAGCAGAAGTTCTTGAGATTTTTCTTTGAACATAGAGATATTGTCTCTGTTTGCCTGGAGATTGTCTAGGGAGTGATAGCAAAGTCTAAAGATGAGCCTTTCTCAAAACCCTCATGTTTAGACTTTGCAAACCTGGCACTGGACCAAAGGCTTTCTGACAATCCAGATTTGGAATTCCGGTAGGCGAATACGTTTGAACTAGAATCTATATATGAGACTTGAAAAGGGCCTTAAATGTGCTTCGTGGGAGAGAGATACGAGGAGGATGTACATGTTTAATACTTTAAGATATAGTAAGATGCTTGAGGCCGTTGGGATTCCACGAGATCATGCGGAAGCTCACGTTACCATTATTGCAGAAATCATTGAGGGCGAATTGGCGACAAAACAAGATGTAAAAGAAATTAAAGATGAAATGTTAAAGCTTGAGTACCGCCTTGTGATTAAACTTGGCGCCCTGGTCACTGCGGCTATTGCATTAGCCGTTACAATCTTAAAGATTATTTAAATTGGCAGTGATGTATAGAAAACAACTTCCGTTAGCGGAAGCTGTTGACGATGTCTTTGTAGTAATTGCCGCGCTCGACGTAGCTGTCGAACATGTCGAAGCTGGAGCAGCCCGGTGATAAGAGGACTGTGTCGCCGATGCGGGATTTTTGGTATGCGATCAAGACGGCTTCTTCGAATGTGCCGATCAAATAGGTTTCACAAAAATCACCGACGTCGCGGTTGATGCGCTCTTTGGCTTCGCCGACGAGAATCAACGATTTTACTTTTTTGCGAACCATGTCACGTAGAGATTCGTAGCTGAGGTTGGTGTCTTTTCCGCCCATGATTAAAATGACATTCTCGTCAAAAGAATCAAGAGCACGCTTTACGGAGTGCACATTCGTGGCTTTTGAGTCGTTAAAGAACTCGACACCGCCGACACGGCGAACGTATTCAAGACGATGAGGAATGCCTTTGAAGTTATTAATCACAGATTGAATGGCTTCGCGAGTGGCTCCATGCTCTCGGGCCGCTAAAATGGCGGCCATGAGGTTTTCGATGGAATGCTTTCCGCGCGCGCGAATGTCTTTGATGCTCACGGATTCGATATCTGGTCCTGTACGCACACGGAGTTCATCCTTAATATTGACGATCCCACCGATGTTCATAATTTGTGGCTCTAGAGCCGACTTGCGTGAGAAGTAAAAAATACGTCCGCGCTGAACAGCTGGATCGCGTGCAAGTTCGATCACCGCATTGTCGTCGGCGTTTAAGATACTTGTCGTCGTCGGATTGGTATTTGCAAAAATACGTCTCTTCGCATTGATGTAATCTTCCATGGATTTGTAACGATCCAAATGGTTTTCGGCCAAGTTTGTAAAGACGACGTTTTTAGGATTAAACTTCTCGCACAGTTCTAACTGGAAGCTCGAAACTTCGAGAACAAGAACCTGCGCTTTTTTACCAGCAGCAAGATACTCGATCACCGGCGCTCCGTAATTGCCGCCGATCCAAGAGTCCACACCGGATTCTTTTAAAATTTTGTGAATGAGATAGGTCGTTGTTGTTTTCCCATTAGTTCCAGTGATTGCGATCACGGGCTCTTTAATAAACCAATTGGCAAACTCAAATTCCCCAGTCACTTTAACGCCGTTGTGGCGAGCGTAATCAAAAATCTTGAGTTGAGGAGAAACCCCAGGACTTAAAATAATCAGATCTTGCTCAATAAACTTTTTAGGAGTGTGTCCGCCAAGATCGTATTCCAATTGTAAATCTTCAATCTGTTCAAGAGCGTTGGAAAGTTCGGCTTTGGATTTATGATCCGACACCGTCACCTTTGCACCCTGTTCCACAAGGAAGCGCACGAGGGAAACACCCGACTTGGCCAAACCGATCACCATGATTTTTTTATCTTTTAACTCTGAAAGCTCATTAAACATTTTTTACCTCAATTTTAATGTACTCAAACACAACACAGCCAATAAAATAGCCACAATCCAAAAACGCGCAATAATTTTAGTTTCGTCCAAACCTTTTAATTCAAAGTGATGATGAATCGGTGCCATTCGAAACACACGCTTGCCGGTGAGCTTAAACGACGTCACTTGCATAATCACCGATAGAGCTTCAACAACAAACACGCCGCCAAGAACCGCAAGCAACAACTCGTTGTGAGTGAACACAGACATCACGCCCAAGAATCCACCCAAGCTTAAACTTCCCACATCGCCCATGAACACTTGCGCCGGGTAAGCGTTAAACCACAAAAAGCCGAGGCCCGCCGCCATAATCATGGCCGCCATCGGAGTGAGCTCTGCCGCTTCGTGAATAAATGGAATTTGCAAATAGTGAGCGATCTGCGAGTGACCCGAGACATAGGCAAACACGGCCAGCGTGGCTGCCGCAATAATCACTGGAACAATTGCCAAACCATCCAAGCCATCAGTTAAGTTGACGGCATTCGCCGCACCAACAATGACTGTGGAACCAAAAAGAATATAAAACCAACCGAGATCCAACTGCAGTTCTTTAAAAAACGGAATCGGCACGATCGTTGAGAACTCAAAGTAGCCGATCAATACGGCAAGCACTGCCGCAGAAAGAGAGTACTCCAAAGCCAAACGAAGTTTACCTGGAAGACCTTTGCTATTTTTTTTACTCACCTTTAAGTAGTCATCAACATAACCGACCAGACCAAAACCAAACGTCACGATGAGAGTGCCGATCACTAACGAATTTTTTAAATCAAGCCATAACAGCGATGGAATCAACAGACTCATCAAAATCAACCCACCACCCATGGTTGGTGTTCCGGCCTTTTTTTGATGAGACTGCGGACCGTCATTGCGAATCGCTTGACCCATCTGCAAACGCTGGAGGCTTTGAATAAAATAAGGCCCCCAAAACAAACACAAAAAGAAGGAAGAAAAAAACGCGATAAACGAGCGAAATGTGATGTAGCGGAAGATATTAAAAAAAGAAACTTGGTCAGCGAAAGAATAAAGCCATTGATAAAGCATGGGTTGTCTATACTACTTTGTTGTAAAATTTTTTGGATCCAATTTGACGAGAACTCTTTCGAGCGCGCCGCCTCGCGATCCTTTAATAACTACCAAAGATTTAGTATCTAACATACTTTTGATTTTTAATGCAAGGGAATCTTCGTAAGTATTTAATATATTTAAGTTTTTGTTAGTTTTTGCGGATTCAAATCCGGCCCGAAAATGAGCGGCTGAATCGCCGATAAAAAAACAAGCGTCAACCGGCGATTGGGCGACCGCAAAGCCGAGATCAAAATGCTCTTTGGGGGCCTGAGGACCAAGCTCTCGCATTTCGCTAAAGACGCCGATCATTTTTTGCTCAGGCTTACTGAGAGGAACCAAATTTTTTAAAAGAGCTGCGAAACTATCGGGGTTTGCATTGTATCCATCAAAGAGTGCTCGCGCACCACTTGCAAGATCGACCCATTGATTGCGACCCCAACCCGTTTGGCATTTTGGTAACTGCGAAAAAATAACCTCTGTTTTTGTTCCCGCTGCATGCGCCAGGCTCGCCGCCGTCATCAAATTTGCAACATTCTGCTCGCCAAATAATGGCACTAAGATTGTTTTTTCTTCTTTGCCAATTCGACAGCGCAGGCGTAAACCGCCAACCTCATTGGCCAAAAGTTCGAAGTGCAAATCAGAAAACGCTGTGCCAAAGGTGAATGTCTGTGAAAACTGATGTTTTAAACGCGAATGCATTTCTGCCGTTCGCGGGTCTGCGAGATTAAAAAGAGCCACCGCGCCTTTAGCAGCACCGTGATAGATTTCTTCTTTGGCTTTTGCAATGCCTTCGATTGTCCCAAAGTTTTCGATGTGCGCGCGCCCCACATTGTTCACCACGACGATGTTTGGTTCGGCGATTTTGCAGAGATCTGTGATCTCACCGGCATGGTTCATTCCCATTTCGACAATCGCCACATCATGCGAAGGCTGAAGCTGCAAAAGTGTCAGCGGCAATCCCCAATGATTGTTAAAGCTACCTTCATTTTTAAGAACTCGAAACTGCCCCTCTAACAATGTCGCGGTGAAATCTTTCACAGAGGTCTTTCCGTTACTTCCAGTTACAGATAAGATCTTCTTTCCCCACTGGCGTCGCCAAAAGTTGGCAAGCTTTTGAAGAGCGATCAATGTATCATCGACATGGATCCACGTTGTTTGCTGGGCCAAGGCTTGATACTCCGGCTTCCACTCATGGGCGATCACAGCACCCACACCTTTTTCTACAATCTGTTTTAAAAAAGTATGCCCGTCATGAGTTTCACCTTTGAGTGCAAAAAAGATTTTACCGTGAGTGTCTTTGCGCGAGTCCGTTGTGATTCCTAAAAAATCGGTTTGTTTTTGGTGTTTGAGAGCGCCGTGAGTTCCAGTCAGCAAGTCTGCTAATTTCATATTTTATCTTTCGCTAAAATCGTTTTCATTTTGTCATAATCACTAAAAGGCAATGTCTGAGTGCCAATGATCTGATAATCCTCGTGGCCTTTCCCGGCGATCACGATCACGTCCTCGGGTAGACTTGTCTGCACAGCGAGCTGTAAGGCTTTTTCGCGATCCACCTCGCTGGTGACTTGTGGTGACTTTGTGCCCGCCATAATTTGCGCAATGATCGCTTGTGGATCTTCGCTTCGTGGATTGTCAGAGGTCACAATCACCTGGTCCGAAAACGCCTCGGCCACCTCGCGCATCAACGGACGTTTTCCTTGATCGCGATCTCCACCACAACCAAACACGGTGATCAGATTGGCCTTTGCAGATTTAATCCCACGCAGTGAGCTGAGAACTTTTTCTAAAGCATCAGGGGTGTGGGCATAATCGACAAACACATGACGACGATGAAGGTTGGGAACTCTCTGCAAACGACCCGGCACGCCTGAAAAACTCCGCAAGGCCTGTTGGCAGGTTTCGTGCCTTACTCCCAGACAACGAGCCACTGCAACTGCGCCGACACAGTTTGCCACATTGTGCGCCCCCACCATGGATGTGTGATAGGAAATCGGAGCAGATTTTTTTTCGCTGATTTCAAAATCCATTCCGTCGATGCTGGTTTTAATAATGCGGTAATAAAAATCACAATCCGGAGTTTGTCCAAAGATCCATTTTTGTGCCCGCGGAAAAACTCGCACATTTTTTACAGTCTCATCATCGGCATTGAGAACGGCAAACACATCCCCTTGGGTTTTGAGATGTTCGGTGAAGAGTAATTGCTTGCTTGAGAAATAATCTTCCATGGTTTGATGATAGTCCAAATGGTCGCGCGTGAAGTTGGTAAATAAAGCCACATCAAATTGCGTTGGCACACGCTTTTGCTTCAAACTGTGGCTCGAGACTTCCATCGCGTAAGCTTTTGCGCCTAATGAAACAAAATCAGTCAGGCGTTGAAAAAAAGTGGCGGTGTCTGGCGTGGTGAGCGTACTTTGCCATTTTTTTTGCTTAAAGTGATGATCAATCGTGCCCATCACACCACAAGGCACGCTCGCGTGATTGAGAATTTGCTCGATCAGGTAGCTGGTACTGGTTTTTCCGTTAGTTCCGGTGATGCCGATGGAGATGAGTTTTTCTTCGGGCTTGGAATAGAATTCAGAGAGCAAGGAGGCATAAGCGAGCGCTGTATCTAAAACTTCGACGACAACACCGGTGTAATTCGAAGGAATGTGCTGGCGAGATTCCACAACCACCGCACACGCGCCGTTTTTGATGGCGGCATCAAGATAATCATGGCCATCACTTGTGACGCCTCGAACAGCCACAAATACAAAATTTGTCGAAACTTTGCGCGAATCCGAGGTGACTCCGGCCACAGCAAGGCCAGGCGACGTTTGTTGCCAGTGAATCTTACCAAAAAGAGTGAGAAGCTGTTGGAGTGTCATTTTTCAGCTCCCATCTTACTGAGGAATGCCCACGAGAGTCACCGCTGTTCCCAGTTACGACAAGGTGTGCTAAAAATCATATGTGAATTCAGATACTTACACTATAGCCCCAAAAGCCCCCTATGGCGCTGAACTTGCAAATTGTTGTGAACTCTGAGCGCTCTGTTCGCGCTCGCGAAGGATGGACGTATGCTGAAAACACTCTCGCACCGAGCGAAAGCCTTTTTATTGTCGCAAATTCTAATCATCGTGGCATGTAGCCACTCTTCCCCAAAGAGCACGAGCTCCACGATCGAAATCGATAAACCTTTGATTCAAAACCTCTCCTCCGCTCATCCCCAAATGCAAAATTTAAAACACAGTTTGGTTCGCCTGCGCTTGGGAGACGATCCCAAGCAAAGTTCTTTTGGCACGGGCTTCTTTTTTAAATCGCGAGAACTGCTTGTGACAAGCCTCCACACGTTTGACAAACACGAGTGCTTGGAAAAAAATCAATGCGAACTCTTTTTAGGTTTTGCAAAAAATGAAAAAGAAGTTCAGGAGATAAAAATCGAAGTCAAAGTGGCTCTAAAAGATACGGAAAAAGATCTGTTGTTTTTCACCGTTAAAGCCAATGAAAAAATGGCCGATATTATTCCTTTGCAAGAATCGAAAGCGACTCCCTCAAAAAAAATCATCACGGCAGGATTTTATCAAGACGGCACTGAGCTCACATTTTCCCACGGACAACGTCGTCAAAAACATCTCAATGAAACAGTGACGACAATGATTGTCGGCCACGGCTTTAGCGGCGCCCCCGTCGTTAACGAAAAAGGCGAGGTGCTCGGCGTTGTATCGTCCTATCACCCCTTACAAAACCACAACGAGATCGGCCTCGCACGCTTTGTAGATCTGAATTAAAATAATTCTGACATTTAAAAAATGCTTTGATAGTATCAAAACATGACTCATTTAAAAAAATCAGTGGCGTTACAAATATTTTTGGCTGTGATCTTGGGGCTCATTGTGGGACTGCTTGCTCCCGCCGAGCAAATGCAGATCTTCTCGAAAATTGCGAAAATGATTTTGCACTGGGTGCGCTTAATTGCCGGGCCTTTTTTGTTTTTCTCTGTCACGCTATCGCTCTTGCAAATTCAAACTCGGTGGGCCACGGGATTGCGTTTGATCTTTTTAGCACTTTTAAACACGGCACTGGCTTTGATCATCGGCATTACCATGACTCGTGTTTTTCTCACGGATGTTACCGTGTCCCTTCCGCAAGCCTCAGAGATTGAAAAACCCGGTGCTCGTATCAGTGCGGATGGGTGGATTCAAACCCTGAGCCCTGAAAGTCTTTTGAGTCCGCTGCTTAAAAATGAAATCCTTTTGATCGCTCTCCTCTCTCTTCTTTTAGGGATTGCCATTCGCCAGGCGTTTCGTGAAAAACCAGAGATATTGCAAAAAACGGCCGCTGGATTTGAGGCCTGTCGTGCGATTTTAGAACAAATGCTTCTCTGGATTTTAAAAATCATTCCTCTCGC
>CAZOGU010000062.1:0-4094 GCA_964579625.1 uncultured Pseudobdellovibrionaceae bacterium
AAACGAAAATATTAATAGAAGGATGCAACTTTAGCGTTGTAATCTTTCATTGGAGGAATGTATGATTTGGACGCTTTTGGTTGGTCTCGTGGTTGGTGCGGTTGCAAAGTTTGTCATGCCTGGGAGAGATCCTGGTGGCATTTTTGTGACGATGCTTCTGGGTGTTGCAGGTTCTTTTGTTGCGGGTTGGTTAGGGATTGCGGCAGGTCTTTATGTAGAAGGTGAGGCCATTGGCTTTATTGCATCGGTTATCGGTGCCATCATTCTACTATTTGCTTACAGACTCATTACTAAAAAGTAATTCTAGGGCGTGTGGACAATTAAAAGTGTGTCTATGTACCCAAAAAAGCGCGGGATCATCTGCGCTTTATTTTTTTCGGCTTCGTTTTAACATAAAGAAGGCACCGGCTCCGGCAAGGATCAGGGCGAGACCATAGATCCAGATGTTGCTGACTTTTTCCGAAGGCTCGTTCATAACTCCGCCTTCTTCTCCTGACCAGCCTTCATCCATATGATCTGGTACTGCGCCAATAAATTCATCGCCGGCTTTACGAATATTTCCCATTTCGCCACTAGTTTGTGCGGTGACCTTAAGACTGTTGATAGCATCAAAAAATTGTTTGCTGTACTGAGGGTAAAATTCTCTTTTTGCACTGAAGGTGATAAGAATCGCAATCTTATTTTTGACTGTGACTAAATAACGAGAGTAAAAATTGGGAAGCAAGCTTCCGAGGTGGAGACCATCCACCCAAGGATGGTTTGCAATTTGAATCGTGTTCAGATGTTGCACTTTGGATTGTGTAGCAACAGTGCCATCACGGTGCTTTGGGGTTTTGGGCGTTTTGAGGTACTGATTGTAATATGCAAAGTTGTCGTTGGGTCCCACTTCTTTTGCGGTCAAAACAATAATGGCTTGGCGTGCCTGATCGGCATGGGCACTTCGACACACCCACTCTGTTCCCGCGACTTTACAATCCCAATTAGGCGGAAGCTGAAAACTCACATACGAGTTTGTAAAGAGTTTGGCTTGAGCAGCGAAAACAAAAAGAGACAGAAATACAAAGATGAGTTTTTTCATAAGTTCTCCAAAGTAATTCTATCTTAACCTTAGAGAGACAGAAGGGAAACGAAGGCTGTTCTTGAGCTGGCTAAAAGTCGAGGGCCGCTCGCACAGCAGTTTGGGCATTGACAGTCTTTCCCTGGGTTGTTTTGTTCACAAGAGAAGGCAAAATATCTCCAGTGGAGACCAAAATGGATTTCACGTCCTTAGGAAGCAATTGAGGGTTGGCACTCATCACCAGCGCAGCCACACCGGCGACGATGGGAGTGGCCATAGATGTGCCTGCCTGCGCGACGAATGCGGTTCCCGTAGGATTCTCTTTGGAGAGAGAGAGTACAAGTTGGCGTTGATCTCCGCCAGGAGCCGCTAGATCCACAAGCTCTAAACTGAAGTTGGAGTAAGATGTGATTTCACCCAGCGAAGTGGCTGCCACGGTGATTTTATTTTCACCCTCCAAAGAAGCGGGAAAAAATGGGCGCAGTTTGATATCATAACCCAAGAGTGATTTCCGGTCGCCGTTTCCTGCAGCAACTATGATCAAAACATTTTTCGCATTGGCGTCTTGGATAGCCTTAACAAGCGGTGCGGGCTTTATAAGGATGGCATCAAAGGGTGAGGCCCCTTGGGGCGTATCAAATCCAAGTGAGGCATTGATGATCTGGGCACCGCTGTCGATGGCATAATAAATTCCCGCTACAAATGTAGCCAGATCTGTTCTCCCCGCGGCATCAAGAATTTTGACAGGAAGAATTTTTGCTTCTGGTGCAATGCCAGCGATGGGTGAAGCAACGAGGCCGGCGACATGGGAGCCGTGTCCGCCATCATCAAAGGCAAAACGATCTGCATTTATAAAATCCCATCCTAGATTGTCATCCGTAAGACCATTCTTATCTTCATCAAGACCATTATTTAGATCAGCCTCTTTAAATTGCAGATTGTCGCGAAGAGCAGGGTGATTGTAGTTGATTCCAGAATCCAGTACAGCCACCGTCACGCCGTGACCTTTGCTCAAAGTCCAAGCGGATGGAGCCTTCACTTCTTGAATATGAGGAAAAGAAGCCGAGCTTGGTATAAATTGAAGCGTTTGTGTAGAATTGAGCGCGGGATTGGCTGTCACGAGAAAATCAATGATTTGAACGCGACAGGAAAGATCTGCACCTTGTGCAATCACACCGATTTGGTAGTGACCCGTGCTGTCAGGTTTGATGAGTTGTTCGGAGCCGAAGCCAATTTCAATTCCTTGTGAAGACAAATCGGGCGGAATCATATCCCACATAATACGAACATCACCACCCACTGTGGCGTCAGCAATGGTCGCGGCTGTGAGCGAAAGGGTTTCTCCTAATAGCATCGTGAATGTTGTTTGATTGAGAGAAGTCGTCACGTTGATCTGAGGAGGCGTTGGTGAGCGACGGCAGGTGCGAAGCGCATCGCGGACTTCCTGTGTTGTATTGGCGGCGTTACCAATCCAATTGTTTTTTTGAAATCGAGAGGGAGCAGAAAGCTCCTTCATAAAAACATTTGGCGTCAGTTCTTGTGTCGGAAACGTCTTCTTTAAAACGTCATGAGATGTGCCGCTGATTTCAAAAAGGTTTCGCGAAAGACTCAGGGCTCGCACTTGCGCTTGCGGTGATGATTTTTTAAGCATCTCAAGTTCTTGAGGCGTGGCCGTCACAAGATAGCCGAGATCTTTTTGGTTTGTTGGGGCTGGTTTTACGTAAGAGCTGTCGTGTTGACTCTTTGCGCAATGCACAAAGGCCAGTACAAATAATAGAAGTCCCCCCACTCGTAACAAATTTCCCCCCGGAAGTTGTACCTTTTTCAAGGTGTACGCAAGCTATCCAAGGAGAGTTCTATATGCAATCAAAAAAATATTACATTATCCATAAGAAAAATTTATAATGAAAGCCTAGGGCGTGTGGACAATTTAAGTCCATATAGACAGATTTTTAATTGTCCACACGCCCTAGTTCACCCAAGGAGGCGCTCTTGAATTTCCAACACCTGACGACGTTTTGTACCGTGATCTCCGAAGGCAGTATGACTGCCGCTGCCGAAAAACTCTATCTCACGCAGCCGGCTGTGAGTCAGCAAATCCGCAACCTCGAAGAGGAGTTAACAGTGGAGCTCCTTCAGCGAGGATCTCGACAGGCCAAAGCAACGGCTCAAGGTCAAATTCTCTATGAATATGCGCGACGAATTCTCGCACTCAGTCAGCAGGCTCAGTTAGCCATTCAGACGATGAATGTGGAAGTGGAAGGGACCTTTCGCATTGGCACACTCAATTCTCTTGGATTGTATGTGGTCAGCCCGATCATTGGTTTATTTCTCAAACACAATTCCAAATTGGCCGTGCATCTTAATTATGACAACGGACAGGAACTGATTGAAAGTTTTGATCGCGGTGAAATTGATATCATGATTTTACCAGATGCAATGGTGGAGTACGGACTTGAGCCAAAAAATGCTGAAAAAAAATTATTACTGCAGGACGAAATGTGGCTCATCGGTTCTGGAAAAGACGCGCAACTGCCCGAAGACATCGAAGTGCAAGATCTTCCGATTAAACCTTTTGTTAAAATCATGGAGCGCTATCCAAACTTTGAAAAAGAACTTCATAAAGCCTTAGCGAAAGTGGGCGTTAAACTTGAACCCGTCTTCGAAACAGTCAATGTTGGGACCTTGAAGCGAGTTCTTGAATCAGGTCTTGGCTGGGGATTTTTACCAGCTCATAGTATTCGTAAGCACGTGCGCACCGGTCGTTTAAACTCGGTTCCTGTTTCAGATTTTTCGTACAACATGAACATTTATTATTACTACAAAAAGAATCTCCTCGACGAAAATGCCAAGCGCATGTGCGAAGTTTTTTATCGTGCGCTCACTCAGCATGTTCAGGCGAGCGGGAAGTAGTAAGAACAGTAGCAGCATCGGCACTAGCATCAGTTTCAGTAGAGTTTTTGGTTTGTAGTTTTGGCGCAATCCAACTTAACTGAAAACTTAAACTGTACTGAAACTGTATCCGATGCTGATGCTG
>CAZOGU010000062.1:4194-11990 GCA_964579625.1 uncultured Pseudobdellovibrionaceae bacterium
TCCAACTTAACTGAAAACTTAAACTGTACTGAAACTGTATCCGATGCTGATGCTGATGCTGCTACTGACCTGCTACTGACCTGCTACTGACCTGCTACTGTCGCTGCAGTAACGTCATATAAAACCCGTCGTAGCCATGATCTTGCGGAAGAATAATTTCTTCAGAAGTTTGAATCCAGGCGGGATTGTTTTTTAAAAATATTGAAACTTGGTTTTGATTTTCCGATGGCAAAACACTGCACGTGGCGTATACGCAGCGGCCCTTGGGTTTCACCATGCGAGTGTAGGACGACAGAATTTCTTGCTGCGTCTGTTGTAGGTTTTTTATTTTTTCGGCGGTCAGTTTCCATTTACTGTCGGGATTTCTCTTTAAGACACCAAGTCCCGAACACGGGACGTCGAGCAAGAGGGCATCTGCAGAGCCCTCGAGGCGTTTGATGGTCTTTGTGCCTTCGATCAGGCGCGGTTCGATCAGCGAGGTGCCGGAGCGACGGGCGCGTTTTTTGAGTTCTTGTAATTTTCTATCAAAAATATCCATGGAAATGATTTTCCCTTTTTGTCCCATGCGCGCAGCCAAGTGAAGGCTTTTTCCGCCGGCTCCCGCGCAGGCATCAATGATTCGCTCACCCGGCTGAGGATTTAGGAGCAAAGCCACGCGTTGACTGGAGGCATCTTGAACTTCAAAAAGTCCCTGTTCGAAGGCTTTTGTGCGAAACACATTCGCCCGTTCAATCAATTCCAAAGCATCTGGAAATAAATGATCATCAAGAAGGCGGGCGTGAATGTTTTCCGTGGCCAACATTTCTTTGAGCTGCTGGCGAGTGGCTTTTGTAGAATTGCAGCGGAGGACCACTTTGGCTGTTTTGTTCAGTTCAAGGATGGCGGGAGCCCAAGAATCACCCAATTCTGCTTGCGCCCACAGCTCGAGCCACTCCGGGACAGCATGAATCAAGTGGGGTGCTTTCAGGAGATGGCGTTTTTTAAGGAGATCTGTGGGATTGAAAAAGGAGCTGTACCATTCGGGAAGAGGTTGATCATTGATCACAAGATGGGCAGCCAGCGCGCGATGACACTGCTCAAGAGGGGGAAGAGTTTCGGCAGATGCGAGAGCCACCAACTGATTCCACCAGCGAACGGTGCCGTAAACGTTTTCGGCAAAAAAGTGACGATCTCGTTTGCCCCACTTTTTATGATTCTTAAAATAAAATTCAATCACCTTGTCGGCGTGGCGATCTTTAAAAAAGATATCTTCCAGAGCAAGAGCCGCACTGTCGAAAAGATGTTTAAAGTATTTCAAGAGCGTCCTTTAAAAAATAAAAGCAAGACCCGATGAAAGGACCCAGCTATTTGTGTAGCTCTTCTTTAGCAGACGATGATAGTTTTGGGAACCAAACTCCAAATGAAATAAAAAACGACTGGGCGAGAAGAGGCGCAGGCCGACGGCGGCGTTGTAATCCACGGTCAGAGTGTCTTCTTCAAAATCCCCGCGAAAATAACCGAGCCCGGCCATGGCCTTTATGTAGAGTGGAAATTCGGATTCAATGCCTGGCAAGATAAGCCCGGTTAGCAAGGAATATCGCTGATCAAGGCCAAAATCAGCGTACTGCAAGTTGATGGATTGCGAAACCCACGTGGCGTGATCCCAAGCGTAGCCCATACCAAATCCCCAACGGCCTTTTGGTTCGAGCTCCGAAGAGCGTTCGCTGTTAAGAAAGAAGGTGTTGTCAAGAGATAAAAATTGATCATAGCTTGCGTCAGAAGTGTCGGATGGAGCTCGCGTTCGAGAGCTTTGCGCTGAGTCCTTTGTGAAAAATTTGAGAGCTGATTTCCAACCCGTTTCTGGTGGCGGCTCATTGGGGCTATATTTTTCCTCATTGAGGCCAGCAAACGATAAAGAAAATAGAAACAGCAATTTCACTACGTACAAAAACACTCCCCAGCTCTTGACCTAACATAGACTTCAATGCAAAAACTTCATTATTAAGCATATATTATGAAATGTCCAAACTGCAACTCCTCAGATACCAAAGTCATTGAAACTCGATCTACAAAAGATCTAGCGGGGACACGTCGTCGTAGAGAATGCGAAAAGTGTGAGTGGCGATTTTCAACCCTCGAAGCCATCATCGTGACTTTGCCTGCCGTCATTAAAAAAAATGGACAACGAGAAGCTTTCTCACAGGCAAAAATTTTAAAAGGTTTAAAAGCCTCTTGTCTCAAACGCCCGGTGACGGGTGATCAGCTTCAGGACATTGTCAAAAAAGTGGTTTATTGGGCCGAGCAACTGCGCGCCGAAGAAGTCACATCCAAACAAATCGGGATTATGGTTTTACAAGAACTAAAGCTACTCGATAAAGTGGCTTCGATTCGTTTTGCAAGTGTTCATCAAACGTTCAATGATGTGGATGAGTTTTTATCCCACCTGGAGACATTATGACCCGAAGAAGTTCTCGCGAGTTGGCTCTTCAGGTTTTGTTTCAACGTGAATTTATGAATCAGGCCAGTCCCGACGAATTATTAAATCTCTATCAACAGCATTTATCCCTCGGCGGAGAAGTGGTCGAGTACACCAAGAGTTTGGTGAACTCGGTGATGACGTATCAGGAAAAAATTGACGAATTGGTGCAGAAATACAGCGTCAATTGGAATATCAAACGTCTGTCGTTGGTGGATCTGAATATTATGCGTATTGCGGTTTGCGAAATGGTGTATATGCCAGACGACAGTGTTCCACCAAAAGCTGTTATCAACGAGGCCATCGAGATCGCAAAAAAATACAGCTCCTTGGAAGCACCAGGTTTTGTGAATGGGATTCTTGATCAGATTCTTAACAAAGAAATTGGTCATGCATAATTTTTCACAAGATGTTTTAAAAAGTAAACTGTGGGTTGTTGATGCCAAACAAGACGATGGCTGGTTTGCCTATTTTGATTGGATCACCCAGTTTGAACTCAGTAAAAAGAATCACCACCAAACCAGTGAAGAGGGCTATTCTCTTTATATCGATAAAAAAAGCCTCCTTGCGGATCAGCTGCTGGTTGTTCATTTTGATCAAGTGTCTCCTCAAAAATTTTCGGAGTTGTGGAAGTCGTTGGGAAGTCCAATGACGACAATTTTTAACAGCCAACGGGATTTAAAAATGTACAATCTAGATTCTCGTGACTTCTTGTTTGTAACGGACAACGCATGAACAAGATTTTTATTTACATCATTTCCGACGGCACTGGCGAAACTGCTATGACCATGACCAAAGCCGCCCTTGTTCACTACACCTCCCACGATCTCAATATTGTTCGTTTTAAAAATATCCGCACAGAACAACAGGTGGATTCCACCATCGAAGAGGCTCTGCAAAAAAAAGCCATCGTAATTCATACAGTCGTGAGTCGGCAGTTGCGTAGCTATTTGCAGGAAAAAGCGGCGGCCTATGGACTTCCACAAGTGGACTTGCTCGGCCCCTTACTGCAAGAATTGGATGCCTATCTCCATGTGACAGACACAAAGAAGGAAGCTGGCATTCTCCACTCAGTGGACGAAAAATATTTTAAACGCGTTGAAGCCATTGAATTTGCCGTGAAGCATGATGATGGAAAGCTCCTTAATGATCTGGATAAAGCCGATATTATTTTAGTTGGAATCAGTCGCACCAGCAAAACACCACTGAGTTTATTTTTGAGTCATAAAGGTTGGAAAGTGGCCAATATCCCTCTGGTGCCAGGCTCACCACTGCCTGAAGAGTTATTTAAAGTGGATCAGCGCAAAATTGTGGGATTGATTATTGATCCAGATTCCCTTCATAAAATTCGTCGCAATCGACTCGAAAGAATCAAGCAAGATCCGGGGAGCGAGTACGCTCGTATGGATAATATTTTCGAAGAGATCGATTATGCCAAAGAGCTGTTTAGCAAAAACAAACGCTGGCCCGTATTCAATGTGACAGAGCGCGCTCTCGAAGAAACAGCCACAGAAATCACACGCATCATCTGCACTCGAATGGGCCTAAAATTCAACCCTGAAATGTTCTAACCCGACAACGTGTATTGTTGTTGGCAGCGGGTCGCTGACAAGCAGTTCAATACTTAAATTTGCACGCGCACCCTCTTTGTTTGTGGATTTCCCAAAAACTGTTACGAGTTGTACGTCTTCGGCCCTTTCAAAGCAGATATCTTTTTCGCCATCGAGTTCCATAGCGGGGGGTAAAAGGCCAGCATCGGACTCTCGATTGATATCAATGGACGAAATTGAGAGTGTGGAGTTAGGTGTCCAAATTTGCGATTTGAGTCGGAGTCCAACAACATTGACAATGGAGAGGCAATCACTGGGGTCAAAGTTTACAATAGTGCCGCTTTTTGGTCCATTTGCGGATACACAAAAGAACATGGCCGACGCCTTTTTTAAATAGACTTCAAAAGGGATGTCCCTGCTGTTGGTCGATGTGGATAACACCAAAGCGATCCATTTTAGATTTGCCTCATCTTGTGCGATGACGCCATCCCGGATGTCACCAGAGCTGTCACGTTCTAAGCCATAAGCCTTTACAGGGTGGACATTTTTTCCACATGGGCTCTCCTCGTTGGCGTTCGCAATTTGGACAAGAAACAGAGGTATAAACATTAAAAATTGAGTTAAGAGCGTCATGCCATCTCCTTTTGCAATTGAATAAAGCTTCAAAGAAGACGCTACAAAAAAGATGCCAAGGGAAAATTTAGAAAGTACCCATTGAGAAGTGGATCGTAAATGCGTTTTCGTTTTTGTAATTGGCAGATTCTTTCTTTCGATCGAGCTTAAACCCAATCTCGCCGGTAAAGGCTCCAATCGGCGTTATATAACGGAATCCAAACCCTGCCGTGTCTCGATAACGGTCCTCTATATCAAAGCCATTGATGAAGACGGCGCCACCATCATAAAAAATAAGGCCACCAAAATTGTCGCCATTCAGAGGAAAACGAATTTCGTTTTTTGTGAGATAAAAATGAGAGGAAGTTGTCACTTTAACTTCACTGATTGATTGGCAGCTGCTTCCACAAACTTCTTTTAACGACGGTACACGCTCACTGTCTCGTAAATCATAACCACGTAGAGTTGAGCGGCCCCCCAAGAAAAACAGGCGAACGCCAGGAACGCCAGACTCAGGGCGATTGCTAAGGTTGTCCACGTAACCGGCGCGCACCTCATTCACTAACACCCACCGTTTGGTCGCGGTGAGAGGCGTGTAGTTGATATGTCCGGTGGTGAGCTTCACAAAGTCAATGTAGTCATTTTCATCGCGTGTGCTTCCCAGAACTGGGTTGGAGTATTCGACCTTTGCCACAGAAAACGACCCATCTCGAGGAACAAAGATATCATCGCGTCGATCCCACTCAATAGCGGGTCCAATGTTAGCAATTTTTAGTTTTGAGATATCATTTCCAGAATCCTTTACAAAAGTTCGAAGTAATGAAAGATCCCAAAGGTGCCAAATCAATTTGAGGCGCCGATTGATTTGTTTTTCAATTAAAAAGTTCACTTCATTTCTCTCTTGGATAGAAACAAAATCATCAAACGTATCTAGAACCTGTTGTTCGCGTTCGATAGAGACACGCGCGCGAAGACGGTTAAAAAACAAATATGGTTCGTAAAAACCAACGACAATGCGATGCTCTGGATAACGAATGTTTGGATCAAGCGAGTACTTAACATCGCCTCGAGTACTGACTCCGCGACCTGTTCCAGCTAAGTTTTGATAACTAATGCCTAAATAGGATCGCAAGGTCACTCCACGTTCGTTGGACACTCCGAGCCCGGAGGCGAGGAGGCCAGGATTCTTTTCCTGAACATCAACAAACACAGAGCGCTCGGAAACGTCGGTATTGTTATCACTGGTATTGATTTGTGCACGAGAGAAAAGTTGCGTCCTCTCTAAAAAGACAATGGAGTCATTGATCTTTTCTGAAGTGAGAACCTCTCCTTGCGTGAGATCTAACTCGCGAATAGCAACCTTGTCTTTGGTAAAAGTATTGCCACGGACCTTCACGTCCTTGATTCGAATTTGTGGTCCTTCCCGAAATTCGTAAACGATATCGGCAAATTCAAAATTTTCTACGTATTTGACTAATTTTTCTGGAGGGCTCGTGATTTCGAATTCAAGATACCCATTTTTTTGATAAAACGATTTGAGTTCGTTATAGCTGTTGTAAAGTTTTACAAGATTGAGAGGTGAATTGGGTTTTAGGTCGATAACGTCATAAAGTTGCGACGAGGTAAAGTTTTTGAGGCCTGTAAATGTAATATTACGAATTTGCGTGAGAATGTTTTCGCTGATTTGAAGCTGTATAATCACTGCTTCCGCATTCAAAAATTTATAATCAAGTGAAATCTTTTCGGCACGCAAGTAACCTTCGTCCTTCAACTGAAGAATCAGCTGATCTGTGGCTTTGCTAATGGATTCTTCGACAAAATATCCAGAATGTTTATTCTCAGACAAATTGGCATAAAAGAGGTCGGCATAGTAGGAAGGATTGCGTGAAATCTTACCAGACACCTCAACGGCTTTGATACGAATGCGCGGACCTTCTTTGATGTTAAACTGTAAAACATATTTATTCATTTTTTCGTAAAAGTGAATTTTATTACCCACTTCCACTTTAGCAAATCCTGCTGCACGGTAATAGTCTTCGATCTTTTTGAGAATTAATTTTTGATTTTTAACATAATTTAAGAAATTCTTATCCAAATCCAGGTAGGTAAGTATATTTCCCGAAGAAAAAGTAGCATTGCCATAAAACAAGAATTCGTAAGTGGCTGTTGTCTCGATGGTGATCACCATTCGAGCTTCTGTACGGTTGGCATTATAAACCGGGGATATTTTAGAGATTTTGGCATCGAGATATCGATTCTGGACTAAAATCTCTGCCACCATCATCTCTATGTTTTTGATTACAGACTTATCAATTTTTTGCTTTAAGAAGGAGCTGAGTTTGTAGCGGATGTGATTGTTGAGAAAGGAGTTGTTCGAGAGAACGGCTACTTCTTTAATAATTGCCGTTGTGCCTTCGTTGATATCAATAAAGTAGACAATCTTTGCGTTTTCCGTTTGTTCACGAAGTTGAATAGACACTTTCTTGAGGCCAATGGCTTCGTAACGATCGTTCAGCTTGGTAAGATTACGTTCGATGAGCGCCTTATCGACCCGTTTGCCTTCTTGCACTTCAAGGAGGGATAGAATTTCGTTTCGAGTGATGGCTTGGTTCCCGTTGATTTCGATTCCCTGTTGAATGGTGGCTTCTTTAAGATCGAGTTTGAGAAGACCATTTTCAAAGTTAATTTTAGCAACCGTGAGGTCTTTTTTTGTCGCAATTTCCTTAATGAGCTGGTTAAGCTCAGCCAAAGTAAATTGGTTCTTTTTGACATTCGTAAACTTTCTAATTTCTCGAAAGTCAGCTTCAGAAAAGCGTAAGGCGTCTTCGCCAAAGGCCAAGCTGAACATAAAAGAAATAAGAATTACAAAAATCAATCTCATTTAAATTCTTTTCTAAATTCCAAATCGATACCTAAAATATCGCTCAGATTGTTTCCGCGAACTTGATTGGCTTCTTCACGAGCCTGTGATTGCACACTCATTGTTGCGGCAAATCCGCGATCCAGTTCATAACGAAGCTTACCATCGGCTCGACTTTCTTTGCCCGTTTGCACACTGCCAACAAACGAAGTGCGCTCCGAAATTCTCTTCGAAAAGCCGATCGTAGGAACGGCAACGCTGGAATTTGAATCAAAGCGCGAGGAGAACTGCACATCCACGCCAAATCGATTTTTAAATT
>CAZOGU010000063.1:0-11588 GCA_964579625.1 uncultured Pseudobdellovibrionaceae bacterium
CCAAGAACGGGATCTTTTTAAAAATTGCACAACGACAGGTCCTGAGAGACACTAGTGACACACCCTCTCGAAAGGACTCCTGTGAATTTCATCTTGTTGTTTTTCTCTATCCCATGCCACGCTGGATTTTGGGGAGATCTTGGAAATGAACTGGCCTCGCCAGTAACGACCAACGCCAAATACTATTTCCTCGGTGGCGCCGCTCTCACAGGTATTACGGTGATTGACAGTGTCGAAGATGGTTTGGGCCATGATCTACAAGATGAAACTGTCGAGGACAAACCACTAGGAAGTTTTTCGCAAGTAGGAGATATCGCCGGACAAATGGTTCCCAATGCCATTTATGCGGTGTCTATGTATGGAATCTACTATTATTCAGACAACCTCTCTTATCGAAGTAAATCCCTGCATATGCTCAAATCAACAGTTTATGCTGGGTTTACAACAACAGTTTTAAAAATGGCCATTCGCGAACCTCGTCCAGATTCTGACAATCGCGATTCTTTTCCCTCAGGACATACAACTTCGGCATTTGCATTTGCTGCCGTTGTAGGTACCGAGCACGAATGGTACTGGGGGGTCGCTGCGTATTCTCTCGCCGGATTAGTGGCATGGAGTCGCATTAATGACAATGCTCACCGCCTCCACGATGTTTTAGGTGGAGCCACGATCGGACTCTCTTATGGGCTCAGCTTGCATTACTTGTACAAAGATAAAGACAGCGAAGTTGCCAAAATATTTTTAGCACCTCAGCGCGATGGATGGATTGTGGGCTACAGAACGGATTTTTAATGATGTCACTTTTTATGATTTTTTTTGTTTTCTTAAGCACTGGCCAGGACTCACAGGAAAAGATCGCGTTGTCATCTGTTATCACTGAAATGCCCAACACATCCTGGGAAGGGATAAAAATGGGATTCAGTCGAGAGAGCCTCCCTTATTGGGGATTGATTTTAGGTTCGACGGCTGTGCTTTATCATTATGACGAAGATATTTTAAGAGACATTCAATATGGCGGTCGAAAAATGGGCGTTGGCAATCAAGACAACACTCATGGCGCTTTTGACATTGGACCCTGGCCAATTCGACTCCCAACAGATACTGGCTCGGCACTTTATTTTTTAGGCGACGGGATGACCCATTTTACAATTGCGGGTTCACTGATCGGATATGGTTATTTTTCAGAAAGCAATCGGGCCTACAATACGGGATTGCAATTGGTTCACGGAATGGCGATCTCTACTTTTTTTAGTCAGGCTCTTAAACGGTCTTTTGGAAGAGAAAGTCCTTATGTAAAAACAAAAGATTTTGGAGCTTGGCGACCGTTTCCCTCCTTTTCTGAATATGGTGACAATACTCCCAGTTACGACGCTATGCCCAGCGGTCATATCATGACCGCCACACTCACCTTCACAATTCTCATCGATAACTATCCGGAGTCTTCCTATTGGCTACGGCCGCTTGAAGTGACATGGCTGACTCTTTTAGGATGGCAAATGGTCAACAATGGCGTTCATTGGGCCAGTGACTACCCGTTGGGTATTGCCATGGGATATGTTTTTGGCAAGGCCGCTGCTAAAATGGGAAAACTACAAAACCAAAACAAAGAGTTTCAGCCCGATGAGGTAAGTTGGTACATAATCCCCGCCATGAAAAATGGAATTCTAACCACACAATTTATCGTAGATTTTTAGCGCCCCACTAATTCTAAAGCCCACTCTAAATTTGCACTTCGTTTTGCTCATTTTTGAGAGGTACCATCAACATATCCTCTAAGAAAAACGCGGCCAGTTCCGAGCGGCTGCTCAGGTTGGATTTTTTATAAATGGCGGAACATTGCAAGCGCACGGTGCTTTCTGAGGTGGAGCGGACTTCGGCGATTTGTTTATTGCTTAATCCTTTTAAGAGCAAAAAAGCGATCTCGACCTCAGACGGGGAAAGCTCCCACTTTTTGAGTTGACGATCAATTTCCGAGGTGAGGCCTTGGCGAAATTTTTCTTGCTCGATCTTTAACTGTTCATTCTCCTGTGTGGTGATCTGCAAATTTTGCGAAATTTTGACGTTATCTCTCTTTAAACGACGCAACGAGCGTGTCGTTCGATCAACAAAATAAAGATTCAGCAAAAAGCCAAGAAAGAAGACGATGGTCTCAAAAATAATGTGTTCATATCCGTTGGCAGTTTGGATATCGTGAACAATGTCGAGAGCTGCAAAAATAATCAACAAAAGCGAGACTAAAAGCGGAGCCAAAGCACCTAAAATGGGTAGTACATTTGCAATAAGGACCATATACAATATCAATATAACGCCTGTTCTATTGATATTAAATCTTTTTTTTCTAGGGCGTATCCTCATAAAGTGATTGTATGTTAAAAATAATTTTCTGGCGCCCGCATTAAGAAAGTTCTACCCAACCCCATTGGTGATTTTCTTTCTTGAGAACTTTATACTGGTCGTCCCAGCTCCCGAGGTTGAACGAAGTTATTCTTTGCCCAGCAACAACAAAAGAGGTCTCATCCCGCAAGTGAACATGCCCTGAAATCACCACCTGGAACGGTTTTTCAGAGAGAACTTTTTGCGCATGGGAGTGAATCACTTTAAGGATGCGCTCGGGATCGCGAAGGGCGTTGGTGTAAACACGGCTTGTTCGACTCATCAATTGGCCAATCCTTGCTACGATAAAGCCAGGGAGATTTAAAATGACCCAGCGGAAAACAGGTGTTCTTAAAAGCCAGCGCAAAAAAATATAACCTTTATCTTCGGGATCCATTTGGTCGCCATGCTCAACACGCACAATATCATCATCAAGGTGAAAGTACTCCGGGTCCGAATGAACAATCACTCCGAGTTGATCTTGCCAAAACTTTTTTAAGTGCAAATCATGATTGCCCTCAAAATAGTGCACCTCTCCGCCTTTTTGCACGAAGACCTCAATGGCTTTGACGAGTTCCTGATGTTTATCGATAAAGTAGGTGTGCGCTCCCAGCCAAAGATCAAAAATATCGCCCATTAAAAAAATAACGGTGTTTGAGGCTTGCGCTGTTTGCGAAATAAAAAAGCGCAGAAGAGTCTGCGCTTTTGGGTCATTTCTGTCTCTCAGATGAATATCCGAGAGAAAAAAATACGTTTTCATTACATTCCGTCCTGAGACTCCTCAGTGCGTTGCTTGCGACGAAGGTACGTTGGAACATCCAAGTTGGATTGATCAAACGGAGAACTCAAATCCACCGGCTGTTTTGCAGCCGCGTGATCCAAACTCATCTCCATGCTCAATTGCTCCGTAGGAACTTCGCGCTGCTTAAGGGCCTGTTCGCGATAGGCTTTGGCTTTTGCAATCAGAAGATCGCGCGAATTGGCGTTGTTCACCATTTGTGGATGAGCTTCAGCATGATACTGCGGCGCTGGTGCGGCTTCGATCACTGGTGGTGCAGGAACCTCTTCGATCACTTGTTGGGGAATCACCGGAGCAGGAACAACAGGGGCCTGATAGACCTGCTGCGGTTGCTGCATTGGGGGAATCGGAGGAAGCGGTTGCGCCATCACTGGCTGAACCATCGGCTGCGGAGCTACGGGAGCTTGATACTGCGGCTGATAGTAGGCCTGCTGTTGTTGTGTCATGTAAGTGGGCTGCTGAGGCTGCGCTTGATACGAGTAATGCTGTGGAACTCCAAGCTTGACTTGATCGACGCCAAAACCAGTTGCAATCACAGTCACACGAACTTCATCACCCAACGTCTCATCGATCACGGCACCAAAAATAATTTCGGCATCTTCATGAGCGGCTTCTGTAATGAGTGTCGAAGCTTCGTTCACTTCATGGAGGCTAAGATCTCTTCCGCCTGTCACGTTAATGATGATGCCTGTGGCTCCGTCGATCGAAATATTTTCGAGAAGTGGCGACGAAATCGCTGCAGTGGCAGCTTCGACGGCGCGGTTTTCGCCAGTGGCGGCGCCAGTTCCCATGATGGCCATTCCTTGCGTCGACATAACTGTGCGAATATCTGCAAAGTCCAAATTGATAAGACCGCGGATATTAATAAGGTCAGAGATCCCTTTAACGGCTTGTAAAAGAACTTCATCGGCTTTGCGAAACATATCTAATAGAGATGTTTTTTCATGCGAAATCGAAAGAAGTTTTTGATTTGGAATCACGATGAGGGTGTCTACACTTTCGCGAAGCTCATTGAGTCCGCCGAAAGCATGACGCATCCTTTTTTTACCTTCGAAACTAAAAGGCTTAGTCACCACACCGATTGTAAGAGCGCCTAGCTCTTTTGCAATTTTGGCAACGATGGGGGCACCACCAGTTCCTGTTCCACCGCCCATGCCGGCTGTTACAAAAACCATGTCCGCGCCTTCGAGGGATTCAACGATATCATTATAGGATTCGATGGCTGCGCGTTTTCCAACTTCTGGATTTGCACCCGCGCCAAGTCCGCGCGTGAGTTCTTTTCCGAGTTGAATTTTATTTTGAGCTTTGTGGGCTTCTAAAGCCTGACGATCTGTGTTCGCGACAACAAACTCAACACCAGTGAGTCCGCCTTCGATCATTGTTGTTACAGCGTTGTTTCCTCCGCCACCAACTCCGATCACCTTGATCGTAGCACCGATATTGACGTTTTCTTCTAGTTCAAACATTGGTTCCCCTTTGCTGCTTATAATAAGTTCTCAAAAAAAGTTTTCACTTTCGCCAAAGTTTCTTTAAAAGTTTCCAACGAAAACTCTGAGGTTTCAAAAGATTGTCGCATTCTGGCGTGCTGCAGAAGACCAACAATCACCGACATTCCTGGACCTTGGGCTAGCGGACTCACTGATAAAATATCTTTAACAGCTCCTCGTCGAACTGGAATATCAAAAGTAAATTCCCCAAGTTCTGCCAATCCCGGTAGCTGACTGCCTCCGCCTGTTAACACCAACCCATTTGAAATCGAAGACAAAAGTCCTTCGTCATTCATACGACGGAGGATCACGCCCAGTGTTTCCTCAGCGCGCGCTTCGAGAATCTCACAAACAAGGCGCGCTTCCACGGTCCGTGGCGCATCTCCTTTTAAGGATTCAATCTCGACTGTTTCCCCTTCACTCACTAAATCCACCAGAGCTGCACCGTGGTTTCTTTTGATTTTTTCGGCAGCGGCTTGTGGCGTTCGCAATCCGACAGCCAAGTCGTTGGTAAAATGTGCTCCACCCAGCGGAAGAGTTTGGCAAAAGACAGGTTTATCGGCTTTGTAAACAAGAAGCTGAGTCATGGCACTACCAATATCGATCAGCGCCACACCTTTTTCTTTATCATCCGCAGTCAATAAGACGTCCGCATTTGCTATGGGCTGCGCCACAAACTCTAAAATTTGAATTTGTGATTGAGCAGCGCAATCGCGCACCGTTTGTAAAATCTTTTTTGATCCAACCAGAAGCAGTGAATGAACTTCGATGGAAGTGGTTTTTTGCCCAAGAGGAGCCTTCGGTAACTTTTGGCTCCCTGTCTTATAAAATTGCGGAAGATGATGCAATATTTGTCGATCACTGCGCAAAGGAACAAGCTCTTCAGCGACGGCATGAACCGCTGTGATTTCTTTAGGTGTTACTAATTTTTTGATCGAAAGAACACCTTTGGCATGAACTGTTTCTAAACTTAAATCAGCCACAGATGCATACACGCTCGTGATCTGACAATTGGCAGTGACTTCGATTTCGTTCTTGGCTTTATGAATGGCCGTTGAGATCTCACGAGCATCAATGATTTGCCCCTGGTGAATTCCTTTGTGAGGAACCTGCACGGCGGAAACAATCTCAAGCTTGTCTCCTGAGACACGCGCCGTTGCCATCGCCACTTTTGACGAACCGACTTCCAAAGCTGTGTAATATTGTACGTTTTCTTTCGACATCCGTGTTTCTCGTCAGTTGTTAAACTTTTCATCCAAAATCCTTGGACGAACTGCTCAATCGAATAGCAAACCTATCCGTTAGTAGAGCTACTCTACCTAAGCCTACGAATGCTTACGCAGCCTGACAAGAACTTTTTTTGCAAAGCTCGCATCGATGACGCGCCACTTTTGATTTTGACTTTCAAGATACTTTAAGACGTTGGCGACACGTTTCGCTTTTAAATGAACATCTTTGTGCCCCAAAACAATTTGCCCTTCGATACCATGACTCATTTCTAGCAGCAAACCCCGCTCAGTGGTCCAATCGACTTCGGCCACTTCTGGTTTTGAAATCACTCCTTCTTCAGGAACGGTAATATAGAGTGCGATCAAGGTCGAAAGTGTGTCTAAATTTTTTAAAAGCTGACGATTGCGCACAAAGGGCACATCGGGAGCATACACAAGGTCTATCTTTTCGAGAATTTTTCCATCTGCAGTGATTGGTAAAACTGTTTGCCGCCCGTCTAAGAAAACCAAGAGAATTGGTTTTAACCGAAGTTGAATTCGCACACGATTGGGCCACACTCTATCGACAGTTGAGGAGAGTACGCTTGGATCTCGCTGCAGCTCTTGATTGAATTGCGCTAAAGGAACTTGCCAGAGGTTTTTATTTTTGTGAGCGAGAAGACGAACAGACCATCTTTTCTTTTTTTGCTCTAAAATATCCTTGTGCCACTTGTCGCCAACAACGGTCACTTCGAGATCTTGAAAAATAAAAAGAGTTTGATCAAAAATAAAGACATAGGTGGCCAGAAGACACAGACCCAGCAAAGAGATTCCAACAAAAATTTTTGCAGACTTTGTCATTCTTCTAGAATAGTTTTTAAATAAGCAAAAAACAAGCACACCACCTGCAAACCAGACTGCCATAAACGCCATTGAACCTGGAGATCTGATGAAATTCCTTCTTGTTGTCTTATTGAGTCCGCTTGCAACTGCCGGAACCTATCAAAACACACAAACATCCCTACACACCATTGATCAACTCCAAGTTCGCTACGCTAAAGACGCGGATGATGAAAATCTTCTTTGGCAAAAACAAATCCAAGACTTTCAAAAAAAGTTTCCACAAAGTCAAAAATTATCGATTCCGATTGAACACCAAACGACTGAAGCACTCTGGATTCCTCAGAACAAAAATGCCCCCTTATTGATCCTTTCTTCTGGAATTCACGGCGCTGAAGCATTTACCGGAACAGCTCTGCAAAGACTTTTTATGCAATATCTCCAGCAAGTTCGCACGCTCAAGTCCAATGTTCTCATCCTTCATGCGATAAACCCCGATGGTTTTGCGAAGTTTCGGCGAACGAATGCAAAAAATATCGATCTGAATCGCAATTTTTACGGCAAAAACAAAAATCATAATGAAAATCATGCGTATCAAAAAATGCGCGACATTCTCGAACCCTCCAACCCCGCCTCTCCATCGTTGATCCAGCGCTGGTGGTTTTTTGCACGCGTGGGTTGTTTTACTTTGTGGAATGGCAAAAAAGAAGTGCTCGGCGTGCTTGCAGGACAACACCAATCGCCGCGAGGTCTTTATTTTTCTGGACAAACAGCACAAGAAGAAACTATAGCCATCCAAAAATGGATCGCAGACTTTAGCGCGCAAGCTCCCTATGTCTTGCACATCGATCTCCACACTGGCTTTGGACAACGGGGAAAGCTTCATTTTTACGGAAGCGAAGAATTCTCTTCCAACGAGCAACAAGACTTGCTCAAAAAAATATTCCCGCTCCACTCTATAGACACCGCTCACAATGCCGATTTTTATGTCACCCACGGAGATCTTGTCGATTGGACCTGGAAACATCTTTCAAATAAAAAAGTCATTCCCATGGTTTTTGAGTTTGGCACCTTGGATAGCCAAACACTTTCGGGCGGGTTGTTATCTTTGTGGATTTCGGTGATTGAAAACCAGGGACATCACTTCGGGTACGCCTCTGCGGAGGATGAACAGAGTACACAAAAACTCTTTGAGATGCTTTTTAATCCACAAGATATGATATGGCAGCGAGCTGTTTTAACTCAAGGACTCGAGGCCCTTAAACAAAGTCTTCAAAATCTACAAAAAGTAAGCGAAACCCCGTCTGCTTAGTGCTCTGCAGTACCAATGTCGTAACAATTAAGGGTTATAAACAAGGCTCAGGCCCCTCACTCACACCAAGGCCACCTTCTTGCACGGTTTCATCTGGCAGATTTTGGAACTTGTTAAATGCCGGCAGAGTCTCTGAGATATCTTCTGGATTGTTGATAAGGTAGTTGTAAATAAGTTTTGCGTTTTAGGAAGCGTTCGCAAACAACCATGAGATGCACGGCTAACATCTAATAATTTATGATTACTAGGGCGTGTGCATTCCATGAACAGCAAGACTGGAAGCTCTGTTATTATAAAGAACGTGGTAATCAATTTTAAGAAAAAGCTTAAATCGTGAATTAATTTTAAAGAAACTGAATACTCAGGCCGATCGACTTGAATTCAGTTCATGTTATTGGCCAGTTCCTTGGATATCACGAGTGGTTGTTTGAGCTGCCGCACCGTCATTATAATCCAAGTTGATGGTATCCGTAGATACTGCCACGATCACCGGCGCAAACTCAATGACGATTGTACACGTTGCAGCTGCTGCCAGTGTGACAGCACAAGTACCACCGGTCCCAGGATAAGCCCCTCCTTTGAATGAGAAGGGCGCCGCAAGACCACCACCCATGATTCCTGTCGCATTTGCCGTCCCCGTATTGGTCACAGTAAACGTATAATCAGATGTATTCCCCGTATTGATCGTCCCAAAATCATAGCTAGGTCCATCACTGATGACCAGCAAGGCCGCAGCACCACCACCGCCCGCGTCTCCGGTACCAGTTAAATCCAGCTCCAAGATCCGATTCACCGTGCCGTTATAGTAGCGAACGTAAAGAGTGTCTGTGGATTCAACCGCGGCTGTGGGCTCAAAAGAAAGTACAACGTCGCAAGTGGCATCAATATCTAAACTCACTCCGCAGGTCCCGCCAGTTCCAGGAAAAACGCCACCTTTGTAACTGTAAGGCGCATCCAACTCCAACCCTTCGATATTGGTTGCCGCAACAATACCGCCGTTGGTGATCGTAAAAGTTTTATCCGAACTTGTGCCAGTCGTGACAGCTCCAAAATCATAAAGTGGACTTTCGGTGATCTCAAGCGCAGCTGTTAAAGCATCGTCTTCGCTGCAGCCAAAAAAGCAAAAGCCGATCACAAAGCTCACCATAAAGAAATATTTATTTTTAAAAGATTTTTGATCTGTCATTGGTTTATTATGAGCTTGCGGTCCACTTATGACAACCGCAAGCCCGACATCCCCGACTCAACAAAAGTCGGGCACCAATTACTGAGCTCTACCAAAAATTAAATCCAGCTCCGTAAACAGTTCTTCAAAATACCAACGAGGTCCATGAGAAGCTGTCGGGTTTTGGATGTAATGAAAGTTATCGCCCAATTGCCCCTGTAGAAGGCGTACAAACGTTTCTTCGATCGAGATCTGATCGACACGATCATCTCTACCACCGGTGTAAACGATTAATGATTTATGAGACGGAATTTTAGTAAGAAGGTTTGCCGGGTTGTGTTCGGCCACATTTGCATAAAATGCTTGATCCAAAATAAGAGCACCGGTGGTAGGATCTACTTTTGGAAAAAAATCAGAGTGCGATAGAATTCCAAAACGCCCTTTCTCCAATTGATACTGGTTATCCCAGACTGGCACAACAGACACAAAGACTCGAGCGGCTTCTGAATGCAAAGCCGCCATATTCAACATGCCAGAACCATTGTAAGAGCGGCCAAGCATAACGACCATATCTTCTGCTTTAAATCGGTAAGAAGCATACATTGGATCTTGCTCTGAAATATATTTAGAAGCGGCCTTCATGTCGCCATATCTTAAGTGAAAATTTTGAGAACCTTCTACTTGCCATTGCGAAGACGTGCCTGCGCCGCCTCGTATGTCAGCCGCAAAATAAACTCCTCCACGCTGCAACACCATCTGTGCCTCGAGGGCTTCAGCCGCATATTTGATACCAATCATCCCGTAACTTTTAACAAAGAAAAATCGTGGCTTGACTGGAGTGCCCCCAGCATCAACAGGGAATATTTTGAGTCCGCGAACGACTTTGCCATCTACAGATTTAAATGCTGAAGTGGCCACTCGAACCCTGCTTGCATCAAATGGATTCACGCCTGGATTTTGAAGAACCTTTAAAGATTTTGTTTTTAAATTGTAACTAAAAACTCGTACACCATTAAGCACGTCGGTATATTTAAATGTAACTTCTCCGCCAAGGAACGATGTCGGCAAAGACAATGATCCGTGATTCAATACACCGTGATCCGAAAAGCGAATCTGTTTTTCGATATTTCCAGTCAATGCATCGACAACTGTCATTTGCGATTGAAGTGTGTAAGGATTGTAATATTCTAAGAAGAGTTTCCCTTCATGCATTTGTGAATTGTGGAGCACTAAATTTACCTTGGCCGATACCACACTGATGGGACGTGCAGATCTTGAAGACTGATTCAACGGCACCATAGTGATGCTATATGTTTTCCCTAGCTGATCCGTGTGCATCACAACATATTTTTTTCCATCTTTACGAATGACTCCTAAAAAGTGACCTATTGTACTGTTTACAGCAATCAGCGGAGACCATTTGTAAGAACCATCTTTTTGTTTTTGGCCTCGATAAACTGAGAGCAATGCCTTAATTCCAGCTCCGGGCCCAAGAATACGATGAGCGATGAGATTCTTTCCTCCATCAACATCGTAGATTGCGTAATTTGCACGTTTGTTGTGATCAAAAACCAATTGATCCCGCCCTGTTTTTAAATCGCGAGAACGAACCTCTACTATTGGCTCTAAACCTGTAATCACTTTATCAATCTGAGAAAATCGAGAGTAATAAACTGTCTTTGAATCTTGTCCCCAAGTGAATCCATCCATACGAACCAAGATAGGCTCTTTTAATAAATGTTGGCTTTGATCAGAAATCGACTTCACATACCAAACATGCTGATCGGACCCGCTGAGGGTTGTGGAATACGCTATTTTTTTTCCGTCAGGGCTCACGGCTGTAAAGGTTATTCCTCGATCAGGATGTTCATCTTTGTCCACCAAACGAACAAGGGATCCATCCGTCTTTTTCCAAACTAAATGGCCTCCATCGATGTAAAAAGAACCATGCTGAAAGTGCGTCTCTTGAACGGCCTGTTTGTATCCAAGAGCTTTGATTTGGGTCTCAACTTCTAAGAAGTTGGCCTGCTTGAGACGAGCTAAATTCTGCTCAGACAAAGCTTTGATAAATTCTGATTGCTCTGGAAAAGCTTCCAATTGCTTGGGAAGGGACGCTACCTTCGGTTTTTGGAAAACCTTTAAACAGCTCAAGGCCTTAGCATCAAATGGCAAAACAAATGCAAATAAAGCGAAAATTGTCACAATTAACGTTCCAGAATTCATAGAATCTCCTTTATGATTTATAGGGGGAACCTAATACAAGACTGGTGCCGTGTAAATGGTACGAGATAGAGATAAATGACTAAGGAGGGCGAGAGAGGCCTTCTCCGACTTTATATGGAAAATTATCTAGGGTGTGTCCTCATTTAGTTTTGTAATTTTCAATACGTTAGTCCTGTAGAAA
>CAZOGU010000064.1:0-11568 GCA_964579625.1 uncultured Pseudobdellovibrionaceae bacterium
CTCCTTTTTATATTTATTAAAGACGGATGGTGAGTAACACACAAAACGTACTGCTTGCAGGAAAAAGTCGACCTACACTGGTTTAATACGCTTTAAGAGTGGAATGTAAAATTATTACAGCAAGCTGCTGCCTCCGAATAGAGGCAGCGTGAATTATTTCTTCGTTATCACTCCCACGGCATTGTGCTGATGGAGACTTTCGAAGTGGTGGGCTTTGACCTTAAAATTCTCAAGCTCACCAAACTTTTGAAGGCTGTCCTGCATACGTCGGAGAGCATCTTCGACAAACATCAGATTCTCACCATTCAGACGTGCAAACTCTTGCTCATCCTCACGTTTGACCGCGGTTTGCACAGGGGTTTTAAGCGCCCCTTCGATGGCATTGATGTACTTGATGGCATCGGTGACTTCTTTGCCTGATTTAAATAACAACTTTACATCGGCTCGGCTGCGTTGACTGTGAGGAGCGGCGATTTGATTTTGTCCGAGCCAATTATAGATCTCATCAAAGTTCAGACGTTCTTTTGAAAACTGTTCTTGAAACTCATTTTGCACAAGCTGGCGCGCAAGGGCCGCAGAGCATGGACAGGTGCTTGCGTAGTAGGCGCTAAAGCCCATTATCATTTGTAGGGAGCTTTGCTTTTGTACAAGCTGAATCATCATGGGATAGGTTTTCCAGCCTTTGTTTTCGCTAATAAGTGCTTTTCTTTGGATCGGTTGCTGCCAACGAAGCACAAGACGTGCTTGATCGCTTAAACCTTCTTGCGATTCTACAAGCTCGCTCATTGTTGCTTGTAAAACGGAAAATGTGATTTTTTGCTTAAGAAGTTTCTCACCCACGGCTAAAAATAACCGCGACATGTGAATGCCCTTGGCGCTGGGATCTAAAACGTTTACATGCACCCGTGCTTTCGCAAGCACCGATACACCCATAAATTCAAATGGAACTGTGATCTCGTCCATTCCAACCCAGTCGATCTGACTGCTAATCACAGAGCTCGAATGAGACGCGATGTCTGGCATTTCGCCTTTATTCACTTTTTTCATCAACATCACTCCACCTCTCACTCTCCAATATGAGTTAATTTTTGCTTCTGTCGAGGCTTCAACTGTATACCTCACACGTTAGCTCTGAAGCAAAATAAAGTCGCAACACTTAGGCCACTTTATAATAGTTTATAGATTTGTAAACAAAAAATAATCAATTGTAAAAAGATGAGTCATATAGGGGATCTATCGAGGCGTATGCTTATAAAAAATAAAAAAAGGGAGCTTTTTAGGCTCCCTTTCAAGCAACTAACTCTAATTTTAAGGAGAACATCAATGGCAAAATCAGTATGTCACAGGCTTTTGTTTTCTGAAAGTTTATCACCAAGCATTAGGACCTTATTTATAAACAGGATTATCAATTGAAAATGGGGTTATAATTTACAACCTTAGTCCAGCCCACTCGCAAGGAGACATTGGAAATCAATATTTTAAGCCTAGAATGAAATAAGAACGCATTTACAAGGACGGCAACGCATGAAAAGACTTCTCTTGTTATTTCTAATGGCCCCTTGCTTCTCTCGAGCCAATGTTGTGGGCGTTGATTCCCAAAACTTTAACCCCACCACAAGCGGTTTGGATTTTGTGACCGTTCATTCTTCAAAAACTTTGTCGCCGGGAGTAATGAACTTTGGGCTCTTTTTCAACTATGCGGTCAACACCCTCCCCAACTATGAGGACGCGAATACTCAAAGTCGCTTTGAACCCAAAGACTCCCTACTCTCGATGGATTTAAATATGGGTTTTGGAATTATGAATAACTGGGATGTGGGAATCAGCCTTCCTCAGGTTTTATCACAAACGGTGGATGAAGACTCATCGACATTTCGTGGTCAGTTTGAACAAAACGGTATTAACGAAATTCGCCTGAATTCAAAATATCGAATTTGGGACGGGCTTTCTCAAGGACTTGCGGTGGTGGGCACGGTGAACTTTTTTATGATCGAAGACTTTCCGTTTACGGGCACAGATCCCGGCCCCACTTACAATTTAGAAGTGGCGTATGACAACACTATCAACCAATTCACCTGGGGTGTAAACTTAGGATATCGCATTCGCAATCCTGGAGAACCTGTCTTAAATATTCCTGTGGAACCTTTTGGCAATCAGTATTTGGCCTCTGTGGCTGGAAGTTATTATTTTACGGATTGGGATTTTAAAGTCATTGGCGAAATTTATGGCGCCCTCCCCGCCGAAGATGCAGCATTTACTTCGGATCGGGATCAATCGGTAGCGGAACTTTTGATTGGTGCTAAATGGGACATGATGTACGACATCGCGGGGCACTTTGGAATGGGCACAGAGTTGATTCATGGAACCGCTTCGCCAGATTGGCGCGTGTATGCGGGGATCAATTGGTCGCTGGGGCCTTTGTTTTCTTCGAACGAAGCTCCACCCGCTTCGGATTATATTTTGGACGAACTTGAAGAAGAAACGGATGCCGCTCCTGCTGAGCCTGAGATCACTTACATTGACGAAGCGGACGCCTTTTCGGCTCAAGCTCCAACAACCAACGAACGATTTATGGCGAAGAACGTCTTGTTTGAATTTAACGGGACAACGGTTCGTAAAGATTTTTATCCGTATCTCCAGAAAATGGCGGATTATCTTTTAAAAGGCAGTGGCTTTAAGCAATTGGTGATCATTGGCCATACGGACTCTGTTGGCAGTGACTCTTATAATCTCAACCTCAGCCATCGTCGCGCACAATCTGTCAGCGAAGTGATCAAAAGCTATCTGCCACCAGAACATCGCGAGAAGATCCGCGCCGAGGGCGAAGGCGAACGAAGCCCCATTGCCACCAATCGCAATTACCAGGGACGTGCACTCAACCGTCGCGTGGAATTCTTTGTAAAACGTGAAGGTGCGGAACAAATGGAAGCCGCTGGAACTTTAAATTCGACGACATCTATGGATGCAAAGCCAGGAAAGGCTGTTAAAAAGATTCCTGTCGCCCCTGCGCCTGCTGTAAAGAAGCCACCTCAGCAACAGCCGACATATCCAAAGCCTAAAGCTAAAAAATAAAAAAGCGCCTTTAGAGGGCGCTTTTTTATTTATTCAATTTGATGGATCGATTTATTTTTTACGACGACAGTAACGGAACTTGAGTTTTCGTCCTTCGACTGGGCAACGACGATTGAGATTGATGTACCCGTCATTCGAAGCTTGATACTCAACTTCGCGGTCGTCAACATACACTCGCGAACGCTCGTAATCCACATCGCGCAAATCAAGAGCCTTACCACTGCGGTCTGTGGCTTGGATTCTTTCGTACATGCTTGAAGAGGAGTTCATATATTCCATCATTTCAGAACCAGCAGCGTAGACAGCTTCTTCATTGACTCCACCAGCGCCAAAGAGAAGTGTTGCTAAATCGAAAGCTCTTCCGTCAGTGGCTTCGATCAAATCTACGATTCCACGACCCACTTCGTTTTCATCAGTGGCATTTGTGCGAGGAACAGTGTCTTCATTGGTATAGATAAAACCAGATGTATGAACAATGGCGCGCTTGCTAGAATGAATTTTGTTGATCGCGTCAGCTAAGGTTTTACTGTAGCCTTTTCCGTTGTTTGTGACTTTCATGTGTTTACAGTTAAGATTGCGAGCGTAGTCCTCACGGCTCATGATCTTACCGTTGACATTGATTTTATCGAAATCTTCTCTCTGACCGATTGTACAGATATCATTTTCGTCGCCGATGAAGTGAATGTTAAGGATGTCCCCTTGCTTGACGGTGTTCATGGCACTTTGATTTTTAAGAACCGCAAGGAGGTTCACTGTCAGCAACTCTCCACCATCAGAAATACCGTCAGAATTATCCGTGCGCATTCCAAGAATTTTCTCTTCAAGATACTTGAGCATCTGATTGCGTTGTTTGTTGCCGTGACCAAAAGTAAGAATATACGGCTCATTACTATGCTGAAAGAAAGCATTGCCGCTCAGTGCAGAATCATTACTTTGTTTTGAGTGACCTGTAATAACAGCTAAATGGATTGGAATGTCGCGAGCGATGGTGGACTCATACATCTCTACGATGCCTAAGAGTTGTTTGTAGCGCTCTGGAGTGTTGGACTTAGAACCATCCATGACAACCCATACGTTAACGGCTTTCGGGCCTTTGTATTTTGGATAGTCATATTCATAATCTTCACAATCTGCGACCGGCTGTTTGTAATCATCTTTAGGTGTTGGTCTGTACGGGCGTGTGGGGCGCGGACGATAATCGGGGCGATCATCGGTGCGTGGATTTCTTGTCTCTTCGATAGGTGCAAGTGGCTCAGACTTCGATGCACTGAACTTTGACTTCGAGCAGGCAAAGAGCGCTGGCACAACTGCGAAAAGCAACAAGCTTTTTCCAAGTGTTTTATTGATAGAAGTCGACATAAATCCTCCAAAGGGAAATACCCCTTTAAACTTTTTCATAGGAATGATGTGCAAACTTCATCCCAAAATGAGACGCAACCTAAGCGTATGAAATCATTATACTTTTAAGGATACATCGAATTCTTGAGCCAAATTCTGTCACTTTGGACGGCGTAAAAAGACGCAAAACTGTCGCTTTGCAAAGTCCGCAACCTAGATTTTTTACATGAAAAAAGATTGAACAGTCATTAATAGAGGCAGCGCAAATACTCAATCATGGTTTGTTGCCAACCCATTTCGAGGGCATCGCACACAAGGGCATGTCCAATAGACACTTCTTTCACCATGGGAATGGTTTGCAAAAAGTGGCGAAGGTTGTGGAGATTGAGGTCATGACCGGCGTTGATCTCAAGGCCCATGGAATCTGCAAGTTGGGTGCATTTGAGATATTTGAGAGTGGTTTCTTTTTGCGAAGGAGTGCCATAGTGATCCGCATAAGCTTCTGTATAGAGTTCGATACGATCAACACCCATATCACGAAACTCAAGAAGCTCTTGGGTTGTGATGTGTTCGGGATCGACAAACAACGACACACGAATTTTTTTCTCTTTCAAAAGAGGAATCGCTGTTTGTAAGGTTTTTTCATTCCCCTGCAATCGCCAGCCCGCATTGGACGTGAGCACATGCGGAGGATCTGGAACCAATGTGCACTGGGCAGGAAGAATGTCTGTACATCTAATGAGAAAGTCGTTTGTAGGATAACCTTCGATATTGAGCTCGACATTGATATGCTGTTTAAGTTGTTCGACATCAGACCATTTAATATGTCGCTCATCGGGACGAGGGTGTACAGTGATTCCATGCGCGCCAAACTCTACAAGCATGAGGGATGTTTTCAACACGTCAGGAAGGTTTTTGCCTCGCGCGTTTCTTAAGGTTGCTACTTTATTTACGTTTACACTGAGTTTTGTCATTCTGCCATTATGCTGGTTTTTGACGGGGATGTCACTTGGAACTAATGGTTTAACTAAACTTATAAATCTTTATAAGGTTCGGGATAAACATCCCTGTCGACTCTTTATACTTTCTGTAGTCTAAATTAAAGTTTGAATCTATAAAAAATTGCTCTTCCTCTTTTGCTGCAAAATAATATAAAAAAAACATGATAATCGAGAATGGCACTAGCTCAACATATCTTCCGGAGATTAACGGCCCCGCCGCCCATGCTAAAGTATAACTCGCATAAAATGGGTGTCGAATATATCGATATGGTCCTGTGCTAACAAAGTTCTTCTGAGTAGAATCGTCATGAAAAGCAAACCGCATAACAACCGACTTACACTCCCGAATCGCTAGCCAAAACAGCAATAGCGACAAAAAGGCAAGTATCCCACCTACAAAATAACAATTATTTTCACTCGCATTGTAAACAAAAAATATATTGAACCCTATTGCCAATAAACCAAAAAAATTTATTAAAAAGAACCTACTATTTGTCTTGGAAGGTTTCTTAAAAAAAAAAGCCCCCGCCCAAATAAATGAACAGCAACATACAAAAAAGGCGATTTTCACAAAATAGAAAAAAAGTAAATTTAAAATATTAATCATACATTATATAAATTTTTGTAAAGCTGGGCAGTACACTTTATGACATTAACCATCTCAGCCCATAAAGCTCCATCAATTGGCTGAGTCCTCATTATCTTAAATACGTCATCTGAATGTCCTTGATCAAGTCCTCCATGCTTCATAAAGAAACTCACCTGTATTGGACTAAGGCTTAGCTTTTTACAAACATCCGAACCAATTTTTTGCCCAAATTTTGCGCTAAGACCTTCAAGGAAATATGCCATAGCTAACCGTAATAATGGATTTTTGTTTGCTAAAAAATGTGCGTAGGAAAAATACGCTGTGGTTTGAGGTCCCGGGAAATTTGAACGTGGGTCCAATGCGTATCCTGTGCTTTTAAGGTCGTCAAGGATCCAACACCAATGTGTTTTTTCTTCCTCTGCATGCATTATGAGATAATCTCGAATTATTTTTTGATCCCACGAACATCTCCCTGCCGCCAGAGCAAAGGAGCTAGATGAATAATACACCTGATAAAATAAATTACACAACAGATCATGAAAATCCGTTATTCCTACCAAATTTCTATTAACTTTTCCAACAAAAGTATTATCTAAAAATTCATTAAAACAACTCTGGGCAGTCTCAATAAAAATGGTTTCGCTGGCCATAGGTCTAGCTATCTCTTCATCATAATAATTGTATTCCATCTCTTGCAACTCCTAAAAAAATAATCAGAAAGATCCGATATGTTCTGCGATGCAAACACCTGATATCCCATCAGAATATATTAAACCTCATTATTCCACAAAGCTAATAAAAAGCATATATAATTATTTTTTAAAATATTATTCAGAAGAAATGATTAATAAGATATTTTCTGATTTGAAAATATCAAAAAGTTATTTCCTAAATGATGACAACTGGCACTCAAATGAACTCAACAAAAAAATCTGCGAAAAAATTATTGCAGAAAGCCAAGATCCTGAAATCCTTTTCAACATTGGGAAGGAATTACTACAGCCGCAAAATATCAATTTCTTAGAGTACCAAATACTTAAATTGCTGCCTCCCTATTTGTTGTTTAAAAACCTTCCCTTACAAGCATCCAAAATTAATAATGTATTCAAATTAGAAACGTTGATCGCTCGCCCCGGCCACTTTAAATATCAAATTGTTATCCCAAAAGAGTTAGATATTCATCCTGGGGTTTTTGAAAATACGAAAGGGTGCCTCCATGCGTTTAAAGAATTCTGTCGTTTGGAGAATTTCACGATTAAATCAGATGTAGCGATTAATGATGCTCAAAAAATGATAACGTATGAAATACACTACACGGCAATGAAGTATTGGCTTGTAAAAATAATTCCAACTATAACATACCTCTATTTAAGCTATAAAATTACAAATGCTATACTTCTAATTAATTTTGAAAACATTAAAGTCATCACAGCAGCAGCCTTTGGCCTTAATATGTTACTTGCTCTAATAACGTTCTTATTCGGTAAAAAAGTAATCTCACTAATTCGCAACAACGCACAATACTACGTTAATACTAAGGAAAAAAACGAGAAAATCTATGAGAAGACCTTGTTGCTAGAAAATAAATTAAAAGAAGAGCAGTACATTAAAAATATTTGCTTAACACTAATAAAATCTAAAAAAGTTGAAGACATAATCGATGATTCGCTGAACTCAATTTGCCAAAATTACAATTATGAAAAAGCAATGGTTATGCTTTCTTCGGAGAAAAATAAGACGTTGAGCACAGCTTCCATTCGCGGAATGCCAGACAACCTAAATTTAAAAAATCTTGTATTGTCTTACCCTGCGACAGACTCTGAATCAGTACTATTTGCAAACATTTTAGATAGCAGAAAAGCACTTTTAATTGACAACATATCGAGTTTTAAAGAAAAGTTAAAAAAAGAGAACCGAGCATTAATCGAATCACTTTCTGTAAACTCTCTAATTGTCTGCCCAATTGGAGATACTGAGCGAAGTTATGGCTTACTTGTTATCGGCAGCACGAACAACGAAAATAAATTGAGCCTAAATGATCTAAAATTTATTGAACACATAGCATCTCTAATGTCGTTATTTTTTCAAAAGTCATATACCTTAGAAACAGAGTCAACACTGCGATCTGTTTTCGAAAAGTATGTTCCAAAGAATGTTCTTTTGGAAATGGATAATTTAAAGGATAAAAAAAGTTGGCGCATCCCACCTCAATCCAAACATGTTGCCTCGATGTTTATAGATCTTAAAGGCTTTACAAATGTCAGCGAAACAATGGCACCTGAAAAGGTATTTAAAATGCTCGATTCCTATTTCGAAGAAATAGCGATCATTGTAGGAGCCCACGGAGGCATCATAGACAACATTATTGCGGACGAAATGGTAATTTTCTTCCCACAAACCGCAGGCTACAAACATTGCGCAGACGCTTTAATCGCAGCGATTGAAATATGCGCTGAATGGAGTAATATACAACAGAAAATTGTTACTCTAGATTTACCCGTTTTGTCGATTGGAATAGGTCTTCACAGTGGCCCAGCCTCAATTGGTACAGTTGGCTCTGATATCCGATCAAATTACACTTGCCTAGGAGACACTATAAATGCTGCTTCTAGAATTCAAAAATTAACTCGCAAGTATTTCCCAGAGAAAGACTCTGTAGTAATCCTTGCGAGCGAAATAATTTCCAATCAAGCTCAAATACCTATCAAACACAAGGTTATCGAAAATGAAAAAATGCGCGGCAAAAAACAAGAAATAAATTTAATTTTAATTGAGCAATCCGACGCAACAGCGTTCAGTAGCTTCCTCAAAAATGTAAAGGCATCCTAATATGAATAATCGAAAGCTAGAAAGAATTCTTACATTAAACACAAAAGATTATTTAGCGCATGTAATTGGTACGTCAAATCAATATAAGTATACCGTCACAGATTTCAATTCTCTCTCTATTAAATTGATTCCAATTAGCACGCAACTGAAAGAAAATGAAAAAATACAATCTATTAATTTAATATATGTAAATAGAATCATCGCTTCTATTTCTTCACCAACTATCATTAGAGAAGAAGATGGGGGGGCTTTAATCATTAATATTAGTCAGTCGGGAAAAGAACGGACACAAAGGCAGTCCTCGCGACTAGAAGTATCAGATCAATTCAAACCATTTTTGGTCATTAATGATCCGGTCCAAATTGATCGTCTTTTACACTTTGAATTAATGAATATTAGCAAACATGGACTTTCACTAAAAACATCACTTTCCAACAAACATTTAACAGCTGGACAAACATTTAAGAATGTTTCCTTGTTATTACCAATTTTTGGAAACGTGAGTCTTTCTATCGAAATAAAAAGGATTGTAATTAAAAATAATGTCCTACTAATCGGAGTTACCTTTTCTGATGTTAACGAACAAGACATTGAAAAAATTGCTAAATTTTGTCTTTTCGGAACAAACCTGGACATAAAAGATTCTACACTAAAACAAAAAATGTTTGCAATTAAGCAGAACATTTCCACCCTAAAAGAACTTGGTCAAGGATTGAAAGTGGAAACTGTAAACAATGACTTGGATTATGCCGGAGCCTTAAAGATTAGATTTGAAGCTTACAAAAAAGCAAGTAAGCTAAGTGACCACATCACTAAATACGAAGATTGTGCAGATAAATTTGACCAGCATTCAATACTACTAATTGCTAAAATCGGTAAAGAAATTGTAGGCACTGTACGAATGGTTTTTTCAGAAGATGGTAAACAATTTCCATTTGAAGAATTCATAGAACATAAGGACATTGCCAATGACCGCGCCTCGTATTACGAAGTATCGAAATTAGCTGTAGACCCTTATTTGCAACGATCAGATATCGTCGTTAAACTCTTCAAAGAAGTTGCTCGTTTAACGATTTTAAATAGTAAGACAACTCTATGTTTTTCAACTAGAATTTTACGCCCTATGTACAGAAAGATTGGTTTTGCGGAAATTTCAAGCGAAGTTTCGCACCCAGTATTGGATAATGAAAGTCTTGCACTTATGAAAATAGAAAGCGATGACTTTGTTTTTGGGAATAAGATGAAAACAGAAACATGGGAGAAGTTTTCAAGGAGTGTAGTTCAGAACCTTGAATATGGAGGTATGCTTCCCGCAAATACTGAGGAAACCGTCTCAAAACGACTTAATAAAAGAGCTAGCTAGTTTGGGTATTTTCAGTATTTTTTTCATTGATATAGTTCCAAAAATTGATGAATTTTGAATATCTAAATTTTCACCTTATTCTTTTTCGCATTTTAAGTAAGACAGTAAAGCCATTTTTTTTCATTAAAAAAGAAGCTTCTCCACCCCAAGCCTCTAATCTATTTATAATATTACTCAATCCTAGTCCTGTGCTATATTTTGAATACCCTTTAACTCCGATATTAGCAATTTCTCCATCTAATTTGGAGATCCCATTATCTTTGCACTCAACAACAATATAATTGTTATCTAAAAAGCATTCTATTATAAAATTAATATCTTGCTCGATATTATTTTTACAAGCATTGAATATTAGCTCAAATATAAATCCCCGGAATTGTTGTGGGTCAAAAAAAATGTCGTGGTTTCGATAGTTTTCTGCATTTAGTTTAACGGTGATCTTTTTTAAATTTTCTCGCTGTTCTTTTTCAAAGTCTGTTAGAATATTAATTAGTAATTCTACGCTGTACCAATCAAGCCCAATATCTACTTGATCTTGCCCTTGTAGCTTAACAATCTCGTTCATTCTTTGTATTGATAACTTTAGGCTTTCTGGATTAAATGATGTCGAAGCAATTGAAAAATTTAATGATGTTAATGGAGCTTTTATGTCGTGTATCAACTGCTTCATTCTAGTATTAATTTCACTAGTTTTTTGCAAGACTTTTTTATCTATCTCAATATTTTTTTGATAGTTTAATATTTTTTTGCGACTCTGGAGAGCTTGCGACATAATCTTATAAAAAACAAGTATCATAATGGCAATCGCCAAGGCGGCTAAACCTATATTTTTGCTACGCGAAACCTGGGACTGATAAAAATCGTTAGCTCCTAAAGTCATAACTAAGACTAATGAAAAAATGGACGCCATATCTTTTTTTCTTAATGTTATTATGGTTAAAAAAATTAATAATATCGAAAATATTGCAGAAAAGAATACAAATAAATGGGTTAAGTTTCGCAATCCAAATGAAAGCACCGATAAAATTATAATATATAAATGAATAAAGAATTCTGATTTCGAATCTATCTTATCTGTATATTCTTTTAAAAGATAGAAAACAGAATACATAAGTGCAGCGAAAAATAGTACATGTGTCAACTTAATATCAATTGAAAGCAATACTCCAGGCGTCTGAACAAAAAGCAATATAGCAGATGCAAGACCGAATTGATAAAAAGAACCTACCTCTGCTTCTACTATTTTTAAAGAAATACTACCGACCGCCGTTAGAAATAGGATCGATAGTGCAATAGCAAAATAAAGTGAATTGTATATAAACTGGACTGCGGGCGCGAAGCTGGAGTGTAACAGCCTGAAAAAAATATAGGGGTAC
>CAZOGU010000065.1:0-10929 GCA_964579625.1 uncultured Pseudobdellovibrionaceae bacterium
TTTTACTACCCAATTTGAATTTACGACAAAAAAAGAGGGTTTTTCAACACGCCCCAAGGTTTTTAACGCAGCAAGTGTCCATAAAAGTACTAAGTATATTACCAGCTAACGCTTAGAGAATAGTTCAATACTCCGATGCCTCTAACTTTTGAATGCGGACTTCGTGATCTTCAGACTTCTCGTTAAGAGGTGCATAGGCATCGACAGCCAAATCCCAATAGTGGCGTTGTAGATCAATATCAACACGCATTTTTGCGGAGGTCTCATCCATTTTTTGCAGAAGCAGTTCCACAGCATTTGTAAGCTGCAACTGCATGTTGCTGACTGCTTGTCGTAGCTCGACCATTTCTCCTTTTAGCTCTAGTCGCAGACTTGCCATCTCACTTTTAAGCTCTTTTGAAAAATTCTTCATCTCCACGCGAACAGTTGTGATGTCGCTTTTGAGCTCTTGCTTTGTTAAATTGAGATGGTGAATCGTCACATTGGATTTGTCTATTTTTTGCATTTCTGTCGCCTTTCCTAAGGTACTCTGTTCCTTACTGCGACTTTTTTCGTATGCACGATACATATCCTCTTTTAAACGAGTTCGGATGATCTCAGGACAAGATGTCCGATATCGCTCTCGGAGCTCTTGCATTTTTTTTTCTGGATTGGGATGAAAAGGCGAGTTTTTAAAGAGGTTCATAACTTCAATTTAGTTCCCCATGAAAGCGGGATTCAACCAAAATGCCGGCGAGCTGTTATTTTATTGCGTTTAGACAGTGTGTGTCCGATTTCTTACCCCCTAAAACCCTCTAAAAAGTGCCTAAAAATCGTCCTAACCCTTTGACTTTTGGCATTAAATCTCTATAACTGACCCATCTCTTGAACATCGTGGACACCGGGGCAATTAAGCACCGACTATGCCATTCTTTATGAGATGAAGAGGACTCGAATGCAGCAAACAAACCAAAATGCACAACAGTTTTCGCCAGGGAGAATGAATATACTCATGCAAGCGACAAAAAACATGACAAAAAAACAAATGGAACAAGATAAGATTGAATCTCTTTTTCACGAAGATTTAATCGCTAAAAAGAAAGACATGATGACTGAATTCAGTCAGATGTTTGAACAATCCCTTCAAGATCGCGACTACAAAGTCGGCGATATCGTAAAAGGAAAGATTGTTGAAGTTCAAACGGACTACGTCCTTGTTGATATTAACTACAAATCCGAAGGCCTTATTCCCATCAACGAATTCCGCGTTGTCGATGGCGCCCTTTCTGTAAAGTCCGGCGACGAGGTTGAAGTGTTTATCGATCGTATCGAAAACGAAAACGGCATGATCGTTCTGTCGAAAGACAAAGCCGACATGTACAAAGCATGGAACGACATCACTCGTGCCGCTGAAAACCAAGAACTTATCGAAGGAACTGTGATCGCCAAAGTCAAAGGTGGCTTAAGTGTTGATATCGGTGTCAAAGCCTTCCTTCCAGGCAGCCAAATTGATCTTCGTCCCGTGCGCAATATGGACGTTTACATTGGCAAAAAATATAAATTCAAAGTGATTAAATTTAACAAAAAACGTGGCAACATTGTCCTTTCTCGCCGAGCCCTTCTCGAAGAAGAGCGCGAGTCGATGAAAACTCAAACAATGGATGCAATGAAAGAGGGATCTGTGATTCGCGGTATGGTGAAGAACATCACTGAGTACGGTGCGTTCTTGGATCTTGGCGGAATGGACGGCCTCCTCCACATTACAGACATGAGCTGGGGACGCATTAAGCATCCATCAGAAGTTCTTAACGTCGGTGACGAAATCGAAGTTATGGTTCTTAAATACGATCAAGAAAAAGAGCGCGTGAGCCTTGGTCTTAAACAACTTCAAAAAGATCCTTGGTTAGATACCGCTGAGAAGTACTCAAAAGGCAGCCAAGTGACTGGAAAAGTCACGAGCCTGGTTGATTACGGCGCGTTTGTCGAAATCGGTGAAGGCGTTGAAGGCCTCATCCACGTGAGCGAAATGAGCTGGACAAAGAAGGTAAAACATCCTTCGCAAGCTCTCAATGTGGGTGACGAAGTTCGTGCGATGGTTCTTGATATCGACCAAGAAAACCGCCGCATCAGTCTTGGTCTTAAACAACTCGAAACCAATCCATGGCTTGAACTTAAAGAAAGCTACACTCCTGGAACGATCATCGAAGGTGAAGTTAAATCGATTACCGATTTTGGTGTGTTCGTTGGTGTTGAAGACGGAATCGATGGACTTGTTCACATTTCCGATTTCTCATGGGCGAAGCGCGTAAATCATCCATCTGAGATGTTTACGAAAGGCCAAAAAGTTCGCGCCGTTGTTCTGGGCGTGGATGTTGAAAACGAAAGATTCAGCCTTGGTGTAAAACAGCTTGAGGCAGATCCTTGGCAAGATGTGGAAAGAAAGTTCCTTATCGGCTCAACTCACGAAGTCAAAGTTGTTCGCATTGCGGACTTTGGAGCCTTTGTTGAATTAAGTCCAGATGCAGAAGGTTTAATCCATATCAGCGAGCTTTCATCACAACGTATTGCGAGCCCAACAGAGGTCGTCAACGTGGGTGATGTTGTTAAAGCCGAAGTGATCAGTATCGATCAGGAAGCCCGTAAAGTGGGCCTGAGCGTTCGTTTAGCGAAACTTCGCGAAGAAAACGGCAACGTGAGCGAGTATGTTGCTAAATCAACGAGCTCTAAATCGAGCCTCGGTGATGTTTTTGGCGATAAGCTGAAAGAATTGCGTAACAACCAAGAGTAAAAGCCCGCAAATCCTATCACGGAATGCGATGCATAAAAAGCCAGCAGAACTCTGCTGGCTTTTTTATTGTCCATTACGCCGGCCACAAGTATCCTAATTCTATGAAAAAAACAGATTCTCTTCTGCAAGACATTTGGCCGCAAGAGCGTGATGTTTTTGTTCGTCCCGATCGTCTCAAGTATGTTCGTAAAATCATAAAGCCCAAAGGGTGCGTTTTTTGTAAAGCCCTCAAAGCGAAAAAACGGGGAGATGTGGGCCTCCTTTACAAAACGGACAACGCCATGGTGGTGCTGAACAAGTACCCGTATAACAACGGTCATCTTCTTTTATTGCCAGCTCGCCATGTAGGAACTGTCGAAGACTTAAAACCGCAAGAATGGAATGAAATTCATCTTGTTTTAAAAGAAGCCATTTCGATTTTAAAAAAATCCTACTCGTGCTCCGGACTCAATGTTGGCTTGAATTTAGGAGCCGCCGCTGGGGCTGGAATTCCCGATCATTTGCATTATCACATTATTCCGCGCTGGACCGGCGATACAAACTTTTTCCCGTTGATCGCCGAAACCAAAGTGGTGATTGAGACTTTGCAGACCACATTTAAAAAACTTGAGAAGAAGTTTAAATCTCTCGAAGGAAAATTAAAATGAGTGGTTTTCGTTTTGAACTGGATCATATTGGAATCGCCGTTGACGACTTGGACTCAGGCGGAGCTTTTTACCGCGCGCTTCAGATGTCCGAAGCCGATCGCGAAGAAGTGCCTTCGGAAAAAGTAAAGGTTGGATTTTATCCCCTCGATAACGACGCCAACATTGAGCTTCTCGAAGGCACAAGTGATGAGAGCCCCATTCGTAAATTTATCGATAAGCGCGGTCCGGGAGTTCATCATATCTGCCTGCGTGTGAACAAACTGGATGAGCTGGTAGCGCATCTTAAAAAAAACAATGTTCAATTAATTAACGAAGTTCCAAGAGTGGGCGCACACAACTGTCGTGTGGTTTTTGTTCACCCCAAGTCCACGGGTGGCGTGTTGATCGAATTGAGCGAGCCAGGAGAATAGACTTATGTCTCAGCAAATGTCCTTTCAGATTGCAAGCCCCACACCAGCTGTTAAAAAACTCATCATCATCAACTTGGTTATTTGGGTGGTGTTTATGGTGATCATCGAAAATTTAATTCTCAGTCAGCCCTACATCACAATGTATTTGGGATTAATTCCACAAACGATGATCGAAAACTTTTTTGTATGGCAACCAGTGACGTATATGTTTTTGCACGCACTGAGCCCCATGCATGTTTTGTTTAACATGATGAGCTTGTGGTTTTTTGGCACAGAACTCGAAACCCGCTGGGGGCAGAGACTGTTTTTGATTTATTATTTTTTTACAGGTATTGGCGCCGCCTTCTTTTATCTTTTTGGCGTGGCTCTGGTGGGTATGATCAAGGGAATGGCGCCCATCGTTTACACACAACCCGTGGTTGGCGCTTCGGGCGCTGTGTTTGGGATTCTGTTGGCCTACGGACTCCTGTTTGGCGATCGCACTGTTTACTTTTTTGGTGCGTTCCCAATTTTAGCAAAATATTTTGTGGCGCTCATTGGTGCCATCGAAGTGTTTAGTCTTCTCGGAAATGGCCTCTCTGGAGCAATTGCGAATCTGGCGCACATTGGTGGTTTGGTCTCCGGAATGATCTTTTTATTTGGTTGGACACGATTTCAGCAAAGTCGCTGGCGCAAAAAGGGTGGCGACGTCCGCCGCAAGCTCAAACTCGTCGTCAATCGCGACGATCCCAAAGAGCCAAAGTATTGGAATTAACAGAGCTGAATTTCTATGAGTGCACAAGCCTCTAGCGTTTTCTCTCTGCTTTGTTTTTATTCTTTTTAATTTGTTTTAACCGAGCTTCTTCTTGCTCGATCAATTCGCTAAAACTGAGGTTGAGATCTTCGCTCAACGTGGGTTCTGGCTGCACGATGGTTTTGTAATCAGTTTTACTCACATTGATCACGGCGATCTTTTTTTGAATCACAGTTTCGATTTCTTCGAGCTGTTGTTTTTCTTCGGGGCTACAAAAAGAAACAGCGATGCCTTTGTTAAAGCCACGCCCTGTGCGACCAATACGGTGGACATAGTTCTCAGGTTTTTCGGGGAGATCATAATTAATCACGTGAGTGACATCGGGAATATCAATTCCACGCGCGCTGACATCTGTGGCGATAAGCACTTTGCACTTGCCACTGCGAAAGTCGCGCATGACATCTTCGCGGTCGGCTTGATCCTTTTCGCCGTGCAGGGTTTTGGTTTCGATGGAAACGCGTCCCATGGCTTTGGCAACACGCTCGGCGCGGACTCGTGTGCGAACGAAGATAATAAACTTGCCGCCTTGGTTTTGCTGAAGGTACTCCGCCAAAAAGAAGCGCTTGTCATCCATCCCGACATGCATCAGATGGTGAGTGATGTTTTTTGAAACAGGATCGTCCGGAGAAATTTGAATGCGAATCGCGCTTTGATGAATGAGCGAGTAGGCGAGCTTTTTGATTTTGGTATTGATCGTTGCCGAAAAAAACAAGGTTTGGTGGCGTCGCGGGAGATTCCGCTTCACATCGATCATGTCATCGATAAACCCCAGATCCAACATGCGATCGGCTTCGTCGACAACGAGAGTTTCAACATTTTTTAATTCCAAAAAGCCATTGCGAATCAAATCAAACATACGGCCAGGTGTGGAGATCAAAACATCGATACCGTCTTGGAGTTTTTTAATCTGCCCATCGTGTTCAATCCCACCGAAGACGGCAAAGGGTTTCACTTTGGTGTGTTTGGCGAGTTTGTTAAACACTTCGCAAATCTGCTGAGCGAGCTCGCGGGTGGGCACCATTACCAAGCACTTCACGCCTAAAGTTCGCTTACTCACTTTGTTACTATGAATGGTATTGATGATGGGAATGGCAAACGCCGCTGTTTTACCTGTGCCCGTTTGCGAGATGGCTAGCACATCTTCGCCAGCAAGAATCGAAGGGATCGCCTTAAACTGAATATCTGTTGTTCGAAAAAAACCGTTGTCATTCAGGTTGCGTAAAAGATCTTCAGAGAGATGGTATTTTTCAAATTTCAAAGGAGCCTCAGGGATAATGGATAGGGGTGTAGAATTAGCTGTATTCTAAAACCCTGTCTAGAGTTTTATCCAGAGACTGCAATCCCTTCATTTTAAGTCCCTCAGGGGATCTAAAAAGAACGGTGAGGGCGCACATTGTTTGTACGCCCCCACCTGGGAGAGACTATCGAGAAAGCGTGATATTAAAATTTCCAATCAAACCATCTGTGATGTGACCTGACGGGTCTTCTTTAAACTCAACAACGAGGTTTTTACGCTGTTCCTCATTGATATTTGGCGTTTGCAGTAAATAGTCCTTTTTGTTGAGCTCTTGAATCCAAGCATTGTTTTTAATTTTTTCTCCAGTGAAGTACATTTGCGTGACGAGCTGAGGGTAGCCTGTCGCCGACACCATAAAGTGAATATGGGGTGGACGGTACCAGCCGCCCTCAAGATCAGCGGGGTAGAAACCGGGAACGATGGTTTTAAATTCATAATCACCATTCGCATCTGTAATGGCTTTTCCCCAGTATTGGAAAGAGCGATCCAATTCGCGTTCGATATTTTCCCCCGTTTGCGGGTGAAGAAAGTCGTGGTTGGCGCTATCGCCAAGGTGATTGTAGCGTCCACTCTCAGAGGCCTGCCAAATGATCACAGTGGCATTGGCGAGGGGTTTACAGTCGGCGTTGGTCACTTGCCCTCGAACATAAACCACTTGTCCCTCGGCAACGCCTTGGACCCCTTTGACTTTTGTTAAATCGCTGTCATTGGCCAGGTAAATCGGAGTTGCAGGGTTGGTGTCTTCGAGAACCGGCACTTCGGGCGTTCCAGGCCTTGGAAAGAACGGCCCCAAAGGCTGTTCGGCACTGTTCAGTTTACATACTTGTGCCAGTGTTTGTGTGGCGGCCAGTGTTCCCACAGTGCCAGCTCCAATTTTAAAAAAGTTTCGTCGTGATAGATTGGTATTCATGATTCCCCCTTAATTGTTTGAGCCCGTTTGGCTTATCCTCTTTGTACGGGAAACTTGTGTATTTAAGAAATCAATAGTAAGTACGTTTACTATTATGAATATTAATACCTATCCAAATTCGTGGGACCTACGTTACTTTCAGGAAATCGCACAAGCAGGCAACCTCACAAGAGCTGCGGAACGACTCGGGCTGGGGCAACCTGCATTAAGCCTCTCATTAAAACGATTGGAAGATCTTTTCCAAATGGAACTCTTTGTTCGTCGACACAATGGGCTCGTTTTGACGTCCGCGGGGCAAAGACTTTTGCGGGAATCGAATCATCTTTTGGCGGCTTGGGAATCTGTTGTTTCGGAAGCCAAAAAAACAAAAACAGAGATTTCTGGAAAATTTAAAATTGGCTGTCATCCCTCGGTGGCCATTTATGCTCTCAAAGAAGGTCTCCGAGATATTTACGCCGACTATCCCGGAATAGAAATCGAGCTTGTTCACCATCTCTCTCGTGTGATTTGCGAAAAAGTGATTTCGGGCACGGTGGATTTTGGAATCGTTGTAAATCCCAGCCAACATCCCGATCTATTGATCCACCGTTTGGCGACGGATGAAGTGTGTTTCTGGAAAACTCAAAAAGGCTTAGAGGATGTATTGATCTACAATCCCGATCTTCTGCAGTCGCAGGCTTTATTGGCTAAATTAAAGAAGAAAAAAATCTTCACGCGCACGATCACGTCCGACAATTTGGAAGTAATTGCGACTCTTGCAGGAGCGGGGGCGGGCGTCGCGTTGTTGCCTAGTCGCGTTGCGGGTGCCATTGCTCCACAACTAAAGCGGGTCGAAGGATTTCCCGTTTTTATGGATGAGATTACATTTGTTCACAGAGTTGATCTGCCAAAAATTGCCAGTACAAAGATGATTAAGGATCGGCTGCGCACGCTTAAAATGTAATATTTATGATTCATGGCGAAAATCATCCGTCCACCAACTCAGTCATGACGAGCTTTATTCAAATATAAAGGATCTAGGGTTCGTCATGGCATTAAAAATGGCATCAGATGACTAATATTATCATGTAATTTTTATATAAATTTTGAAATCACCGCTGTTTGATTTTACTTATGACTTTCAACAAAGATTCATGGGAGGTTCTATGAAAATCACAATGTGTTTCGTTTCTCTTTTATTAATGTCCTTCGCCCAAGCGGGTGAATACACAGCAGCTTCTGCTTATGGCAGTCAGTACACTTGCAGAGATACCGGCGACGGTGCCTGTGCACAAAGCAAAATCACAGGTCAGTGTTTCCATCAGTGGGATGATGAAGATGGTGGCATGTATGCTTGCCAACTATGGACTGGCGAAGTGAAAGCAAAAGCGATCGATAAGAGTTCATATAAGTGTAAAGCAACGACAAATGGTGCTTGCGCCGTTAAATTGACAACAGGTCAGTGTGGTCCTGAGTGGGACAACGAAGACGGTGGAATGTATCAGTGCAAAAAGTGGACTGGTGAGCTTAAAGTGAAGCCTATCGACAAGAGCAAATACGTTTGCAAAAAAACAACAAACGGTTATTGCGCACAAAACACCCAAACAGGTCAGTGTTTCCATCAGTGGACTGACAAAGAGCACGGTAATGCAAAATTCCAGTGCCAAAACTGGATTAGCAATTAATCAACTTCTTGCATCCTCTTCCTTTGAAGAGGATGCACTTTTTTTCTAAATTGAATTTGTAATGTTTCCTCTATGTCCGTTATTTTTTTTGAAGTAGATTTCATCATTCTGGGGAGAATATGAACGAAAATTTACTACAAGCACCAGCACAACAAGAGGGTTTGAATCCACTTCTCCAAGCTCTTCAAGATATCCTTAAAGCGTATTTAAAAGAAAAACCAACCCGAAGCATGAACGGACTCAGCCGACGATGTGTTGTGAGCGAACCAACTCTTCGACGAATCCTGCGTGGCCAAATCAAAACCATGCCAACGGCAACAACAGTTTTGGATATTCTCACAACGATCAGTAAAGAAAAAAATGTCCAAAATATTTTAAAAATGTACCCAGGGCCGATTGCTGACTACTTGGCATGTAATCTTCCGCAGTCAGAAGATATTTGTTCTGAATACAATTTAGAGCTCAATAACGAACTCAAAGATTCTACGACATACATTATTTATAAACTGGCTTCCAATGCGAATGGCTTAAAAAAAGAAAAAATTCTTGAGCTTTTTGGGGTACACGGTTTAGTGAAGGCAGAATCGTTGGTCGCTAAAGGGTTTTTATCTCTGACAAACGATGTTTTCTTAACACAAGCCCAAAACTTCACGCTAAATCACGACACATTCACTCAAAACTTCAAAATCGTCGCTGATTTTATTAAAACACAAAATCCAATCGACAAATCAAATCTTCATTCCTTGTTGGTGAATTACTCCGAGTCAGTCTCGATCGAGGCCTATAAAGAAATTATATCGATTCAAAAAAAAGCCCTCCAAAAGATTCGCGATACAATGTCCGACAAAAACTCTCACGGTTCGATCCCTTTGTTCTTACTCCTAGCCATCGACACCCTCGACACAAAGTCCGCCCACGAGTTCTTATAACCGATCGGACTGTCTGTTTTTTTGTCAGAATTTAAATGAGTGTATTATTTTGAGACATTCTCGAAGCCTTTTTTTAATCTTTACAGACTTGGCTTGAGTCTGGGGAAAGAAAGCCGATAAAAGTCTTGTATGAACAAACTAATACTATTTGCAATCCTAGCATTCAATTTAATAGGACTTGGCGGTGGGGCGTTTCTCACTTATATGGCGATCAGTGAACCACTGGTGAAGAAGCCAGCCAAAACCGAGATGACCACCGAAGAGTATCTTGTCTATCACGAGATCTTTAATGATAAGCCCATCATTTACACATTGGATCCATTTACAGTGAACTTAGCCAATGTGGAAGAAGACAAAAAGGTGTTGATTGAGGTCAACATCGAACTCAACGACGAAAAAAGCTTTAAAGAAGTCGTTGATAGCTCTGCCGTTGTTCGCGATGCGGTCGTAACAATATTAGCAAGTCACGAGCATGCAGATATCGCTACCATTCAAGGTAAGCTTTCTCTCAAGGACGAAATCGCCCTTGCGGTGAATAAGCACCTCAAAAACAGTATGATTCGCGGCGTGTACTTTACAAAATTCTTTGTTGAATAAACACTTTCCCTAAATCCTGCATCAGTAGGATCCTTAAGAGCTAAGGGTTCTGGCGCATCTTTTGTAGATGGTAGAGGCCTTGGTTTGTGGAATTATTTCGCTTAGAGCCTGGTCGCATCCTTAGCGCTTTTGTAAGCACTTGGTGCGTCGAACCCCTTTCTTCCTTATACACCTAGGGCTAGGTTTTGTGTGATACGTAATTAACAAAATCGAAAATTAGCGTAGAATAAAATTAATTACAGAGGTTTTATGAAATATATTTTTCTATTATTATTTATTGCTCTTACTTCTTGTACAACGTCAAGGACATCACAAACTACTGCTCAACGTAGTATTACGGAAGTTAGCAATACGCCAATCACAGACAGAGCCAGCATTACTGCCTATTGTCAGGGAGGACCATTCTCAGCGATTGGATCAGGCGAGTTACCCAAGGAAGTAGTGTTACAATACAAGCAAAAGATTTCATTTCATGGTCCTCTTTTATATGAGTCTGAAAATTTTGAAGGCTTTACAATAAAAGCAAATTTAGGATCGGGATGGTCGACCGCTACGAATTTAATTGAATTTCAGAAAGATCGAACGCTTTTTATTGATTTTTACTCCATTCGAAGAGGCGAAGTTAGCACTTGGGGAGACCTGGAAACAAGATTAAAAATAGGATCATCTTGGGTTCATTGTTCATTATTCAATGATCAAAAATAGTTCGTTCATGAAAAACCTTCTTGGATCATTAAAACCAAATATTCTTTAGAAAAGATATTCACTTTCCTCATTGTAACGAGGATAAATTCCCCATTGTCGAGGCTTGTTGCTTCTTGCAGGATTTGACGGTAACCGTACTGTAGAACTGTATTTTCAACAAAGGAGTTGGTATGAAAGAGTCCGACCCAATGAAAGATTGAAAACAAATGA
>CAZOGU010000066.1:0-10899 GCA_964579625.1 uncultured Pseudobdellovibrionaceae bacterium
TTATAAAGATATTCGTCCCAATAACCCTGATAAATAAAAAATGGATTTTTTAAATTCCCAAGACGTCCTCTAAAATCTAAGTTAGAAATTTTTTTCTCTTTTTGTGTTAGCATATAAGGGGTACAGCGTTTGGGAGAATAGTTGACTACAAATATATCTTCGATTTTAAAATTAGATTCATATTCTGGGGTGGAAAGACATTCGTTTGCATAAACAGCCTCATTCCATGGTTGAACATTATTCATTTTTATATCCAGTTCTTGAGTCAGTTCCTTGATGACATCTAAACTAGCTGCCGAGCCATCTTGTACAGCTTGATAAAAGAGATCAATGATTTGCGATACTAATTCACGCATGTCTTGTCTTCGAAAAAGTAGAGTGCCAAAGTACGCAAGTGTTTTCTTATATAATAAAATATTTTTTTGTTTGATGATAAGAAGCTTCTGTGTTCGTTCTTTACCTAAAAACTCCGGAAGAATCTTGTTTTCAAAATTAGCGGATGCTTCAATCAGTCCTGGATTGTAGATGGCTGTGTCACGGAGAAGAAACTTTCCCGCAGAATCCGGAAACAGAATAGCGTATGTTAAAGCCACATAGGCACCATTTGAGGAGGCCCAAACATTCAGTTTTGCAATACCTAGCTTTTTTCTGACAAATTCAATGTCAGATGCAATCATTTCATGAGTGTAGATAAGGGGGTTCATGCCTGTTGAAAATGAAGAGCAGCCACCTCCTCTAAAATGAATTTCAAATACGTTATAATCTTTCTTTAAAAATCCCATGGAGCCCTTGCTAACAAAATCTAAGTTTTGCCATGGATAAAAACCACCAAGAAGAATAAGAGACTCTTTTTGTGGATTGTAGGGTTCTGCAAATTCATAAAAAATTTGCGCAGTTTGACCTGCATAAGAAGCCCCAATTTTATCGGAAATTTCTTTGGATCGAGGCCACCAAATGGTCTGTTGATCAGAAAATTCTGCCGTAATTGGTACATCGACCATCCCTCGCTTATCATTTAAAGTACAGTCCAGTTCTTGCGCAAAGACATTAAAACTCAATATAAAGCTCATTAAATAAATCATGTGACACCCCCTGACGGGGTTTGTATTGGTAATGATAAAAATAAACAAGTGCTTAATTGTTTGCATCAAGTCAATGATCAAGCGATTTCTCTAAAGCGATTAGAAAACTGTAAAAATTTTATAATCGAATCAGATCGACTCCCATCTGTGAGAATATAACAGTACCTTTTCATCATTGCTATACGTAGATTTTGATGTGGGATCAGTATCCGAAAACAAACTTAACCAAGGAGTTTTTATGAAAAGTATCGTATTTATAATGTTACTATGACTAGCACAATGGCTTAGCTGATATTTACACAAAGATTGAAAGCAATGGGACAACAACAGTGATTCTCTCACTTCCGTCGCAACATCCAGTAATGATTGCTCTAAGTCACATTCAAGATTTTCAGATTGCATAAATCCTTGCCATGCGATAACGATGCCCGATAGCAAAGGGGGAGTTTATGAAAGTTTTTTTAGGAACGTTTCTATTTTTAATTTCATTTCAAGTTAATGCCGAGCTTCGATCCTGCGACGAAGCACCAGTTTGTTCCCAAATAAGCGGATATGTCTATTGTGGATTTAACTGTGTCCAATTGAGCGGCTATGTATATTGTGGACAGTCTCCAGGTCACACATGTTCTCAGATTAGTGGTTATGTTTATTGCGGAGCAAACTGTTCTCAAATTAGTGGTTACGTATATTGTGGAGACATCGGTCTCGCTCAACCAGCAAATCCAGCCACACCTACAAAATAAACACTCATTTTTTCTCACGAAGTCGATCAGAACTCAGCGACTTCGTGATTTGCGCCAAAGTTGGCGAGAGAATTTTCCGTAAGACATTTTCTTACATGATTCAAACCGTGTACATTGTAAAAGAGCATAATCTGATCCTGTTAGACCCACACGACATCCTTGTACTGTCGCAGAAAGTTTGATTTTAAATTTTGTGTTATCATCTGTCACCGCCACTTCATTAAACGACGGTTCTTTCGATTTTTTATTCAACAAATATCTCTGCTTCCAGTCTTGCACCGTTGTCGTCGTTACTCCTAGAACTTTCTGCGAGCCCTCTGATACAAGTCTGCCAGCTTCCATCTTCATTTCCTCAGGCAGTCCTTTTGAAAACCCTTGCGTGCGGCGGTGTTCCCACGCTCACACACCTAAATCGTACATCTCTTGATTTTTATCCACGACGAACCTTTACGAATTTCAGTTTTTAAATTGTCGATATAATACTTGGCAAGAACCACACCTAAATAAAAACGTAGCTTATCCCCAGGAGGGGAATTCTTATAAACAACCAGACCGTCTCTTGTAAAATGAAATCGCACACCAGCTTCAACTAAGTCTTCAATAAAGACAGCAGCTCTTAGTCCACGACAAGCGCGATCAATTTTATCAAAAACGACGTTTTTAATTCCATTTTCGGAAACATATTTTAGCATGTCAAAAAATTCTTTACGATCTAGTTCTTTAGAAGCAGACTCAGCAACAGACCAGCCCTTAACACAGTTTAATTTGTTTTCCTTAATGTAAGCATCTGACTTTTCTTTTTGTGCTGGCAATGAGAACCCATCACTACGTTGTTCTTCGCTATATACACGAAGAAACTCCACCGCTAAATTACTAGCGGTGGAGTGTTTTAATAAAGTCAGAACTGGAATCCGCGCCCGCAGTCCAGAGCTTCATCACACATAATCACGCGCGCCGTGCGCTTAGTTGGCTTGTTGAAAACTCGCAAAGGTTGCAAGGTATTGATTTCCTGCATTTTAAACCGCCCCTTCGCTACGCGCTAAGTAAGCGGCGCTTACCATTTGCTTACTTGATATGTAGCGGCTGTGATTTTGATGGAGAAGAATTCTTCTCCACGAAAATGGATTCTTCTCCATGCAGTTTTGAGTTGAAAGGGTTAGGGAAGCTGATAAAAACATAGCAGGTCTCCTTTTGGCGAGTCAGGCCAGCTTGCTATCTCCTTAAAATTTCTATATATTTCTCCACAGGTAGTTTTGAAACGTGGAGAAGAAATTGGGGAGCGACTTCCTTTAGCCTCCACCAAATTCTCGATCTTTAATATATTTGGGTTCTTTAGATGAGTGCTAGGAGCTTCGACTTTTTAGGGTATTCACTATCTGTGATAAAGATGTTTCTTTTGCTTTTAGCAATACAAGAAAGTGAAATAATAAATCGGCCGCTTCGTTTTTAAATTCTTCGAGGTTTTCATTTTTGGCGGCAATGACAGTTTCAACTGCTTCTTCACCAACTTTTTGAGCTATTTTGTCCAGTCCTGCTTTCATCAAAGAAGAAACATAGGACGATTTTGCATCTTTGTCGGAAAAACGTTGTGCGATCGTGTTTTCGAGTTCGTTTAAAAAAGCCAGCGAAGAATCGACGAATTCTCCAAAACAGCTTTTTGTGCCAAGGTGGCAAGTGGGCCCATTTGGTAGCGCTTGAAACAAGAGGCAGTCCTTGTCGCAATCGGAGTTCCAGGAGATGAGATCTAAATAATGACCGGAGGTTTCACCCTTGGTCCATAGTTGCTGTCGCGATCTGCTAAAAAAAGTAATTTTTTTTGAGTCCAGAGTTTTTTCGAAACTTTCTTGATTCATATAACCTTGCATAAGAACTTCTTGAGTTCTTGCATCTTGGACGATGGCTGGGATGAGCCCAGTGACTTCATCAAATTTCAAAGACTGTGTCGATGTGTTTTTCATAAACGAATCTCGATTCCTAAATTTTTTAAATTTGTTTTTAAATCTCCAGTGGTCAGTTCATTTCGATGAAAGACCCCTGCTGCGAGTGCGGCATCCACGTTGGCGTTTTGGAAAACAGAGGCAAAGTGCTCGATTGTTTTTGCACCGCCGGAAGCGACCAGTGGAATTTGCAGGATTGCACGAGCCTTTTTAAGCTGATGAAGATCGTAACCTTGTCCGACTCCGTCTGAATCCATGCAGTTTAAAACAACCTCTCCGGCCCCGCGATCTTGCACTTCCTGCAACCATTCGGATGTGGATTTTTGTCCTTTTTTTGTTTTTACTTCGTCACCAGTATAAAGATAAACCCAATCACCGTCAGTAGAACTGCGCGAATCCACACCCACCACCACGCATTGCACGCCAAACTCGTTGGCGAGTTCGGTGATGAGGGAGGGGCGCTCAAGAGCCGGAGAATTAATAGAAATTTTATCAGCACCCGCATTGAGAACATTGTAGGCATCGCTCACGGAACGAATACCGCCAGCTACACAAAAAGGAATTTTTAAAACTTTTCCTAGCTCACGAATCCAATGGGTGTCAACGGTGCGACCTTCACTGCTGGCGGTAATGTCGTAAAAAACCAATTCATCAATACCGGCATCAGAATATTTTTGAGCCATTTCGAGAGCATCCCCGAGAACTTCGTGGTTGCGAAAGCGCTGCCCTTTAACAACCATGCCATCTTTCACATCTAAACAAGCAATAATTCGTTTACTGAGCATAGAGCAATGCCTCATTGAGATTGATTTTTTCAGTTAAAAGAGCACGCCCAATAACTACAGAGTGAACACCGCTGGTTTTTAAACTTTGCAGGTCGTTTAAAGTATCGACGCCGCCCGAGGCTTGAATCTCTAAATTTGGAAAACTCACACATAGTCTTTTGTACAATTCGACATTGGGTCCCAATGGACGTCCATCAACGGCAATATCCGTACACAAAATGCGCTGCAGACCCTTTTGCAGAAAAGGTACGGTAGTTTGCTCGAGAGTGAGACCACTGCTTTCGGTCCAGCCTTGAGTTTTCACAATAGCGCGTTCGTTTTCGATTCGCACATCTAAAGCGAAGGTGATTTTATTTGGACCGAAAGTTTCTAGAGCTTTAAAAGCAAGGTCAGGATTTTTTACGACCACACTGCCAAGCACCACGCGATCGGCACCAGCTTCGATAAGCTCCTTGATATCTATCAAAGTACGTACGCCCCCTCCTACTTGAATTTTTAGCGGGCTTGTTTGTAAAACTTGAGTGATTAAAGATGTCTGACGTTGTTGGTAATTTTTAGCTCCTGAAAGATCCACCAGGTGCAAAAATTCTGCTCCTTGCGCATGGTATTTTTTTAAAATAGAAAACGGATCCATAGCGTAGACAGTTTCTTGATCGAAATCACCTTCAACCAAACGAACCACTTTGCCTTCAATTAAATCAATAGCTGGATAGAGAATCATTGTACGTTCGCTTTCGTCGATGGAATACGAAGAAAATTTGTTAAGAGGATTTCACCAGCGACTCCGGATTTTTCTGGATGAAATTGTGTGCCATAAAAGTTTTTGTACTCCACTGTTGCAGCGATGGGAAACGGAGGTGTGCTTGTTGATGTAACATAAGAATTTATCGGCGTTGCAAAAGAATGAATAAAATAAAAAGAAGCCGCAGGAGATATATCTTTTAATAAAACTGAGTCTTTGCGCAATTGATCAATGGGGCTCCATCCCATGTGCGGAATACGGAATTGGGGTGTCGCCACCATGGCACTGACTGTTCCTGGGAGAATCGACAGCCCCGGAGTTTCGCCTTCTTCTAAAAAAGAATACAAAAGTTGCATTCCCAAGCAGATCCCCAAAACAGGACGAGTTTCTATTTTTAAATAATCCCAGAGATCGTTGTCCTTCAGTTTTTGGGCGGCTCGGCTGGCGTGACCAACACCAGGCAATATAAGATGACTGGCTTTGTCCAAATCATTTTTTTTCGCGCCGATGAAAGTCTCTTTGCCTAGACGAGCAAAAGCATTTTGAATGGAGGCAAAATTTGCGCCTCCTGTATCCACGATGGCGATCATAGAATTCCTTTGGTCGAAGGTATAGACGTCGACGACACTGATTTTTTGAAAGCCATTGCAAGGGATCGTCCCACAGATTTAAACATAGACTCCACCATATGGTGATTGTTCTGTCCGCGTGTTTCCAATTGTAAACTCATTCCGAGGCTTTCGCTGAGGCTTTTAAAAAAGTGTGGAATCATCTCAGTAGAAAGTTCACCTACGGTGGGCGTGCTGAGATTCGCATTATAAACAAACTGAGCGCGGCCCGATAGATCAATGGCTGATTGCGTAGAGGCTTCGTCCATGGGAAGCAAAAAACCAAATCGTTCTATTCCTCGTTTATCGCCGAGCGCCGTCTTTAATGCCTGCCCAAGGCCGATGCCGACGTCTTCCACCAGATGATGTTGATCGATATGTAAATCGCCAGTGGCTTTCAGTTGGAGGTCAAAAGCCCCATGACGTGCGAGCTGTTCTAGCATGTGATCAAAAAATCCAATTCCAGTGTTTATAGATATTTCGCCTCGCGTATCCAACGAAACATCAATGGTGATGTCTGTTTCTTTGGTTTTTCTGTGAATATGCGCTTTGCGTGGCTGTTCTAAAAGTTCGTGGGCAATGGTTTTCCAATTTATTTTGTCTGAAAGCAGAAAAGACTTTAAGCCCATATTGTCGGCGAGTTCGACGTCTGTCTTGCGATCACCGATCACATAGGATCGAGAACGATCCATCTCGTTAGATGCAAGATAATGACGTACCAACTGTGTTTTTGGTTTGCGACAAGGACAATTATCAGTTGGTAAATGCGGGCAAATTAGAATTTCATCAAAGTGAATATTCTGTGAAGTCAAGATGTCGATCAGAAGCTTCTGGATCATGTTGAATTTGTTTTGGGGGTTTGTGGATGTTCCTAACCCATCTTGATTGGTAATCATTACCAGGTGATAACCCGCCTGGGATAGTTTTGAAAGACTTGTTATCACATCAGGCAAAAGTTTAAATTTTTCAACCGAGTCAATTTGGAAGTCCGCGGGTTCGTGTATTAAAGTGCCGTCGCGATCGATAAATAAGATAGCTGTCATAAAGAGCTCATTTGTTGGGGATTCATTTTTTGCAAGCAATTTAAAAGTTTTATGTTTTCTTCTTTGCTCCCGATGGTGATACGCACACAGTTGGAAATCTGACTTGAACGATCGCGCAACACGATTCCGTTTTTGGCAGCGGTACTCATGACGAGAGAAGTGTTGGTAAATTCAACCAATAAAAAATTGGTGGCTGATGGGTAAATGCGAACGGTCTGAGGCAACTGAAGGAGTTGAGCTTTTAAGTTTTCACGATCTTCAATAACCTCACTAACGCGCTCTCGCATCGATTGTTGTCCAGAGGGTGTTAACGCCATGAGTGCCAATTCAGCCACTGGCGTGGGAGTGGGGTAGGGGGCTCTGACTTTTTGTAAAACTGAAACGAGCTCGTCGTTTCCAAGTAGAACACCACAGCGCAATCCTGCCAGTCCCCAGGCCTTAGAAAGTGTTCGAAGAATCACAAGTTGAGGATAGTTGTTCAATAGCTCTACACTTTTATCGTCATTTGTGAATTCAAAATAGGCCTGATCAAGGACAAGCAATGTGTGTTTTGGCAGACTTTCTAGAAGCTCAATGATTTGTTTTTTATGAAAGACAGTACCTGTGGGATTGTTGGGCGAACACACGTAGACAATTTTTACTTTAGATTTTTCATCATCTAGGTTTAATTTAATGTTTTCTAAATCCAAACTCCATTCATCGTCTTTTAGCAGGAGAGGAACTTTCACGACCGTTGTGTTTTGAATATCCGCAGAGACTTCGTACATTCCATAGGTTGGTGGCATGATAAGAATGGTATCGTTGTTTATGTTGTCTATAGTCTTAGCTTCGCAAACAGCACGGGTGAGGATATCAATGGCTTCGTCAGAACCACGAGTGATAAGAATATTTTTTAGAGGAACCTTATAGGTTTGCGAAAAAGCTTCGAGAAGTTTTATGGGTTGCGGAGACGGATAGCGATTCAGGGTGTTTTCCCAGGCCAAATTCGTGGAGAGAGTGGGCGTTACAGCCAGTTCGTTGGCGTCCATGTATTGCGAGGGAAGTGTTCCTGTGTTTTGGGTCAGTGAACGCGCCGATGAATAAGCCGCCAGTTTAAGTATAGAAGGTCGAAAAACAGAAGCCCAAGTTGTCATTTTTTACCATCACTCTTTTTTTTCTCAAGAGAGGCCAAACGAAGACTCACGGCGCGCTCATGGGCATCCAATCCTTCGGCAGCAGCCAAGCGACTGACATGGGGACCGATGTTTTGTAAACCCACAGCGGTCAATTCCTGAAAGGAAATAGACTTCGTAAAACTGACTAAGCTCAATCCACTAAACGCACGAGCGTAACCATAGGTAGGAAGAACATGATTGGTGCCGCTGGCATAGTCGCCAACGGATTCTGGGCTCCATGGGCCGACAAAAACACTGCCGGCGTTTTTTACAGAACCCACAAGACGTGAGGGGTTCTCCACATGAAGAATTAAATGCTCTGGAGCATAGGCATTAGAAATATCCATGGCTTGCTCTAGGGAATTTGCTAGGAGGCAGCGACTGGATTGAAGTGCTATCTTAGCGATCTCGCGTCGAGGTAAAGTCTCCAGTTGCAATTGCAGCTGAGTTCCAACCGATTGAGCCAGTTGTTTGCAGGTTGTCACCAAAATGACTTGTGAGGCCGTATCGTGTTCTGCTTGCGATAAAAGATCGGCAGCCACAAATTCAGCAGAGGCCAAGGCGTCGGCGATGACAAGAACCTCTGAAGGGCCTGCAGGTAAATCAATTGCCGCACCACTTGCGTCGTAGGCGACTTGCATTTTGGCTTCAGTCACCCAAGAATTTCCGGGACCAAATATTTTGTTCACCTTGGGGACAGACTCAGTGCCGTAAGCTAGGGCTGCGATGGCTTGTGCTCCTCCGCACTTGTAAATGTTTTTTAGACCAAGTAGCGAGGCGGCAGTGAGAATCACAGGATGAATTGTTCCGTCGCGGCGAGGAGGGGTGACCAATCGGATTTCAGAGCACCCAGCGACAAGAGCCGGCACTCCCACCATCATCAGCGTTGACGGCAATGGGGCCGTTCCGCCAGGAATGTAGAGTCCAACTTTTTCAATGGCAACCGTGCGTTTTTCGCAAACGACGCCAGGCATGGTTTCGATTTTGAGAGGAGATTGAATTTGGGATTTATGAAAAAGCTCTAGATTTTTAATGGCTACGCGTAGAGATTCCTTGAGGGCGTCCGAGGTCTGGTTGTAGCCACTGAGGATTTCTTCGTCCGTGGCCTTAAAGTTTTCTAGCCAAACACCGTCGTATTTTTGTGTATAAAGTCTGAGATCCTCATCTCCGCCAGTTTTCACAGTTTTTAAAATCTCTGCAACCTGTGCCGAAATATTTTGATTACTTTCTATCAGGGGTCTTTCCAGAAGTGATGTTTTTTCTGTTTGAGAAGTTTGAGACCAATCAAAACATTTTAGGAGATTCATGCAATCACCTTTTCGATGGGCAGCACGAGAATGGAGTTGGCCCCCGCTTTTTTAAGATTTTCGATGGTTTCCCAAAAAACATCTTCGCTGGCTACGGCGTGAATGGCGATCTTTTTTCCATCCATTCCGAGAGGCATGATCGATGGTTCTTCCATTCCAGGTAAAAGCTTTAGAATTTGCGCGAGGGCCTCTTTAGGGGCATTCATCATGATGTATTTAGATCGACCCGCGGTGAGAACGCCTTGTATCCTCTGCATGAGTCTTTCCAATAAAATAATTTTATCAGGGGTCAGTGTTTTTCCTGTGCGCACCAGACAAGCTTGGCTTTCAAAAAGCGTAGTCACTTCGCTGAGTCCATTGGAACGCAGGGTGCCGCCTGTAGAAACGAGATCGCATATGACATCGGCAATGGAGAGCACCGGTGCAATTTCCACGGATCCGCCGAGTTCGAGAATTTCAGCTTTAACATTTTTTTTGTTTAAAAAACTGTTCAAACACGATGGATATGAGGTGGCAATTTTAGTACCCTCTAAAGATTGAACGTTTTGATATGTGAAGGTTGGAGGGACAGCAATGGATAAACGACAGTAACCAAAATCCAAGCGCGTTAAAATTTCGATACAACCTGGGTTGATGTCTGTACGGCTAAAAATATTTTCTTTAAGAATGTTTTCGCCCACGATGCCGAGGTCACAGACCCCATCGGCGACGTAACTGGGGATATCGTCATCGCGAACAAGCATAATGTCGATGGGGAAATTGGCGGACGATTGAAATAATTGATTTTTATGCAGTTCAAAATCCAAACCACACTTTGTGAATAGAGAAATGGACTTTTCGGCTAAACGACCTGATTTTTGAATGGCAATACGCAAACGTTTGGAGGTGTTCATTTTATTTCTCCGTCATTTTCTGTAACTTTTTTTCTGTGACCATGCGTTTCAACAGCAGACGATACCCACCGGCTCCTGAGCTTAAACAGCGAGCCACACGAGTGACAGTGGCTGTGCTCACTCCCCCTTGTTCATAGATTTTTCGGTAGGGAAGCCCTTGTTCTAACCATTGCACAGCTTTCCAGCGGTCTGTCATGGCTTGAATTTCTGCAGGGGTGCAAAGATCAGTTAAAAACATATCAGCTTCTTCTACGGTTTTAAGCGCGAGGAGAGCTTTATAAAGGGGAAGTGATGGCTTATTTTTAGTCATGCTGCTGTGATATCATGCTACTACAATAAAACGACAGAAATTTTGCCGAGTATGTAAAAATGACTTCGATGGCATGCGTTGCTGCCATTGCCACTATCTCCGTAGGCTATGTGCGAGGGCGCACAACGATCGTTTGGGAATGAGCGGTCAAAACATCGACAAGTAAATCACTAACTCAAAGTAACGGTAGTTTTTTTCCCGCAATCGTTTGATCCCCATGGCAACAATGATCGTGCGTCTTCCAACCTCGAGCCCATCAATCATGATTGAGAAAAAATTGTGTTTTGAAAGATCT
>CAZOGU010000067.1:0-2923 GCA_964579625.1 uncultured Pseudobdellovibrionaceae bacterium
TCCACCGATTTCATACGGATGAATTTGTAGAGAAGCTCTTGCACCAGCTTTAGCTTTTCGATCGTGTTTTCTTCGAGGGTGGGATCTTCATTGCGAATGGCGCGAACGATGTCGGCTTTTTCGAACAAAATATGGATTCCGCGTGCGGATTGGTGGATCAGTTGATCCATTTTTTCTAAGCAGTCGTGAGTTAAATCCGTCACTTCGCCTCCTTGCGTGATAGATCTAATTTTTAAAAGCTCGCGACCATGCGAACTTGGGGAGCCGAACTCCTTACCATGATTGTGTGGACAGTCAGAGAACTTATCAAGTAAAACGTCACGCATTGACATCTTCCGTCAACGACCCTATTCTTTTCATGGGGGTCCAGCTCGTGTCCAAAAAACAAAAAGCGTCATATGATGAAAAAATCATCATCGACGAAAAAAATAAGCTCATTTTCAAGACTGAAGACGAGGTTTTAAAGTACTTCGAGAAGCAAATTGCCTCTATGGAGAAGGAATTCCTCAACCTAAGGCCTAAAAAAGACTTCACCGACGAGCAAGCCGCCAAGCTCGAGAAGTTCCTCGATGTCACCCTGGACAACCCAGATGAGGTTTGGGTGGACAAAAAAACCATCAAAGCCAACCCGATTCATATCTTCATCAAGCGGATCGAATCGCCGGAAGAGGATGATTTTTACTACATCGCCCTCACATATGTTTCTCAAGGCATTCCCACTTTTGTCTTTTTGCACTTTCCAACGAAACACTCTGCTCTTGTGGATAAGTACCGTCGCGGAGATATGGATCAAGACCGTAACGCCAGCAAGGTCGAATACGGCTGCATCGAAGGCGACGCCCTTTCCGAAGGTGATGAGCTTGCGCTGGGCCTTTACAAAGCCATGCTCACACTTCGCCAGGATGACGATGTCTCTCACGAGGAGTTCCAAAGTTATGCAGAACTTCGCGAAACCGCCATCGAAGAACCCGACGAAATCTGGCGCAATACGGATCTCAATGGCAATGTTCTCGTCAATTTTATCAAAGATTTTTCGATGTCAAACGAGCCACTTTATTATGTGGTCGTGACCTTGGAAGATTCTGACTCCAGCAGCCATGCGCTCTTGTTCTCTTTTCCGACAGGAGATGAGTCCCTTGTCGATCGCTATCGGCATGGAGAAAATCTCCATGCCGACGAAGTGGTGCAAGAGTCCAGTCATTAGGCCCATAAAAGCTAAGACAACGACGTTAAAAAGTTTGAAAGCACTTTATTAAAGTCCTTCGGGTTTTCTAAATGACTCAAATGGCCTGCTTTGCCGATAACTTTCAACTGACTCCCCGGAATGGCTTTCGCCATGATTTCAGATTCGCTCACCGGAGTCACTTTGTCCTCTTCGCCGACCACAATCAGAGTTGGAACTCGAACATTGGATAAACTCGCGACCGTATCCGTTCTTGTGGCCAGTGCTACGAGCCCCGAGGATATCCCACGATCATTCACTTTGGCGACCAGTTCTTCAAATTCCATTTTCAGGGGGATATTTGTTTTTGAGCTTTCGCCAACAAGCGCTTCCCATTGGCTTGCCATAAAATCAATGCGGCTTGCAACCAAAGAGTTAATGGCTTTTGCTCTTTTAATTTTTCCTTCATTGGTATCAGCCCCCGCTTTGGTGTCACAAAGGATCAACCCTCGACACAGCTCAGGCGCCCGCTCATACATCCGCAGGGCCAAATAACCACCCATCGAAAGCCCACACCAAATGGCCTTCTGTATTTTTAATTCTTTCAGAAGATTTAAAACATGATCCACATAATGCTCAAACATCACAGCGTTTGGGGGAAGTGGATTGTCACCAAAACCTGGGAGATCTGGTGCGATACAGTAGTGTTTCTCCGAAAATGTTTTCAATTGCTCTCTCCACATCTCCGATGTGAACGGAAAAGCGTGAAGGAAGAGAAGCGCAGGATTCTCAACTTGTCCGTGCAGCTGAGCACTTAATTTTTTTGATATCATAATTCCTCCAAGGATTTAACTCGAGAGTGTACACGCTCTTAGACTGCTCGACAATTTCACATCGAAGAAAAGTAAAGACTACTTCTTACGTGGATATATTCCCCCACAAGTTCAAAAAAACCCATTATTCAAAATCTCGTAAATCCTAGCGGCTTCTCTTCCCCACTCATCTTGGCACGAAAATCGCTCTGCTAAAATTGAGTGCAGTTCTACTTAACGTTGGAGGCCATGTATGAAAATAAAGATGATTAGTTTGAGTTTGGTTATTTTGTTCGCTTTGAGTTTAGGCTTCATGGCATGCACAGACAACAAAACAACAAATATGGAAAATCAGGAGCCACCACCTGTTGCGCAAAAGGAAGCTGTCCCCGTGCAACTGGATGCAAGCTTCATAAAGTTAACCGATGGAGTCAATGTGCGTGTTAGAGTCACTGGCCTAGAATCCAATTCCACTCATGGGCTTCATATTCACGAAGTCGGAATTTGCTCACCTCCCGATTTTATGTCCGCAGGCTCTCATTTTAATCCCGATTCTCATACACACGGAACACCCGAGGAAAAATCTCACATGGGAGATCTTGGCAATGTCACCGCAGACGAACGAGGCATTTATTCTGGATTAATTAAAGTCAAAAACGCCAGCAACAATGGAAAATATAGCATTTTAAATCGCAGCTTAGTTGTTCACGAAAAGCCCGATGATTTCAAAAGCCAGCCTGCAGGTGACTCTGGGAAGCGATTGGCTTGTGTTGTGATAAGCTCCATCGAGTAGCTTCAAGCCTATTTAGCGTTGTGTGATGGCGTCGGTAAAATTCTCGACCGTTACGCCAATTGCAATTCGTTCCACGACATGGTCATGCTCAATCAGCGAAGTGGCATATCCATATTGCGCCGACACAAACCACATATAATTTTCTTCGATGGGATA
>CAZOGU010000067.1:3023-10652 GCA_964579625.1 uncultured Pseudobdellovibrionaceae bacterium
AAACGTCTACCATTGCGTCCAAATATGTAAATATCTACAAGATAAAATGTTTCATCTCCCTTCTCTTTTTACTTTTGATTATAATTTATCCCCAGCCACGCAGATTTGCTCTCCATCAAATGAAACTCCATCCACATCATAATTGCCTAAGGTATCACTGTAGCGAGCAATTCGTAAATTCTCTAAATTAAGATCCCTTGATGGTTCAATGATGTCCAAATCGCAAATTTTTTGCGGACCTTTAAAACATTTTAATACTAACTTGATAAGATCCATATTTTCCTCCTTCAGCAAATACATGTGTGAGTGACTTAGAGTAATTCAAAAATAAAAATCAGTAGTGAATACAAATGATAAATTTTGTTAAAAGAACAACACAACTTTTTTACAACTTTAGTTATGAAGAAATCTACACACGCTTAATTTTCAAAGCAAATCAATCACTTACTGCAAGAATCAATTTATACGATCATTTGAAGACCGGCTTCTCGATTGATGAACTTATTTTGACAATGATATAGCTTATTCATGACTTTACTACTTCATCAGAAATTAAATATTCAAGTAACCCAACCCAAAAAACTTCTTGTTGTAGATGATAACTTAGAAATTCGACTTTTCTTGTCGACGATCCTGACTCAATCCGGTTATCAAGTTTATACTTCCTCCGGTGGATTTGAAGCGATGCAATTTCTCGAGTACACTCCTGTTGATTTAGTCATTACGGATGTACAAATGCCCGATGGCAATGGGCTTTGGTTGCTCCAAGCTCTCAAATCTCAAAGTGGAAAGTTTGGCGAACTTCCTGTGTTCTTAATTACGGCCGGAGAAGATCCAGAAAAGAGCTATTGCTTATCATTGGGCGCAGAAGCCTTTTTCAAAAAACCACTTGATTTGGAACTCCTGGAAAAAGAAATCGAAAAGACGCTTTCTGATGATTGATACGAATCGCTATTCTTATTTTTGGCTCTCAACAGTCAGCTGTGGTCTTATCGGAGTGATAAGTCTCTGTTTGGTCGGGATTTGGCTTGTCGTACCAGAACTTAAAGATTTTTCCTCAGCCACTATGAAGTTTAACACCTGTGTTCTATTTCTTCTTTCGACGATATCAATCCTCTTTTATGTGAGAAATAAATTTTCTAACGACATCAGTTACAGATATTTATCGATTACTTTCGCCATTTTTGTGGTTTTTTTAAGTCTTGCAACGAGTGTTGAATATATTTTTATGACTGATTTTGGAATTGACCAACTTCTCGTTAAAGATGACCTCAATGCCGAAAGCTATCTTCATCCTGGACGGATGTCACCGCTAGCTGCTGTCTACTTTTTATTTTTGGGATTAGGAATTCTTTTTTTAGAAGTGAAATTTTTAAATATTAATCTCTCTGCCTGTTTTCTCATTCCTCTTTTTCTTTTCACGATTCTCGCCTTGGTTGGCTATCTTTTTGACTACCCTTCTTTTTATCAGATCAATCCCTACATCCGGATCTCGTGGCTTTCTGCTGGATTTCTCTTTGTTTTGTGCATTTGCCTTTTTGTATCGCCGAATCGTCACCCTCCAATCCCGATCATTGTCAGCTCCGGTCTGGGAGGAATGACGGCGCGGAGTCTCCTACCCGTTGTTCTATTGATTCCCATTATTGTTGGTCTTCTTTGGCTTTATGGTCGAAATCATAAGCTTTTTAATCAAGAATTTGGGGTTTCTTTATTTGTCATTCTTATTATCGGCATCTTTTTATCTTCGGTCGTATTTATTTCCAACAAGCTCGACGTTTTAGAAAAAACGGGCAAAGAGGTTTTTTTACGAGAACAGAGTTTAAAGTCTAGATTTGTTGAAGTTCTCCATCATGCCCCGATTATCATTTGGGGAACAGATATCAACGGGAAATTTACGTTTTACGAAGGAAAAGCTCTAGAGTACCTCAATTACAGTGCTGACGAATTTATTGGCAAAGATAGTTTTGAAGTTTATAAAAATGATTCAGAATCATTGCATGCCATTCGCAAAGCCCTTCAAGGACACTCTCTAACAACAGAGACCAAAATTATGGATCGAGTCTACAGCACTCGATATTCCCCTTCCAAAAATGATCATGGAGATATCGTAGGTATGTTTGCCATCTCGACTGACCTCACGGACCTTAAAGAAGCTACAGATCGTGCAAAAACAACGGACGAGAGAATTCGGACTTTTACAGATGTGATGCCGGCCATGGCATTTATTTGTAATCCTCAAGGCGAGGCCATCTATTTTAATAAAGCTTGGTTTAATTATACGGGTTCCACCCCGACTGAGAGTTTTAAATGGGCCTGGATCGACTTTATAAATCCTGACGCAAAAGACGATGTCAAAGTACAATGGGCCCATTGTGTAAAAAACTCCGAACCCTTTGAATTAGAATTTCTTGTCAAATCAGAAACTGGGGAGTTTCGTTGGCATCTAGGTCGTGCGATTCCTGTGTTTAATTCGCGTCAAATCGTTACAGAGTGGTACGGAACAATTACGGAAATTCACGGTCAAAAACTTCATCAAGAAAAGAGTGAGTTACTTGCGCACAAACTCACAGAAGCTTTAAAATCCCGTGATGAGTTTTTATCGATTGCCTCTCACGAACTGAAGACTCCTCTCACTTCGCTCCGACTGCAAAGCCAGTTATTTCATCGAAAAATCAAAAAGAATGACTTGAGTGTTTTCAATCAAGACAACATCTCCCAAATGATTTCGCAAACCGACACCCAGGTCAACCGACTGATCCATCTTGTCGATGACATGCTCGATATTGCCAGAATTCGCTCGGGAAAACTGAGTATCGAAAAAACGGATATAGACATGTCCCAAACAATTATAGAACTGGTCGCTCGAATGAGTGAGCATTTTATGGCAAAATTCGGCGCTGCCCCTCACCTCAATATTTCTGATAATTTAAAACTCGTTGGCGACAAATTGAGAATTGAACAGGTTCTTACAAATTTACTGATCAACGCTCTTAAATATGGCAACGGAAAGCCTATATCCGTTTCCGCTTTTTCCTCGGGTGATTATATCACTGTCGTTGTGGAAGATCAGGGCATTGGTATTGCCGCAGAAAATATGAAAAAGATCTTTACGAAGTTTGAACGTGCCGTCAGTCACTTTGATATCAGTGGACTGGGGTTAGGGCTTTATATTTCGAAACAAATTGTTGAAGGTCATGGTGGACGAATCTGGGCAGAGAGTATTAAAGACGTAGGTTCTAAATTCTTTTTTGAACTCCCAAAAAATACACCGAAAGTCAAAAAAGAGGTCTCAGATGAAATATAAACCCGTGCTCGTCATCGAAGATGACATTGATATTCGCAGCCTTGTTTGTGCAGCTCTTCGTTATGAGGGGCATGCTGTTCTTGAAGCAAGTAACGGACAGGAAGCACTATCGCTCCTTACAGAAGCCCCTGACGATCAATTGCCCGGGTGCATCTTATTGGACCTTATGATGCCTGTTATGGATGGCTTTACCTTTTTAAAGAACCTCAGTTTACTTCCACATCTGCATAAGATTCGGATCATCGTTGCTACAGCAAAAGGCAGCATTCGCGACCCCAGCCGCCTCCCGTCTGATGTGACGAGAATTCAGAAGCCTTTTGATATCGATGTGCTCTTGTCAGAGATCGAAAAACACTGCGCCTGCTGAACTACTGTTGGACCCTGTCGCCCTCAGGAGTGAATTTGTAGCCCGTTCCATGGACAGATTGAATAATATGTGAGGACGTTCCCAACTTTTTTCTGAGCTTACTCACATGCGTATCGACGGACCTCGCATACACGTGAACATCCACTCCCCACAATTGATCAAGAAGCTCATCCCGATGGATAACCTCGTAAGGCCTATTTGCCAAATAGGTAAGTAATTTGAATTCCAAGGCTGTTAAATCGACTTTGACTTCATCTGCACCTTCGAGCACATGCACTTCCTGACGGACTTTATTAATCCGCAGAGAAGACCACTTCATGATGTCGGATGTTCTTTTAAAGAGATCTACTTTTTTAAGACGAGCTTCAACCCTAGCGCTTAATTCAATCGGCGAAAATGGTTTGGTAATGTAGTCGTCGGCTCCGACTGCGAAACCCATGACCTTGTCTGAAAGTTCTCCATGGGCTGTTAAAAAGAAAACTGGTGACTGCGGGCTTTTTGCTTGAATTTCTGGGCAGATATCAAAACCTTTTCCATCTGGAAGTTCCACATCAAGAATAAAAATATCAAAAACATCGGTTGCCAACAATTTACGCGCCGAGGAAAGATCCATTGCCCAGACGATTTCCGCAATGGATTGCAGCGACTGAAGGACCATTAAGTAGATTTCTTTGCTGTCTTCAACTAATAGAATTCGTTTCATAAATTCTCCTTCATAAGTAATTAAACGGCGCCACATTTTTTATATATATTTTTAGTAGAACAGCTGAGACTTCAGGTCAAATTAAAAGTCTCCTCGCATTGTGAGCTGCAATTATGGGGCAGTACACCCTTATATGTTAAGAAAACTACACACAACAATCAAGCGCCTATCACTCATTCTTTTTTGTTCTATCGTATGTTGAATGCAACAACTAAAAGGAGATCAGATGAATCAAAGTACAAGCAGCAAAAATGAGACCAGTTTAAAATCAGATGCAAAATCAAATAAAATGAACGGAGGCAGCAACTATTTCGGAGACACTTCAGTTGAAGGATTAAAGGAAACAGTTTCGCAAATGAGTGACACCGTCAAAGAAGCCACCGAGTCCGCCGTCAGCGGGTCGATCGAGTTTTTTAAAAAATATCCAATACATTCTCTCTTAGGAGCAGCTGCCGTTGGATATGTACTTGGAATGTTAACGGCACCTAGTTCTTCTGGAAAAAAGTCGGCTAGTAAATAAATTGAACTGAGTTGAGTTTTCCAGAATATCTCAATTCGCGTTCGCGAATTCTCTTCTTAAGAGGGAGGCAGATTGTCTCCCTCTTTTCTTTTACAAAACTACACAACCAGTTCACGAATCGAAGAATAATATTACGAATTCATGACATACAGTGTTTTTACAGATGAAGACAATTCATTAAAACCCAAAGCCTAAGGAGGCAACATGGCACAAGGAAAAATGGATAACCAAAACAATCCTCAAAAGAAGGAACAAAAAGAAAATATCTACGATGCTCCGGAAAAGCAGTATCGTGATAAAAAAGAAGAAGATTTAGAAATTGATGATGAACAAACTGACGAATTCCCATCGCGGAAAGATGCCTTTGAAGAATAAAAAAAACATCACCCCCCCCCTGTGAGGAGAAATATTATGGTAAATCACACAAAAAATTTAATGCTATTAGCGCTCATTTTCGTATCAGCAGTGGCCTTGGCGGACGTCAACAATCGACCTGCCACAACGGACAAATCTGCTGTCACGGCTACGAGCCAAGGAACTTCAGACGGTGAAATCGAAGCCACACGAAAAGTGCGCCAAGCTCTTGTCGACGCTGAAAACTTGTCCACAAGTGCGAAGAACATACTCATTGTAACGACCAATGGAAAAGTGATTCTTAAGGGACCTGTCGCTTCGCAAAAAGAAGCAAAATATGTTTACGAAATTGCGAAGCTCAACAGTCCATTCCCCGTGGATAATCAGCTCACAGTTTCTAAATAAACGGATATAACTTAATTTAATTGATTCACGAAAGGAACTTTATGATGAACAAAGAGAATGAAAAAAAAGTTGTTTATGCCATCTTTAAATCAGAGTCAGCTTTGGACGGCGCTGTCGATCAACTTCGCGCCCAAGGATTTCGTCCTGATGACATCTCAGTCTTAATGCCAAGAGCAGGTGATACTTCTACTTTTGCCCATGAAAAAGGAACAAAAGCCCCAGAAGGAACGACCACTGGAGCTGCGACAGGAGCCATTGCTGGAGGAGCCCTCGGTTGGCTCGTTGGAATAGGAAGTCTTGCAATCCCGGGAGTCGGCCCATTTATCGCAGCAGGTCCGATCGTGGCAGCCATCGCGGGAATGGGTATCGGTGGCGCCGTTGGCGGCATTGCTGGAGCACTTGTTGGTATGGGAATTCCTGAGTACGAAGCAAAACGTTATGAAGGATATGTCAATGATGGAGGAATTTTGCTTTCGGTTCATGCAGATAATAGTGCATGGGTTGAGAAAGCTAAAACCGTTCTCAATAGCACTGGAGCCGATAATATATCTTCGACTTCTGAAGCTTCTTCTCCTGACCCTAAGCGGGTTCGTAAGACCGAAGAACCCTACACTTCAACTTATTCAAGTTCAAACTTTACAGGTTGATCTTTTTTAAGTGCTTCACTCCACGCAGGGAGGATTCACTTCCCTGCGTTCTCTATTCAGTCTATTTTTTTTAGCTTCGAAGTATTCTTCAATTTTCTTAATTTTTTCTTTGGAATTGTTCAGATCGCTCGTTTTCAAATATGGCTCGAGTTCTAACGCGAGCTTCCCAAGGTACCCAAAACCATAGGGGGCACAAAAGCCTTTCCAGTTGTGGGTTAACGAGGAGGCGGCTTTAAAATCAGAGTTCGCTACATGCTGCTTTAGCAATTCGAGTTCTTTTTGACGATTTTCGTAAAACTCAACAACATGGGCCTCTAATCCCTTTACGACTTTTTCAAGATCCAATTGCTGCAAGTCCAACATCGTCCACCCTCTGAAAAATATTCAACACAATGTGAGATAATTCTAAAACACTATTTACGGATGCTCAACCCAGACTTTTCTTTTTGAAATTAACACAAATCGTCCACACTCTCTGGAAGTCTTTAAACAGGCAATCCAATACTCTGCTGTTACATCACCTGAGGAGGTTTTATGATTCACAACAGATCCCTGATTAATATCTTTGAAAAAGAGTACTTCAAGAGCTCAGAGGCGGCATTATCGCTCGACACAACCGTCATCAACAGCGAAAAAAATACATCTCTTGCTTCGTTAAAGGTCAAAGCCAACCCTCAACTTCAGTGCGAAGATCCGTGCAACTGGAGTAACGAGCTGCAAATTATTTTTTCGAAATTGGCGTGGGCATAATCATGAAAAAATTAACAAAACCCACCATTCTCCTCATGATGCTCTGGAATGTGGCTGCTTTCGCAAGCCCCAGTGACCAAATTTCCACAAAGCAAAGAGTTAACGATTACGAAAAACCGCATGTTGGGGTTCTTTTGGGAGTGACTTCACCAGAAGGCGCCTATCAGAATTCCGCCGAAGTGGGCCTCAATTTCGGTTTTGAAGCAGCCCTCCCATTTTCTCTGGGGCTAGAATTATCAAATGCAAAAAACCAGACCCGGAATGAATTTGATAAACTTCAAAGAACAAAATTGTTAGTGACTGGGGCCTACAACTTTAGCGAATCCATTCCGCTGCTCTCGACAACATATATTGGAGCAGGTATTGGACCTTCTCTGGAATCGACAACTAACGATGATGAACTTGCATGGATCTTTATGCCCTATGCCGGATTTGATGTTCCGTTTTTGTTAAAATCGAACGCAATGTGGAGTGCAGGGCTCAATGCGCGGTATTTAATAAGTAGCACTGGACAGCCCAATTCAACGTCTCTGCTTTTTGTAACCAAATATTGGTTTTAAAGGAGGCCCATGTCTTTTA
>CAZOGU010000068.1:0-10290 GCA_964579625.1 uncultured Pseudobdellovibrionaceae bacterium
ATTTTATGGTCTGTTCCTACTGTCATAGGTGTAGGCGTTACTTTGGGATGACCTCCACCAACTTCCAAAAAAACTGAATTCAGTATTCCGAATTCCGTATTCAGAATACTGAATTCAGAATACTGAATTCAGAATACTGAATTCAGAACTTTTTATAATTATCTCGGGTAAGGAGATCCGTCCTTGTGGGTAAAGAGCCACTGACCCGAACCCTCAAACGTCGCAATGATATCATCGTTTGGATAGGTAGTGACATCATAAGCGCTTCGATCACCCACTTCAAGATACACCACTTTTTCCTTCGATTGATTGACCAAGTGATGAGCTACGCCTCCGGCAGGAAAGCCCGCACATATTCCCGGCTTAAGTAGAACTTCCTCTGTTTCAGTAAAAAGAGTCGGGGTCCCCTCAAGAATAAGAATAAATTCGTCTTGGTGACTATGACGATGGAGCAGTGCTGACTGCGAACCAGGATTCAGAGTTGTTAAATTAACTCCAAAATTTTTAAGACCAAAAAACTCACCAAGTTGTCGTTTATCACGTCCCGCAACTCGCGACGCAAACGGTTCTGGATAAATTGTTTTTTTTATTCTGACAGGGATTTCTTCTGTCTTTACTGCCAGGGGAGTTTTTAAGGTTGTCATAATCCTCCAATGGTTCAAAAGTACAACAAGAGGTCTTTTTACCTCAATAAAAAACGAACCTCAGCCAGTACGCTTCCTTGAGCGTCCTTAATTTCCATATGATGTTGTCCTGATGGAACATTTTCGGCTTTAAATGGATTGGACAGCGATCCTAGTTTTTTTCCATTCAAAAAGAGAACACTTCCTTCTGGGGCCACGCCTTTGTAGCGAACAAAAAGATCTTGTTTTAAATGGGAGCGATGTGGATCGCGAACCAAGGTGGTCCCATGAATCGGAAAAGTAAATGAGACGCCTCGTCGCGGAGACGACTCAACAAGTTCCGTCACGGGCTCTGTACCAGCGATGTAGTATTCGGTTTGCTGTCCGGCTTTTTGCTCAATGCGAATGGCTTTAGAAACAATGTTGGGGGGCGGTTGCGGTGGTCGACTCTCTTTGTTTTTGTGCAAATAAAACATAATGTCACTCCACGAAGGCGCGGCTCCAGTCACGCCACTCACCTGGCTCATCCGCTCTGCCGAAAAATTTCCGGCCCATACACCCACGGTGTAAAGGCGGGAGTAGCCTATACACCAATTGTCGCGAAGATCTTTACTCGTTCCCGTTTTGACCGCCGTCCAAAAACTGGTTTCAAGGGCACTATCCCATCCGAAGCCCATGCGGCGAGCGTTGGGATCCGAAAGAATACTTCCCAAGATAAAAGCGGTTTCGGGTGAAAGTATATTTTGCGAAGACTGACTTTGAGGAAGATCGGGACTCCATTGAACAGGCGATAAAACACCGCCATTGGCAAGAGCGCGGTAGGCATTGGTGAGTTCGTGCAAACGCACACCGACGGCGCCAAGGGCGATCGATGCGCCGTAAAAGTCCGGAGTTTTTAAATCGCTAAATCCCAACTTTTGAATCACATGAAAGCTATCACGCAAACTCAGCATCTTAATCACCTTCACCGCCGGAACATTGAGCGACGAGGCGAGGGCATCGCGAACGGTGACAGGGCCATGAAACTTTTTGTCGTAATTCACCGGACGGTAGAGCCCGCCCGCCCAGGAAATGGCCGTGGGATCATCATCAATAATAGACGATGCGGTGAGTATTTTTTCTTCAATGGCCTGTCCATAAAAGAAGGGTTTTAGCGTCGAGCCCACTTGTCGTGGCGAATCCGCGCCATCCACATCTTTGGCTTCAGAAAAATCTTCGATGCTTCCGACATAAGCCACCACGCGCCCGGTGGCGTTCTCGAGAACAACGGCCGAGATGTCATGGACATTGTTGTTTTGCAACTGGCTTAGATTTTTTTGTAAAATACGATGCACTTCTTTTTGCAATTGTGGATCAATAAAACTTTTTACGTGGCTGTGGGGCGCTCCCATGCGAACCAACTTGCGCAGCAAATGAGGAGCCGCGTTCAGTTCCGTGTTCAGCGACGTTTTCTGCACCTGCTGGTATTGTGAGAAGTTGGCGCAGTCGTAACTTTCATTTATTTTTTTTCCTTGTTCACAAACTCGTTGCTCAATGTCCGCGATTTTTTTATTGGGTGCGCGAATAAGATTGGCAAGGATTAAGCCTTCCGTCAGATTGAGATGCGCTGGTGACTTTTGCCAATAGGACGCGGTGAAGGTTTGAAATCCTTGTGTTTCTCCTTTTAAGTGGATCAAGTTAAGGTAGGCTTCTAAGATTTCCGCTTTGGACCATTTGAATTCAATCATCAAAGCTTTAAAGATTTGTTTTACTTTATAAATCATCCCACCGCGCTGGATCCTTTTATCAAGAAGCAAAACATCCGGGTGAATAAGATTCGTCAGCTGCATCGTAATCGTGCTTCCTCCCTGACGGGGGCCTCGTTGAGTCGTGGACCAGGCTGCTCGCCCAAGAGCAATGCCATCCACACCTGGATGATTGTAAAAGCGTTTATCTTCAACAAAGATCAAAGCCGTGATGAGGTTTTCGGAATAAGAAGAGAGAGGAAGCCAAGCAAGGCGACGTTTAGAAAACCCAACACGGTTGTGTTGAAGGACATCGCCATCCATAGAAACGAGGTAACGATCCGAACCAATCGCCTGCTTTTGAATCGTGCTAAAATCGGGCGTCGAGAGAATTCCCAAAATTGCTAAAATCATGAGTAAGGCCAAGAGGATCAACCAACGTTTTGACGAATGTATTTTTGCGATTGTTTTATTCATCGAAGGCGCAGCATAGCCGAAATATACACAATGCGTCATTATTTTTCTGAAGATCTTTTGAGAATTGTTAGTGTTTGATTTTACTCGGGTAATTATTACACAAATCGAAATAACTTTGGCGAATTCCCAGTGCTTCGCATACGTTGCACGCAAATTAGGCACACCGCAGGCAAATAAAAAACATTAAGGAGATCCGTATGAAAAGTCTTTTTCTTACTCTCGCGTTAGCTTTTGTAACAAGCTATAGCGCCGCCGTCGAAGTGACATTCAGTCCTTCACAACAAGCACCCTCACTCACCGAACAAATTCGTGTGCAGTTTTCGGAAGCGATCAAAAAAGTCGATAACGCTTTTGAAGTTGTTTGTAATCCAGCGGTGGAAGGTCAAGGTCGTTGGGCCGATAACAATACAGTATGGGTTTACGATATTTCCTACGGTAAGGATGAGTATGGTGATAGTTTAGGTCTTCCGGGTGGAGCCAGCTGTACGGTTTCTCAAAAAGCGGCTCTTGAGTCAGCCAGCGGTAAAAAGTGGAACAAAGGCGCTCTTCAGCATGAATTCTCTGTAGCAGGTCCGTCTGTTGTTCGCGTTTACAACCTTCCTGGTTTTAACGGTGATCTTCGCGAAGAAAACCCAGTTGTCATGGTTGTTTTTGATGGTGATGTTCAAAAAGAGACAATCTACGCAAATCCGGGAAGTTTTTTATGGTACTCCATGAAAAACGATTATCCTGCCGGAAAAATTCTCCTTTCTCCGGTTCCTGAAGATAAAGAAGCCGAACTTTTTAAGGCTTTCGACGAGACGTCTTATCTTTCTGAATACAATGTCAAAAAGGATTCTAAAAACTGGGCGATCGTTACAATCAATCAGAATTTAATTCCGGGTGCCAATATTAACTTAAGTATCACTGCCGTTAAGTCTGCTTATTCCGACAAAACAATGTCTGTTGATGCAAATATCGAGCTCAAGGTCAGAGAGCAATTCAGTGCTCAAGTTCAGTGTGATCGTACTGACGAAAAATCAGCCTGTATGCCTGAAGGCTCTGTGCGTGTTAATTTTAACGCCAACGTGCCATGGACTATGGCTCGCCAAGTTCAATTACAATATGTTCCACAAAATTCAACAGATGGTAAAATGGTTACAGCCACCCCCGACGAATCCAACGTGATCAGCGATTGGTTGAGCGGATCAATGAGCCAAGTTTATGAAAACTTCGTTTCTCTCTTTTCAATCTCGACAGACAAAGCAGTTATTGAAAACCTATCTTTCAATGTGAAAATCAAGCCAAACACAGAAGCGCGCGTGATTTTTCCTGCAGATCTTGCTGATGTCGATAGCAGAAAATTAAACCAATCTTCTTACGCACTTCAGTTCGGTTCTTTTGGCGAAGTGATCAGTTTTGCTAAATCTCTCTCTGTGATGGAAAAAAATGTCGCCGGAAATACAGTGTTTCCTGTTTCCGTGATGAATCTTAAACAAAAAATAACAATGACCAAGTCAGGTGCGCAGGCGCAGACATGGTCGCCAGTTACGTCAATGCCTAAAGTGATCGATATTTTGCTTGCTTTGGAAAAATGGCAAGACAGCTACTATAACGGAGACAAAGCAGATTACGATCTCTTCGCAGCTGTTGGGCTCGAGAGCAATAAAGATGAGATTTCTGTCAATGGAGAAAAAAATAAAAAAACATCTCTCAATGTTGAGTTCGGTAAGAATAAGTCCGGCAAAATCAGTGGTGTTTACGTTCTTGGTGTAAAGAGCCAGCTTTCAAAAGAGAACAAAACAGACTACGGTGTTGTTGTTGTCACAGATCTCAACGTTCAACTTAAAATGGGTGCCAAAAATGTTGTTGCATGGGTGACTAGCTACTCAACAGGTCTCCCTGTGAGCCAAGCTCAAATCGAAATCTATGGCTGTGATAAGAAAGTTGTCATGGCTGGACAAGCTGATCAAAATGGCTTGTACACATTTAGCAAAGAAACACTTCCAACTTGTGAATACGAATCCAATCTCCTTTCAGGTCAGTTATTTATTGCAGTTGCAAAAATGGGTGATGATTTTGCTTTCACAACAAGCAACTCAACGGCGAACAATTCGTACGCGATGAACGCGCCGGGTGTGGATTACTTTTATAGCGATATTCAAGACGATGCCGTTTTGATCAAATCAGTGATTGGTGTCAATCTTGTGAAGCCAGGTCAGTCAGTGCCAGTTCAACTTTTTGCGACTGTTCCAAGTCAAAAAGGTTTTAAAGCTGCAAATCCTGCAGAATTGCCTGCCGAAGTCCAAATCACAAATAGCGATGACTCAAACATCAAGTTCAACTTCCCTCTCGAATGGAAAAACGGAGTCGCTGAAATTCAGTGGTCTGTGCCAAAATCAGTCGCCTTGGGTCTTTATCAGCTCCAAGTGAAAAGGAACAACCAAGACTGGATGAATACTCTCGATGGTGACATCGAAGTGGGTGAGTTTAAGGTTCCAGTGATGACAGCAAAAGTCAGCCTTCCAAAAGGTCCGCTTGCGAAAGCCGATGACATTTCTGTTTCAGGTCTTATCCAGTATGCCAACGGTGTTGGCGCTAAAGATCAGACTGTCGAAGTTTCTTATTACTTCGCGGATGCAGTGATTTCCTCTGAGCTTTATGAAGGATATGAATTCGCAAAAGGCGTTTACACAGGATCTGATCAAAAGCAGGTGGATGTCGTTGGACTTCCAACCAGCGAACAAGCTGCCAAAATCGAAAATCTAACAACCGACAAACAAGGTTCCGTTCAGGTTGATATCGGAGCTCAAACGATCACGTCTGGTGAAACCATTTCTCAGTTGATCGCGAAAGCCACTCGTCCTTATCAGATCGTGGCTCGTATACGCTACCTCGACCAAATGGGTGAGTTCCAAACGGTTTCTGCAGGCCAAAAAATTTACAACACAACTTCTTATCTCGGAACCAAGGTCACAAGCGGGCCAATGGCTTCGGCGCAATTGAATGTTGTTAATATGGCGACTGATGGAAAATCTTTAGCCGCAAATTCTGACGTCAAGTTGGAAGTTCTTGCTGTTGAAACCAATGTGATCAGCGAAGAAGTCTTCGGTGGTTTTGTTAAAAATATTTTTGAGAATGAAGTGAAAAAAACCAAGTGGACTGCAAACTGCTCGAACGTTAAAGGCGTGATGGCTTGTGCAGTGGGTGCTTTGGCTCGTGGAAACTACGTTTTCCAAGCCACATCAAAAGCCACTGGTCAGTCAACATACTCGCGCTTTACGGTTGATGCAGAAGGCATCGTCAATAGCGAAAATGATTACTACTATTTCGACAAAGCGGATCGCAGTCTTCTCCTGGGTGCTGATAAAGCGTCTTACAAGGGCGGAGATGTTGCTAAACTCACTTTCGAAAAGCCGTTTGCGAATTGCAGCGCGCTTGTGACTCTTGAGCGCTCGGATGTCATCGAGGCTTATGTGGATTCTTCGGCTTGTGCCAACGGATATGTGAAAGTTCCAGTGGCCAGCGAACTCGCTCCAAACGTTTTCACATCTGTTTACTTAGCCGCTGGACGCGTGAATCGTTCCGTTTCGAAAGCAGATTTTGATCTTGGCAAACCAAGCTATCGTGTTGGTTACTCAAACCTCAAGATTGATTGGGAACGTTACAGCCTTGATGTCAAAGTGAAAACAGACAAAACCGAGTACAAGCCTAAAGATATGGCGACTGTGGAAGTGGAAATCACTCCCGAAAAAGGTCGCGTCTTTGGTGGAGATGTCACTCTTGTTGTGATCGAAGAGAAAATCCTCGAATTGCGTGAAAACAAAACTTACGATCTTCTTTCAAACCTGATGGGTCTTCGTGAGCACTCAGTTTCCCTCGCGAACAGCTACAACTTGTTAACGTCAGTTGCACAAGTACAGGCAGCGGTAGAAGCAGAAGCTGCGATGGAAGGCGCTAAGGGCGGCCAAGAAGGCGGTTCTGGTAGTGAATTTGAAAGCATGGATCGCAAATTGTTTGATGCTCTTGTTTCATGGCAAACCAAAGTTCCGGTTGTGAATGGCAAGGCAATTGCCCAGTTCCAAGTGAACGACAAACTGACGAAGTTTAAAGTGTTCGCCATTGTGAATGACACCAATAAATTTGGTACGGGCGAAACCTCGTATGTTTCGGCTCAAGCCCTACAAACGTTTGCAAACATTTCTTCTGTGGCACGCACAGGCGATCAGTTCCCTGTTTCTGTGACTTTACAGAACAATGCAAAAGCAGCAGAGGCATTTACCGCTGTTGTTGATTACAAAATTTACGATGGCAACGGAAACGTGATCCAAAAAGGTGCTCTCAAAAAGACAACTCAATTGGATTCTGGATCTTCAAAAGTGGTTCAGGTGGACACATTGACTGTGCCTGCTCTTGCGAGCAAAGCGGTTTACGATGTGACTATTTACAATCAAAACGGTTTGGTTGTGGATAAACTTGCCAACGAAGTGCAAGACATTCAGCCTGCGATTCCAGTGACTGTTCAAGAGCAGTATCTTGTTCAAATGGAAAACAACGCTCTCGAATTGGTTCTTGCAAAAGACAAAGAAGCTGTTGTTGGTTTGGGACAAATCGAAACGAGCGTCTTCTCAAGTCTTGTGGGTTCAGCTGCTGAGTCTGTTAAGAGCAGTTTGAGCAACAGTCCGTTTGCAACCTTTACGGTTGAAAACCAAATTTTGACGGCATTGATCAACTCTTCGGCCAAGGACACAAAAGCCCTTGAGACTGTTTTTGCCGAATTGATTTCGCAAGTGGATGGTCAAGGAATGATCAAGTACTACCCAGGTGCTTCTCGTGGAAGCTATTGGATGACTGTTGAAGTTGTTCAGTTGATTGCGGCTCAAGATTGGGCATTGAAGAGCGTTCCTGCTCAACTTAAAAACCAATGGAAGAGCGCTTTCGAAAGAGTGATTGCGGGCGAAATGGAGCCGGCCTATATCTCTGAATCTAGCGATATGATGATTTTCCTTGCGGCGAGCATGAAAGCGGCAAACGCTCTTGTTCTTATGGGCGGAAAAACGGCCGTTCCACAAGCGGCAGATCTCATCGCGCAAGTCGAAGGACAAAAAAATCTCAATACAGTTTTCGAAGAAACTGTGATTGATACAGCACTTCTTGCAGCACAAACTCAGCCAGAAAAAATGGCAGCATTAAAAGTCATGAAGTTCATCAACGCTTCATTGCTGAATGTGAAAGACACAAGCGCTTTGATTAAATCAAAAGCTCGTATCGGTTGGTGGGGTTATGCGGACGAAATTATTTCGACGGCGAAAATGGTAAAAGCCCTTTCCATGGCCTCTCAAAGTAAAGGCGCGACATCGAGCTCGGCCAACTTTATCGACAGTCTTGTAAAAGGCCTTGTGAACGCCAATGCGGATAAGCAGTGGTACACGGTTCGTACAAAAGCGTGGGCTCTCAATGGTCTCACTAGCTTTGCAAAAGTGTTCGAAAGTCAGCCTGTCACAGGAACAACTCAAATCGCTACCACCGAGAGCAGCATTGTTGCCAGTGTTCTTTGGGGTTCTAACATCAAAGAAAATGGTGTGGGCTACGATTGGGCTGATGACAGCGCCACTCTTAACTTCAGCCATACGGGCCAAGGACGCCCTTGGGTGAGCGTAACAGCCAAAGCGGCAGTTCCAGTGAAGGGGAACAAGTCGCAGGGCTTTAAGGTCACTAAAACGATGAAGAACGTGAGCCGCCAAGATGGTACATTTGCTCCTGGCGATATGATCCAGGTGGAAGTGAAGATCGAAAGCGCCACATCAATGAGCAACGTTGCGATGCTTGATCCAATCCCTGCGGGTGCCAACATCCTCAGCGAAGGATGGGGCCCTTACAGCATGGCTCAGAAGTCGTATGAAGGCTACAAAGTGTACTTTGAGTACCTCAGCGAAGGCGAAACGACGATCACTTATCAGTATCAGTTAAACAATCCAGGTGTTTTCCAAATTCCACCAACACGAGTCGAAGCTCTGTATGAGCCAAGTCTCTTTGGGGCTGCAGAAAACAAGACAATGACTGTAAAGTAATTGTCTTTTGACCTGATTCAGTGAACGATAAAAAAGCCCTTGCAAGAGGGCTTTTTTTATTTCGAAAGGAAAACAGAATTATGAAAAAACTTTTGCTAGGTCTCGGTGCAATTCTTGTGATTTTCACTCTCATTTTTGTAGCAATTGCTTCGACTCAGCCGACAGATTTTGAAGTGGTTGAATCTCTTGAAATCAAAACGAATCAAGGTGCCGTGTTTGCGCAAATCAATGAGCTTAAAAACTGGCGAAATTGGAGTCCGTGGCTCAAAAAAGATCCACAAACGGAGCTAGAGTACGGAGAAAAAACAGCGGGCATCGATGCTTGGTACTCTTGGAAAAGCCAAAAATTTGGAGAGGGAAAAATGACCATTACAGATGTGGTTCGAGAGGATGCTTTCAAAATGAAACTCGAATTTTTAGCGCCGATGAGTGGCGAAGCAAAAGCGTACTTCAAAATCAAACCTGTTTCCGATTCTGTAGTGCAAGTTTTCTGGCGCTTCGAGGGGAAAAATCAGTCTTTCTTCGACAAATTTTTCTTTAAAGTGTTTTCCGTTCAAAAAAGTCTTTCACAAGATTTAAAAGAGGGTTTGCAAAACCTCAAAGTTCTCGTCGAAGGCATGCCTGCCGCAGCTTAGCACTGAGCGCCTTCTCGTAAGGCGCTCTTCATTTTTACGAAGTGTTTAAAAAATAGGCGTTAAAATTATTTAAATTTTACTTTTTAATATCAAGCACTTAAGTGAATATGCCTTTTTTCCTAACATCATCTATTGTGATGACCCCTTCTCGTTTTAAATGACTAGTTCCAAAAGAGGCCTCGCTCTGCAGAAGAGAATTAAAAATATTTTTTCAAACAGTTGACTCTCACCCCCCATTCCCTTAAAACCATCCTCCTGTCACTTTGGTTCTTTGAAAATTGAATAGCTAATGCAAGTATGTTGTGAGGTCTCAATCAGTTTTATTATTGATTGAGTTTTAATTTTAAGATTGCTTAATTTTTTTAAGCAGAAGCTTTATGATTCAGTTATTAAACCCCTTAGCAATAAGGGTTTTGAAAGTTAACTGGAGAGTTTGATTCTGGCTCAGAACGAACGCTTGCGGCGCGCCTAATACATGCAAGTCGAGCGAGAAAGTATCTTCGGATGCGAGTAAAGCGGCGGACGGGTGAGGAACACGTAGATAATCTGCCTTAGAGTGGGGGATAACTAATCGAAAGATTAGCTAATACCGCATAAGACCACAAGGGCTTCGGCTCAAGGGGTTAAAGGAGCAATTCGCTCTAAGATGAGTCTGCGTCCGATTAGCTAGTTGGTGAGGTAATGGCTCACCAAGGCAACGATCGGTAACTGGTCTGAGAGGATGACCAGTCACACTGGAACTGAGACACGGTCCAGACTCCTACGGGAGGCAGCAGTAGGG
>CAZOGU010000069.1:0-9230 GCA_964579625.1 uncultured Pseudobdellovibrionaceae bacterium
CAACTCTCGTCGCAGATAATAAATCATACTCGTACCATGAGTTTTTAAATCTTTGATTTTAGTGGTTTTGAAAAGTGGTCTGTTATTTGGAATGGTTGGAAGATCTTAGTTTAAAAGAAGTATGGACTTTGCCCTGGAGTTTTGGGTGAAGATCTAGGGTCGACCGTTGCTCATTTTGTTTTGTTGAATTGGATTGATTTTAAGATTGCAAAAAGCGCGTCAAATACTTTGTTTTTATTTGCTCTGAGTCAGTGAACCTCATTGGGGTCCTGCGCCGACAAAATCAGGAAGGTGACTAGACACTTGTTTGCAAAACATGACATAATTTTCTTAATGACAACACCAGCAGTTCAAACAGCAAATTCATCGTTTCCATTACAACCCTTTCTGACTCAAGCGCATACTGTGCTTGTTGGCAAAGAGCATGAGTTGAAGCTTTCGCTGGCTTGTTTATTGGCTCGAGGGCATTTGCTTATCGAAGATCTTCCCGGCATGGGTAAAACCACTTTTGTGCTCGCGCTTTCGCATCTTCTTGATCTTCCTTACAAACGCGTTCAATTTACCAATGACTTACTTCCTGCTGATATTATTGGCGTTCAAATTTTGTCCGAAGATCGTAAATCGTTTCGTTTTCATAAAGGTCCGCTCTTTTCTGAACTGGTCTTGGCAGACGAGCTCAATCGTGGCTCACCCAAAACGCAAAGTGCGCTTCTCCAAGCTATGGAAGAACGTTCTGTAACGGTGGACGGAGAAACGTTTGCTCTTCCAACGCCCTTTTTTTTAATCGCTACACAAAATCCGACTGAGCACGCGGGAGCTTTTCCGCTTCCGGAGTCTCAACTGGATCGATTTATGATGCGGATCGAAATGGGTTATCCACAAAAAAAAGAAGAGGTGGAAATCTTAAAGCGTGGTGATGTACGGAATAAAATTTTAGATTTAAAACCCGTGGCATCCCGCCAAGAACTTCTTCAGTTTCAAAACGATGTGAACGCAGTTTTTTGTAGCGATGCACTTCTCAACTACGTGCAGACGCTTTTGCAAAAAACCAGAGCCTCGTCTCTTTTTAAAATGGGGTTATCACCTCGTTGTGGGCTGCTCTTGGTTCAGGCTGCAAAAGCATGGGCCTTTTTGGAAGGCAGAAATCATGTCCTCCCTGAGGATATCAAATTGGTTGCACCCAGTATCATGCATCACCGTTTACAACCTTTGCAGATTTCAGCACAAAGTGTTCAGCAATTGGCCCACGATCTTATCGAACAAACACCTATTCCCGTATGAGATTGCGTCTCAAAAAGCTTTCATTTCCCTATCGCCATAAACAGATTTTTATGATTCCCAATCGTTACGGTTTTTTGGCGATTGCGATTTTTATCGTTTTCTCAATCGTTGCTGCCACCTATTCCAACAATCTTCTTTTTCTTCTGGCCTTTTTACATGTGAGTTTTCTCCTCGTGAGTATTCTGCAAACTGCGAGAAATCTTCGCAACGTCGAAGTCCTCTCTGTGCACGTAACGTCTGGTTTTCCGGGAGAGATTGTTCCCGTGCGCGTTTTACTGGTGCAAAAAACAAGCAGCAATAAACTGGGCCTCACACTCCGTTGCCAATCCAGCTCGATTCAAATCCAAGAGCTCAGCGAAAACGATCAACAACTCATAACTCTTCAGCTGACGCTCCCGCAACCACGCGGACCGCATTTTTTAGACAGAATTCAATTGAGTACAGAATCTCCGTATGGTCTTTTTTATTCCTGGCTCTACTTTAAAATCAAAGCGCCCTACTCCGTCTACCCACGACCCTTCGGGCAAAGCCTACCCATCGAGTCCTTTCAACAGGGAGTTGGCGAATTTAGTGGTTTAAAAAATTATGAAGTCGGTGACCCTCTCCCGAGAATCAGCTGGAAACACTCTTCGCGTGGCGATCAACTCCTCATCAAAGAGTATAAGGAGTCGGCTCTCCCGCAGTTTGTGTTAGCGTGGAGTCACTGTCCACAGAAGGATCCTGAGGATCGACTCAGGCAACTTGCACGCTGGATTGTGGATTGTGAAAAAAATCGTTTTCAATACCAGCTCCAGCTTCCTGGATACCAAAATCATTTTGATTGTGGTGAATCACACTTTCATCGCAGTTTGCTTAAGTTGGCCGAATGGAAGATCGCCCCATGATCAATCCTGTTTTTCGAAAACTGCATTTTTTTTCGCTCTTGATTGGTTTGATCCCCCTGCTTTATGAACTTCCAAAGCTGACGAGTATGGTCTGCGCACCAGTGCTCGCTCTTTCTGTGTGGAATCTTTGGATTCGCCCACTCACGATCCCTGGATGGATTGTGCAAGTGCTAGCTCCGCTGAGCGGAGTTTTTTTCTACGTTGCCTACGACACTCTTCGCAGCCCTGAGTCGGCGAGCTCATTGATGGCGTTTGTTATTTGTCTCAAACTTTTTAACATTAAAAATCATCGAGACCTGATGATTTTCATCACCATGAATCTGTTATTGATGATGTTCTATGTTTTGTTTTCGCAAACCCTACTTTCGACTTTTCTTCTTTTTATCAACTATTTCTTTTTTGTTCTGTTCCTGCTCGACCTACAGAAACAAAAACTTCGTGTGCACAGAGATCCCTTTAATTTACGTCAGTTATTGAGTCTTGAGACTTTGGTGGCGCTGCCTTTACTTATTGCTTTATTTTTATTTTTTCCACGCTTCACGACTTCGTGGGGCGGACTCGGAGCGGCCACGTCGCAAGGTGTTTTGGGTTTTTCAGAAAAATTACACCCAGGGCAAATGCAAAACCTTGTGGAATCAGAACAGATTGCCTTTCGTGTGCTTTTTTATGACAAAGCGATCCCTCCTCCTGAGAGTCTTTATTTTCGAGGGGCCGTTCTCAACGTGCAAAACGGTTGGAACTGGACTCATCAACAAGTGTCTAATGGGACTTTAACAAAAGTGATTTCTCCTGAACCTTTTGACTACGAAATTTTAATGGACCCCCGCTTCGAAAAAACACTCTTTACCTTGCAGCCCACAAGCTCCATTTCCTTAGTGCCAACCCACTACCAGTATTTTCAGACAAATCAGGATGTCTTCTATTTGCGATGGCCCGCGCAAAGCAAAGTGAAAATCCAAGGCTATTTTCGCAGCAAAAAGACCAAAGATTTAACCCCACCAACACCTGCCGACCTCACGACCGACCAACATCCTTCAGAAAAGTTACAAAAACTCCTCAGTGACTTAAAAGCAAAAACAGATGAGGAAAAATTATCAGAGCTTCTCCAGTTTTTTCAGTTGAGTGGATTTCAATATTCATTACAAACTCCAGCTTATCCTCAAATCGAAGATTTTCTGTTTGGTGAAAAGAAAGGCTTCTGCGAACACTTCGCGTCCTCGTTTGGGGTTTTAGCGCGACTGATTGGACTTCCAACCCGAGTTGTTGTGGGATTTCAGGGGGCAGAAAAAAACCCTTTTGGTTCTTATCTCATCGTTAAAGATAAACATGCGCATGCGTGGAACGAAGTTTATTTAAAAGACAAAGGCTGGACTCATGTTGACGTGACTTCGTTGATTGCTCCCACTCGTATTTTCCAAGGAACTCTTCTCAATGGCCAAGGTGATGGGTTATTGGCCGAGACCAATCTCGGATTACTGTCTCGAATCAGCTTTGCCTGGGATGCGATTAATAATCGTTTTAACTTAATGCTTATGAACTACAATTTGGACAGCCAATCCCAACTAGTGGAAACTTTAAAGTTAAAACAATGGGGACTGAACTCTTTATGGAAAGTTCTTTTAGCGAGCTTTTTTCTTTTTTCTTTTCTTTTTTGGCTTCTTTTAAACAGAAAAAACCAGTCTGTCGATTCGTTGACGGAAGGGTACCTTTCTCTCAACCAAAAACTCCTGGAGTTACAAATCGAGCGCTTTCCTCACGAAGGGCCACTCGATCTCCGCCGCAAAGTCGAAGCGACAAAGGGCAATATGGGAGAGGCTCTCAAGCTGCTCGATAAGTACATTTTCCTTAGATATGCAACTAACGCAACACCTCAAGAAGCGCTGGTGTTTTATAAAGAAGTGAAAGCACTCCAGATTTCGAAATAAAGAGATGGCAGTTGATTGCCATTCCATTCCCGGATATAAGAAGGGCATGACACACATCACACTTTGGGTCGTGCTTGGGACTTGTTTGCTTGTTGCAGAAATGATGACCGGCACTTTCTTTTTATTGTTCTTTTCTCTGGGAGCTTTTTGCGCATCTCTATCGGCTCTCTTTGGGTTGAATTCATTTCCTCTGCAGATCGTTGTTTGCGGCGTTGTCTCTGTGGTTGGCTTTGTTCTCCTTAAAAAGCCTCTGCAAAAAAAGTTTTTAAAAACAGCGCAAATTCAAAATGACATTGGTCAAAAAATTAAAATCGACACGGCCATTCCCGCCGGCAAATCAGCACGTATCGCCTACCAAGGAACAACTTGGGACGCGCAGAACAATGGGAGCGTTGATCTTCAATCTGGAGATTTGGCTCTAATTGTTGGCACTGATGGTCCGACTTTATTAATTCAAAAACAAAAAAACTGAGGACATATGGAATCATTTATTATTTCGGTCGCGTTTATTTTTGCTGCATTTACTGTTCTTTCCTTGCTGATCAAAATCGTTCCCCAGCAAAATGCCTTTATCGTCGAACGCCTGGGACGTTACCATCGCACTCTCGAAGCCGGCTTTAATATTATCATCCCAGTGATTGATCGCATTGCTTACCGCAATTCTCTCAAAGAGATGGTCCTCGATATTCCTCCCCAAGTCTGCATCACCAAAGATAACGTGCAAGTGAGTGTTGACGGTGTGATTTTTTATCGCGTGATGGATTCAAAAAGCGCCTCTTATGGAGTCAACAACTTCGAACTCGCCATCATTCAACTGGCGCAAACAACATTGCGTTCAGAGATTGGTAAACTCGACCTGGATCGCTCTTTCGAAGAGCGCGAAAGAATCAATAATGCTTTGATTTTGGCTCTCGATGCGGCCACCCAACCGTGGGGAGTTAAAGTTCTTCGTTACGAAATCAAGGCCATCGTGCCACCAAAAGATGTTTTGGATGCGATGGAAAAGCAAATGCGTGCGGAGCGCGAAAAACGCGCGAATATCTTGGCATCTGAAGGCGCAAGAGATTCAAAGATCAATACGGCCGAGGGGATTAAACAAGATATGATCAAACAATCCGAAGCTTTTAAACAAAAGCAAATTAACGAGGCCGAAGGGCAAGCTGCCGCAATTTTATCAATTGCCAAAGCCAATGCCGATGGCATTCGTATGATCGCTGATGCTTTGGGCCTTAAGGGTGGGCACGAAGCGGCCTCGTTAAAAGTGGCCGAGGAGTACGTGAAGCAACTTGGAGCGATTTCGCAAAATGCCAACCTGATGGTTGTTCCTGCAAATCTTGCAGAACCCACTTCGATGATTGCATCGGCCTTTAGCGTGTTCGAAAAAATGAAGACCCGCGAAGGCGCCTCACCAACCACGCGTTAATAATCGCGTTTGATTTTTAAATGAACTTTTGAAGCCGCAATATTGATCGTCAAAACAGAGATTGCGGCTAAAAAATGCTTCAGCGTATGACCACTTAAGAAAAAATAATCAAAAATAGCAGCGTCAAAAAGTTCGCAGACTTTAGCAAGTCCGTAGAATAAAAAGCTTGTGACGATCAGTTTGTTCGAGAGACGACCGTGGCGATTTAAAAGCAGCATTAAGAGACACGCCAAAATAGAGCCATATTGAACAACGATATAAGGCCGCAAATCCTTGGGCCCCGCTTCAATGCACAAAACCGCTGCCACATTGATCGCCGTTAAAACAGGGAGCAGCGCTCGCGTGTACCGATCCGTCACCCGATCCGAAAAAATAAAACAAACGACAGCAGCAAAACCCACCGCCATTGGAAGCCGGTCCCAAATCAATGTCTGCGGTGTCGGATTTAAATGAAAATAAGATGATCCCCAACAGGTCACAAACAAGCTCACGTTCAAAAGTAGAAAACTCTCCCACAACCCCAAATCATAAGCGTGGTAATTACGAATAAAAAGAATCAAACCAAAAAGACTAATGTGCAAAAAAAGAACATTGGAAAAAACATTCCAAAAGTGGGTTAGACCCCAAATGCGGCGAGTGTCCGCGAATTCAAAGTAACTTTGCGGATCTTGCAATGGCAAATAGCTCCATAAACTATAAAAAACGACACCCACAACGACAACAATCAAGCTGCTTGTTTTTAATGCTAAGAATGCGGAACTGTTTGCTTTTGCCAAGGCACCAAATGTATATTCTGGCGCGTACAATGTCCATAATTGAATCGAACGCGGTTCTTCATTTGGGCATCGTGCTAAACGGAGCAATGCATGAATGTATTAGTGACCGGGGGCGCCGGTTATATTGGCAGTGTGACTTGCCAGATCCTCGCAGAATCTGGATTTCGCCCTATTGTCATGGATAATCTCATTCACGGCGAACGCACCGCTGTCCGCTGGGGCCCCTTTTATGAAGGGTCGATTCAAGACACAGAACTGGTTCAGCATGTTCTCCTCAAGGAAGAAATCAAAGCTGTGATCCACCTTGCCGCCTATATCAGCGTGGGCGAGTCCATGGCCCTCCCGCTAAAATATTATGAAAACAATGTCACCGCGAGCATCGATTTTATCGGTGAGGTCGTAAAAACTGGAATCGAAAATTTTCTCTTCTCCAGCAGTTGCGCCGTTTATGGAGAACCCACCACTCTGCCCGTGCGTGAAGACCATTACTGTAAACCGATCAGTGTTTATGGAAGCACCAAACTCTCAATCGAAAATTTGATCCGCAACCTCACGCACTCTTATCCACTTAAAAGCATGGCTCTACGCTACTTCAATGTCGCCGGCGCCACCACAGAACTTGGCAACAACCGCCACCCCGCTATTCATTTAATTCCAAAAACATTTCAAGCTGCCTTGGACCCATCTTACACCCTCAAAGTGTATGGCAATCAGTACTCCACTCCCGATGGCTCCTGCATTCGTGACTACGTCCATGTCCACGACATCGCTCGCGCCCATGTCCTCGCCCTTAAAAAATTACTCACCCTGCGCGAAGCCAAATACTTTAACACCTACAACTTAGGCTCCGGCATCGGCTCCTCAATTTTCGAAATCATCCGCACCGTCGAATCCGTCACCGGCCTCGAAGTCAAATACAACATCCTCCCCGCCCGCAGCGGAGATCCCGCACACCTAGTGGCCGATCTCGAAAAAACCAAACGCGAACTCAACTGGCACCCCCAACTCTCCGACCTCCAAACCATGATTCAATCGTCCTACGACTGGATCAAAAAAGAAAACCCCGTTTTCCAAACGAAACACTAAATACTTTAAACTTCATGCCTGCGCATTATTGATTTAAAATATGGTGGTCAATCGGATGCTTCAGATATGGATGATGCAATTATAACCCTTCGCTCTAGGACCATATTTAAATTCTCTTTGTGGATTTAGTTGCCGCCATTTGGAGGTGCTTAATTTTTATTAAAATGTTTAGGCTCACAAACTACTGGCTTCATCTCCTGCGCTGCCAGAATATTTTTATCACCAACTTTACCTTTCAAAAACAATGCATAATCTAAATTGCAGCGGACCTTGATTTCTTCAAGCTTAAATACAAGTTTGAGTTTTCGTTTTTTGTGTTTGCGACGGAAGTCATGAGAACTGCACTCTTTCCCATGTTCATTAATAAAACTATGTCGCTTTACTTTGGCTTTACCGGGACCAAATTCTAAAGAACCTATATCAATGTCAGCGATTTCAAAATTGTCCGAGTCTTTTAAATAAATTTCGACTTCGCCCCTATCTAGAGGATCTATTTGTGGAACTTTACCTCGATGTTTTCTTGATTCAAACTCAATATCGCCATCTATTTGGTTGAAGGAATCTGGAACTGGGCCAACAGTAGCGCCTACGATCTGTCTTTGTTCAGCCGGAAGATCCTGAAAGTGATCAGGGCACTCCGCGTCCACGTGAGGCGTTTCTTCAATAAAGCCAGAAGCAGTGAATTTAATTATCCCTGGCTTTTGGTAGCTTGAAAGTTTAAATCCATCAATTTTTTTTCCATTTGAAAGTGAGTCTCCGGCGGTATACCAGCCAACTCTACCACCAAAAAATGCAACAGTCTCCCATTGCTCCAAAGGATCGATTTTTTTTAACAGAGGAGATTGGCCATTTATAGGTGGTTCAGAAACATAAAGATACAGACTAGTGATTGGTAATAACCCTCCTTCATTAGATAGAGCATAGTCATACTTGTACAGTTTTGTTTTCGATTCAAAAGTAACCTTATGATCCAAAAACGGAATGATTCTCGTATTAGGTGGGGGACACTTGTAATTTGGTGGCAAAGGTACATATTCCGAAAATGAAATACCAAATAAAAAAAATAATTTTATTATATTGACCATATTATGTATCCTTTATTTGCTGACAAAATGCCAGTGTGTTGTATTTTCGAAATTTTCTTGCAACTCAAATGCGTTCATTACCTCTAGAAATCGTCTTTTAATAATACTTTTTCTTGTTACACTTGTCTGTAGATTGTTAAAAGTACTAAATGAAATGTCAATCATCTTGCCATTTCTATGTGAGCAATGTGGCCGTGACCATGTGTTTTCAAAATCAAATAAGCCACCCAATGGCAATCCTGCGCCCTCCGATTCAATAAGAGGGATTTCTGCATCACTGAAACCTCGTGAAATTAACTGAAATCTAAAAGCACCAATTGCTTTATTCAACCGATCATTAAAGTTTCGAGTTCCATAAATACCTTCTTGATGAGACATATTTGCTAAGTCAAAATAAAATCCAGAGATATTATTAAGAGGTACAGTGTCATCCGGGATTCTTACTTTAATGTTTGTGTCTGGCACCTGAAAAGCATTGCCGTAGGGATCCGTTCCTATAATTTTCAAAGTTATGTCGCCAGAAACTTCCGGTGACTCAAAATTGAGACGTAGACCTTCAATTGGTATGGTAATGGGAAATCATCCTGTGGCAATTCCATTGGAAAGCTGAAGCGGGCGCAGCGAGTTATGCTTCGTCTGGTCATGCCCACCATCGTCGCCCCCTGCTTCCAATCTAACTAGTACTTGGCACCCAGCCACTGACTGTGAAGCACTCGGGCGTGTTGAAAAACCCTCTTTTTTTGTCGTAAATTCAAATTGGGTAGTAAAAA
>CAZOGU010000070.1:0-9103 GCA_964579625.1 uncultured Pseudobdellovibrionaceae bacterium
GATTTTTTGATAACAAAAAATGAATAGCTGTATCCCAAGGTGCCTTGAGATTTAATGATGACTGAAATTGTGCCGGTTGCAGAGTTTGTTTCAAACTCATACTCGGTAAGGTCTTTTGGAAGTTCGACAGAGGCAATGTCTTTAAACAAAACGATGGCTTCGTCAGCATTTCCACTGTAGCTCAAAGCCAGGCCATTCAGATCATTAAAGCTGATGTCATCTGAGCTATCGACAGTAATTGTACTACCGTTCTTTTGTTCCACATCAATAACAGTAATAAACGCAAACGCACTATTGCTTAAAAGTAAACACGTGAATAAAAATACACTTTTCATAATTTCCCCTTTTTTTGTTAATTTTTTAAAACAAAAGATCTCTCAATCTTACTAAGACAAGCCTCTAAAATCGACTTCAACCTTTTTAATATAGATTTTGCCATTCGATTTATTGGCATAAATAAATACATAGACATTGGCGGCCTCAGAGACTGGTTTTCCATCATCTGTCGCGTTGAGATAGAGTCGCACAGATGCTTTCAAGCTGATGCTGTCCTCTTCGAAGATTACCAATACTCCCGGGACATTAAAACCCAGTTTTTCTAGTTCATTAAAATATATAGATTTTAATTTTCCATCTGTTCCTTGAGATTCAACGCCGATGATATAGCCCTTGTTTCCAAGGCCACGAATTGTAGAAGCCGCTGCCAAAGAAATATCAATTTCATCCAAGTCTGTGCTTAATGGTTTTGTTTCGGATTCAAAAATGGATTGTAGAAGTTTTACGGGATCCGTTGCTGCAAATGCAGAATTAAAGCTGAAAAACAAAGCGATAACGATAACTTTTTTTAACATTTTATTCTCCTTTTAAATTAGTTTTATTGGTTACTATTTATTAATTAAATCGACTCTAAGTCAGCAACTTGTTGACAGATTAAATCGGTAAAGGTCCATTCGTATTCACCAGGTATAAGAATAAAAGTTAGTTCTAGATTTTTGACTCCACCCTTCACTTTCAACGTAAAATCTGGGTAAGATTCTCCTGGCTCAAGGACTGCCGGATCATAATTCACTTTTGCTTCAGTAAGAACGTCGCTTCCAACGATGCTTTCTGTGCAGTCGTACTTTTCGTTAGCAGTGCCCTTGTAAATAATATTAGTTTGCGACACGCGGCCACCGTCATCAGTTCTTTCGAGGTTCATAAAACAACCTCTGAGATGCGAGTAACCCAGATAGAACTCTTTTATAACATGATCTACACCAGTCCCAGTACACTGAATGCCTGCATGGGATGGGATGCTTAACGACAACGTCACAATGACTGTTAACATACTTCTCATTTTATCTCCAGTTTTGGTCTCATTTTACGGAGATTCAGTGTGCCGAGAGAGGAGAGGTGTAAATGAGAATTTTAAGTTAAAATGGCAGTTGCACGAATACCAAACAGGCTGGAACATTACAAGATAAATCCGAAACGCCAAAGGTTTTGAAAGAGTTCTATTCAGATAGAATCAATGTGTACATCATTTTCAACTTTCTACTGAAAATTGCTCCAGAGTGACCATTTTGGGAAGGTGAAATCATGGGGAGGGGTTATTTTAGCTACTAGATGCAAATGAACGACATTTAAGTCTCGCAAGTTGGTACTTATATTGCTCATTTATTTGTACTTAGTTATCAAAATGGGAGACCAAGTGTTTAAGATGAAAAGCAAAACCCCTTTTTATGGATGTATAATCGCGTTAGTAGTCTCAATCCTATTGTCCTCTTCAATTACTTCGGCTGAAAACAAGTGTTCCTCTCTTTTTAAAGCCAGAGCTAAAACATCAGTGCGTTTGGCTCCTATTAAGGAAATTGATTTTGCAAAACTCCCTAAATATGAAGAGCTGTTAAAAGAATTCCCAGGTCTTAAACCTGTAGCTGATTACCAAGCGCAAACAGAGGTGCTTGTCCTTCATGCGGCCTCTTTAGCGCGTGATGGATATAATTACTACCTAAGCCTTATAAGGTATCTATCTCCCAGTGTGCGAACTCTCCTTGTTGGTAGTAAAAGTGACTATGATAATTTTGTGAACTATCAGTTTAAACACCAGGTTCGAAAAACAAAAACTGGGGAAGAACTGGACAAATTTTTAATCGTAGAAAACGAAACAACACCTCCAGGAACGCGAACTCCTGATGCTCGATGGGTGCAAGATCATATGGGGAAATTTGTAACCTATAATGGCTGGGATGGAAACCCTGTTACGGCCATGGTGACTTCGAACTACCGATACAGTTATAAAATTTCAGATCAGCTTGCTGCGTTCTTTGGGATTCAGGTTATCAAAAATATTTCTGGCAATCACGAATGGGGTAACTTTACCGTGATTGGCGATACCGGGTACATGGTTCATGGCTCACGAACTCATTCGGATCTCAGAGTCGAAGATTTTATGTACACGGGAATTCGTAAGCTTGTGCTGCTTCCACAGCCAGAATTGCAGGGAATTAAACAAGGGATCCCGCATGTTGATGAATTTTTGATTCCACTGTCTAAAGACCATATCGCCACGAATGTTTCAGAGTATGCTGACTTTTTTAAAGGTCAGGGGAAAAAGGTAGTTTTACTTCCAAGCAATGGAGATTTAGTGCTCAGTTCAGATATAAATCTCAGCCATTTAAACTATGCGAATGCTGTTCTCGTTAATGGTGAAAATAAAAAAATCCTCTTTGTTCCACAGTTCGGCAAACTAAAGCCCGAAGACAATCTTTTTGGCGGGCGGTTAGGGCGTGAGATGGTTAAAACACTTAAACAACGTGATAAAGAGGCTCTTCAAGCTTATAAAACAATAGCTGAAGAACTAAATATAACAGTGATACCAGTCAATGTAGCCCAATTTACTTTTTATAATTTTGGAGGGATCCATTGCGCGACAGGAATGTGTGCGGTGATGCCTACAGCGGCAAAGATGCCTTCTTGGTATAACAACGGTGACAGTTCACTTTAAGAATTTGATGAATTGCCTCTTCCAGTAATAAATCACAAGGTTTCGTTGCCAGCCTTTCTGAAACGGGATAAGACCGTTTTATGGGGGCATTCATGTCAATTTTTAGATTCATTTTTTTAGCATTTTTATACCAAAACGCACAGGCTTCTGTTTGGAAGGAAGACATCTTTCGTCGCTCTGAGCAATTAGAATCTAAACTCATTGCATGGCGAAGAGATATTCACCAAAACCCGGAGCTCGGTGAGCAAGAAGTGCGCACGGCAAAGATAGTGGCGGATCATCTAAAGTCCCTGGGTATGGAAGTTAAAACTCAGATTGCAAAAACAGGAGTGGTGGGAATTCTCAGAGGGCAAGCCGCGCGGCCGGTTGTTGCTTTACGTGCTGACATGGATGCGCTGCCAATCAAAGAGTTTACCAAAGTGCCTTTTGCATCAAAAGCCAAAGGAAAGTTTAAAAACAAAGAAGTGGATATCATGCACGCCTGTGGTCATGACACGCATGTCGCAATGCTAATGGCCACCGCCGAAATTTTTGCCGACCTTAAAAAACAAAATAAACTCAAAGGCACCGTGATGTTTATCTTCCAGCCCGCCGAAGAGGGGCGAGGGAATGGCGAAGAGTTTGCCGAGGTGGATTGGGGTGCGAAACAAATGCTTAAAGAAGGTCTGTTTCGAAAGATTTTAAAACCCGATATTATTTTAGGTTTGCATGTCTCTTCGATGTTCGAATCGGGGCATCTTTTTTACACTCCAGGGCCGGCCATGGCGAGCTATGATAACTTTTCGATCGATGTGATTGGGCGTCAAACTCATGCATCCACTCCATGGCAGGGTGTAGATCCCATATTAGCCGGTGCCAAAATTGTCGAAGCACTCAACCAAATCGTCAGCCGTCGGCTAGATATCGCGTCAAACACGGCGGCTGTCACAGTGGGGATGTTCAATTCGGGGTACCGCGAAAATATTATTCCCGAGACAGCAAATCTTGTTGGAACCGTTCGCACGTTTGATCAAAAAACGCGACGTCTAGCAATTCAGTACACAAAAGAAGCGGCAGAGCATGCTGCCAAATCGGTAGGCGCTACTGCCAAAGTGAATATTCAGACGGGTTATGACGTGACGGTGAATGACGAAAAGTTACTTCAAAAACTAAGCCCTTCTTTACTAACGAGTTCTGAAGGTAAAATTGTACCAGGGCATAAAATTGGCGGTTCTGAGGATTTTTCGTACTACGCGAATGAAGTTCCTGGTTTTTTTGTCTTTTTGGGTGTGACTCCCAAGAAAAATGTTGGCAGTGCGCCAACCAATCATAGCGGCTTATTTTATGTGGATGAGTCGGCGTTTAAAGTCGGTGTCCGAACGATGAGTTTGCTGACTTTAGATTATATGGATTTGGAATCCAAAAAACCGTAAAATTGATTTGACCCTCGATTTGAAACGCAGTTTATTTGGAACGCATGAAACTTTTAGTCACTGGTTTACTATGGGTTATCTTTCTTTTGCCAAAGTGGGCTCAAAAAGGAGTCGCCGAGGGTTTTTCATTTCTCTGGTATCGAGTCCTTAGAATTCGTCGAAAACTTGTGGAAGAGAATATTCGTCGTTGTTTTCCCGATTGGTCAGATGAAAAAATATTAAAAACAGCTCAAGCGACTTTCAAAAATCAAGGGCAAACGATTGTGGATTTTGCCAATATGCTTTTTATGAAGCCCGAGGATATTCTAAAAAATTGCTCCTTTGAGAATCCGGATATTTTGCAACGAGCCTTAAGCGAAAAAAAAGGTGTTATGCTTTTGGCCTGCCATGTATCAAATGGTGATTACGGTATAGCGAGTCTTGCGCAATCTGGTTTGGACATCCATTTGGTGGCCAAACGATTTAGCAACGAGGGGCTCGACGAATTGGTTTATCGAGCTCGTCATCGATTTGGAACCAAATCCATTGCGCCGCGAAGATCTTCGTTTGAGATTTTAAAAGCGCTTAAAAACAATTCCATTGTGATTTTTGTTTTGGATCAGTTTATGGGGAAGCCATTGGGTGTGGCGACGACTTTTTTTGGTCACCCCACGGGGACGGCCGTCGGTCTTTCCTTGTTTGCTGAGAAAACCAAGGCACCAGTCGTTCCCTGTTATGCCTATCGAAAAGCAGATGGAAGTTACTGCGTACGTTTTGAAGAACCTATTCCTTTTGAGTATAAAGGGGGCCGCGAAGAATCGCTGCAGTGGATGACTCAAAAGTACAATGACAAGCTTGAACAAGTGGCGCGTGAGTTTCCGGAGCAGTGGCTATGGCTTCACCGACGCTGGAAGCCTTTTCAGTAATTTTAGTCTATGGGGAACTGTCCAAAATCGGATACTTCGTTATTGATTTGATTAAAATCAACATCAAAGGTGCCAACTTTTTCAGGCAGGGACTGAACCATGCTCCACTCTTGTGAAGCAAAATAACTTTGATACTGGGGCCAGCCTTTTGCATTAGCCAACCAGCAAAGATCTGCCAAATTTTCTTGTGTAGTGGTTCTGCAAACAAGACCGCTGCCGTAGACTCCCATTCGAAAGCCAGCACTGCGAATCACTTGGCTGGCGGACAGAAGATACTGACGAATTTGATTCAGCTCACTCGTCGTGCCCCAGCCACCATCGACCCCAAAGTAAATAGCACTGCCTTGCGGTTGTAGATTTTCTTGTGCAAGTTCGAGCGAACGAACGGCATCCATTGTGCCACGATTGGAGGTGAATGACGAAAGCCGATTGTTGTTATGCTGAAACACGGCCGCGATTTTAAATCCGTTTTGTAAAATGAGATCGCGCTCTGCCCGGCGCAGTGTTTTTCCACGCAAAGTTTCGTTGGGGTGATCATAGTACCGAATCACTGTCGAGACGTTGAGCTCTTTGATTTGATCGAGAAAAATCTGATTGACGGGAGCGGAGAGGTCCACAGCCACTCCACCTTTTGTAGGGCCAGGAGGTGCGGGCCCTGGAGTTGGAGGCTCCGTATCTGGACTGTCGTTGGATTGATTTTGAGCCGATAGGGGGAACGACTCAAAACCTTTGCCACAAGCCGAAAGCAGGGGAATGGCAAAAATCAAAAACCAGATCCATTTCATACTTTAGAATTCGGCTGAATTGGCAAAGAGCTTAAAGGATTCGAATCTTTAGAGAGAATTGCTTAGTTAATAAGCAAAGAAAGGAATCTCAAATCGAAAGTCTTTCGATTGACGAAGGAATAGACAGAATTTTACAAAATTTCGAAAGAATCCCGCTGTAGTCCGTGACTATTTGCGAGAGGGGTTCTAGGTTTTAGCCATGAATTCCGGCAACCCGTGGCTCCAAAATCTCAATCCAGAACAAGCCGAAGCCGTTTTACACAACGAAGGTCCATTGCTGATTTTAGCAGGAGCGGGCTCCGGTAAAACCACCGTTTTGGTGTCGCGCACCGGAAGATTGATCGCCGAAAAAAAAACTCGTCCCGAAAGAATTTGTGTTCTCACTTTTACCAACAAAGCCGCCATCGAACTCAAACATCGAGTGGCGCGACGATTGGGAGACGCGGCCTCCAAAGTTTGGGCTGGAACCTTTCATGGTTTTGGTTTGCAATTTTTAAAAGAGCATTGGAAAGAAGCGGGCTTGCCTCGCAAGTTTGGCGTGATCGATGGAGGGGACTCTGTCGCCATCCTCAAGGATCTCGCAAGAAATATTAAAGCTTACGAAAAGGCGCAGTTGAACATGGAGCTGTTAGCCAATAAGGTCGCTTGGATTCGGCAGCACGGAAGTGACCCGGTTCTTGATGGCAGCGCGGAAGCCGCTGCGAGCATTATTTTTGCGCCTAAATACGAACGACGTCTTCGTGAGTTGGGTGTTGTCGATTTTGAAGAACTTCTGTTGCGTCCTCTCAAAATGATGAAAAAGCATCCTGAGCTTAAAACAAAAATTCAAAATCGTTACGACTACGTCATGGTCGACGAATTTCAAGACACAAACTCATTGCAAATGAATTTAGTCGATTTGCTCTCTGCAGAACATGGCAATTTGGCCGTGGTGGGTGATGACGATCAATCCATTTATGGGTGGCGTGGAGCGGAGATTCAAAATATTTTGCAATTTCCAAAGCGCTTTAAAAACTGCTGTGTGATCCGTTTGGAGCGCAACTACCGTTCCACCGAGGCTATTTTGCGTTTAGCGAATGCGGTGATCGAAAAAAACAAAACACGTCATGGAAAAGTTTTAAAGCCCGGAATCGAAAACCCAGGGCAACTGCCGGAAATGTTTGTTTTTGAGAACGAAGAAAGCGAAGTGGATGAAGTTTTGCGTGAGCTTCAGCATTTTTATAAAAAAGGTTACTCGTGGAAAGAGATGGCCCTCCTTTATCGCTCCAATTCTCAAGGTGGTTTGATGGAGGGGGGCTTGCGACGTGCACAAATCCCTTACAAATTGTCGGGAGGAACAGCTCTCTTTGATCGCAAAGAAGCGAAAGATATTCTGGCCTTTTTACGTTGCTCCATTTATCCATCAGAGGTTTCCTTTCGGCGAATTCTCAATCTTCCACCTCGCGGCGTGGGTGAAAAAACCATGGAAGAGATCGAAGCTATGGGCGACGCCCATATGGAATTTTACAAAAAAGCTAAAATGTGGGCCCAGCAAAATATGGGTGAGCGAGCCGGGCAAGGAATTGTCGAGCTGTTTGAGTTTTTAGAAAATCTTAAAAAATATTTGGTGAATGAATCGCAAACAGCAGAAGAGATTTTGGATCAACAAATGAATCAACTGGGCTACCGCCAGTATGTAAATCAATCTTATAAAAATGCTCAGGCAGCCGATAGCCGTTGGTTGAGCGTAACGATTTTAGGGCGGATTCTCGATGGCATGTTTAAGCGTCATGGTCGCACCATCAAGACCTACGAGATGTTTGTGGATAGCATGGAATTGCGTGATACGGGTGACGAAGATGCCGAAGCTCCTGCCGATGAAGTGCAGATGATGACATTGCATGCCTGTAAGGGCTTGGAGTTTCCGCTTGTTTTTCTACTGGGTGTCGAGGAGGATTTGCTCCCTCATGCACGGCTGGGACAAAACGTGGACGAAGAACGACGGCTTTTTTATGTGGGAGTCACTCGCGCACAGAAGCATTTGGTTCTCTCACGGGTTCAACAGCGAAAGCGTTATGGCAAATTGCAGACGGTTGCACCATCGCGCTTTTTGGTAGAGCTGGACCCAAAGCTTTACACCGAGATGACCGGAGCCCGACCTTTGGAGGAGGGGCAAAAGAACCAAATGCTCGCAGATTTGTTTAAAAAATTAGATCAAAAAAGAATCGAAAAAGACCGATAAAGCATCGACCCTTAAAGAGGAGATTCGATGTTTCTCAAAGAAAAAGTCGTCGAGGTTGAATATCAAGCTGGTGACTACATTATCCGCGAAGGCGCCCATTGCGATTCCCTGATTGTGGTAAAAAGCGGACAAATCGAAATTTTTAAAACCGGCAAAAACAATTCGCATATCACATTAGGGCTTGTTAAGTCAGGTGAGTACCTAGGTGAAATGTCGTTGATTACGGATCGACCTCATTACGCAAACGCAGTGGCTCTCACGAAGACCATATGTCTAAAAATTCCCAATTCAGTGATTGAAGAGCATCTCCGTCAATTGCCAAGTTGGCTCGTCGCCCTCACACGAGGCCTCGTATACAAGCTCGATAAAACAAACGACGTCTTAAGAAGAAACGGCATCGTCGACGAAACCCTCTCGACAGCAGTTAAAGCCATCACAGAACGCGAAGACGTACAGAGCACAAAAAAGCCAGCATAAATTTTCACAGAGTTCTATCCAAGCATTAGAACCCAATTGAGAGTCCATTAAAAACAAAATGTGACTCAAAGCCAAAAAAACAAAAAATATTTGACGCCCCTTTCACCCTCTTAAAATCAACTCTCTTCAACAAAAGAAATTGAGCAACGGTCGACCCTAGATATTCATCCAAAACCCCATGGCAAAGTCCCAATCTCTTTTAAACTAAGATCTTCGAACATTTTCAAATTCCAACCCACTTTTTAAAACTATGAAAAATAGAGAAATAAAAACTCATGTTAGAGTTTTTTTAAAGAAAATGAATCGGGGGTCCAATT
>CAZOGU010000071.1:0-8373 GCA_964579625.1 uncultured Pseudobdellovibrionaceae bacterium
TTATCATTTGTTTTCAATCTTTCATTGAGTCGGACTCTTTCATACCAACTCCTTGGTGTGTGTTCTCTTTTTAGTTTAACGATAAGTAAGAGCCTACGCCACAAAATTTATTTTGTGGCAACAGAGAGATTATTGCAAATTAACAATGAACTTGAATATCCACTTCAATATTTCCGCGAGTGGCGTTCGAATATGGGCAAATTTGATGGGCTTTATGAACTAGAGCTTCAGCCGCTGTACGATCCATTCCCTCAAGAGACACATCGATTTTTACGTTAATACAAAAACCCTGCGCAATCGGACCAATTCCTACTTTGGCTTCAACAAAAAAGCTGTCTGGCAATTTCACTTTATCAGTCATGGTCACAAACTTCATTGCGCCGATAAAACAGGCTGAGTAACCGGAAGCTGCTCGGGATTGGTACCAGGCCCATCATTTCCGCCCAACCCTTTGGGGGTAGAAAGTGTGACGTTACGTCTGCCGTCGTCTGACTTTGAAATTCCCTCTCGCCCACCAGATGATTTTGCTGTAGCTGTATATAAAACCTTATCTAATTTATGCATAAACCATCCTTGGTGAATTTAAATATCTGCCATTTTTTCGGTAAAAACAAAGACTGTTTTTCTATTGGCACATAGCCTAAAGCTATTCTTAATTGGTCTCTTTTTTGGTCGCGCTCAGTGTGCCGTCGGCTTCGAGGATGGCGGTTTCGATGTCGCGAAAGGAATGTAAACCTTGTTTTCTCAGCATCACCTTGAGTTCATTTTCTGTCATTCGTTCCCGATGCAGATTTTGCGCGAGAACTTTTCCTTTATGAATCAGAATTGTCGGTGTTCCCTCAAAGACAGAACTAAAAAAGCGACTCTTGTATGTCAAATAAGCGATCAAACTACTGATACTCACTAACGTGAATGCGAGGACGATTCCGCCGACGAGTGAGTTATCTCCACCGTTCATGGAATTTTGCACGGCATTGCTGATCAAAAGAATGGCCACAAACTCTGTGGGCGCCATTTGCCCCATCTGCCGCTTCCCGGAAATTCGTAATAAAATTAAAATTGTAAGATAGACGACAATGGAACGAACGATGAGATCAAAAAAAGGAACCTGAAAATGAAAGAGATCAGAATACATTGTCAAATAATAACCCGTCTCTCCGTAGAGTCACCACTTTACGCATCAATCAGATTGTAAACAGTCGGATCTTCTTGAATCCTCTGCATCAACGAACGATGAAAGTCCACCACTTCGCGATCGCAAAATATCGCACGCGGGCTCCACCCTTCGATAAAAAGTCCTTGTGGTGTTCGAACGCGACTGAGTGCCACGTAGGCTTGGCCTGGTTCCCAGATTTTTCTAAGGTCGACGTGCATTTGATCGAGTGTCGTTCCTTGCGCTTTATGAATCGTCATGGCCCATGCCAAGGTGACGGGAAAGTTTCGCGCGCTCACTGCAGGATTTCCATCGGCATCAAGAAGCGTGAAATCGGTTTTTTCCAGCTCGATGCGTCGCCCTTGATCAAGTTTAATGATTAAAGATTGTGGAGAGATTTTTTCGATTCGCCCCAATGAGCCATTCACCCAACGTCCCACCGGATCGTTTTGACGAATCATAACGAGGGCATTCTTTTTTAATTGAATCACATCGGCAATCGGCGCGTGTTTGCGAAACTTTTCAATATCGGCTTCTTTGCCGGTGTATTCTGTTTGAAAGGTATGAACCTCGTCGCGAATTTCTTGAAGCTGCGTGAGATTGTAGTTCTCAACATCTGCTCGGTGGGGGAACAGCCGTGTAAAATCGCCTTGTGGTTTTTCTTGCATTCGCGCATCCAAAAACTGTGTCACACTGTCGTCCACAATGCCGTTACGAACCCGTCGTAACACTTCTAAAAAATCCAGATCTGTCGCGCGCATGATTTGTCTGAGGACAATGGGAGTAAATTCACTCTCGTACCAAACACTGTCGGAAAAGGCCCACTCTTTGCTTTGACGAAAAGGATTCACCGGTGGGAGCTGGGCAAAATCGCCCACTGCGATGATTCGCAATCCGCCCCATGGGGCCAAATTGTTTAAAGCCGCGCGAGAGATCATCTCTGCTGCGCGAAGCGTGGGCCCAGACAGCATCGACACTTCGTCAATAATCACCGCAGATGTTTTTTTTAGACGCTTCATTAATTTTTTATTTTTAAGCGCTCTTTCGACAGTCGCCTCGAGGCCACCTTCCATAATTCCTAAACCAAAAAAACTGTGAAAGGTGCGTCCGCCCACCAAAATCGCCGCGGCCCCTGTGCTTGCTAAAATAGGAATGTCTTTGTCTTTTAAATAATGTCGCAGAAGAAAGCTTTTTCCACTGCCGGCAGCGCCTGTTAGAAAAATATTCTGTTGGCCATTAAGGCGTTCGAGGGCGGTTTGCTGATCGTCGTTGAGTTCTGTCATTTAAAAGTTATATGCGGCCCTATCACGTCCGTCAGTTGGTTCTTGATAACAGAACGCTGCGGCAGCGTCCCATTTGTGCCACAAATCAAAAACGGTGTGATATAGAAAAAGATCTTTCAAAGGATGTCTAAATGCTTCAAAAAATCCCTTTTCTTCTTGCACTTCTTTCGATGATCGGCGGTGTTTTTATAGCGATTTTATTTGGAGTCAATGAAGACATGTTTATCCATAAAATCGAAGCGGGACTGGAAAAAAATGTCAAAATCCAAGCCCTCGCTGATCCGACGGAAAAAGCCGCAAAAATAAAATCGGAAACTGATAAAAACTGGCGTTATTACCAACGCTTTCATTTTCATGCCACAGGCATCGGCGCGATGATGATGGGGATCTTGGTTTTTTTATTGCAGCTGAATCTTTCGGCAAAAAGATTTTATCCTCCCGCCTATCTTATCTCCGTAGGTGGTTTTTTTTACCCTTTTGTATGGTTGTTTGCCGCACTCTACGGGCCCGAAATGGGTCGCAGTGAGGCCAAAGAAGCCTTCGCCATTTTAGGCTACATGGGTGGATTGTTTTTAGTGGGCGGACTTTGGATACTTGTCTTAACCCTGACTTGCAAACTTAAAAGTAATCTCAATTAATCATTACTTACAACTTTGGATCAAGGAGCCCGCATGTCTTCTCTTTTGCAAACCAATAAACTTTCTTTCCTCGATCGCTACCTCACTCTTTGGATTTTTATGGCGATGGTTTTCGGTGTTGGCCTTGGCCACTGGGTGCCTGGCTTCGCGCTAAACATCGAAGCCCTGAGCTATGGGAGCACTTCGATTCCGATCGCCATCGGCCTGATCCTTATGATGTTCCCGCCATTGGCAAAAGTAAAATATGAAAATATGAAGCACGTTTTTCGTGATAAGAAAGTTTTGGTACTTTCGCTTTTGCAAAACTGGCTTTTAGGCCCCGTATTGATGTTTGCTTTGGCTTTGCTTTTCTTACACGATAAGCCCGAATATATGATTGGAATCATTCTAATTGGTCTCGCTCGCTGTATTGCTATGGTTCTTGTTTGGAATGAACTTGCCGAAGGAAGTTCGGAATACTGCGCGGGACTTGTCGCCTTTAATTCCCTTTTTCAGATTCTATTTTTTCCGATTTACGCTTATCTCTTTTTAACAATTCTACCGCCACTCTTTGGAATTACGGGCGCGGTGGTGAATATTTCTATTTTAGATGTCGCACAAGCTGTTTTTATTTATTTGGGAGTGCCTTTTATCGCGGGTTACCTAACGCGAAAATTTTTGCTACAAAAAAAAGGATCTCTTTGGTACGAAACGCAATTCTTACCTAAGATTTCTCCTCTCACTCTGCTTGCATTGCTTGCGACCATTGTTTTGATGTTCTCCCTGAAGGGAGACCAAATTGTGCAAGTCCCCTTTGATGTGCTGCGAATTGCGATTCCTTTAACCATTTATTTCTTAATCATGTTTTTTCTTTCGATCTGGACAAGCCAACGTGCGGGAGTGGACTATCAGCGCTCGGTGACTTTGGCTTTTACAGCGGCCTCTAATAACTTTGAACTTGCTATCGCTGTGGCCATCGCCACTTTTGGATTAGCTCATGGTGCAGCCTTTGCATCTGTGATTGGTCCCTTGATCGAAGTTCCAGTGCTTATTCTTTTGGTATCAGTGGCTTTATGGCTTAAGAGAAACTTTTTTAAGGAGACTTCCCATGTCTAAACCCGCACACATTTTATTTCTCTGCGTGGCTAACTCCGCACGAAGTCAGCTTGCTGAGGGTTTGGCAAAATCGATTTTTGGCGGGGACGCTCTGGTGGAAAGTGCTGGCTCTCTCCCCAGTGGACAGGTGCAACCATGGGCTGTGACTGTTTTAAACGAAGTGGGCATTGATATTTCGAAAAATAGTTCGAAAGCGATTGAGAATCTCTCCTCCGAATTTTTAGCTCAGCTCGATTTTGTTATCACGCTCTGCGCGGAGGAAGTGTGTCCGGTGCTTCCGAGTCAGGCTCAAAAACTTCATTGGCCCATTCCCGATCCAGCAAAAGTGCCAGACATGGAAAAAGCTCACGCTTTTCGTGAGGCTCGTGATACAATCAAACTGCGACTGTTGGATTTCCACCGTCAGTATTTTCCAAAGCAATAATCAAGGCCAGAGGAAATCCTAGCCTTGATCTTTTAAAGGCAAAATATGACAAAACCAGCATTTCAACCCGTTATCCTCGTTACCGGTTGCGGCTCGGGAGTTGGAAAAGCTCTTGCGGGCCTTCTTTACCAAGAACACAGATACAGAGTGGTTATCACCGCTCGCGAACGCTCGATCGAAAACCTAAAACAAAAATTTCCTGAGACGGAACGCTTTTGGATTCGCAAGCTCGATGTGACCATCGATCGCGAGCGCAAAGAGTTGGTGCGAGAAATCTCCGAAGCCTGGGGCGGCGTGAATGTTTTAGTGAACAATGCAGGAGTGAGTTATCGCGCCGTCGTCGAACATATGAATATGAGCGAAGAACAGCATCAGTTTGATGTGAACTATTTTGGTCCGGTGGGACTGATCCGCGCTGTGCTTCCAAATATGCGCAAACTGGGACGCGGAAAAATTATCAACGTCTCTTCAGTCAGCGGAATGCTTGCCATGCCGACGATGGGTTCCTACAGCGCTTCGAAGTCCGCGCTCGAAGGAATCAGCGAAGCTCTGTGGTATGAGGTTCGACCTCTTGGTATTAACGTCAGCTTAATTCAGCCGGGTTTTATTCGCTCGCGATCTTTTTTAAAAGTACGCTACACCAAAAAATCATCTCCAGAGCACGGATTTGATGGCACTTATGCCGACTACTACCAGTATATGACGCCGTTTATTGCACGACTGATGGGTTTAAGCCTCACCACATCGACGGCGGTAGCCTGGCGTATTTTAAAAACGATCAAAAAGAAAAACCCACCCTTATGGATTCCCGCGACTTTTGATGCAAAAATATTTTATTACTTGCGACGATTTGTACCACGAACACTGCTCTTAGAACTTCTCTTTGTGGCTCTCCCCAAAGTGCGTCGTTGGGGGCAAAGTTATACAAATAAGAAAGCAAGACGCGGTTAAATCGTGGTTTAATTTATGCCTTTTGTTAGGAATTAATAACGTCTTTGAGATCCCTCTTAAATCTGCTAACTTTTATGTCCAAACAATTAGCAAAGGGGCCTTTTATGAATACAAAACAACTCCTCACTCCTCTAAAACTTGGTGCGCTTCAACTTCCAAATCGTGTCATCATGGCCCCGCTCACTCGCGCCCGCGCTGGGACTGAGCATTTGCCCAATGACCTTATGGCTGAATATTATGCTCAGCGTGCGAGTGCTGGCCTGATTGTCGCCGAGGCGACAATGGTGATGGAAGGCAATTCTGCTTTTATTGCAGAGCCTGGAATTTACTCCAAGGAGCAGATCGCTGGTTGGAAAAAGGTCACCCATGCTGTTCATCAAAAAGGGGGACGAATTTTTCTTCAACTGTGGCATGGAGGACGCGCCTGTCACCCTCTCCTGAATAACGGTCACGAAACGGTCGCCCCTTCGGCGATAGCCATTGAAGGCGAGATTCATACTCTTCAAGGAAAAGTACCTCACGCCGTTCCTCGCGCGCTCACCGACGACGAAATTCCCTCGATCATCGAAGGATTTCGAAAAGCCGCGCAGAATGCGAAAGACGCAGGTTTTGATGGTGTTGAAATTCATGGCGCGAATGGTTACTTGCTCGATCAGTTTTTACGAGACTCTTCCAACAAAAGACAAGGCCCCTATGGCGGTTCACTCCAAAATCGCGCCAAGCTGCTTTTGCAAGTTGTTGATGCTGCCATCTCTGTTTGGGGGAACGATCGTGTGGGTGTTCGTATTTCGCCACTCAACAGTTACAACAGTATGAAGGATTCTGATCCGGCAGGACTGACATTTTATGTCGCTCAACAACTCGACCAACGTAAAATTGCTTATCTGCATTTGATGCGCGCAGATTTTTTAGGATTGCAATCGGGAAACGTGGTTTCTCCTGCGCGCGAAGGGTTTCGCGGAACTCTCATCGGCAACATGGGTTACACTCCTGCTGAAGCTCAAGAGGCTCTCGAAAAGAACACTCTCGATGCTGTTTGTTTTGGACATCATTATGTAAGCAATCCCGATTTAGTCGAAAGAATTCAACAAGGAAAACCACTTGTCGAACCAGATGCTTCTACCTTCTACACACCGGGACCTAAAGGATACATCGATTATCCTTCGATGGCTTAAGGAAGGTCGCTGATGATCTTTAAAAAGAGACGACACCTCTTAAAATCCCTCTCCGCAGTGAGTGGCCTTGGTTTTTTAGGTGTTGTCGCACAAAAATTTTTTTTTAAGGAGAAGACGATGACAAACTCTCTACCAGTTATTCAAAAGCGATTTCCGATTGGGTTTCAGTGGCAAACACAAGAACCCTTTTTATTTTGTGTTCACCACTACGACTATTTTCCTCAAGGAAATGGTCAATGGGGGCCCGAAAAAGATTTGCTCAAAGGACGAGACATTGGCCAGGATTTTACACCCAAAGACGGTTTTCGCATGTACCATGGCAAAGAAATTCCAGGATTCCCAGTCCACCCCCATCGCGGTTTCGAAACCATCACAATTGTTCGTAAAGGCTATGTCGATCATGCCGACTCCATGGGAGCCGCCGGTCGCTATGGCCAAGGCGATGTGCAGTGGATGACGGCGGGTGGTGGTGTTCAGCACTCCGAAATGTTTCCGCTTCTCAACACGGATTCTCCCAACACGCTCGAACTTTTTCAGGTTTGGCTCAATCTTCCCAAGGCGAGCAAAATGGTGGCGCCGCATTTTAAAATGCTGTGGAGTGAAAAAATCCCCAAAATTCAAATCCCTGAACAAAAAGCTGAAGTCACTTTGATTGCCGGTGAATATGCGAACCAAAAACCTCCGCCCCCTCCTCCCAACAGTTGGGCCGCCAATCCTGAAAGTGAAACTTTAATTCTTTTGATAAAACTTCAGCCCAACGGAATGATTGAACTCCCTGTCACTCCAAAACTTATCAACCGAGCGGCCTACTTTTTTTTAGGAAAGGGCCTAGAAGTGAATGGTCAACAGGTCGAAGACGCCCATGGTTTTGTTTTGGACTCCACCATCAAAACGACACTTCGCGCGACGGATTCAGAAGTGGAAGTTTTACTCTTGCAATCCAAGTCGATTGGCGAACCCGTGGTGCAATACGGACCTTTTGTGATGAATACCAAAGAAGAGATTGTACAAACCATTCAAGACTATCAGCAAAGTCAGTTTGGTGGTTGGCCGTGGGAGCGCGACGATATGGTCCACGGCGAAAAAATCGAACGCTTCGCCAAACGCCCCGATGGTCAAATCGAACGCCCAGAAGTCAATTCCTAAAAAGAGAAACACATGAAGCTCAAAATTGGATTAGAAACCTTGTCAATTTGCAAACTCTCACCGACAACACCCCTACCCACTTGGGCTTCCTCAAGCTCCTTTTTGAGCATTACAAAAACCGCGCAAGAACTCTCCATTGTTTGTGAAGAACGGTTGATACCAGTCGATACCCCTTGTGAAAAAGACTGGTGCTACATAGGTGTCGTTGGAACTCTTGATTTTTCATTAACTGGCATTCTGTCCTCACTCGCCCTGTCGTTAGCCCAGGCTAAAATCAGTATCTTTGCGATTTCGACCTTTGATACTGATTATGTCCTTCTGAAGAGGAAAGATTTATCGTCGGCTGTCGACACCCTTAAAAGATCAGGTTTTTCTTTCGACAATAAAATCTCAGACTAGGGCGTAACGAAGCAAGAAATGACACAATAGTTAAAAATGATGACATGCCTTAAATAACCCGAGTTTCGACTTAATTCTGGTCTAAAGTATAGCTGAACAAGAGCAAAAT
>CAZOGU010000072.1:0-8103 GCA_964579625.1 uncultured Pseudobdellovibrionaceae bacterium
ACGAGAGGACCGGGATGGACGAACCTCTGGTGTTCCAGTTGTCGCGCCAGCGGCAGCTCTGGGTAGCTATGTTCGGTTTGGATAACCGCTGAAAGCATCTAAGCGGGAAACCAACTCTAAGATAAATTTTCCCTGGGGCTTCGGCCCCCTAAAGACTCCTAGGAGACTACTAGGTTGATAGGCGGAAAGTGTACGTGCAGAAATGCATTCAGCTGATCCGTACTAACAGTCGTGAGGCTTTTTTAAAGGTTGAAGAAACCTAGCTGAGAATCGCCAAGTACAACTCGAAATGTTGTTTGAAAAAACAACTCATGAAGTTGTGCTGTAAAGCACGATTCAGCATATTCAAAGCACGCAGCAAGCAATGTAATTTTAAGTAAGGGTGGAACATTGCAGATAAATTTAAATTAAATAATAAATCATTAAGTTCTATTGAATTTTCAGAGGCACTCGGTCTGACATCCTGAGCGAAAGCGAAGGATCTCGGAACGGCGACTCAGAAATAAATTTTAAGCACGCGAAAAGCGGCTAGCAAGTTTGCTGGTGTTTATAGCGGCGGTGATACACCTGATCCCATCCCGAACTCAGAAGTTAAGCCCGCCTGCGGCGATGGTAGTGCAGCGGCAACGCTGTGGGAGAGTAGCACGATGCCAGCTTTTATTTTGGGCCTGTGTAGAAATACACAGGCTTTTTTTTTATCTTTTTCATCCGGAGAACTCGATGATTGCATCTATAACAGAGCTCCATCTAAAAAACTTTTGGTGCTATTTACGTTTTCTTCCTTTAGCTATCACCAGCAAAATACAAGCAGAACGATCTCCAGGTCTGATTTCTCTACAGCTCAATTCCAAAGGATTTTTTGTTCAACGAACTCTCGCAGTTTGGAAAGATGAGAAGCACTTGCGGGACTACGTCACAAGCGGAGCTCATTTGTGGGCCATGAAAGCTTCGCGAAAGATCGCAAAACGATCAGTGACGACAAGTTTCGCAGTGAAATCACTTCCGACCTGAAACGAAGCGCTTCAGCAACTCAAAAAGAGAGGCCGCCCTCACGAATAACAAATCTCTACCAGAGCTTTCCAATGTCAATGTTGATATTGAATTCCGAGATCTTGTTTCCTTTGGAATCAAGCAGTTCATGTTGAATCAAATATCCGTATTTCATCTCTTCGATCCACGGCATGAACTGTAGTTTGAGAGTGTATGATCCTTTTTGCACACTCTTAAACGGCGACACGGTTTGATCAATCATGTCTTTAAACTGTTGGTCCGTTGTTGTTTGTTCGATTTTAGATAGTAGCAACAGTGCTGTTTTAAGTTGAGCGGATTTTTTTGTCACCTTCTCCACTTCCCACTTCCATTTGCGACTGGCGCGCACGTGAGGGGGAGTTTGCCAGTAAGCGAGGTCATAGTGATCGTAGGCGACAAGGCCTCCAGCGAATACGATTAATAAAAAACCAAAAAGAATCTTCATATCAATATTGTTGCGACACTTTTTAAAAAAGACAAAATATGAATTTGGAAAGCCCAGGAGAGCGCTCAATGCGCAGGAATGATTTATCCTCACGAACAGAGATGAATTTCCCTTTGGCACTTATGGGAAGCCACGGGCGCTGCAAATAGCTTAAAATACAGGCTTATGCTAAATAACACACAGCGTTAGGACCTGTCGTTTTTAAGCAACGACACTGTAGCTACCTCAACATTTTTGTGAGCAAAAGTGATTAAATGCTGAATATTCATGCAAAATTCCTGGTGTGTTTGATGTTTTTTAAGCAATTCCAATGACTTTCAACAACATGTTGACTGAGGTGCTGTTTTTTTTTGTTGAAATTACAAAAAGAAGGAGCAAGCTGTTGTTAAGCAACAAATGAAACAACCGTAGGAGGCATTCATATGATAAACAAAATAGTATTAACGCTAGCTTCACTTGCATTTGCAAGCGTTGCAGCAGCAGGCGAAGACGGATTTAAAATTTCTGGAGACTTAGCCACTTCTGTATTCACAGAAAGCGGAAAAGGATACAATGACGCATATCCAACTGGTGGCGCTATTGGTACAGAAGAAAATAACGGCGATTTCTCTGTCGATATGGCAGAACTCAATCTAGAAAAATCCATGGGTAACAGTGGGATTTTTCTTGGTATCGGATACGGACGTATCTTTGGACAAATTAACGGCTCCCTTGATGCAAACGGAAATGTTAAATCAACACTCAATATGACGAACGCTTATTTTCATCATAAGCTAGGCGATACGGGGCTTACTTTCAAACTTGGTAAGTTTAGCACAGGTGTTGGTTATGAGACTTATAACTACATGAACAACATGAGCTACACACGTTCTTATTCATTCAATTATATGAACCCATGGTTCTTCACTGGTGTAGCGGCTGATTACACAATCAACGATATGGTTTCAGTTGGTGTAGTAGTTGCGAACTCGGCTGGTAACAGAGACGAAGATGAAAACGAAAGCAAACACATGGGTGTTAATGCTACAATCAAGCCAATGGAAGGTTTAACTGTGAAGTTGAACTATCTTACAGGGCGTGACGGTGGTGATGTTGATAATGGTTCAACTGATGCAGACTATTACGATACAACTCGTCTAAATGCGACAGTCATGTACACAATGAACAATATGTACGATTTTGCACTCCATTACAGCAGTCTTTCTAAAGAAGATGCTGATACAACAGTAGCTGGTCCAACTGATGTTGATGTTACATCAATTGCTCTTTATGCTGGTGCAAAAATGGAAACTTGGGGTGCAGGACTTCGTTATGAAATGGTTGCAGATGATGATGGATTCATCGCTGGTAATGCTCAGTTAGACAATAGCTTCACGGCAATCACAGCTACTGGTTGGTACAACGTTGATCAAAACGCAGTTTTGAAAGCAGAAGTGGCTTCTCACTCAGCTGACAAAAACGGCACGTTCGTAGACGATGCTGGCGCTGCTGATGATGCAATGATGACATACGGCTTAGGCTTTATGTATCGCTTCTAATTTCTTCGGAAGTTAGATTTTATAAAGGCGTTCTTCGGAACGCCTTTTTTTTTGTGTTTCGTAGTTACGATTTGAGTTGATGGTATAAAAAAGTAGGGGAGTAGTGATGGCGATTTTATTTTCAATCATGGCGGGGTGTTTTGGAGTGCTTCAGTCGGGGCTCAATAAAATGATCTCGGATCATTGGGGGTTTTCTTCAGCTTTGCTTCTGAATGGTCTGGTCTTTTTGGTCTTTAACCTCTTACTTTTTACTATCGTCTATTTTCAGCCGCAGATTTTCCCAGCAGAGTATCGTCTGCAAGGAAGTTTTGGCGATTTTAAACTCTGGTGGATCCTTCCTGGCATTTGCGGCTTTATGCTCGTTATGGGCCTTGCAGTCTCATTGGCGCAGGTGGGAGCTGTTCAGACCTTCACCATTTGTATTGCCGCTCAGGTGGTCTGTAGCCTTCTTTGGGACGTGGCTATTCAGGGTCAATCTGTCGCAACTTTGCGACTTTTAGGTGCGGCTATTACATTTGTCGGAGCTTTTCTCGCGACACGTGGCTAGGAGTTTTTTTGGGCAGAGATCACTTGTCATTTAGATCTTCTTTTATGACATCTAAAATATGTTTTTCGTGGAATTTGATTTTGTACTTTTCTGAAATCGTGAGGGAGATTTCGGCATTGATGGGCTTATTGATGGCTTTTGTATCGAAAGTAAGTTGAGGAAATTTCCTTATCCATTCTTTGATATCGCTTCCTGTTACAAATTCCGCGTGCTCCCAGCCTTCTTGATAAAAAGTAGTCTCTTTTGGCGCTGGGAGTTCGATACAAGTCGTTTGAATTCCGGCGAACTTGAGAGGGGAAGGAAGTTCAAATATACAAATAGGTCTTCCGTTGACGAGACTTTCATTCGCCAGGTGAGAGTGTTCTCTTAAAAACGTCTTGAGTTCTTCGTATCTTTCTAACGTTTCCACACGATAACAAATATGATCGCACACCAAATTTGTTGGTAGGTCTTTTTCTCGCAAGAAAATAGCTGTCGTAGAGAGAAGATCCTGTGGTGAATTTATTTTTGTCCATAAAATATTTGTCACCGGCATCTCCTGGTAAGGCCGAATATCAAAAGAGATATTGGGAGGCTTTTCACATCCAAATTTCCGCTTTTTAAATAAACATTTTGGTTTTTGGAGGAAGTTATCAAGGAATTTGAATCCACTTATGTGTTTGCAAATTGAGCTGCCACTTTGGATTTTTTTGGATGTATTCAAGAATCCTTGGGATTTGTTTTTGCATTGTTGAATATTCTGGCGTGAGAGAGTAGCGGATCTCAAGATTTTCGTGCGTGGGTGGGGTGTTCGTGGTCACGGGGGTATTGTGGCGATCGAGAGTTGAAAAATCAAAATCGGTGTCGACCACGTATTTAAATTCGCGGGCTTTTTGGTGAGCGTCTTCGTGAATGTAAAACGGGGGGAATTTATTTTGCGTATAGCGCTTTGGCGAGACCGTTGGGAAATCGATTTCAGCAGGGATGGGTAAACTGCCATTGGTTTCGCAGACGATGTAAAAGCCTTCACTCTTGAGTAACATAATAATTCTTTTGAGATCCTTGTGAGCCATCGGTTCGCCGCCGGTGATGACCGCGAAGCGGGCGGTTTCTTGTCGTGCAAAGTTTAAGAATTCTTCTTCTGAGAATTTTTTAAAACTGTTGTACTCCGTATCGCACCAGGGGCAGTCGTAATTACAAAAAGGGAGGCGTACAAAAAGAGCGCGCTGACCCGTCCAGCGTCCTTCGCCTTGGAGAGTCCAAAAAAGATCATTGATTTGTAGAAACGGGGAATTGCTCATGGAGAAACAAAATCTCGACTCATAACCTCAGTGGTATTCCACCAACTATGGGAACTCTTTAATGTTTGAATATTTTCTATGTAAAATTCACGAGAGCAAAAAATGGAATTTGTTGGGGTTTCTTCGACGGTGATCCCAGCAACTTTTACGAACTCAGTGAGCGAAGTGTTTTTTAAAACAAGATCGCATTTGTGAAACAACAACAGAGAAATCATTTCCGTTGTTGGATCTCCTGGAAAACGCATCAGCCGCGCTTCGGGATTGGTTTTTAAAATGCTTTCAATCAGTGGGTCGGTGGCATTGCACAAATACGAGTGATCGAACACATCCGAAAGGAGCGTCTTCCAAAAGGATTTTACTTTTGAAAACTCAACAACCATGTTGTCGGCATTGAGATTTTTAAGACTCTGCAAATGGAGAGTTGCAAACCACGTGTGTCCGTGAGGAGTCATGCAAGCAGGACTCGATGAGCTGACAAATCTGTGGGCCGCTTCGAAGCGGTAGCGAAACTTCATTTCCATATTAGTGGTGGGCACTATCCTTGGCGCTGTCCTTATCGTGAGTTGCCGTGACGAGGGTGTGGATGTTCCCGCGGACGTTAAAATCTGCTTTCACTGTCATTTTTTTGGGATTTAAAAGTTCCACGAGATCATCGAGAATGCGATTCGTAACATCCTCGTGAAATACTTTTTCTTCGCGAAACTTATTAATATAAAGTTTTAAGGATTTAAGCTCCACGCAATACTTATCGGGTGTGTAGGAAATATGAATCGTTGCAAAGTCTGGAAAGCCGCTGCGTGGGCAAATGCAGGTGAATTCTGGGCAGGTAAAATCCACCACGTAATCACGATGGGTAGTGCGATTTTCGAATCGTTCCAGTTTGCTGTCTTCGATGGCCACTTCGCCGTAGAGTTTTTCGCTCATAGATACCTCAAAAAAAAGAGGACGAAAATTCGTCCTCTTTTTGATACTCTAAATGAGCGCCTATCGGGATGAAAAAGATCCTTTACGCAACGCGTAAAAGCCGTAAATCCTTACCCTGTGCGACTGATAGGGTGATGGTGATGGGTGCTTTTCCATTTGTGGAGCTTGGTCTTCATGCGCTTCTTGAGCGACATGCAGAGGCTTGTAATATCTTCTTCCTCTTGCGACTCCACCACAAAGGCGCTGCCTTCGGCGTAGATAATAAGCTTTCCTGCAAATTGACCACTGTGATGTCGCTCCACCTTAAGTCTTAAGGTGCTTCGTCGAGGGGCCCAGGCGAGGAGAGGGATCATTTCTTCGTCGAGAAAACTTTCCGTCCATTCAGATGGATCCATACCGTGGAATTCGTAGTGTACCAGTTCTTTCATTTCGCCTCCTTGTCGTAGCTGTGCATTTTGCCAGCGGCGGTTACGTACATTTTGTAATCGCCCCAAAATAAATATGTGTCCTCTTTGGAGCGTGACAAGTTTTATTCTAGCAAATCTAGACCTCGTCTACAGAGGGAAAAAGACTGAGTGTTTCATATGGTTACGTGATTGGCTGAGTGGACTGAGCGGACTTTTTTTAAACAAAAAAAGAGCGACTCATTTTGAGATAAACAAAAAATTTGTGTTTGAATGCAAAGTTGTCAAGGCCACTATTTTTTAATTTTTTTTCTTAAAACACCATTGACGTTTTTAAAACCGATCCCATTTTTCGTGTGTAAGAAGGAGCGAAAGTTTAAAAATTTAAAAGGAGGATGTATGAATTTTTTAATTCCAAATACACGAAGCTACAACCACTGGTTCGCAGACTTTGATCGTTTGTTTGAACCACTCGACACAGAAGAAACGATCTCTCTCGCGACTGATATCGAAGAGGCAGAAGATCATATTTTAATGACATTCGATCTGCCGGGAATGAAGGAAGGAGATTTTTCCGTAAAAGTAGAGGACAACCATCTGTTTGTCAGTGGCGAAAGAAAGCGCGAAGAAACAAAAAACGAAAAGAGTAACATTGTTTACAGTCGACGCAGTTATGGAAAGTTTCAGAAAGCGTATCTACTTCCAGAGTCCGTCGATGCAAAAAAAATTGAAGCCGATTATCGCGACGGTGTTTTGAGAGTGTTTCTCCCAAAATCCGTTGTGCAAAAAGAGAACGCCTTCGAAGTGAAAGTAAAAGCCAAAGATACTTTCTTCGATCGGCTTCTTGGATCTGGCAATAAAGAGTAAAGTCGTTCTGACTTCTCTTTTCCCCAATCCCCTCTCACAGGGAGTGTCGACCTCGACACTCCCTTCTTTTTTTAAACACTGTGACTAGAAAATAGGATTTGGATTTTAAAGAGGGCTTTTTTGAGGGACTTCTTTTAGGACCTCCGTTGATCGTGACAGCCCCGGAACAAGCTTACTTGTGAACGTGCGTGAAGCAGAAAAAAGCCGTAAGTTTGTATAAGATGACTTCATTATAAAAATATATCAAAACAATCAGGATTGTACTTTTTTGAGATAATAAATAAATAAATAAAGTTTAATAAATTAAAGTCTAGAAATTTCTAGCCGATATATTCGATGTTCAATGGTAATGCTTTCTAAATTCAGAAAAGAGGTATTCGTGCGTATGTTTTTCTTCTTTTTGGCCACGGTTTATGTATCTCTTGGTTATACACAAGATGAACAAATATTTGATCATTTTATATCTCCTTCTATGTCGACTCGAACACAATCCGATATGTCCGTTTTTTCTTTGTTACCTCCAGGAGGAGTTTTTTACTTTGATCAAACTGTTCCGTTGAGTATTGGTACAGTGTCTATTGGGAGTCAAAAAACCATGAAATGGAGTGTTGTTATCTCCCCTGTGGAGCTCACTCAAATAAACTTGACCATCATTGGATCACCTGATTTTACACTCCAACAAAATGGATGTTTCGAGATACCTAACATATCGCCAATACGCTTCTTCCAGCGGTGTTATTTTGACATAATTTTTACACCTACGGTTGAAGGTGAGCAATCAGCAACCGTGCCATTTCCATACAATAATTATGTCGGTGGCCAACTTTGGGAGTCCGGCACTGTTTATTATGTTTTTACAGGTTCTACTGGAAGAAAAGATTTCAGAATAGAAAAAAATATTCTAGGCGAATCTAATTCTAATTATATAGAAATGGAGCCATCAGTAAAAGCTTGTGGAAGAATACCAGGTCGAACTGTTAGTAAAGCGGTTAATTTGCGTTGTATTGAAACGAGTGGGCGTGTTGAAAAACCCTCTAATGAGCTTGATTTTGAGTTTATAAGTTGAAAA
>CAZOGU010000073.1:0-8042 GCA_964579625.1 uncultured Pseudobdellovibrionaceae bacterium
TGGCATGTATGGACCAGGTGTTGAGTCTTGGGACGGTGATACTCGACTTAATTTAGGAACAAATACAGACGGCGATTACTTTACTGCAGCGAATGCTGGTGCTTTGCCTGCTGCTCCAACGTATTCAGCAATTACCTTTGCTGGTGCAGAAGCCTGGGATTGTAGTTTGCCCTCAGGCGAGGAATGGGTTGAAGCTGATTTCGCAGATGGAGGCACAGCCATTGAAACAGGTATGCAAGCCTGTGAAGATAAGTATCTTTCAGGTGGCAGTTGGATCTCTTGCCCAGCTTACTAAAATCATCCTTATGAAAGTTTGAGGACTCTGTCCTCAAACTTTACTCTCTTACAAACCCGCTTCGATCATGGAATCTTTGATCGTCGACGGAGAACTTCCATACTTTTCTTTAAACGCTTCAGAAAAAGCACCAAAGCTTTCATATCCAACTAATAAAGCGACATCACCCACAGAATGCTGACCACTCTTTAAAAGACGAAGGGCTTCTTCAAGCCGACGGTTTCTGATGTAGGTGTAGGGAGTGACGCCGACATCTTCTTTAAAATGTCGAAGCAGAGTGGAAACACTCGCAAAAGAGATTTTCGCGATTTGCTCCAAATCAAGAGGCTCAAATAGATTGGCCTCAATATACCGGATAGCACGCACCGACGGGGGGGCTTGCGGATCCTCTTGGATATCCGACTTTGTCATCGAGCGTTCTTGATCCAAAAAAAACGTGGCTAATAAAACTTCTTCCAAAAGACGGCGACCTAAAAAGTTTGTAGCTTCGCGATCATGATTGTTTTGGTTTAAAATCACTCTTTCGAAAAAGTAGGCTTGAGAAATTTGCTCAATCAACGCTGTTCGTTGAATTTTAATACATTCTGTCTGTAATCTCTTAAGTTGCTCGTCTGTGAGATTGAACTTTTTAAAAGCCGCTTCAACCATTTTTTCAGAAGGATAAAAGGCCATCGTGTCATAAATCGAGGAAACCCCTTCATCATCATGAACTAAATCTTTTGGCACAAACAAAACAGTCTCGTAATCCACTGTGAGTGTTTGAGTAGGGTTCTTTGTTCTCACTTCCATCATGCTGGTTCCGCGCGGAAAGATAAGCATCAAGCGATCGTGGGTGTGGAAATCTTTATAAAACTTTGTACTGCGCTCATACGCAAAGCCCATATCATGAGAAAGATCGATAATTTGCTCGAGCAAGCAACCCGCAGGGATAAAATCAAAACCTTTCCAATCGTACTTTTGTCCAATCATAGTATGACGATTTTACCGAAATCTCTGAGGATTTCAATGGCGCAGAAAAGATACAACATCCGTACACTGATGAAGTCCCATATTATAATTCGACGCCAGTTGCTCCAGAACCTCTAAATACTCTCCGCGACGAAAGAGTATTGCTGTATGACACAAGCCTTACATTTGAAGTTGATGTTGCGCGGAGCCCCATTTTGCTTGTATGGGGCTACTGCATTTTTTATTGATGCGGAGCAGTGGTGGCATCGGTTGCTAAATTTTCATCAGTTCTTGTATCAAACTCATGTCGATCACCAATGGCTGTCGGCTTGCGCGTACGCTTACGAGTTTTTTCTTCGTCGGTTGTTAAATTGAGGGCGATCTGTTTGGCCTTGCGCTCTTCGGCTGCATTTTTAAGAGCCGCAATCAAAGCATCATTTAAACTTGTATCGTCTTTGTCGATCGCCATGGGCACATCAAGATGCTTAAAGTTCTGATAACTAAACATGATAGGACTCAAGAGGGCAATGGCCATAAAGGTAAACATCACTCTTTTTAAATTTAACTTTGTCATCTTGCACCTCGTATTCACTATCGGGAGAGTGGGTGAAGAAGTGGATAAAAGTCGAGGTGAGTCTCAAATCAAGACAGCTGGATTTTTTATACTGAGTTTAAAAAAATGTTGTCAAGAGGATGGACAGAAAAGAAAGAAAAGAGCGAAGGGCTCCTTTCTTAGAGAGTGAATTAAAAACCAATACGACGAATATCGTCTTGCAAGCCAGGTTGTCCCTTATCGGTGGCAAGATCGCCATACAGGTAAGGATGATCAAAGGCCGAACCGTTGTTCGTTGAGCTGTGCCTGTGCTAAAGAAGACAAAAACGAAAGACAAACCAAGAGCCACGTTTTTATCATTCCTCCTTAAAACTTAATTGCGTTACGAGTCACGTGAGAAACTTTTGTCCAAACAATTTTAGTGTCTGTGGAGGAGGCGGCAGTGCCGAGGTAAGCCACATCCCAGCTGTAAACTTTGCCAGATTGAATCAGTTTTGTTACATCCGCTGGAATTTTAAAATCTTTAGCCCAACCCATTTTTTGTGTGCTCCAGAGAGCTTTTTTAAAATCGATCGGAAAACTTTCCGTACCGCCCGCAGTCACTTCAGAAAGAGTGGCGGTGGTGGCGTAAGCGGTTACACCAGCAATCGTTTGTGGAGCCGTGGCACTCACAATCATTGCTGACTGGTCAAAGTACGGTGAATTGATGATCGGTAAAAATTGCGGTGCCATAGTTGCTTGCGCTGGGGAAAATGTATAACTCACTTGCGCCAAAGGTGAAGTCGCGCGATCTGTTACGTAAGCGCCAAAAACACCACTGAGAAGATTGCCGTCAAAGGTATCGCGAAAGGCACGGTTGGAGCTGTTCATCAAAAGAGAAAGATTCCAATGGTCTATACTCGCTCTTTTTACGAGGTCCATCGTTTTTCCGCTCATTACTTTTTTCATGTCGGTTGGGAAGTAGAGACTGTTGTCTTTAAAAAGAGAAAACGAAATAACAACTTTGTCTTTTGCATACGTGGGGGCTTTGACTTTGTAGGATTCAGAAAAGTTAAATTCATCGACAACAAGGTTTAAGCCGCTGACATCACCTTTCACAGGAACTGTTTTTGTTCCACCACTACGAAAGTCAAAAAATTCCACTAATTCAAAAATAGATTTTCCGTTTTGATAGCCTTTGACCATTTCGTTGAGAGGAAATCTTCCGTAGAGTGCGTACATATTGTAGGCCCCTTGGTCTTCCACATAAGCGCGAAACTCGGGTTTGTTAAGGTTGATCGTGATAAAATATTTTTCGCTTTGAGCAGGCAAGCTGAGATTGCTGGGAAGATCGACGGTGTAAGAGGCGACTTTGATTTGATCGTTTGCGGGGCTGATCACTTTTCCTAAATCAAAGTTTACGATCTCTTGGTGATTCATGCCTGGAATGATCAACGCAAAATCGACGAGTCCATCAAAGTTTTTCACGACGATATTCGAAGTGGTCCCTTTGATTTCGTAATATCCTGGTAAGGCCGAGGCGATGGGCGAAAAAATAAGTAAACAAGTGGCTAATATAAGACTGGTTTTCATAAACTCTCTCCTTGAGTGGTTTTTAAAACTCTACCTTGGTCGGTGCTAGATTGGTACTGGACCAAGGGCTAGAGCGCTTTAAGGAAGTTTGTTTTTAAGGAGGGAGTATTCCTGAACTGTTTTTTGAATCACCGCTTCAATGGTGAGTAGCTCATCAATACCGCCGACACCGTGCCCGGCTGAGAAAATATTTTTATAGGAAACCTTTTGGTTTTCTCCACCAAACATCACCTTGGCGGCTCGCAACAGGGAGACCCATCTTTTGACGCGGACATTTTGGCTTAACAGTGTATCCACCATGTTCGGCTCTAAAAGTTTATCGAGCAAGGGGGTTTTAATAAAGTTGCCATCAAATCCATCCACTCGGTCTGTATTAATGATGTCTTCGGTGCCAGCACTGAGAATGGCGTGTTTGTAATCTTGCGACACAGGGGCTTCGTGGGTGGCGATCATCCGCGTTCCCATATAAATCGCGTCGGCACCGAGAGCGAAGGCGGCCAGTAAACTTTTACCGTCATTCATCGAGCCCGCAGCAATCAGCGGGAGGTTGATGTGTTTTTTAAGAAAAGGCAGAAGAGCAAACAGCGATGTTTCTCCGGCGTGACCACCAGCGCCGCTGCCGACAGCAATGAGTCCGTGGGCGCCCAGGTCTGCCACCTTTTTGGCGTGGGTGAGCCCGATGACATCGCAAAACACTTTGGTTTTTGTTCCGAGCGCCTTTTCGAGAATGGCTTTGGGGCTTCCGAGGGAAGTGATAATGAGAGGCACTTCTTCTTCGAGAGCGATGTCGATCTGCTCATCCTGCATTTTGTTTTTCTTTTGCACGATAATGTTGATTCCAAAAGGCTTTGACGTTTTTGTTTTGATATCGCGAATGGCCTGGCGATAGTTTTCGATGGGCCGAAAATTGAGAGCGGGAAAGGTGCCAAGTCCACCGGCGTTGCTTGCAGCTGTGACCATGTTGACGTTGCTGACTAAAAACATGGGAGCGGCGATAATAGGATAGTCGATGCCAAAGAGTTCGGTGACGGGAGTTTTGATGGGGCTTGCTTTCGTTGTCATAGTTTTCTATTCTGCATTCGATGGGTTTAGGAATCACGAATTTTGTTTCGGAAAGCACAAAAAAAACTTGGTTGATGCGCGCGTTTGGTTTGACCAAGGTGCCGCTTTTGTTTTTGTGCTCGCCCAAAATCTTACGCTTGGACGAAACAGTGTGCGAGGTTGTAATTCCTTTTCGAAAGATTGTGAAGAACCACTTGGGAAGTGTGTACTTTGGCGCGTTGGCCATTGGCGCCGACACCTGCATTGGGATGCTGGCTTTTGATAAAATCCAAAAGCGCGATAAAAATATCAGTCTCGTTTTTAAAGATTTTAAAGCCAATTTTGTAAAGCGCGCGGAAGGTGACACACATTTTGTTTGCGAAGCAGGTGCGTTGATCGATAGCCTCATTGACGAGGTGCTGCGCACGGGGGAGCGGGCCCATAAAACCATTCCCGCTAAGGCCTACGCCCTTGGCGAAGTTGTTGCCGGGTTTGAGTTGACTCTTTCCTTAAAAGTGAAATAGCCTCCCACTTTTCCGGGGGGAATTATGACAAATTGGATACTTGTCAGTCTTTTGTTTTTTGCTGTTTCAACACAATCACAAAATTTAATCAGCGAATTTGGTCAGGCGCCTGGCATTGATCAAAAGAAGGAAAGCCAATTTACTTTAATCACCTGGAATATCTATAAAGGCGGCATCGACGGACTGTACGATGACTTGCAATTACTTGCGCAAAAATCTGATTTTCTTTTAACCCAAGAATTTTTACTCAATGATTCACAAAAGCAATTGATGGCGAACAACTCGCAAAGCCATTGGGCGTTGGCAAAAAGTTTTATGGACGGGGGAGAGTGGACAGGAGTGGCAACGATGTCGCGCTGGCAACCCACGGAGTCGGTTGCAATTCGCAGTCCGGGCACAGAGCCTTTTGCGGGGACACCAAAGATGACTCTGATCTCCAAGTATAATGTTGCGGGGAAAGAGTTATGGCTTGTTAATTTGCACGGCCTTAACTTTGATATTACTCATTCTAGTTTTATGGAGCAGATTGACGATGTTGTGAGCAAAATAAAATCTCACCAAGGTCCCATGATTTTTGCAGGCGACTTTAACACCTGGTCCGATTCGCGTTTGGAACATTTGATTCAAAAAACAAAATCCTTAGGCCTCGAACGCGCACCGCTTGAAAACCCCATGGGATTTTTTAGCGCGACACTCGATCACATCTTTTACCGCGATTTAAAAGCGGTAGAGTTTAAACTGCTTTCAGACTTCGAAACCTCAGACCACGTCCCTTTGCAAATCCGCTTCGAACTCTAAAAGGTACGCCGTACCTTTTCCTTAAGCGACGAGTCATCCTGTCTTAGGGATTCTCCTTGTTGTGCAGATTTTTTTTAAGTTCATGGCGCAGTTTTTCTTCGCGATGGGACGAGCGATCTTGTTTTGTCCGCGCCAGGGCCATGGATAACGAAAAAGCGATTGAGATGAGAATCAAAATAAAAAACACCTTCACTTAAACTCCTTTCTGATTGAGGCCGTTGTTTTGTGGTTAAGAGTATTTTTTATCGACGTATGAACCCCTTCTATTTTTAGGCTAGGCTCTTCCAAGAAGATGAGCACCCTTCATTAAACTGAGTGGGTCTTTAAAACTGTCAAGTGGCCGGGGGCCCAATGTGCTCACTAAACAAGCATTTTTAGGATTGGCTATTAAAGGCATTAAAATAAAAAATACATTAAAATTCAGCAACTTAACTAAAAGGTGAGGGATTTTTAAAAAAAATTACAACTTTTTTCGTTTATTTAAATCCAATTTCTGAATTCCTGCATCTAAGAGGTAAAACAAGTTCTTTTGGAGGAACAAATGATTCAGATAATTAAAAACACAACGACCGCTTTTGCCTTTGTAACGGTGATCTTTATGCATATTTACTTTGTGCTTATTTTATTGGCAAAGCCAGCGTTGGCCACTGAAGTGGAAGTGAAGCAACCAGCTGCGAAAGCTGCAACGACTGTCACAGAAACAAAAGCTGTGGTTGAGGGCGAAGATGAAATCAATATTAAATTAGATCTAAAAAATGGTTTAACAGTCAAAGGCCTCGCCGATGTTGTGCAGAAGTTGGAAGCGCTTGATAAAAAGAAAAAAGGAAGCTTTAAAATTGACGAAAATGGAGTTCAGATCACCGGAATGACAGATGATGAAACTGAGACCGGAGATAAAGACGAAAGTGTCACTCCGTATCCTGTACGTATGGCGCGTGGGCTCATTAGCCAATTGGCAGAAATTATTGTTCCAAGTTTGTTTTTTATCTGTGTTTTTGGTTTTGCAGGCTACATGGTTTATGCAAAAAATCGTACACGACGTGAATACTTAGAAACGATCCGAACACTCGCGCAAAGTGGTCAACCCATTCCACCAGATCTTTTAACTTCTATGAATTCAAAATCAAGCATGGGAAAAGTTTTAGCACCTGACCGTGACAAGTATGATGCAAATGCCATTCAAGGGATTAAGTACATCTTTCTTGGAATCGGTTTTTGCGGTTTTATGATCCTCATTTCCGAAGGGCATGTTGCCTATGCGATTGGCTTTTTGTTTATCGTGATTGGCGCTTTCCACATCTACACGTCTCAGTTGATCCAAAAACAAAAGACGACGGATGTTGCAGCTACGACAACAACTGAAAACAAGTAATCGAGACCATTTATGTCCACGGATACGGAGCTTTTGGCTCGAGTCATTATTGACGAAGACCAGCAAGCCTTTGAAGAACTGGTTAAAAAATATCAGTCACCGCTACGAGGATTTTTTAGAAAGATGTGTGGAGATGTGGATCTCGCCGACGATTTAGCGCAAGAAACGTTTTTAAAGGCCTATCGTGGGTTAAGCAGTTATCAAGGGCAGTCGCAGTTTTTAACCTGGTTGTTTGCGATTGCTAAAAATGTATTCTACGAGCACTTGCGAAGAAGCGATTCGTTTACAGATGAGCTCCCCGAAGCTCAGGACAGCGGGACGAAAGACGGCGCGCAGGATTTGAATATGGATCTTTCGCGGTGTATGCTTAAACTGGATGCCGAGGAACGCATGATTTTAACTTTGTCTTATATGGAAGGTCTTTCGCAAACCGAGGTGGCGGAGCTGATGAAGTTGCCGCTCGGGACGGTAAAAACAAATGCTCTGCGCGCGAAAGAAAAACTCAAAAGTCATTTATTGGCTTATCAAGTGAGGTCGGTATGAAACAAGACTTGGATTTAATGATCGAAAACTTTTTATCGGAAAACACCATCGAAGATCAGGGATTTTCGCAAAAAGTGGCGAGTGAACTTCCTAAGCGCTCGGCTCTGAGTTGGTTGCAGGATGCTTTTCCTGCTTTGGCTTTAGGTGTGTTTTTATTTGTTGGCTGGCACTATCATTTTTTAATCGAGCAATCCTTTTTTATGTATAAGAGTGAGTTTTATTCGTGGTGCGCAGAAAAACTGGGAACAGTTTCCGTGACCGTAAGCTATAGCACCCTTTTGGGCGTGGGCGCGATCGCCGCCTACTTTTTGTTCGAAAAAATCATGGACGTCGCCGAATCGTTCTAGGGCGTGTCCTCATTTTAACAGAGTGCTGTAAGTTTAAACAAAAATGCCT
>CAZOGU010000074.1:0-7375 GCA_964579625.1 uncultured Pseudobdellovibrionaceae bacterium
TTTTCTGAATTGGTTTTAATTAACAACGCTGGGATTGCGGTCTCCGGACCGATTGAAACTGTTTTGATGAGTGAGTTTCGTAAACAGATGGAAGTGAATTATTTTGGTTTGATTGCGATGACTCAAGCTTACTTGCCCTTGATTCGCAAAACCAAAGGGCGCGTGATCAATATCAGTTCGATCGCCGGGCGTCTTGCGAGCCCTTTTTTGGGGCCCTACAGTTCTTCGAAGTTTGCTGTCGAGGCAATCAGTGATTCTCTTCGGCGTGAGATGTTGCCCTTTGATGTCAAAGTTGTTGTGATCGAACCCGGACCTATTCAGACTCCCATTTGGGAAAAAGGTTTGGGTAAAAAAGATTCGATCATGTGTGCCATGTCGGCATCTCAAGTCGAAACTTATGGAAAATATATTCACCCGTTTGAACAAATGGTGGAAGCCGCAGTAAAGTCTGCCGAGCCCGTCGAGCGTGTGGTGGAGGCGCTTCGTGAGGCGATGACCAGTTCGAATCCGAACCATCGGTATTTGGTGGGCAGAGAGGCGCAAGTGAATGGGTTTTTAGCTGCGATTCTACCGAGCAAATGGGTCGACTATTTTGTTGTTAAAAAAGTCTCTAAGGTCTGACAGAATTTTTGTGGCGCCTCTTTGCTAAATTCAAAATACAAAGAGGGCTCGATCATTTCAAGTTCACTCAAGAGTGGTCTATTTTGCCAATCGACCAAGTCGACACGCGCATACAGCCAAGGTTCAGTGACCGTGGCTAAGATTTTTCGCGCCAAAGTATCCAGTGATGGCAAAATGGGAAAAGCTTCTGTTCGTCCACCAAATTCTGTTTGCACACGGAAATCATCGCGTTTTGGTTTTTTAAGCACTCCGTGAGATGAAATTGTTTTTTGACCATCATTCAAATAAATCAAAGACACTTCTCCCTGGGTTGCAATCGATGAAAGGTAGGGCTGTGCAAGCAGTTGATGCGTACTCAAGACCTCTTCGGCCTTTTGTTTGATTTCTGATTCGTTATTCTTACACAAAAATGTTTTAAACGAGCTTCCAGAGACAGTGGGTTTTAAAACCACTTGCGACCAATTTTGTTCCCGGACGTGAGAGATCAACTGAGGCATTTGTTCCGTGGATCGAATCAGAAAAGACTGAACAATTTCAATTCCAGCAGTTTGCAAGTCCAAGAGGTAATCTTTTTTTGCATTCCATTCGACAAGCGGCAACGGGTTGAGAATGCGAATGTTTTGTCGAGCGCAGTCTTTAAGATATTTTAAAAACGAATCAAGATGGAGGTAATAATCCCACGGAGAACGAATGACCAACGTCTGACAGGTGAGTTGATCGGCTGGTGTGAGATTCCAATTGACGATTTCGGCCCAAACGTTGTGTTTTTGCAAATAAGGTACAAACAATTGATCGTCCGGGCTTAGAGAAGGATGACCATCAAAGGTCAGAAAGCCTACTTTTTGCATTGGATAAACTGAGGAAGACACTGCGTTTTGTCAGGAACTTTTTGTTTGCACTTTTCGATCACAGCGCTGCGAGCTGCAGTTTCGGAAAGTTCTGTCGCAGTGAATTCTCCATCAAAGGGTGTTTTGATATCGCAACTGACATTGGCAACAATCATAAAGCCATTGGATTTGGTCAATGTGGATTCCATTTTTTCGACTTTGTCTTTGAGTGTTTTGAGTTGTTTTTCCATTTCGTCGAGGCGTTTTTGCGTGGAAGCCTCCTGAGCAAAAGTCGCCAGTGAAAAGAGAATCATTCCAGTGAATAAAAGAATTTTTTGTAACATAATGATTCCTATTTTAAGTATTTTTCAAAAAAATCGATCGCGTAGCTGTTCAGTAAAACAATGTTCGGACGTTTAGCAACACCATGTCCTTCATCAGGAAATATCACAAGTTTTGAATTCTTATTCTTTTTTTCGACGATTTCATAAAACTGAACAGCTTCACCCACCGGAACACGGGGGTCTGTAGCGCCGTGAGCGATCATCAGTGGTTTTGTAACTTTATCGATGTATGTCACAGGCGAGAGTTCGAGCATGGCTTTGCGATCTTTTGCTGGATCACCGTACTCATTCATACGGAGCGCACGCCGATACGGAGCGGTGTTTTCGATAAAGGTGATAAGGTTGCTCATGCCCACAATTGCCAGCGCGGCATCGTAGGAGTCTGCAAACTTAGAGGCACCAACGAGTGTTGAATATCCGCCGTAGCTTCCGCCCATGATCCCCACTTTTGGTGGGACCCCCTTTTTAGCCCAAGTTTTTTTAATAAACTCGGCAGCATCGCGAATGTCTGTGATCACTTGCAAACGCTTGACGCCGTTGTCAGCCTGGAGCCATTTTTTTCCGTAACCGTCGCTGCCGCGAACATTGGGCGCGACAAAAATAAATCCACGCTCTGCATAGAGATTGGTGAGCGGAGAAAAACGGGGTATAAATTGCGCTTCGGGGCCGCCGTGAAATTGAATAATCACTGGGCAAACTTCATTTTTACATTTTTCGGAACGCCAAACAAACATGGGAATGTCTGTTCCGTCTTGCGCTTTGTAGGTTTCGAGAGCGGGTTTAATAAAATTTTGAGTGTCAATCTCGGGGCTGGAAGGGATTACCCATTCCTGAACATTTTTAGTTTTTAAATTGAGAACAAAGTTTTTTCGAGGCGTATTGTGATACTCGGCCGAGTAACTCAAGTACTGATTGTTGCGCGAAAAAGCACCAATGTAAGACTGTTGAGCCGACGACAGCCCAGGCAGATCTGTCGTCTTTTTGTTTTTCAGATCCACGATTTTGAGCTGCGAGTAGCCCTTTTTATTAATGCTATAGACAAGTGTCTTACGATCGTGAGAGAGGCGAAAATAATTCACATCACTATCAAGTTCTGGGCTCCACGGAGTGAGCTTATTATTTTTTAATAAATAAATACGGCGAAAGTCCGAAAGCTTATTGGTCAGAACAAAATACTCGCCCTTTGTGTTCGCGAAGGACACATCAAAGTCTTCCAATTCATTTTGTCCTATTAGAGGTGTGGCGCTCTTCGTGTTTAAGTCCAAAAGAAAGTGTTCATTTTGCATGCTTCCTTTGGAAAGTGTGAGAAGTGCTTGCGAGCCTTGTACATCTGAGAGCGACCAAATCCCTGGTTTGTCCCAAAGGAGTTCGTGTTTATCTTGGGCGATATTGTATTTGTAGATGGAATAGGACTCAGGAGTTTTATCGTTGGTCTGATAATAAAGAGACCGAGAATCCTCAGTAAATTCCAAAAATCCCGTCTGATGTTTTGGATTGTAATAGACTTTATGAAGAGTTCCACCAGAGCTTTTCATGAGGTAGATCCCTGGATTTTCATCGCCCTTTGAGTCGCGCGAAATCACAATCCATTGGTTGTCGGGGCTGATTGCTATCAAACGCGAAGCATCTTCACCACTTGTGAGCTGAACTGGAAAACCTTTAGGACTCAGAAGTTTCCAAATCTGATTGGATCCGGTGACATTCCAATTCATAAAAAGATTTTTTCCATCGTTGGAAACAAATCCTTCTGTCGGTGAACGGAGGTCGACAAGCTTTTCAATTTTATTTTTTAGTTCTGCATTGGCTGGTGGCGGCGCGTATTTTGCGAGAGTTTGTGGACTGATACTGTCGAGCCCAAACCCTGAGTATTTTTTCGACGGTGATGAGCTACATCCACACACAAAAGCGATAGCAACGATGGGGCTTAGAAATAGTTTCATAAATATCCTTTTCATAATGACTGGAGACTTAGAACCTATCCTAAAACTGTAAGGTGTGCCAAATTTTTTTAAATCTTTTGACTCTTCGTTACTCGTCGTCCCGTTAGCGCCTCTGGCTAGCGCTTCCTCCTCGCGCCTCGATTCAAAAAATTTAAAAAAATTTGGCACACCTTACAGTTTTAGGATAGGTTCTTAGTGGGTCATTTCGCGAACCACTAAATTGAGCGTTTCGTCCATCCAACGCTTGTATCCCCAAGGACCTTTGGTTTGACAGAGATATCCCATATGACCACCGGTCTTTTCAAGGTGCAGATGGACGTAGGGATTGTTCTTGGCGGATAAGTAGGGCTGCCATGGAATAAACGGGTCGTCTTGTGACATTAAAATAAATGTCGGCGTCTTAATTTGGCCAAGATGGGGAGCCGTTGAGCATTTTGCATAATAGTCATTGGCATTTTGAAAACCTCCGAGAGGGGCTGTGTAAACGTCATCCACGTCATTCAGATAAGCCCAGCGCGACAGATGGATATCATCGGGAATCAGTTTTTGAGATTGCCGTGATTGAATCTCTTTTCGACAGCCATTTACAAACCACAGATCATAGAGCCGGTTGAACCCGGTTTTTAAACTCTCCGAGCAAGCTTTAAGATCGGAGGGGCCATTGACAGCGATCGCCTGATCGGGGAGATGAGTGCCACGGATGCCACAAACTAAACTGAGAAGAGCATTGGCGCTGAGGGAAAACCCCATGGTGATAATTTGTTTATTTTTAAAATTCTCTCGGCAGGAAGCGATCACTGCAGAAATATCATCCCCTCGCCCCGAATGGTAAGGACCTCGTGCGAGTCCCTCTCCTTCACCGCAGCCGCGATGATTCATCAGCAGGACGGAATGATTTTGGGCGAGGCACAGCAAAGCCATGCGTGCCATATAAGTGGAATCCGCACTGCCAATCAGCCCGTGAAATATGACAATCAAAGAGGAGCTGGTGCCCGCATAGTAACGACCCATGAGCTGATCCCCATCGGGGAGTAAGACCGTATAAGGTTTAAAACTTTGTGTGAGTTGGGGTGAAGGAAGTCCGTACCCGATCAAGGTTTGAAGATGACCCGAGCGGGCCCAAAGAGGCGGGCGACAGGGTTCAAGTTGTAAGTTCATGTTGAGTGCTCACTGATTTTGAAAAAAAACCTCGTCGAACTTCGACAGGAGAGTTCACAAGGGAACGAAGTTCGTCTTCGAGGGGGTTTTGTAAATAATTTTTGTAAAAGGGCTCATGATAGCTCATCGGGAAACGCTCCAGAGCCCAGTTTAAATGAGGGGCGTCTTGCTCTTGAATCGAATCCACGAGAGAGAGCACTCCTCCGGGCTTGAGCACTCGCAGACACTCTTTTAAAACATTGCGGCGATTTTTTTGCGGCAGCTCATGAAACAAAAAGGAGCAGGTGATCGCATCAAAACGCTTCTCTTTCAAAGGGATTTCTTCCGCATTGCCTTGCAAAAAATTCACTCGCGGAAATTTTCGCAATCGTTTTTGCGCCTCTTTAAGATACGGAAAACTTAAATCAAGAGCGGTGATGCGCGCCTTTGGATAGGTGAGAGCCAAATCATGAGTCAAACTCCCGGGTCCGCTTGCGACATCAAGGATTTCGATTTCCGAACTTCGGGGAAAGATCGCGCCTAACGATGGCAAAGCCAAGCGACGCATGGTTTGCGCTGTTCCGTTGAAAAGAATTTCCACTTGATGTTCGTAAAGTTGAGCGGACTGATCACTCAGATAGCCATCCGTTTGAAAGTGAAAATTTCGCGAGTAGTAATCGGGAACTTGATCCAGATACTGTTGAGCCTGAGGAGAAAAATCATTGTGTTTTTTCTGTTTCATTCGTCGGCTCACTTTTAAAGCGTCCGACAACACTCGAGCCAGTTGAATCGTGTGTTGAAGGGGCGAGCCCACGGAAACAACATTGGCCGGATAAAGATTGTTTTTAATATTGAGATGATCCCATTTATGAAGGTCGTAGATTTCTTTGAAGAGAATTTTAAGCTCATCGAGTTTTGGTGGATCGGATTTATTTCCATGGACATAGAGCTGAGATAAGATCAGCAGAGGAAGACTTTCTGAAAAATAAACAGCCGATTTACCGAGAGAAACAAAAAAGGGGTTAAACATGGTTTTGTTTATAACAATATAAACAAAAATTGGAAAGAGAATTCCAGGGCCACCCACGAGAGTGAGAGGCCCTGGAACACAAACAACAACAATTTTTAGTCGAGGCGTCGAATGACGCTGGCCAAAATACCTAAAATTTTAAAGTCAGAATGAGGCAGAACATGAATCACATTGTATTTGGGGTTGGCAGGATGAAGTTCAACCCCTGATTTTCTTCGATAATATCGTTTAATAGTGGCTTCATTATCAACAATAGCCACGACCGTATCGCCATTTTCGGCGGTCGCTTGGCGTTTGATGACAACATAATCACCGTCCATAATGCAGTCTTCGATCATCGAGTCCCCTTTTACGGTGAGAGCGAAGTATTCCACTCCCGAGCGCAAAAGAGAGCGCGGCACGTCCACAAATTCACGGGTCTCAACAGCTTCAATGGGATATCCTGCCGCCACTTTGCCAAGCATAGGCAATCGTTCCACATCGGAGATCTCGTAGTCGCGCACAAGTTCGATGGCTCGTTTGCGATTGGCTCCAATGGGCGCTTTGATATATCCTTTGGTGTGCAGCTGGGCGATAAAGTCCTGCACTGTCGATATGGCACTGTAATCAAACTTTTCTTGGATTTCATTATAAGTGGGCGGGCGATGGTTCTTTTTAAAGTAAAGTTTGATAAAGTTGTAAACTCTCTCTTCTTTTTCCGTAAGACTTGGCAAAGACATTCTGAATCCCCCTTTTTGTTAAAAACCGTACATTTACCGTACAATCAAATATACGGTAAAACTACGGCCTGTAAAGTCTAGTTTTCGTGGATGTATGTTATTTTTATAAAACGAAAAAGAAGCTCGCATTTTCAGCAGCATTTGAATATAAATGTCTTGGGTTTTAAGGGTTTATCAAGGGGTTCTGGGTGTCTTTTTCTTTCGCTTTTGCAGCATTCTTTACATTTTTTTCGAGTCTGGGATTTGCCGTAGAATCTTCGTGGATTTTGGGAAAATCTTCGCACACACCAGGTCCCAACTGTTGGAATGCGGCTTTGGTGCAAGTGGGAGTTCTCCAAACCCATCGTTTTGTTCACCCCGCCGAGTTCGAATATCTTTTGCAAAAAAACTGTCAACTCATCGCTGAGCCCCAAAAAGGAAGTTTGGGAAGAATGTATGATGACACAAAAGAGGTTCATTCTTTTGTTTGGAGTGACTCACAAACCATCTACGCCAAGCACTCCGATGGAACCTTTGACAACCGTGGTTATGAACTGATGAGCATGCAGGATATGCTGAGAAGTTATCTTTATAAAAAAGAATGTGCCATGAATCAAGATGGCAAAGGTTGCAAACGGACTATCGAATACTACCAGTGCGAATCTCCCTCAGGAAATCTTGCATTGCAAATCGAGGCTCTTCAAAAAGCGGAGAGTTTGCTTCACTCTTTGGTCTTTAGCTCTCAAACAAAAATGAGCCATGGAAATAACTGCCAGTC
>CAZOGU010000075.1:0-7067 GCA_964579625.1 uncultured Pseudobdellovibrionaceae bacterium
CTCCTTTGTTTGACTGCCAACGCATCAGGCGTCAGCAATTATTTATTTAATGAATCTCTAATTTGTCTTAACAATAAAATATCTTCGCTCGGTTGTGCGGGAGCCGCTGGTGCTGCGGGCGCCTTTTTCATTTTATTCATCATCTTTATCACCGCGAACAAGCAAAACGCGACGATCACAAAATCAAGAACCGTTTGCAGAAAAAAACCATAACCAATGGCCACTTCACCTTTGCCATCCGCGCCGGCATCGACAATAACAGCCTTTAAGTTTGTAAAATCCACGCCGCCCATTAAAACTCCGATCAGGGGCATCAGGATTTTGTCGACCATGGCCGAAACAATCTTACCAAACGCGCCGCCGATGATAACCCCAACAGCCAGATCAACAACGTTTCCTCTCATTGCGAAATCTTTAAACTCCTGAACAAAGCTCATCAGCACTCCCTTTTTAAGTTTGAAAACGCTTATTCTATGCCAGTATTTTCATTGAATGCAAGCGGGGCTTGGCGCTGACCTAATTATGTTAAGTCGACAACTGGTCTTGACTAATTATCGATTTGGTGAGAGGCTTCAAATATGGACCGGTACTTAAAAAAAACACTTTTACAAGACGCCTTATTTGATCAAAAGATGGCCTTTGTCAGTGGTCCACGCCAAGTGGGTAAGACAACCCTGGGAAAAAGTTGCCTCAAAGGTCAGCAGAATTATTTTTCGTGGGACCAAACTGAATTTCGCAAGGCTTGGGTGCGCGCTCCGATTAGAGCCATTGAGTCCAGAGGAATGGGGCCTGTATTATTAGATGAAATTCATAAAGATAGAAAATGGAAGACTCACTTGAAAGGCATTTATGATGTGCTGGGTAAGAGCTTGCCTCTACTTGTGACTGGGAGCGCTCGTTTAGATATATACCGAAAAGGAAGCGATAGTTTGTTGGGGCGTTATATTCCCTATAGGCTCCATCCGTTTACTGTGGCAGAAACAGATTCCCCCATTGGTCCAGACGAAGTCTTATTGAAACAGAAAATCTCCCATACTTGGCAAGACCTCATTCATTTGGGCGGGTTTCCAGAACCGTTACTCTCCGGCCAACAATCCAAGGCGGACCGATGGAGTCGATTGCGTCTTGACCGACTTGCTTACGAGGATACTCGCGATGTGAAGGTTTTATCTGATTTGAATGCATTTAGGATTCTTTTGGATTTAATTCCAGAAAAAGTGGGATCTTTATTTTCATTTAATTCCTTAAGGGAAGATGTTGGGGTGGCCTATTCCACGGTGAGGGAGTGGGTGCTCCTTTCGGAGATACTTTATTATGGTTTTTTTATTCGACCCTATGCCAAGGGGCTCAAAAGATCTATACGGGCTGAGCCCAAGTTTTATCTTTATGACATATTGCAAATTCCAATCGCTCAAAAAAGCCAAAGACTTGAAAACCTAACGGCACTTCATTTATTAAAGGCATGTCATTTTTGGACAGATTCGGCGCAGGGTTTATTTGATTTACATTTTGTAAGAGACAAAGAAAAAAGAGAGGTGGACTTTTTGATTACGCGCGAAAAAAAGCCGTGGATGCTGATTGAGTGCAAGTCCAATAGTAAAACGATGTCACCATCTTTGAAATATTTTTCTGAGAGACTTGAAACAAAACTTAACTTTCAACTGACAGACGCTATTGATTTTGATCGATCTTTTCCTCAGCAGAACTTGCGAATTATGAGTTATGAGAAATTCTTTTCTGGCTGGATTTGAACCAGAATTAGAACAATTTTCTTTGCCAAAGATTTCTAAGAAAAGTGGAATAAGGCATAATTTGTACACCTTCGACGATTCGAGCAACAGGATCGCGGGTTACAAGAAAGTACTTCTTAATTTTACTGACTTCTCGGAGTGCTAATAGGCCAGATAGCATGGTCTCATTAAAATTTTCTGTGGCTTTAATTTCTATGCCGACAGAATCCCCAACAATGCAATCGACTTCGTGACGGCCGCCGAGGGGGCGCCAATAAGTCATAAGATCATCTATATTGTTATAAGAAATATAGGCTCGTAACTCTTGAATAATAAAATGTTCGAAGGCTTTTCCAAAGGATTCCGCACGAAACAAAATTTCTTTGCGACCGGAAAGATAATTGGCAACTCCAACATCAAACAAATAAATCTTACTTTTTGAACTCACTTTTCTATTTTTTGTTTTTTTATAGGATTCTAATTCAAACGCTAAAAGAGTATCTTTTAAAACTTCAATAAAATTGGCTACTGTCCGCGGGGGAACGCCTGAATCGTTGGCAATGTTCTGATAATTTAACTCTTCACCAGAACAGGAACCAATGACATCTAAAAAGCGCGCAAAATGGTCGACTCTTCTAACTATGGCTTCGGCATTGATTTCTTCTTTTAAATAAAGATGAACGTATTCTTTTAAATCGCGCCAAGGATCATCAGATTGGTAAATTAATGGTAGACCGCCGTAGCGACAGTACTTAAGTAAATCAAAATCCGTCAGTTCATCACTCGTGAGCGGAAACAATTGGAGGCTGCGCGCTCGCCCGGCTAAAAGATTTGCGCCACCGTGCTTAAGTTTCCGAGCACTGCTGCCGGTTAATAAAAAATGGGTTCCACGTTCCTCGATAAGGCGATGAACCTCGTCAAGCAATCTTGGCAGTTTTTGAACTTCGTCGATAACGACAAAATCATGAGTGACTTCTTCTGCAAAACTTGCGGGACGTCTTAAGAGTCGATCAAATGTGGCGGTATTGAGCAGATCAAAGATCTGTACATTTTTTAACTGATTTTTAATTAACCAGGACTTTCCTGTGGCGCGCGGGCCAAATAAAAAGTGACTTTTTTTGGTAAGGGCAGTTTTGATGTTAAGAGTTCTCGTGTACATAATGTGATTATCGGCAGCATGTTGCCGATAATCAAGACATTTCGGCAGCATGTTGCCGAAATGTCTAAACAATTGATATTACATATGAAAAGTGAGAGCTTGAGATGAGGTGATGCCAGATTAAGGCATGTTTAATTCTTCGCAAAAAGTTAAAAATGGTAAAACGCGTCCTTGTGAGGGCGCGCCATAATCACGAGTGCCTAGGTGGACTTGATAAAATTCGGGAATAGGAGTGCGGGCTTTAAAGTAATGAATGTGAGGGGATAAGTTTTTATCACCCGTTTTGCACTCGACAGCAAAAAGAGGCTTTTTGTCTTTGATAACAACAAAGTCAATTTCGCGACCGTCTGTGTCTCTAAGATAGAGAAGCTCCATGTCGTGCCCTTCAGTGTCTTCTAAAAAATCACAGTATTTTAGAAGTTGGCTTGCAACAAGATTTTCAAAATTCACCCCCGGAGCCTCCACTTGCGACCAATCCGACATGTAAACTTTTTGTAACTTTTTAACAGCGCGAATTTTTTTTGTGCCATAGGGTGAAATCGAAAAACAATAATAGAGGTGCGAGAGAATACCCATCCAGCGTTTAATTGTCGGTTGCGAGACTTGGAGGTCTTCTTCAAGACTTTTTAGCGAAAGAGGGGAGCCGACTTTGGTTGGTAAAATTTCAGCAAGCAACAGGAGCAATGAAGTGTCTTTTACATTTTCAAGGTCTCGCAGATCTTCCTGTATTACTTTTTGCATTCTTTCTTTATGCCAAAAACGCAGGGTCGATTCTTGTTGTGCGAAAAGAGGCTCTGGAAATCCTCCAAATTTGAGCAAAGATAGTAGGTCTTTTGATGTGGGATTTTTTTGTAATTCAAATAAAGAAAAAGGGTGAAGTCGAAAATAGCGATAACGGCCAAGCAGAGAATCTCCGCCTTTACGAAAGTAATCCAGGCATGCAGAGCCAGTCACTAAAAATGAATGATCTTCTTTGTGTTTATCGTAAAGACCCTTTAAAAGATTTCTCCATTTTCTGTACTTATGAATTTCGTCAAAAATAATTCGTTTTTGACCGAGAGGAATTTGGTCCCGAAGAATCAGAGATTTGTCAGAAACACGATCCCAGTTGAGGTATGCAGGGTTTGTCACTGAGGCCGGCTTGATAAATTGAAGGCTGAGTGTGGTCTTTCCCACCTGTCGAGGGCCACCAATAAAGGCCATCTTTTTATCGAGAACCGCTTTTATATGTGGAGTTAGGTACCTGAGGGTGCTCATAAGGTTATGGTAGGTAATGAGTAGTTTAAAGTCAACTTTAAACTACTAATGAGTCCTTTAAAGTTAAGTTTAAAGGACTCATATATCAGTTTGATACGGTTGATACAGTATTTTTATTGAAGGCGGGAGTATGTGTGGCTATATTTAGGACTCAATAATTCATATTTTGTGAGGGGTTCCATGCGTTTCATCTTGATTCTGGTTTCTGCGGCGGTTGTTAGCACTTGCACATTTTCTAAGCAGGAAAAGTATCCCACTCAGACAGTCAATGGAATGGAGTTCTCTTCGGTGACATTGCCGAATCAACTGGATGTTTTGGTTGTCCATGATCCGCGTTTTAAAAAATCGTCTGCAGCGATGGCGGTGGCCGTGGGCTCGCTTGAAGATCCCGAGGCGGCGCAAGGGATGGCGCACTATCTGGAGCATATGTTGTTCCTGGGAACGAAAGATTACCCTCAGCCAGATGAGTACTCAAACTTTATGGAAGTGAACGGGGGCTGGGATAACGCCTACACATCCGACGAAGTGACCAATTACATGTTCGAAGTGGACAATGCGGTGATCGAAGAGGCCCTTCAGAGATTTTCACGATTTTTTGTTTCCCCTTTGTTTAATGAAACCTATCTCGAGCGTGAAAAGAACGCGGTCAATAGTGAATTCGAAAAAAACCTCAAGCAAGACGGGTGGCGCGAGGACCGCTACGTGAACCTTTTGGCAAAAAAAGGCCATCCTTATCAAAAATTTAGCACCGGAAACACGAAGACCCTGCAAGCAGTCTCTCGCCAAGATGTGATTCAGTTCTATCGTAAGTACTACTCATCAAACAATATGAAGTTGGTCGTCATGAGTTCGGCCCCCACAGCAGCACTGCACAAAATGGTTGAGAAAAACTTTTCGGATGTTCCCAATTTTAATGCGGCCAAACCAAAATATGAAGATCTTTTCTTTGATGCCGAAAAAAAAGAAAGATTGCACTTTATTAAGTCGATTCAAGACAAAGATGAAATGTCGCTGGTTTTTAATATACCCGACGAAGCTCCGTATTGGAAAACCAAACCTCTCAGTATTATTGCGAAACTGATCGGCGATGAGGGACCGGGGTCACTTCTCTCCTATCTCAAAAATGAAGGCTTAGCTTTAGAACTCAGTGCCAGTGAATCCTTTTGGAGAACGTTTGCGATTGGTCTGACTCTCACGCCCAAAGGGCGAGTGGAGTATTTACGAGTTTTGTCCTTGATCGAGCAATACCTCGAAATGATGCGAACAAATTTGTATCCAGAGTATTTATTTAAAGATGAAAGCTCTCTTCGTCAGATTGCTTTAGACAATCTCGAGCCATCATCCTCTGGCGGGCGTGCCGCTAGTTTTGCAAAAGCCCTCATCGAGCATCCAGCTCAAGAATTTTTAAAAAGGAATTATCTACTCACGGAATATTCTCCCAATGATTTTAAGACGTTTCTAAACTTTATCGACCTTAAAAAAGCGCATATTATAATTGCAAGTCCTAAAGAAAAAACGAACCAAAAAGAAGACATCATGGGTGTGGAGTTTGCTCAAGCGAAATGGCAACTTCCAACAAAAAAAGAAGATGTGACATTCCAATATCCCCCGGCGAACAAATACATTCCTACCGACTTTTCGCTCGTTACGAAAAAGAAGGAAAGAAGTACTCCAAGTGTCATTGAACCCAAGACCGGCGGAACACTTTACATAAAAACAGATACGGATCTTGGTTTGGCGAAGGCCTCATTAAAGATGATTATTCAGGGGGAGACGGATGCGTCTCCAAGAGAGGCCACGTTACTGGCACTTTATGTGATGTCTAAAGATGAAGAGATGCGCGAATGGTCCTATCCGATCTCCGAAGCAGGAGCTCAGTTTCAACTGAACAATGGTGAAAATCCCGATGAGGTGGTTGTCTCTGTGTCGGGGTATAGTCAAAGATTGCAGCAGATTCTTAAGGACGGTCTTGAGGATGAGCAAAAAAAGAGATCCCTCAACCAAGTAAATCTTGATGAGAAAATTTTTGAAGATATGAAACAAAGACTCAAGAGAGATCTTCTTAATATTGATGAGGCCGTTGCGGCTCAACGGCTTGGTTATGAAGCAAAATATTTTCAAAATAATCGTTCAATTCATTGGCGAGAGATTCTCGGCGTCATTGATCAATTAAAATTAAAAGATGTTCAGTCTTTCACGAAAAAGTTCTTTTCAAAAATTAGCATAAGATCAGTGGCCTACGGAAATCTCACGGCACTAGATGCTGAAAAAATGATGGCCCAGGTTCCTACCATTTTACAATCGCAAATGATCTCAGCCGACCAGGCCAAACAGCGCCGCTTTCAGTACCGAGTGGTTCCGCGCGGAGAAGTGTACTCTGCTCCTGTGGTTGGTAAAAACAACAATCATGGCATGTTGACGTTCTACCATCTTACGGATTGGTCGGTGGATAACCACGCTCTGGCGCTAGTGATGGGGCAGCTTCTTTCTCAGCCGTATTTTTCGGAGTTGAGAACGAATCAACAATTGGGTTATGTGGCAAAGGCCGGTGGCGTTCATCAAATGGGATATGTGGGGCTCAGTGCCTTATTGCAGTCACCAAAAGTGACGTCACTGCAACTTCAGGAGAAGTCGCATCTTTTTTTACGAGATTTCTTTTCCAAAAAAGTGGAAACGCTAACGGACGAAGAGCTTCGACCGATTTTAACCTCAATTACGAACGAGCTTTTAATGACTCCAACCACTTTAGGGGAGCGCGAGGCGGAGTTTTTTCAAGCGGCCATTAAGTACGAAGGTCGGTTTTTGATTCGCGAAGAGATTGCAAAGTCACTAGGGGCGCTCAACGCCGACGTGGTAAAGAAATTTATCAAAGAAAACTTTTTAGAAAAACAGCCAGGTGTTATGACTTTTTACTATTACGG
>CAZOGU010000076.1:0-2968 GCA_964579625.1 uncultured Pseudobdellovibrionaceae bacterium
CTAAATTATTTAAAAAAATACTTTGTTTGATTCTTTTCGCCAGTTTTATAAAGTGCACCTCTGTCTATCCACGTCCGTAGATCGCGGCTTGCAGTTGCCGTAGAAATTTCGGGCATCGCGCGAAGGTATTCCTGTCTGGAAAACTTTATTTTCTCAAATTTTATTTTAGCTAATTGCAATCGCTGTTCTTGATTGTTGTTTGTATTAGGAGAGTTCTCAATGAACTCTAAAAGACTCAGCTCGATCACATTGAGCATGAACTCTGTAAAGACAGTCGACTCTCCGGATTTGTCAGATTTACGTAATGATTCGTAGTATTTTTTTTGGTTATCTTTGATAATGGATTCGATAGGGAGGTGAATAAAAATACTATTCAGTTCCTCGAGAATAAGTGTCTGCCAGAAACGCCCCATGCGACCATTTCCATCCATGAATGGGTGAATGAATTCGATCTCGTAATGGACTATGCAAGATTTTAAGAGTAAATGTGTTTCTTTGTCAGTTTTTAGCCAACTAAAAACTTCATTTATTTTTTCTGGAACTATTTTAGGACTTGGAGCTGCATGAACAACTCTTTTTCCATCAAGAATGCCAACGTTTTTATCTCGCAACTTGCCAGCGTCCGACACTAAATTCATCATTAAAATTTTATGAGCTCTAAGAAAATCCTTAAGGCTGTTGTATTTAAACTTTTTAATTTGTTCATAGAGTTTGAGGGCATTTTTAACTTCTAATATTTCACTGGCTTTTCCATGGACTCGTTTTCCATGGATAACATCAGAGATCTGTGATTCAGATAGCGTATTCCCTTCAATTGCGAGAGTTGAAAAAATAGTTTTGATCTGATTATTTTTTCTTAATTGAGGGCTCGGAACGGTTAAACCTCTGGTTTTTACGCTTCCCAAGAGCTCAGATATGGCTGCAATTTTTTCTATTATTTTAGCTGTATATGAGAATGGAGGCTTCATGGATATTGATAGTATCAAATGATACTATCAATATCCATGGATATTTGGTCAAAAGATTCATAGACTAAGGGCTAGTGAGGAATCCCCCTTAAATTTCGCTAGAATAGATGGTGAAGCCAACCGAAGGGCGAGGGCCACGATGGCCCGAGTGAAATCCGGTCATCACAAAGCAGAAACCCAGTTAACACCCTCCTGACCGTATCCCATCGACTGTAGACGTCGAGATTTCCCCCTCGGCTTGTGATGTAATTAAATATGTAGGACCAGTGAGCTGGGGAGTCGTGGAACGTAAACCAAGAATAAAATCTACTCCCTCTCCCAATAGAATTTGACAACTCTGGGTGCTGCGGCCAATAACCTCATCTTGAATGATCGTCTCGTGTAAAGGATGACCGTGTTACCAGCTCAAAAGTTTTCCAATCTTCCGCTTTCGTCATTCCTTCAGATTATCATCGCCGAAATGGGTTTTACACAAATGACCGCCATTCAAGCAGCAACGATTCCTCTCTTGCTCGCCGGAAAAGACATCATCGGCCAGTCGCAAACGGGCAGCGGTAAAACAGCGGCGTTTCTTCTTCCTGTTTTGCAAAACATCAAGGTCGAAGAGATGCATGCACAAGCCTTGATTCTTTGTCCCACACGCGAGCTTTGTGATCAGGTTTTGCGTGAGTGCCGTAAGTTTTCAAAAGCCTTTCCGGGTTTGCAAAGCATTTCGCTTGTCGGAGGGCAACCTTATCCGCCACAAAACCAAGCTCTGGATCGGGGTGTCCAGCTTATCGTTGGTACACCCGGTAGAACCCTCGAACAAATCAACGAACGCACGGCCAAGTTTGCAAAAATCCGATTTTTAGTTTTGGATGAGGCCGACCGCATGCTCGAAGAGGGTTTCACCGTAGAGCTCAATGCGATCATTGATCAGCTTCCCAAAAAACGTCAGACTATTTTTTTCTCGGCGACTTTTTTGGAAAGTGTTGAGATGTTATCGCGCAAGTATCAACAAAATGCAGAGAGAATCACAATCTCGCAGGATTTGCAAAGTTCTCCGCAAATTGAACAGTACATTTACGAAAGCGAAAACCCGCAAAAAGTGGAAACTCTGTTAAAGATTATTGAACAGCATCCATCGCCATGCACTTTGGTTTTTTGTCGCACCAAAGCCACTGTTACCGAGATTGGCGATAAATTCAAAAAATTAAAAGTGAGCTGCGATGTTTTACATGGAGATCTTGAACAAAGCGAAAGAGATCGCGCGACGACGCTGTTTCGCAACGGAAGTACGAGAATCTTGGTTGCGACCGACGTGGCCGCCCGAGGCTTAGATGTGGAGGCGCTCGAACTTGTGGTCAACGTGGATTTGCCATCAAGCACTGACATCTATATTCATCGCATCGGACGAACCGGTCGAGCTGGTCGTAAAGGCACTGCGGTGTCCATCGGCACAGAGTACGAAGTGCCAAAAGTGACAGAAATTGAGCAAACCACTGGAGTGAAGATGATTCGCCAGCCATTGGATCTTAATCAACTGCCGCATATTAACGGAGAAATTCAGAAGTCACGCAATAAAACAATTCAGATTTCTGGTGGCCGAAAAGACAAGTTAAGAGCAGGCGATATTCTTGGAACACTGACAGCAGAGCCCGAAGCGATTCCTGCAAAAGACATTGGTAAAATCGACATCTACGATCGCTTCAGCTATGTTGCGATTGCGAATTTTCAATCCCCCAAAGCCCTTGCCAAATTACAAACTACAAAAATAAAAGCTCGAAAATTTAAAGCATTTTTAGTTTAGAACGAAAAACGCCTGTGAATCTTTTTTGAGTAGAGTCACGAGCTATTAGACGATCCTTAAATTAAGGATTGGTGTCAGTGCCACTTGAAGTGTTGCCGCCATTTTCGCCAAAGGAACCATCGTTAAAGTTAGGTGCTGCATCGCAGACTTGGGCAATCTTAGTCAAAGTCCCATCTGAATTAGGGTAGTCACTCTTTATAATAATATTATT
>CAZOGU010000076.1:3068-6491 GCA_964579625.1 uncultured Pseudobdellovibrionaceae bacterium
TGATATGATTGATTCACAATAATTTCTGTTTTCAAATTTAAATAAAAATGGTCTAGATTCTTCTGCGCAGTGAGGTGAAGCCTATCACTATTCCAAAGATGCCTGAAGAGTCGGGAGGGGTTCTAAATAAATATCAAACCCTCGTGCCGTAGCCAGCTGAAGAAATTTTTCTGGAAATGTGGCTGGATTGTGGGAGTACATTATTTGCAGGCTGCCAAAGGTTTGGCTAGTGAGCATCATGACGTCGATTGAGAAGTAGGTCGTTCCTGTAGCCATTCCGAAATTAAAAAGAACTCGGTTGGGACAATCGGCATTGTAAGCTTTGTTATCGAATGAAAAACCGGCAAACTGTGCAAATGTCGCAAAAGCGCCCCCTTGGGCCCAATGCATCACTTCATTGAGTTCGGCAAACGTATAAGGTGGGACGTAGGGTTTGGGTTTCAGATTGTTTTCGTGAAACTTTTGGGCAAGGGCAATGAGCTCTTCATCAGAAAATGTTCCCTTTTGGGCCCAATTGGTCAAAATGCGGATCTGCGTGGCAGATAGAGTGTAATTGTCCAGCCAGTTTGGTTCCAGAGCCCAAGCTTGAAGTGAAACACCGAAGAAAATGAAGAAAGTGGCAATCAGACGCATCAATCAACCCCTATCATGACGCTGTTTAGATTCCGAGCAGATACTCCTATCTACTTGGAAGTCAGGAACATAGCTGAAAATTTAAATTTAACAAACAAAATTCGCACTCTGGTAAGAGTTAGGGAACTTTTTTCAGAGCGAAGCGGGTCCGTGGCTTGATCTTTTGGAGTCTTCTGTTAGTATATCGAGCTCTAGGCTCAATGGTTTGAGCTCCAAATCCTTCAAGGAGTTGATATGAAAACAGTTCTTGCCACCATTCTCGTTCTTCTTTCCACCGTCACTTTTGCCGCGGACTGCGAATCCGATGCCCAGTACGGAGAAGTCTCGAAAGCGGAGCTTCAAAAGCTCATCACTGACAAAAAAGTTTTTCTCATCGATGTGAACTCCAAAGAATCTTTTGCGAAACAGAGCATCCCGGGCGCTATCCATTTTGGATCTCAAAGCAAGCTGGAAACTGTTTTACCCAAAGACAAAGACGCCTTGATTGTCGCCTATTGCGGAGGAGTTTCATGCACGGCTTGGAAGAGAGCAGCCATTGCCGCTTGTAAAATGGACTATAAAAACATCAAACATTTTAAACCTGGGATCACAGGCTGGATGCAAAAAGATTCATAAGGTTCTATGTTAAAAAGACTCTTTCTTTATTTTTCAGCTGTGTGTGTTCTTGTTGTTCTTGCGACAGCGGTCAATCGCTCGTTTGTCGAAAAGAAAAAGACGGTCACCGAGGTCCTAGAAGGAACATCAGATTTTATACAACGACATACGGTAAAGGAAGAGACTGTTCGAAAAGTCTCATCGGATGAGGTTGCGGAGACGGTGGATCCTCAGTTTGTTCAATGGTTTCAGACCGAATCCACACATGTTGATTCGGTAGCGGTTGATTTAAAAGCAAAAGAAAAAGAGTTAGTCCAGATAGCGAAGTCCCTCGATGAGAGAAAGATTCGCTATCTTCAAAAGACGCCATTAAATCCTCAATCCTCACAAGCGGAGAGAATCTTATCCATATATATGCTCACCTTGGGTGGTGAGAAGGCTCAATCAGCGCTTGTAGATATAGCTTCGCAAGATTTAAACCTCGGTCGCGCAGAGCCTCACACCATCGAAGAAGTGAAAAACAATCAACTTCGTGCCAATCAAATTATGGCCGTTGATGCGATCGCGGAAAGCCAACGCGAGCTCAATGCAAAGATAGATGATTTGCAAAAGATCATTTGGAAAACATCAGACCAAATCGTTAAAAGCTACGCGCAGCGTAAACAGGATGAGTTGAGAACGCAATAACACGCATGTGATCGTCAGTCTAAAATAAGTGCTTGTCCCTTGAGCTTTTTTCTGTGACCCTAATTCTATCTTCTAAGGATTGAAGAGGGGGGAATAAATGGAATTTTCAAGACGTGTCCTATTCGGACTTATCTTAGTTGCACAAGTTTTAATAACAACACAATCTCAGGCTGCCGAATGTGTTTCTGCTGCCGACATGAATGAGATTGCTTCTAAATTTACCCAGTTTAAGAATTTAGCGGGTAAAGAGTACTGCTATGATGATTCGAGCTCGGCTCGTTTGATCGCAGGCATTATGTTTATGCGCCAGACGGCTTTTGCATCATCGATGCCAACCAGTACAGACGAAATGTTTTCTGGTAAATTTGCCTCGAACTGGTGGACGTATTTTACCAACCGAATTAATAAGTTTAGTGTTCAATCGAACTGTCCTAAAGGTGCAGGAGCATTTGTTCAGCCTGCTTTTGGTGGTAAAACGATGTTTGTTTGCCCGTTGATGTTGTCGGATGCGTTTTCGGCTCTCGATAGCGCCAGTGTTTATATGCACGAAGCCCGACACATCGATGGCTTTCCACACACTACTTGCACCAATGGGCCTCGAAAAGGTCTTCAGGGTGCTTGCGACACGCGCATCTCGGATGGTGGATCTTATGCTGTGACGGTTGAGACATACGCGCAGATCGCTCGCTATGCAGAAAACGTGCATCCTGCAATGAAAGCGTATTCGAAGGCCTCGTCATTGGTTTACGCCTTCGAAGCTTTTGAATATCCAGTGAAAATCAACTTCACGCCCGACTTCGTTGTTCTGACAAAAGATTTGGGCTTTCACCAAATCACTACAAACGGTCCGATGAAGATTGCGGAGCTGGGTTCGGCACCTCACCTCGGTCAGATTGCGATTCGTCGCGATTTTTATGTTCTCTTCCCAGATGATAAAAACCTTCCAGCGAGTTATGTTTTTACCAAAGACGAAGGCGAACTCAAGCAGACTCCTGGAGCGGATGCTGTAGAGTACAATGCTCAAACTCCAGCAGAAAAAGCGAACCTTGTGGGGATTCATTACGGTGGTATGTGGAGTGCTCGTGTGACTCTTGATAAAGTGCGCTTTGTTTGTGATCCGTATGGGACAGGAACCAAAGTTGAGCAGTCGCTGACAGGCGGAACGCCAGTTGCACTTCTTTATCCAAGTGGTTACGACAAGTTGAGCATGATCGGTCATGTGCAGATGGATAACGGAACCGTTGTTGAGTTTGGTTGCAAAGACAAAAAGACACCATATCTTAAAACAGCGGCTGTCCAGTTTGACCAAGTTTATAAGCGTATTTATAAATCAGGAAACACTACACTTGGTTTAACATTTGATGGCTATTTGTTCACCATTCAAAACGGTGTTTCAACTCCGCTACAGACTCCATTTGATGGCCAGGTTCATGAACTTGTGGCCAATAAGACGTATTCGTTCTTTGATCTATAAAAAATAGTTTTTTAGGTGAATAAATAGTTAAAAAG
>CAZOGU010000077.1:0-6427 GCA_964579625.1 uncultured Pseudobdellovibrionaceae bacterium
TACTATTTTTAATTTTCTCTGGAATGTCCTGTGCTCAAAAGACAATCAAAAATCGTGATGTCTCCTCAGAGCACATGATCTCTTTTGATCCTATCCAAGAAGAAATGCTTACCCTTCCTCCATCACAGTGTCCGCCAGACACCCAATTGCAAAGTGGTGTTGTTGAAGTTCAAATTCAAAAGTGTTTAAAAAACTACATTCACGAAAAAACCGAGCATGGCGTGACTCGCTCACGAGTCTGTTTTCCGCCAGAAACAAAACACGAAGCCCGACTGCGAATCCCTCCCGCAAATAGAATTTATGTCGCCCTTTTAAAAAAAGTTTATTTCCCTTCGGATGAGACCAACGCAAGAGTGGTGCTCAAAATGAACCATGCCTATTACAGTGTTGAGTGGGACGGACCTTCCAGCGTCCCAGCCCAAGACGTGAAAGCGAAAATCAAAAGCACGCCGTTTCCTAAAAAAGTCAGCCTTGAACGTTGCGAGTGTGACACCTCCAAGTTTTCAAACGACGAATGTCTTCGCAAACTCAGCCCCATCATCGAAACGGAGGAGACGTACTTTGTGAGTTTGCCACAATAAATTTAAAGCTCTAGAGCGATATCATGACCGAGGGGTTGAACGGCTTGGAAAAAGCGCACAGAGTAGACATCGTTGCTTTTATGCAGTTGCCACTTCCAGTGTTTTTTATCGAATGAGATTTTATTTTTAAGGGGAACCACTTCTTGAACTTTAGCCTGCTGGTCCATCTTTAAAAACTGAGTCAGATGCGGGCCGCGCGATGCGAGGGCTCTGAGCGCTTGCGCTTGTTCGTCGTAATAAAGGGCCTCGACGTTGTACGAATACCCTGTGGTGAGGGCTTGCCACTCTCCGCTGGCTATATCGTAGCTGTACATCTCGCCACCGCGCTCGTCGTTATAAAGAAACAGTTTCTTTTGGGCTTCACTCACCGCAAGAGCTTTGACGTATTGAACGTAGGGAAGATTTGCGGGAGAAAGAATTTTAACGAACTCTTTTTTGTCCGTGTCCCAGCGCCAAAGTAGATAATTTTTAACGATAAAAATCTGTTTTTCGACAACAGACACCTGCTGCGTCTTTTCGGGCAAGAGGACTTCCTCACTGCCAAGGATCACTTTTTGCGGGACTGCGGTCCGTTCTTGACGACTCCACACGATCTGATGATGACCCGGAGCTGCGGCCACGCGAGAAGCCACGTCGTATGCGGGTGCTTGTGGAGCGTCTACGCTCGCCAGTCCTCGCAGCTTATCATACATAGGTAAGCGGAACTCGCGACCCACAAGAGCACCTTGAAAGCTGGTGACTTGCAGACCCGTAATTTTTGTCAGCACAGAACTTAAAATTCGAAACTCATTGTCTGGATTGAAGGCCTCTTCCCACGCGTAGGGATAACTGCACATTTTCTCTTTGGGTAAATACTCGATCACCGTTTTTGGCGGAAGACCTTGCAGCCATACAGTTTGAGGAGTCGCAACGATGACTTTGTCGATCTTTGCATTTTTATCAACCTGAAAGCTCCACTCCAAACGATCGCGACTCACAAGCGCCAACACTTGGGGTTTTTCTGTGGCTTTGATACGCACACGAATCAATCCGCCTTGATCCATTTGTCCCCAGCGAAACGGCGGCGCCGATTGCACGGCAATCAGTTGCAATTCTTTTTCTTGCTGAGAGCGATCCCACATGATGTGCGAAAAAACACAATCACTCTCTTCACACGTCGATTGCGATACCACTTGGTTTTGCAGGAGTTGCCAATATTTATCGTCGGAAAAAGAATTCTCGCCGCATTTTGTATCCACACTCGAAGTGTTTTTCACCAAACGATATTGCGCTTCATCTTCCATGTTCTTCATAAAAAACAAAAGTCCCGCTTGTAAAAGCACGAGACACAGTAACATTCCGACGAGAATTCGGTTGAGCGCTTCGAGAAATCTCATACAAAAATATCGGCATTTTGAGGCGTCTTCTGAAGTTTGCGGAGACCAGAACTCAAACACTACATATGGGTGTTTTGATCGGCTGGACCTCTCTGTGTAGTGTTTTTAAGCAGGACTAAAGGCCTAATGCATAAAACAAAAGCAAAAGAATTTTGTAAACAATCAACGTTAAGCAAAAAAATTTGACGTGCTTTTCCTATCAACAGATTGCTATTCATGAGAAATTTCAACGCACTAACGCTTGCTGACATTAATTTGTCGCTACTGCTCAAAAAAAAACAATTTTTCTTAAGAAATCAGATTTGACTCTCTTTTAAGGGAGAACTACCGTTTTTATGTGAGGCGCAATTTGTTTTGAGTTCTTCACTGAAGAACGAAAAGTAAAAAACGCTCTCGGGGGTCATTCGCATAACAATCCAGACGAGAAACGCTTGGGCGGAACAAAGAAATAAAATTTCTTTGTGAGGCCTTCTGCGCTTTTGAGAATATGTTTGTATAAATATTTTCTTAAGCCTCGGGGATTCTTGACTCTAAAATGACACAAAAACGTGTCTAAAATTGAAGGCCATTGGGAGGGCAACACATGGAGACGACAGAGACAAAAATGGATACAACATCAGAAGTAACAAACAACGAAACACAAGAACCTGTATTGATGCGCGTAAAAAAACGCGATGGCCGTCTTGAGCCCGTCGACGTCACAAAGATCGTTCGTCGTGTCACCCAAAACTCGGAAGACTTACGTTTTGTCGATCCTTATCGCGTGGCGATTAAATCCATCAGCGGTCTTTACGATGGCGCTTCGACAAAAGAACTGGATAACCTGTCGATTCAAACCGCAGCGATGTTGATCGGCGAAGAGCCACAATACTCTCGCTTGGCGGCCCGCCTTTTGAGTCTCTATATCGACGAAGAAGTGCGCAATCTTGGCGTAAATTCTTTTTATGAGAGCATTGCTCATGGTTTTAAACACGGCTTGATTGCCGAAAAAACCAAAGTGTTTGTCGAAGAAAATCGTGCCGTTTTAGAAGCTGCGATCCAGCCTCACAAAACAACCGCCTTTGAATACTTTGGCTTACGCACAGTTTACGATCGTTATCTTTTAAAAGATCCACAAAAACGCGACGTGCTCGAAACTCCACAGTACTTTTTTATGCGCGTGGCTTGCGGTCTTGCCCATAACGCCGAAGAAGCTGTGGAACTTTACAAACTCGTCTGCACACTGGATTATCTGCCAAGTACACCGACACTTTTTAACTCCGGCACTCTTCACCCACAAATGTCGTCATGCTATTTGTTGGATTCGCCAAAAGATGATCTCTCTTCGATTTACGAAAAATACAAAGACATTGCTCTCCTCTCTAAATTCGCTGGCGGAATTGGCGTTGCCTTCCACCGCGTTCGCGCCAGAGGGTCTTTGATCAAAGGAACAAACGGCCATTCCAACGGTGTGGTGCCTTGGCTTAAAACATTGGACTCTTCTGTGGCAGCCGTGAATCAAGGTGGAAAGCGCAAAGGCGCTTGCTGTGTGTATCTTGAAACTTGGCATGCGGATCTTGAGGACTTCCTCGAACTTCGCGACAACACGGGTGATGAGAGCACACGCGCTCACAACCTGAATTTGGCCAACTGGGTTCCAGATATTTTTATGAAGCGAGTGGAAGCGGATGAAATGTGGTCACTTTTTGATCCAAAAGTCGTTCCAGAATTCCCTGATCTTTACGGCGCAGAGTTTGAAAAAGCCTATCTTCAAGCCGAAAGCGAAGGAAAATTTGTTCGCCAGCTGAAGGCTCGCGATCTTTACAGCCGTATGATGAAAACTCTTGCCGAAACTGGCAACGGTTGGATGACATTTAAAGATGCCTCTAACACCAAGAGCAATCAGACAGCGAAAAAAGAAAACGTGATTCATTTATCGAACCTGTGCACAGAAATTCTCGAAGTGACAAACAATGCAGAAACAGCGGTTTGCAACCTCGGCTCGATCAACCTTGGTCAACACGTCACTGAAGACGGCGTTGATTACCATAAAATTCGTCGCACGGTAAAAACGGCGGTGAAGTTTTTGGATCGCGTGATCGATATCAATTTTTATCCCATCAACCAAGCCTTGGATTCCAACAACAAATGGCGTCCGATTGGCATGGGTGCCATGGGCCTTCAGGATGTGTTCTTTAAACTCGGTTTGGCGTTTGATAGCGAAGAAGCGCGCGAGATCTCAAGACGCATTCAAGAAGAAATTTACTACGCAGCGATCGACATGTCGTGTGAGCTGGCCGAAAAGTATGGACCGCACTCGAACTTCGCGGACACGCGTGCCGCTGAGGGACAGTTGCAGTTTGATCTTTGGAAGGTCACACCCTCAAATCCTGAGCGCTGGGTGAAGCTCAAAGAGCGAATTAAAAAATTTGGTTTAAGAAACTCACTTGTCATTGCGATTGCTCCAACTGCGACGATTGCCAGCATTGCTGGTTGCTGTGAAGCGATTGAGCCGCAAGTTTCCAACTTGTTTAAGCGTGAAACTCTTTCTGGAGAGTTTTTACAGATTAACAAGTACCTTGTTCGCGATCTTAAAAAAGTCGGCCTCTGGACAGAAGAAGTGCGCAATAAAATTAAGTCTGCCGAAGGTTCGATCTTGGACATCGAAGAGATTCCAGAAAACCTCAAGACCATTTACCGCACCGTTTGGGAATTGCCGATGAAGAGTTTGATCGACATGGCCGCCGACCGCGGCGCCTACATTGATCAGAGTCAGTCGCTCAATTTATTTTTAGAAAACGCCACGATTGGAAAACTGTCGTCAATGTACATGTACGCTTGGAAAAAAGGGGTTAAAACCACTTATTACTTGCGCTCACGTCCTGCGACAAAAATTGCCAAAACAACAATCAAAGAAACCAAGCAGGTCAAAAAGGAAAAAGAGTACAGCGAAGAAGAAATCATCGCCTGCTCTTTGGAAAATCCTGAGTCCTGTGAAGCTTGTCAGTAAATCAAGGAAGATAAAAAGGAGTATTTATGATTTTAGATCCTGGTTTTAATCTCACGCTGCGCCCGATGAAATATCCCATTTTTTATGAGATGTACAAAAATGGAATCAAAAATACCTGGTCCGTTGAGGAAGTGGACTTCTCGCGCGACATCAACGATCTGCGATCGAAGATGACGCCCGCCGAACGACACCTCATCAACCGTCTTGTGGCTTTTTTTGCAACAGGAGACTCCATTGTTGGTAACAACTTGGTGCTCAACCTGTACAAGCACATCAATTCGCCAGAGGCGCGTTTATACCTTTCGAGACAACTTTTTGAGGAAGCTCTGCATGTGCAGTTTTACCTCACTCTTCTTGATACTTATATTCCCGACGTCAACGAACGCGCGAAAGCGTTTGCGGCGATCGATAATATTCCGTCGATTCAGCGCAAGGCTCAGTTTTGTTTTAAATGGATGAGCTCCGTTGATAAAATGGATCGCATCGAGACTGTGGAAGACCGCCGCAAGTTTTTAATGAACTTGGTGTGCTTTGCGACTTGCATCGAAGGCCTGTTCTTCTTTGGCGCCTTTGCTTATGTTTACTTTTTACGCTCCAAAGGGTTACTCGATGGTTTAGCCTCGGGTACAAATTGGGTGTTTAGAGACGAAAGCGCTCATATGAACTTTGCCTTTGAAGTGATCGAGATCGCTCGCCGCGAAGATCCAAATATCTTTACGCCGCAAATGAACGATATGGTCACCCAAATGATTTCAGAGGCTGTGGAATGCGAGATGGCGTTTGCTGATGACGTACTGGATTTAGGAATCGCTGGAATGTCTAAAAAAGACATGCGCCAGTACCTTCAGTACATCGCCGATCAGCGCCTCGAAGCACTACATATTCCCGCAAAATTTGGATCTAAAAATCCGTTTACGTTTATGGAATTGCAAGACGTGCAAGAACTTACAAATTTTTTCGAAAGAAAAGTGGCGGCTTACCAAATGGGCGTCAGTGGCGATGTGAGTTTTGACGAAACGTTTTAAGTTTACTCGGGCGCAATCGCGCAATAAAAAAGGCCTCCAGAAGAGGCCTTTTTACTTTAAAATATCTAAACTTTGATTAATCTACGAAAAGTGTGCCTTTGACAGGGCGAACTGCTGGATTCATATTTTTACGAATCACAACTTCGAAAGATCCACCTTCAACCATGACATAGATCTTTCCATCAGATTTAACAACATCAAGAATTGGTCCTAGGGAATTCTTTTTGAGGTAGTTTTTTACATTCTGGCTAGCAAGAACAAGCTGCACATCTGTAGCTTTAGTTTGGCCTTGAGTGAATTCTTCTGGCCACCAAAGTGTTGGAAGATCCATAGAAATCTGAGCGTTTGCAGCTGTTGAACATGCGAGAAGAGTTGCGAATACGATTTTTTTCATAAATAAGCTCCTTTTTATATTTATTAAAGACGGATGGTGAGTAACACACAAAACGTACTGCT
>CAZOGU010000078.1:0-6136 GCA_964579625.1 uncultured Pseudobdellovibrionaceae bacterium
GAGTCGAAGAAGTATTTGGCGTCTTCGTTGAACCAGTTGCGGGTGCCGACGACTTTGCGCAGGAGTTTGCCGTCTTTGCCGAAGATGTAAGACTCAGGCAGCTTGTTCACCTGGAAGGCTTTTCCCGCCTTAAGATCTTTATCCCACAACAGGTGGATGCCTTTTGTGGCGTCGAGATTAAACGCTTGCGCAAAGGTGTTGATATCTTCCAATGAAGAATCATGCGACGGAGCTAAAATCACGATTTTTTCTTTGTAATGCTCGACCAATTTGACCATGGACGGAAATTCTTCGGCGCAAGGTTCGCACCAGCTCGCCCAAAAGTTAATGATGACGATTTTATCCTTAGTGAGAGCCTCTAAATCAATCTCTGCGAGGTTTAAATCGCGAAGCTCAAGTCCTGGCAGGGTTTTAAAGTCGTTCGTTTCTAGGAAGTTTACGACCTCAAAGGAGCCCGGTAAGGTTTCGGTGGTGTAAATTTCATCGAGCTTGAGCCAGCCCATAAATAGAATAAAAAAAAGCCCTCCGGTAATGAGGGCTGCTTTTAAAGTACGATTTAATTTCATCGGGTCGATTAGCTGTTCGCGCGAAGAACGCGGCGAGCTTCTTTTTGCATCTTCTTCACGTTTTTGTAACGTGCAAAAGCGGCTTTTTGATTCACTTTTGTATTGTGAGCAATCAACTCTTTGCTGGTGAGTTCTTTTGTGATGAGTTTGCGATCTTTGCCTGGAACTCTCACTTTGGTTTTCTTCTCAGCATAGGTTTTTGAATCGTAATCAACAAATTCAATAAACGCTTGCGGAGCGCAATCACCAGGGCGGTTGTTCAATTTTAAAATACGAGTGTATCCACCCATTCTGTCTTTAAAGCGCACAGAAAGATCAGAGATGATCGTCTCTACAGTGGCTTTATTTGGATAGTCCGCAAGCAATACACGACGCGTATTGAGATTGGCTTTCTTTCCAACAGTGATGGCACGCTCAACATGACGGCGAAGCTCTTTTGCTTTTGCCACAGTTGTTTTAATACGACCATGCTCTACAAGAGATGTCACAAGGCCTCTTAAAAGAGCCTTGCGAGGATTTGTAGCGCGACTAAAATTTTTAACTTTTCTTCTGTGTCTCATAACCTACTCCCGACTACTGCGGTTCGTTCCCACCCACATTGGCTGTGCGTGTGCTTATTGGTGCCTGGGCATTTGGATTCCAACCTGGAGGTGGCCATCCTTCGATCTTAAGGCCAAGTCCTAGTCCCATTTCCACAAGAATTTCTTTGATTTCGTTTAATGATTTGCGACCGAAATTTTTTGTTTTGAGCATTTCTGCTTCTGACTTCACAACCAATTCACCGATGTAGCGAATGTTGGCGTTCTTAAGGCAGTTTGCACTGCGCACAGAAAGCTCAAGATCATCCACAGAGCGGAAAAGATTTTCGTTCAGAATTGGTGAACGCTTTTCTTCTTTTTCAGTTGTTGGCTCAACAGCTTCGTCAAAAGTGACGAAAACTTGGAGTTGCTCTTTCATAATTTTTGCAGCCAAAGCAACGGCTTCTTCTGGCTTGATCGATCCGTCAGTCCAAACTTCAAGAGTCAAAGCATCGTAGTCTGTTTTTTGACCAACACGTGCATTTGTCACATTGTAGTTCACTCGACGAATTGGAGAAAAAATCGCATCCACAGGAACGATTCCAACGCCACCATTGATTTGCTCAAGCTCCTCAGAAGGAACATATCCGCGACCAAAACTCACTGTGATTTCGGCTTCGAACTTCGCAGTTCCACCGAGAGTAGCAATGTGTTGATCTGGATTTAAAACTTCGATTTTGTCACTGAGTTGAATATCTGCAGCCGTCACTTTTCCAGGACCTGCTTTTGAAATCTTAAGATTCAAAACGTCTGGTGTGTGCTGACGGAAACGAACTTGTTTTAAGTTCAAAATGATATCTGTCACGTCTTCCATTACATCTGGGATGGTCGAGAACTCGTGAAGAACTTTGTCAAAGCGAACAGATGTCACAGAGGAACCCATCATCGAGCTTAAAAGAACTCGGCGAAGAGAGTTACCAATGGTGATTCCATAGCCTCTTTCCAACGGGCGAATTGTGAACTTTCCGTAAGTTGTCGTCAAAGAATCCGAATCAACTTCGACTCCTTTGGGGCTGATTAAATCTCTCCAGAATTTATAATAATGTTCTTGTTGCATCTCTTCTCCCGATCAATCTTTAGATTAAACTCTTCTTCTCTTAGGTGGACGGCATCCGTTGTGTGGAACTGGCGTTAAATCACGCATTGAGTTCACACGAATTCCAGCGTTCGCTAGAGCACGAATGGCTGGTTCACGACCAGCTCCAGGACCCTTGAGATAAACATCGACACTCTTTAGACCTTGTTCCATGGCTTTTTTAGCAGCGTCTTCAGCAGCTAATTGAGAAGCGAATGGAGTTCCTTTACGACTTCCTTTAAAACCAAGCATTCCAGAGGCTGACCAGCTGATGGTGTTACCCATAACGTCAGTGATTGTAATGATGGTATTGCCGAAGCCTGCTTGAATATAACAACGTCCGTTGGGAATATTCTTTTTCGCCTTCTTTTTGACGGGCTTGTTGGCTTGGGCTGTGGTGTTTTTCGCACCGGTATTTTCAGACATATTTGAACCTTTCCTTACATCACTGCTTTTTTCTTATTCGCCACTGTTTTACGAGGACCTTTACGAGTTCGAGAATTACTCTTTGTTCTTTGACCGCGAACAGGAAGGCCTTTTTTATGACGGCTTCCACGATACGTTCCAAGATCCATCAAACGTTTGATAGACATCGAAATTTCACGACGTAGATCACCTTCGATTTTGAATTGCGCTTGAATCATATCGCGAATTTTCGCGATCTCTTCATCGTTCAACTCATGAGTTCTCTTGGTGGGTGAAAACTTCATCGCTTCGCAAATGTCTTTGGCTCGTTTACGGCCAACTCCATAGATGTACGTTAATGAAACTTCCACTCTCTTGTTCTTGGGAATATCAATACCCGATATACGAGCCATAATTAACCTTGCCTTTGCTTATGCTTTGGATTTTCACAGATAACTCGAACGGTTCCACGTCGTTTTATCACCTTACACTTCTTGCAAATCTTTTTTACAGATGCGCGAACCTTCATCTGACCTCCGAAAAATAAATTGACAGACCGGCAAATCTAGCATCGTCAAATACAGAGAGTCCAGAGAATTTTCGAAAAAAAATGAATTAATGCAATATTTTTTAGAACGGATGTTTTAGAGGTAAGATTGGATTCGCTGAAAGACTTCTTGAGATGATCCAACACCGTTTATCGAGACAAAAAGTCCCTTTTTGAGGTAGTAATCCTTGAGAGGTGAGGTCGACTTTTCGTAGGCATCCAGACGCGTTTGGATGGCCTCTGCTGCGTCGTCTTTGCGCTGGTAAACCTCTCCCCCACAGGCGTCGCAGACGCCAGTCTCACGAGGAGGATTGTTTAATTCGTGATAAACGGCTCCGCAATTTTTACAGACTCGGCGCCCGGAAAGCCGCTGCAGTAAATCAGCCTGAGGAACCTCTAAAAAAAGGGCGTGACTGATTGCGATAGCGCCGACTTGCTGAATTTGTTGCTCCAAAGCCTCGGCCTGAACGATGGTTCTTGGAAAACCATCAAAAATAAAGCGCGTGGTTTTGTTTTTTTCGATAAATTCACGGACCAAACCGATGACAACAGAATCTGGAACTAATTTTCCGGCATCCACATAGGATTGAGCTTCAACACCGAGTGGAGTTTTCTGTTGAATCGCCTCACGTAGTAAATTCCCGGTGCTAATGTGAACAAAGGATTTGGCCGCCAGCATGAGCTGGGATTGTGTTCCTTTTCCAGCGCCAGGAGGACCAAATAAAACTAAACTCAAAAGCTCACCCGTCTTGTGCGACGTGGACGCTGAGCTGCTTTGATCATAGCTTCGTAACGATAAGCATTGATCTTTTCAATCAATTGCAGAGCGACACCCACGAGAATCAACACGCTTGTTCCACCAAAAAAGAAGGGAACAGCCGCTTGGCTCGCAAGAATTGTTGGCAAAATACAAATAACGCTGAGGTAAATTGAACCTGCCACATTTAAGCGCTCCATCACCGACTGAATATAATCAGACGTGCTGCGACCGGCGCGAATTCCAGGAATAAATTTTCCTGCTTTTTTTAAATTTTCTGCCATTTCATTCGGCGGATACATAAGTTCTGTGTAGAAAAAGGAGAAAAAAGTAACAAGGGCTACGAAGAAAATATTAAAAAGAGCACCTGTTTGATTGAACTGCTGTTGCAAACCTTGAATCCACGACGCTTGAGAAAACGTAGCCAGAGTCGCCGGAAAACCTAAAATCGCATAAGCAAAAATGGGAGGAAGAACTCCGCATAGGTTCACTTTTAAAGGCAAATAACTTCCCAACATTTGTGGGGCGCGATTTGCACCCTTTTGTGACATGTGAATTGGAATGCGTCTTTGTGCGACTTCAAAATAAATAATGCACCCAAGAACAAACATCATAAATGCCAAGAGAATCAAAGCAATCAAGCCACTCATCTGACCTGTACTTACGCTGTTCCAAAGATTTTGCGCGCCGGTTGGAATATTGGCCGCAATCCCTGCAAAAATAATCACGCTCGCGCCTTCACCAAGACCACGCTCGGTAATTTGCTCGCCCAACCACATCACAAAGCAAGTGCCCGCCGTGAGAGTGACGATTGTAATTAACTGAAGCGGAACGGCGCCCACTTGCGGATTAAAAAGATACTGTCCGTTGATTTCTTTACCAATCAACATATTCGAGAGGCCATAAGCCTGAAGAACGCAAAGAACGATCGTGCCCCAACGAGTGTACTGTTGGATTTTTTTACGGCCGGGTTCGCCTTCTTTTTTAAGGGCTTCCAAATAAGGAACCATCGAAGTTAAAAGCTGGAAAATAATAGAACTGGAAATGTACGGCATGATCCCAAGAGCCAAAACACTGAATTGGCTAAGAGCTCCGCCCGTAAAGGTGTTAAAAACACCAAAAAGTCCGCCACTGGCTTGTTTTTCAAAAAACAAACGAACAGCTTCCGCATTCACACCCGGAGTTGGGATATGAATTCCAAAACGAAAAATAGCGATACAGAAGAGAGTAAAGAAGAGACGTCGCTGCAAATCTTTGTTGTTAACTATATTCTCAGTTGTACTCACTGTGCTATAACCTCAGCCTTCCCGCCGGCCTTTTCGATGGCTAGTTTTGCTTTTTCGCTAAACTTATGAGCTTTTACTGTCACGGCTTTCTCGATTGTACCCTTTGCAAGGACTTTGAGAAGCGAATTTTTCTTCATGATGCCTTTTTTATAAAGAACTTCAGGAGAAACTTCTGCCCCATATTTAGTCAAATCGGAAAGATTAAGAATATCGTAAGATGTTTTGAAAGCGGCGTTTGTAAAACCAAATTTTGGCAAACGACGCACTAAAGGAGTTTGACCACCCTCAAAACCACGGCGAACACGTCCGCCAGCGCGAGCTTTTTGACCCTTGTGACCTTTTCCAGCTGTTCCGCCAAGGCCTGAACCATGACCGCGACCTACGCGTTTTCTGTAGTGAGTAGATCCCGCTGCTGGTTTTAATTTATCTAACATCATAAAAACTCCTCTATCCCAAATTCCAAATTATTTCTGAACAACAACATCAACAAGATGTTGAACTTTCATGATCTGTCCACGATTGGCAGGATTGTCCGCGACAACCACTTCGGCATTTACACGTCGAAGACCCAAACAACGAACAGTTTCGCGCTGAGACTCTGTGCATCCGCGCAAACCTTTGATTAATTTTACTTTAAAACTCTTCGCCATAACTCCGCCTTACTCTTTATTTATAAGTGTTGATGAGTGTGTTACCTTGTAACTGTCCCAATCCATCAAGAGTTGCACGAACGGCATTGTGCGCATTGCGCGTCCCAATACACTTCGTCAAAATGTCTTTGATACCAGCTGATTCGAGAACCGCACGCACGGCACCACCGGCAATAACGCCTGTACCAGGGGCTGCAGGACGCAAAATCACTGTGGCCGCACCAAACTTGCCAACGACTTCGTGAGCAATAGTTCGTCCTTCCACAAGAACG
>CAZOGU010000079.1:0-6135 GCA_964579625.1 uncultured Pseudobdellovibrionaceae bacterium
GCCTATCTTACTCAGTCCGTCGCTCTTGTAATGGCAATCGTTATGGTGGTGTTTGGATTATTCTCCTACCCGCTTTTTGCGTTCGTAAAAAACGCAGTGTTCTATTCGCTTTGATAAAATAAAAAGCATTTTTTAATTGCAACTATTTCAAGATATGTAATATTTCCCCCGTTCAACCGGGGGGAAGAATGCGATATTTGGGGATCCTATTTTTTATTTTGTGTAGTTATGTTTACTCTGCGAACGCAGAAACATACTGCGCCTGCGAAATTGGCTCGAGCAAAAACGAAAAGTTCTTTTACCGAATAGGCTGCGAGATGTGGCTTGGCAAATTCAAGTGTGATTCCAAAAAAGTGATTGATCGCAAACCTGGTACCAAGCTCCAGCAGTATCTTCCAAAAATAAAAAGCGGTGATACTTTGGCGATAGGCTATGTGGGCCATTGGTACGACACTTGGGGAACACTCGATTATGTGGAAACGCAACTTTTACCAATCGCAAAGACAAAGGGTGTACAAGTTTTGTATGACAACACGGCTTGCAACCCAATGCGCGATCCAGAAAGAGTCCAAGATTACTTGATGGAATTAAACATCCCGCAAACAAGTCTTATCCAAGTAAAGGGAAATCAAAACAAATCGATCGGCATGTGGGATGATGTGCATATAGGAAAAACAAGCTTCTATGCCTATGCCAGCACAGAGTGGTCGACAGCAAAATTTCCTCCTTGCGAATCCTTCGAAGGAAAAGTTTGTGCTGCCGCAGCTCAGTCCGGCGAAAAGGGCCGTTGTTACAATCGTAAAATCAAACGCCTTGTGTGGCTCACATGCCAAAGACCCGCGAGCGGCAAAAACGGCTATGAATGGACCCGAAACTAAAAGCGTAGCTTCGAAATAGAAAAGCAATTTATTAAAAGTCTCTTTTTTTGGACCTCTCGCCAACAGGATGTTGTGTATTGCGAGCAGAGCCCTGGAGGGGCAGAGAGTGCAACTCGTTTACGAGCGAAGCTCGCCTTGCCCCGGAGGGGTGTGTCCAAAAAAAGAGACTTTTAATAAATTGCTTTTCTATTTCGAAGTCTAAATGTCCCACTTGCGAAGAGCGCCGAGGGCAGAACGGAAGCCTGCTTGCACGAGATCTTTGAGAAGTTGTGGATTAAGGCTGAAGTGGTCGGCGAAGAATGTTTTATAATCTTGGGCGTGCGGATGAATATAAATGTAATCCGTTTGCGGTTTGTAATTGGTTCTCTCTGTAATAATCTCGAGCAAGCGTTGTCGATGTTCGTCACTAATATTAGTCTGTTTTAAATAACCATCCACAGCTTTGTAAACAGTCTCGATGGATTTGCGAGCCTTAATATGGTTTTCGATTTTTTGCTGAACCACTTGGTACAACGCTTGATTTAATATGACCGGAATTCCGTACTCATGAAGACTTCCCATGGTGGGATTAAAATTATAGGGCTGTATCGAATAACTGGCGATCACAAGATCCGCACCGTGATCCACCGGAATGTGTGAGGAAAGCGTGTCGCGAATTTCTCCATCAAAAAAGTAGATGTCCTGTCCATCGCGATTTTTAATGGCATAAGGAGAAAAGGCGGGCGGAAGAGCGGCCGAAGCAGCAACGGCGTCGCTGACGGAGGCATAGTTGGCGTAAAGAACAGATTGATCTTTGGACATTTCGTCTTTGGCGCAAAAAATAACTTTTCGGCTTTGGTTCAATTGAGTCGCGACGATATAAAGGTCGACTCCCAAATCTTTAAACGAGTTGGGCTTCCAAACCTCTTCGCGCATGTATTTTTCCAGGCCCTTGGTCGAGAAGAGTCCGTTGAGTTTAAAGCCATTTTTAAGAAGAACCTCAAGACCACCAGTGACAATAGATGTTCCTCGATTTTTAATCAGATTCGGCAGCATCTGGAGCATCTCTTTGGCGTTGATCGAAAAGATATCGCGGTAAGTGAGAGGGCTTAAATCTTCATCAAAAGGCTTTTCTGTTTTAAGCCCATCGGATAACTCAGTGGAGCCTTGTTCAAAGGCATGAATAATGGAATTGAGAGAATACCCCGCCGCTAAAAAAGTGCTGATCACAGAGCCGGCGCTGGAGCCCACATAAAATTTAATGGTGAGTTCATCGTTTCCGTAACGGGCCGAAACTTCTTCCTTGGTTCCGCCAGCAAATTTAAATCCTTTTTCCTTAAGAGCAAGACAGGCACCAATATGAAAGGCCGCAGCCTTAATACCACCCCCACTAAGGACGAGGGCGATCTTTTTTTTGTGCGATAGCTTCATGAGCCTATGATAACAAAAAAAAATTAATAAAATCAAATACTTATTCTGTGAGTAGGCGGCGACTACTCAGTGCCTAGCTAAAAAAGCGTGCAAAATAAGCATTTACATCAAAAAGTCATATGCTAACCTTGAGTAGTCAATCTGAACACTCACGTTCAGTGACCTAAGAAAGGAGGGTTGAATGAGCCAGTGGATTCTACTCAATGACTATGCAAACAAGCACCAGATCAGCGTTTCGACTCTTCGTCGACGAATCAAATCGAACAAGATTCAGTTCAAGCTAGATGAGGGAAAATACTTTATTCTTGAGGATAGCCAACAGCGGATACTCACAGAATCATCAGAGCCCTCAGAAGAAACTCGTCTTTCGATTTCATCGTCAGAACCGATTTCGACCACGCGTCTCTTATTGGATGAGCTTAAGCGTGCTTATCTTGATTCTTTGCAAAGCAAAGAAGATCAAATCTTATATCTTAAGCAGCAAGTGTCGGACTTAAAAACGTTAGTTTTACTATTGGAAAAGGAAAATCACCGACTTCAAGGAGGAGAATAACGATGAAAAACCAAGAGATCTCCATCGCCCGTCCCAAATAGAGGGAATCTCTTTTTCAAATGTCATCGTTCTCCGATAAAGGCCACCAGGAAGTGGCCTTTATTTTTTGGGTCGAAGCGGCTCGTTAAGCAGCGGCTTCTTTTTGTTTCTTTTTGCGTGTTGGAGAGCTTTTGGACTTGTTCTCAGAGTTGAGGGCAATGTGCAAAACCTCATCAAGATGTTCGACAAAGATAAACTTCAGTTTCTGACGAATCTCTTCGGGAATATCTGTAATGTCTTTTTTGTTGGCCATTGGCAAAATCACTGTTTTCACACCGTGGTTGTAGGCCGCAAGACATTTTTCTTTCACTCCGCCAATCGGTAAAACCCGACCGGTGAGAGTCACTTCTCCTGTCATTGCCACATCTCTACTTGTTGGCACTTCGGTGATTAAACCAATAATCGCAGTGGCCATTGTAATTCCTGCCGAAGGTCCGTCTTTTGGGATTGCTCCTGCTGGCAAATGAATATGGATGTGATTGTTTTCGAACCAATCCGTCTGAATTCCAAGTTGTTCGGCATGCGCTCGTGCATAGGAAAGGGCTGCCGTAGCAGACTCTTTCATAATATCGCCCATTTGGCCAGTGAGTGTGACCCCACCTTTGCCCTTCATGCCGAGAGCTTCAACATAAAGAACTTCGCCACCAGCTTGAGTCCAAGCAAGGCCTGTGCAAACACCAATTGTATCTTCTTCCAAGCGATCTTCGCGTAAAAATCGAGGGCCACCTAAATATTCAATGATTTTTTCTTTTGTCACTGTCACAGATTTAATTTCGCCCATCACAATCAGTTTTGTGACTTTTCTGCAAACAGATCCCACTTCTCTTTCAAGATTACGCAAACCTGCTTCGCGTGTGTAATGCGAAATCAAGTAAGCAATGGCATCCGAAGTAAAGCGACAGTTGTCTTCCGTCAGACCATGGTTTTCGAGTTGTTTACGAACCACATGCTGAATGGCAATCTCAAGCTTTTCATTTTCTGTGTAACCTGAGAGTTGGATGATTTCCATACGATCACGGAGAGCAGGTGGAATATTTTCCAAAACGTTGGCTGTTGCAATAAACAGGACTTTGCTTAAATCAAAATCAACGTTGAGATAATTGTCTCTAAACGTCGCATTTTGCTCTGGGTCCAAAACCTCTAACATGGCGGCACTTGGGTCACCACGGAAGTCGCTTCCCAGCTTATCAATCTCGTCGAGAACAAATACAGGATTTCTAGTACCACACTGTTTAAGTGCTTGAATGACTTTTCCTGGCATCGCGCCTACATAGGTTCTTCGATGACCACGGATTTCGGCTTCATCCTTCACGCCGCCCAGAGAGATGCGGAAGTATTTGCGACCCATGGCTTTTGCAATGCTCTTACCAAGAGAGGTTTTTCCAACTCCTGGAGGTCCAGCAAAACATAAAATAGGTCCTTTAATAGTGTCTTTGAGTTTTCGAACCGCTAAAAATTCCAAAATACGATCTTTAGCTTTTTCTAAACCAAAGTGATCGGTTTCCAAAATTTCTTTGGCGACTTTTAGATCCAAACTGTCTTCGGTTTCTTTGCCCCAAGGCAGATCCATCATCCAATCCAAATAAGTGCGAAGCATCGAAGCCTCACTGGCGTCTGGGTGCATGCGCTCAAGTCGGCCCAATTGTTTAAGAGCTTCTTTTTCCACCTCTGGTGGCATTTGCGCAGCTTGGAGTCGTTTGCGGACGTCTTCAAGATCATCACTTTTTGAGTCTTGTTCGCCGAGTTCGTTTTTTATGGCCTTCATTTGTTCGCGCAAAAAATATTCACGCTGAGACTTAGACATCTCATCTTTCGCTGTCGAACGAATCTTTGATTGCATTTGTAAAGTTTCAAGCTCAGAAGCTAAGAGGTTGATCACTTGTTTTAAACGATCCACATGATCAATTGTTTCTAACACGCCTTGAGCGTCTGGGACTTTAAGACCAAGGTTGCTGGCGATCAGGTCCGCTATGCGACCTGGTTCTTGGATGTCATCCAATACAAGGAGAATATCAGGGGAGAGCATTTTACCTAGAGCAATGATTTTTTCGAGATGTTCTTTGGCATTACGAATTAAACCTTCCACTTGTGGAAGTTGAGATTCGTCAGCTTTATATGCGTCTTCGATTTTTTCGACAGACACTTTAAAGAAAGGTTCATTTTGAGTGTAAGACAGAACGCGAGCTTTGCTCACGCCTTGAATCAAAATCTTCACGCGTCCGTCTGCAAGCTTGCGCATGCGCATAATCATAGCGACGGTTCCAGTTTGATAAATGGATTCTGGAGTTGGTGACTCTTCGTTAAATTCTTTTTGTGAGGCAAGAAAGATAAGTCGATTTTTACTTAAGCTTTCTTCGACGGCCTGAATGGAGGCTTCGCGGCCCACAAACAAGGGAATGATCATGTAAGGAAAAATCACAATGTCGCGAACAGGGAGCATTGGGAGCGTTTCAGGTATATTCAGATTGTTTTGATCCATTCATTCCTCCGAATCTGCAGGCGTTTCTCTTGCCACGAGATTCTTGTTGTATCTTTCAAAACTCATCGGCCAAAAAGAACAACGCCTTTACAGAAAAACAATCAGGAAAGGTCTGGATTTAGAGGGAAAACGGGGGGTGTCAAAAATTCAACTGGCTACATTACTAGTGATTACGACTGTTCTCTGCGAGCTCTTTTTAATGAATGGCACATATTTCATCGGCGGGCGAAGTATGTCTTTGCTGGGTTTTTCTTATTGAGTCTGGTTGTGCTTCCTTTGCGCGTTAATAGTCAATTGTCCCGTTGCAATCCTTGGGCACTATTCAGCCAATAAGTAGCAGCATCAGATGCAGTTTCAGTTCAGCGTTCTGTTTGGTGCAATTCTATTCACATTAAGTAGAAAACCGCTTACTAAAAACTGAACTGAAACTGTATCTGATGCCGAGGCTGCTACTACCGACTGAACAATAGCCCGGCTAAGTTTTCAGTCCATGTATCGTTGAGCATGGACTTCATATCCTACGTTTCTGAAAAGAATCCCGCAAACTAACCCAAAAGATTTTTGGGCATTGGCCTGGCGATTTACGATTTTTTATTCCGCCAAAATAAATTGGTTCTTTTGAACGGTCATGAGTACGAGGCGGCGTTCGACCTCGCGATCTGGGGATATTTTCAGTGGAGATATGGCACCCGGAACATTGTCAGCAGCCGAAAGAAGGCGGAGGAAATCGATGCGGTTTCTTGGGGCTCCCTTGAGTGTGGCGAGAACCAATCGGC
>CAZOGU010000080.1:0-5720 GCA_964579625.1 uncultured Pseudobdellovibrionaceae bacterium
CCCGGTTACCGGCATACCGACGTTTGTTGTGTATTTTCAAACCGGCGCGTCCACCAGCGAGTATATTTGGTTATCTCCTGCGAAATTACTATTTATTAGTATGTTAAAACGCTTCGAAAGCGGGATTTCAATCGCAAGTCCAAAGGCGATATTTGATACGTAGTCAGAAAAATAGAGATTTTTCTCTGGAATCACCACGTTCAATTCAGGCCTGGAGAATGAAAGCTCCGAATAAATAGCTGAGATATGTGGCATAAAATGCCACAACTTAAATCCAAGCTCAGCTTCAAAACCATGGATATCCAAATCAACAGAAGTAGGACTCGGTACAGAGTCGTCGATAGAATAACTAAAAGTGTCCGACTTTAACCTGTTGAAATGATATCCCAACCGGGAGTACAAATAACCATTCACTTCCACTAGCGAAACTTGCCCGCCTGTCCCTGAAAGACCCGATTCGTAAACTTTAAAAGCCGTATGATCGACAGGATTTCCCCCGTTATAATCTGAATATGTGGAGCTCTTGAAATAATCTGTATCTAAAATTTGATACCGTGGAGAGGCCTCAAAATAATATTGGCTGCCAGCGCAACCAACGGTTAAAAAGAATAATGTGAAAGAAACGAATCGCATTCATGTCCAATTTAAAATCCTTTCTCATAGTACCAAATTAATTCTAACAAGAAATTGCAATAAACTTATACTGTTTAATACTGGCCTTACGTTTGTGATTCCTTCAAAGAAAAGAAGCCCTTGTTCTCAAGGCCAACACTCTGGTCCCTCGAAATTAAGAAGTTTGATCTGGCAAAAGGGGGTCGAGTTAGAAATTTGCAACGATGGTGCTCTCGATAAACCGATTAACTGCCCTCAGTCCAGCTCGCAATTAACTTTTCAAGAAATGCAGATTCGGACAAACCGGCTTCGCGCCTTTTCTTTGTCATTTTATCTATAGCCTGCGGGCTCAGTCGCATCGTTTTAGTAATCTTTTTGTCCTTAGCAGCCCTTGTGCGCTTATCGTTTAATTCCAGGTTCATCCATGGCAGAATTTTTTTGTAAGGAATATTCATGAAGTTCCGTCCTGCTTCCTTCTTATTGCGCAGATCTTTCACAATATTTTCGAGCTCTATGTTCTGTCCATCAAAAATAAAGGCCTTAGGAAATCTGGCGACTGCCGCTGGCAACACTTCGAGAACTCTTGGCTCCAAATGTGTCCCCACCCATATGGCATCTTCTAATCGCATTCTCGCCACATAATTTTTAGCAAATAATTTATTGGCCTTGAGAAAACCTTTTTTAATAAAAAAGGCCATCACTCGACCATAGCGTGGATCAAGTCGTTTTTGCTCATCTCTCTGTGCAGCCAAATGAATTTTTTTAATCAATTTTTCTTTATTCATTTAATCCTCAAACAAAATTTTCTAAATCTCCACCATTTTCAATAATTCGATCCACAAGCCGAGGAAACTCTCCAGAGGCAATAGCTTGGCGAATGAGCGGTTTATTTTTTTCAGAAGCTTTTACGGCTTTACTTACCAACGCTGACTCAGGATCTATTATTTTAACTTCTATCAAACTTAAATCTATAAATGGAAAAAACTGGCTTCCTTTAGGAATAAATATTAAATAACTATCTTCATCGTAAATTAAACCGTTCTGCTGAAGAAGAGCTTTCATTTTTTCTTTTACAAAATGCTCCATCTGAATAAAAGCATCCACGTCGCCTGTTTGGACCAAACTCAATTTGACTGTAAGTTCCGGCTGCAACAAAAGACTTGTCTGCCCCAAAATTTCAACGGTCGATTTCGCCAAAGGCTTTCTTCCCTCCTCGGAACGCTCTTTGTTTTCGTTTTCGATAACCTCATTTAAGCTTTTAAAAATCTTAATCAATGTGTTTTTCACAACGACCTCACTACACCTATTATCGGCTATTTTACAAATAATGTAAATACAATATATATTTAAATAAATTCAGTTGTTTAACTAACTTTCAGGTAAGATAAAAAAACCTCAGCGCTGGCAGTTTAATTCTCAACCTTACTAAACCCGAGCACTTTAAAATAGGGATACTCTTCGACCAAGCTATTGAATGTTTCTGTTGTTACTGGGTGAATCAAAGTGTCTCTGGTGGCTGGTGGTAAAGAGTCTACAAATTGAATCTTAAATAGAGTCTCTTGTTTTACGGGGGTGACCTTAAGCACCTCTTCGTTCCAGTAATACGACTGCATCATCGATAGAAAGGTATCTAGCCTGGCGAGTTCGCCCGCAAGATGTTCACCCTTAAAGCACGAGGGGCACCAGTCGGCAAATGTTCCTGCCCAAAAGAGTTCCTTTGGCAAACGGCTATAGAGCAGCTTTCGAGAGTATTCGATATTGGGTTGATTATCCTGAAGGGGAACCACGTCAGCCAAATTTTTTGTCATCCATGGCCCACTTGCCATAAATGTTCCTAAAAATTCTATGGGCTTTGATAATTTAATACGAGCGAGATCTTGCTGAACGAGAGGTCGCTGGGCGATACGTTCTTTGACTCTGAACCAATCAATCTCATTTGCTCCTTCTTTTTGACCCATCAAAATGAGTGTCATGTAGGAGCCATTGACAAGGACAGCGTTTGGAAAAACATCGGTAAAGGCGCGAATAAGCTGGCGAGCGTGCTCCCCGCTCACCTGATGAATGGGCAACCACTGTGTGATCATTCCACCGGGCTTCAGCGCCTTTTCGGCGATTCGATAAAATTCTTCCGAATAAAGCGAAGCCACACCAGCCGCCTTGAGTGGTGGTGGCTCGAGTGTGATAAGATCGTACGTGTTTTCGTTTTGCATTCGCAAATGCTGTCGACCGTCGTTGATATAGACGTTCACGCGGGGATCTTGAAGTACGTTTTGATTCGTGTCCGCAAAATAACTGGCTAGCCCAAGAATGTTTTTAGACAAATCCACGATATCGATGGTTTCGATACTCGGGTGCCTAGAAACTGCGTTTAATGTGTTTCCAACTCCAAAGCAAATCACTAAGGCTGACTTCGGGTTTTCTATTTGCAGTAATGGCAAATGAGCAAACGCACGCATGTATCGCTGAGCAGAATCATTGGCCGCCGACATGGAGTGTCCGTTTGTATAAAGTGAAAGCGAATTGTCATTTTTGTTTTTCACCACCATGGCGGTTTCGTTGATGCCTTCGCTGATGGTTAAGACTTCGGCTCCCTGAGAGTTCAGTGGTTTTTGAAGATAGCCATTCAGAACCACGTAATGAGAATCTCTGGAGGCCCAGTATCCCAGAGAAACCAATGGTGGCACGATTGCGAAAAACGCAATAGCTCCTGTTTTTAAAGAAAATCTATCTCGTGAATAAAAATAAAGAATTGGCAAAACTGCAAAAAGCGAAAACGCAGACAAGCAAAGAGTCGAAGTTTGCATCCCAAACTTTGGAATAAGATAAAAACCCGTCAGAAGAGAACCAAAGAGCGCCCCCACTGAGTTGAGCAAGTAAATAAACCCGGCATTTGTTCCAACATTCGCACGATCCCGCTGTATCAGAGCATTTATCAGTGGATACGCGGCCCCCATGACAATCGCCGGAAATAGCACAATCTTCGCAAGAGGTATCAGGTAAAAGAGTAGCTCCACAGCCCGATAGCGAAAACTCTCCTGATTGGCCGACAGAGGACCCGAAAGGACATCTAAGAAAAACAACCGACGCGAATTTATAAAAAACAAAAAGCTAATCACAACCGAAGTCGAAAACAGCAACTGGGTAAGGATATAAAGGCTTCCAACATTTGTAACTCGTTTAGAAATAGCCCCGGCCAGAAGGGCTCCCACCCAAATCCCAACAAGGATGATAAAGAGTGTGAGCGAAAAGGCCATTCGATGTGAAGAAAACAAAGAGCTCGCAAAACGAAACCAAACCTGCTCCATCCCCATGGCGCAAAACCCAGATATCGCAAGCGAAACCCCGGCCAACCAAATGCCTTTGTTGGCCACAGGAGTGTCTGAGTTTACGGTTTCTAATTCGTTATTATTATTTTTGTTTAAAAAATACAACCCAAGGAGTGCGACAATCAGGTTCAACCCCACCGCACTCATTTTTGTCGCCAATAACCCGAGACTTGGAACAGCCCATGCGTCGGTAATTAAACACCCGACCGCTGCACCCAGGGTGTTGATTCCGTACAAAAGCCCAACCTTCCACCCCGCAGACTTTGGAGCGGAGACTGTAAAATGCCGAATCAGAAATGTCAGTGTGGCACCCATTGCGACCGTTAAGGGGCCGATAAGGAGTAGCAGAATGAGTGTTCGAAAAATAAAAGAACTCGTCGACACTTCAAACCAACCGTTGGCAGAGACTGTGTAGTTTGTGATGTAGGGCGAAAGCGCTTCAAACCTGTAGATTAAAACGGCAGAAAGAACTCCGAGAACTGTAATGAGAAGCTCAGTGATCACATAACACTTCAAAGCCAAGCTCGAGTTCGCCGAAGATCTCCGATCAACAAATCTCCCGGCGATATAAGAACCTAAGCCTAAACCAAAAAGAAAAATCCCAGTCACTAAACTGGCAGAGTGAACCGTATTCCCAAAAATTTGCCCAAATTCCCGAACCCACACCACTTGGTAAATAAGCCCAGACAACCCAGAGAGGAAAAAAATAAAAAGCCATACAATCATCAGGTTAATGCTAAGTGAAGTTCGGCGGTAAAGCAAACTGGTACGGGTTAGCATTCCTCGAATTGAAACTATCTAACACGGACAACTTAGGAACTTATGTTCGTTGCAATCCCAGTTTCCTCTCGAGAAGAATGAGAACCGGCAATAAGTTCTTATGTGTTACATAAGCCATTGATTTAACAGAGATTTTATTTATATAGCAAAATGCTATATTTTCTACTTGCTGTCTTTATAGTATTTTGCTATATTTAGTACAGATGTTACTTCTCGGCAAACAACTCATTAACGACTTTAAGAAAAAGTACGCGCCATTACGGAATGCTTTAGATAAATGGGTCCAGGTTGTCGAATCAGCAGTAATAACAAAGCCTGAGGATTTCAAACAGGTCTTTGGAAAGAGATTTGACAAGGTTGGTGATAAATATGTTTTTGATGTCGGCGGTAACAAAGTGAGGGTTATTTGCATAACAAATTTTGGTATCCCCGTCTTGCAAATTACAGACATTTTAACTCACAAAGAATATGATAAAGGAAAATGGAAATAATATGGGAATTAAAAAACTTGAATTGAAAGACATAATTAAAGAAACAAAGAGCATTTCGTCCGTAGACGATTCCTTTTATTTATTAACCAAAGCTTTTCCACTAAAAATGATTGAAAATGAAAATGAAAATACGATCGGTCTGAATCTTTCAGAAAAGCTTATCGAACTATTAAACTCATCTAAATCCATTACGCCCGGTGTGACAGATTATCTTAAGACACTCACACATCTTATTCATGAATATGAAACCCGAAAGTTTAAAATTAAGAAAACTTCAGGCCGCGAGATGTTAGCCTATTTAATGGAAGTTCACGAACTCAAACAAGCAGACCTAGCAGAGGAAGTCGGTGGCCAACCCGTTGTAAGCGAGCTTCTTAAAGGAACTCGAGAGTTCAACACAAAACAAATTAAAGCCTTGGCGAAACGCTTTTCAGTTGAACCCTCCCTGTTTATTAATTAACGTTGCGTACCGCTGGAAAGCGGAGTTCGAACAAGCCGCAAAAAATGAAAA
>CAZOGU010000081.1:0-5691 GCA_964579625.1 uncultured Pseudobdellovibrionaceae bacterium
GAGGAGAAAAAGGCGGAAACGATCTCTGCGACGGTTTTTTCGTCAACGATACGTCCACCCACGCAAAGAATATTGGCGTCGTTGTGCTGACGAGCTAAACGGGCCGATTCTTCATTCCAACAAAGCGCTGCACGGATAAAAGGATATTTGTTCGCGCGCATCGCCATGCCTTGGCCAGAACCGCAAATCAAAAGACCCATGGAGTTATTGATATCTTTTTTCATCTCTTGCACGACTTTATCGGCGTAGTCAGGATAGTCGGTGCGATCCTCATTTGCAGGGCCTAGATCAATCACAGTGTGCGTTTTTTGAAGCGAATGAATGATTTTTTGTTTTGCTAAAAACCCAGCGTGATCGGAACCAACAAAGATCTTCATATTTTACTAAAGATGACGCACGCATTGGTGCCGCCAAATCCAAAACTGTTGTTAAGAACATTTTCAAATTTTCCATCGCGCGCATTTTGTGGAACATAATCCAAATCACAATCGTCAGACGGGGAGTCCAAGTTGATTGTGGGCGGAGCCATTTGATTTTTAAGCGCCAGGAGACTGTAAACACTTTCAATGGCGCCAGCGCCACCCAAAGCGTGACCTGTCATACTTTTTGTACTGCTCACCCAAAGTTTTTTTGCATGATCACCAAAAACAAATTTAATCGCAGCAGACTCAATGCCATCACCCGTGGGCGTGCTTGTGCCGTGAGCGTTGATGTACCCGACTTTTTCTGGAGAGAGTTGTGCACTCTTAAGAGCCATCTTCATGGCCATCGCTGCTCCGGCGCCGTCTGGAGGAGGACTTGTCATATGATAAGCATCGGAAGACACTCCATAGCCCGTAAGCTCAGCATAGATTTTGGCTCCACGACGAGAGGCGTGTTCGTAATCTTCAAGAATCAAAATCGCGCCACCTTCGGCCAAAACAAATCCATCGCGATTGCGATCAAATGGGCGAGAGGCTTTTGTTGGCTCTTCGTTGCGCGAAGACAGCGCGCGCATTGAGGAGAATCCGGCAACAGCAAGAGGAGTCACTGCCGCTTCCACTCCGCCCGCGATCATTACGTCGCACGTGCCATTTTGAATGTACTTTGCCGCTTCGCCCACAGAGTGAACTCCTGAGGCGCAAGCAGATGTGACTGAAAAATTAGGGCCACGAAGACCATAACGAATCGAGATATGACCGGAGGCCATATTGGTAATCACAAGCGGAATAAAAAATGGAGTGATGCGATCAGGACCTTTATTGAGATAGATTTCTGTTTGATTTTCAATGGATGCGAGCCCACCAATTCCCACACCGACCATTGCGCCTGTGCGCGCCTGAAGAAGCTCATTGTTTTGAAACTCAAGACCTGAATCGACGATTGCACGTTCCGCCGCGTAGATTGCAAACTGCGTGAACCGATCCATCTTTTTTTGTTCTTTTTTCTCAATGACGATGGAAGGATCAAAGCCCTTCACTTCACCAGCGATTTTAACCGCAAATTTTTCGGTATTAAATTGAGTAATGGGGCCAATGCCAGAAACACCAGAAGTGATGTTCTTCCAGTTTTCTTCCACAGACAAACCGAGGGGAGTGATCATCCCTAGGCCTGTCACCACCACTCGACGAGAGGGTGGTGTTGGACGAGTAAACACGCTCGCTTGCGACAAGGTGGCTCCCTTTTAAAAAATTAGGCTTTTCCTTTGGTTTGCAAATAGCTCACAACATCGCTGACTGTTTTGAGTTTTTCTGCTTCTTCATCTGGAATTTCGATATCAAATTCCTCTTCCATCGCCATCACTAGCTCCACGATATCAAGGCTATCGGCACCAAGATCGTCAATAAAAGACGCTTCTGAGCGGACTTTTTCGGCGTCGACGCCGAGTTGTTCAACGATGACCTCTTTTACTTTTGCTGGAATTTCTAATGACATACATTCTCCTTATTGCTTTTCGCCACATGGCGTTAATTATCAAATTCAATTACATGTAAAGTCCACCGTTCACACTTAATGTATGTCCGGTGATATATCTAGCTTTATCGCTCAGTAGAAACGCCACAGCATGCGCCACGTCGTTGGTGTCACCCAAGGTTTGCAGTGGAACCTTGTCTAAAATGGCTTTTCTCTGCTCTTCGTTCAATTTATCCGTCATATCCGTCACAATAAAGCCGGGAGCCACGCAATTCACTCTCACGTGGCGCGAACCCACCTCTTGAGCGATGGACTTAGTAAACCCCTCCACGCCCGCTTTGCTAGCAGCGTAATTGGCCTGTCCGGCATTGCCACTTTGGCCAATGACACTGGTGATATTTACGATGCTTCCTTTACGGGCTTTCATCATGGCTTTTACCGCAAGCTTTGTGCAGAGAAACGTGCCTTTGAGGTTAATGTCTAAAACATTTTGAAAGTCTTCGACTTTCATTCTTAAGAGAAGTTGGTCTTTAGTAATACCCGCATTATTCACAAGTCCATCGAGCTCGCCAAATTTTGCCAGAACATTTTCAAAAGCTTGGGCGACAGAGGCTTCATCCGCCACTTGGAGAGAAGTGATCATGTGACCTTGACCGGGGAGTGAGGCGAGCACTTCGCGCGCTTGTCCTTCGGACGCAGAGTACGTCACAGCCACTTGCGCACCTTCGCGCGCTAAGAGCTGAGCAATTCCAGCGCCGATTCCTCGGCTGCTTCCGGTAACAATAATTTTTTTTCCCGCCAAAAGAGACATCATTCTCCTGCTTTTTCGAAAGCTTTAATATCTTCTAAAGAATTCATATTGAATGCTGGTGAAGCTTGTGTGTCAATTTTTTTCAGGAGACCTGATAACACTTTGCCACATCCACATTCAATAAAATGATGAGTTCCCATTCGTAAAATTAATTCCATACTTTGCGTCCAGCGAACAGCGCCGGTGATTTGCTGAGTGATATTTTTGCGAAGCTCTTCGGCATCCACATGCGCAAGTGAAGTAAAATTTTGCACAATCGGACCATTGGAATCAGAAAAAGTAACTGCTCTGAGTTCTTCTTCCATCCGCTCTTCCGCAGGCTTCATCATCGAACAGTGAAAAGGGGCCGAGACTTTTAACGGAATCAAACGAACTTTTTTATTCCATCCTATTTTTTCAGCAGAAAAATTTTCTTTAAGCCATTCAATAATTTCGGTTTTACCACTCACTACAATTTGATCAGGTGAATTGTAATTGGCCGGCTCAAGAGGGGAGAGACCTGTTTCTTTTTCCGCCCACTGACAGAGGGTTGTGACTTCCTCGGGTGTGAGACCAATCACCGCAAGCATGCCGCCTTCACCCACGGGAACAACTTGTTGCATGAGCTGACCTCGACGTCGAACAAGACGAACACCATCGCGCAGAGAGATTGCATCCGCTGTCACTAGCGCTGCATATTCGCCCACCGAGTGACCCGCTGAGGCGGTGATTTTTAATTCTTTGATTTTATTTAAAACTCGAAATGTGGCTACGGAAACGGTGAGAAGAGCCGGTTGTGTGTTTTCCGTGAGCGCCAGGGTTGTGTCATCAGAAGCAAAACACAATTTCTTCATATCGAGCGAAAGTGCATCCGAAGCTTCTTCGAAGGTTTGTTTGGCAACGGCAAATTCGTTAAAAAGAAATTGCCCCATCCCCACGTGCTGACTTCCTTGGCCTGGAAATAAAAAAATATGCGAAGACATTTTAAAACCTCAACATCACGCTGCCGCTGGTGAGACCGGCACCAAAGGCGGTGAGAACAATGTTTTGCTCGCGCTGAACACGGCCATCTCTCACGGCACGATCGAGAGCCACAGGAACGGTGGCCGCTGACGTGTTACCCATATCGGCGATTTCAACAATCACTTTGTCCATCGTAATTCCAAAATGCTTTGCAACGGCCTCGATAATGCGTGTGTTGGCTTGATGTGGGATGACCCAGTCGACGTCTTCTTTTGTCATGTTGTTTGCGGTGAGGGCGATTTCACAACAGGTCGACATTGTACGAACGGCGTGTTTAAAAATTTCACGCCCCTTCATCACAACTTTGTTTTGCTTTTGCTCAATTGTCTCAATCGAATTTGGAATTTTTGAACCACCGGCTGGAATATAAAGAAGATCGGCAAGATCTCCTTCGGCAAACATGTGGCTACTGAGAATGGCACTTTTTGTATTTGCCGGAGCTCGACTCACAATCGCAGCACCCGCGGCATCACCAAACAAGATACATGTTTGGCGATCATCATAATTGACCCAGTTGTGCAGAATCTCTGCTCCCACAACAAGAATATTTTTGTGCTGACCTGTTTTAATAAATTGATCCGCAATCGAAAGACCATAAAGAAATCCCGAACACGCGGCAGAAAGATCAAACGCCATCACATTTCGCGCGCCCAATTTTCTTTGCAGTTCGCAAGCAGAGCTTGGCATCGGGTAGTCGGGCGAAACTGTTGCAAACAGAATCATATCGATGTCTTCGACCTTTAAAGACGCCATCTCAAGCGCTCTTTGTGTAGCAACAAGAGCTAAGTCGCTCGTTGCAACGCCTGCTTCGGCGATGCTGCGCGATTCGATACCTGTGCGCTCAACGATCCATTCGTTGTTGGTTTCGACAATTTTCTCGAGATCAAAATTTGTTAATTTTTTTTCGGGGAGAAAGGATCCCGTTCCCGAGATCCATGACTTGTAAAGACCGATCGACGGTTCTTTTGACATAGTATTTAAAGGTTATTGTGCTTTTGCAGTTTCTTGTGGAGCTGCAACGATCTCTTTACCTTTGTAGTACCCACAAGATGGGCAAACATGGTGAGGCTTAACAACAGAACCGCAGTTTCCACAATTGATCACAGTTGTCGCAGTCAGTGCATCATGCGAGCGTCTTTGTCCACGTTTTGAGCGACTTAAGCGTTTCTTGGGCGTTGCCATACATTACCTCTTGTTTACGAGCTAAGATTTTATCAAAGATGAGCAATTTCGTTTATTTTCTGCGGAAAATCAAGAAAAAATCTTAAAGAATCAAGCGTCTTAGCTCGGTTTGTGAGTACACATAATCGGCATAAATCATCGTATTTGTTATATTTCGGTGCCCCAGAGCCACCTGAAGCAAACGAATATCACGGGTTTTCTTATAAAGCCGAATGGCAAAAGTGTGCCGCAAACAGTGGAATTTCTTAGCGACGGGCCTGTATTCGCACCAAATCTGGCGAAGACGGTGATAGGCGATATCAAAAAGAGGGTCGGAGGAGCTCAAACCTCGAGCAAACAACTCAAGATCCTCATAAAGGAATGCTGGAATTGGAATTTCTCGATCATTTGAGCCTTTGAGTCCCTTTATATAGATAGACTGATCATAGGGATTCATATCACTTTTTCGTAGATTCAAAATTTCCTGTGCACGAGCACCTGTTTTTAACCCGATAAAAATAGCCAAACAGTTTCGCGGCTCTTTAAATTTGTAACGATTGAGAAGTAACTCCAAATGTTCGTACTCGGGGTCCAGCAAATATTTGTTTTTGTTGAGTGAATACCTCGACGACATTTTCACATGCTATCGATGATCAATGCATTCTTCAATCGAGTTGACAAAAATATGAGTGCTTAAAATTAAATCAATCACTAGACTTTTGAACTTAAAAAAAGCCATATCTAGACATCCCCCTAAACTCTCGTTGATTGGAGGTCATTTTAAGAGTTTTCGAATTAATTTTTGATAATAGTAAGTAATTTCA
>CAZOGU010000082.1:0-5331 GCA_964579625.1 uncultured Pseudobdellovibrionaceae bacterium
CCCGGTTACCGGCATACCGACGTTTGTTGTGTATTTTCAAACCGGCGCGTCCAGATGATGTTCGACGGCGCCGAAATCAAAGACGGTGGAGCTGCGGCAACAGCCTATGCCATGATGCAATTTACACAAATGTCGGACCTCGAGCGCGAAAAACTGATCAAAGGTTTATTGCGCTACTGTGAATTGGATACTCTAGCCATGGTGATGATCACGGAGTACTGGTTGGAGATTTTGCAAAGTGTGAAGGGTAGAGTCGAATAGAGCGTTTTGCAGACATTTGCATCCGAAATTCATCGTTAAAGTCTCAATATATTGTACATTTACAAATCAAATCGGCATCTAAATGGCAAGTGTCCGCTATTGGCGCTCTTTATTAAACTTGAGTTATAAGATTATATATGTTATATAAATTTATAGGTTAAGGGTCGCCAGAAGGGCGATTTTTTTGAAAAAATGGATTGTTAAGATCAATGCGGAGGCGGAAGCAGAGCTTAGAATAGCAATTGCTGAGGGCCATCTCAGTATTGACGATCAAGCCGTCATTATTTCTTGGATTGAAGAAATCCAAGAAGAGGGTCTTGAATCGATATTAAATTCGAGGTTTTGGAATGATCATCCTCTGTTTGGCAAATGGTTTGGCTATAGAAGTTCAAGCTTTTCGAGGCTGGGTCGGATTATCTACAAAGTAGAGGACGAAATTGTGCAGGTTGTGGTGGTTCGTATTACAAGCAAGCACGATTACACATAGGGAGCGAATGTGAATAAAAATTTTTTAGATATAATGAATGAGGTTCTTGAAAGCGAAATCACGCCCGGGTTTGTGGTAAAGGCATTGCGCAAAAAATTTGACATGACCCAAAAAAATCTAGCAGAAATTACGGGCTTAAAAGAAAACAACATCTCTGCCATCGAACACAACAGAATCGAAGTTGGAATGCGTACGGCCGAAAAACTCGCAGCCGTTTTTGGGGTCCACCCAGCGCGCATTTTATTTCCGAATCCACAGAAGAAAAAATCCAAAGAAATCCTCGCCATCGAAAAAAGAGCACAAAAGTTTATAAAGCTTGGTTAAAAAGCAATCAGGATTCGCCCTACGAAATTGAAGTGTCTCAATATGAGACAGCCAAAATCCACCCCCAGGGTGTCGCCAAATTCACCAGTGAGAAGGCCCTTTAGACAGCCTTTTTCTTCAGAGCGAATAAAGCACCAAATGGCCTGGCTTTGCGGTTGCAATACTACAGACCATGAAACAAATATTTTTTATTTTATTGATGTTTTTAGCTGGAAACTCCGCCTTTGCGGCCCCAGAGGATATTGAATCCGATAAACAGCTTCATTTTGGTGTAAGCATGGGTCTATCCACTATGACCTACCAAACCATGGATGTGTACGGGTATTCAAAAACTCAATCCACTCTAGGTTCACTCGGTGTAACGCTCACAATCGGAGTCGCTAAAGAGATCAGCGACGCTCAACAAGAAAACAATCGCTTCGATAAAAACGACATCGCCTACAATGTTCTTGGTGCTCTCACCGGAACGTTTTTGCATTGGACGTTTTAGACGATTAAGCCCGGGATTCAGATTTGTCCTTGAGTGGACGAATCAAATGTTCTAACCCATTCAATTTAATCTCGTACAACAATCCCAAAAGCTGCCCCAGTTCCCCCTCCGGGAAACCCTCTTTGTAAAACCACACCACGTAGGGCTCAGGCAAATCAATAAGCGCCCACCCTTTGTATTTTCCAAAGGGCATTTTCCAATTGGCAATTTTTATGAGGTCATCATTTGCAATCATGGATACTCTTCTAAGTAGCTTTCATCTGCAGCGCCGTAGTAAATCACAGTTTGACCTATAAAATCCACATCGTATCCAACAACACCGGCTTTCCAAGCGGCCAGAAGAAACTCGGGAAAAGTACTTCGTCCTTCTTGATCCGTGCGAATCGCTTGAATGACAGCGTCTCGATCAAATTTTGGAACTTCGTGTGTCCCGGTGACAAGAGGTGTTCCCTGCTGAACAACGGCCCCTTCTTTCATGGTAAAAACCGATTGGCACGAGGGCAGTGACCAGCGATTCTTCTGTACTCCAGCCTGACGAAGAACTTCCGCGAGGACAGGAAATCCACCAACCTTCGGACGGATCGACATGGCATACTTTTGTGCTTCGGTGAGTTTTTCTGTGAGTTTATTCATGGATATTCTTTCTGCATTCAGAGTTTTAAAAAACTTATATTTTTTCAAGTGAATAGTCATCAACTTCCGCAACACCCCGATACGCGCGGGCGTGGACGGCCTCGTAGTCGGAAAACTCGGTGCCGTGCCAGCGGTCGAGAAAGCGGATTTTCCCATTTCCTGACTCCTAAATGCTCCAAATATAGAGCAGCTTGGGTCAGTCCGCTACTGTAACTTCTTCACCGTGTTAGACTCCAGGAAAACGCCCGCAGTCCAGATACATATAAAAGTTTTGTAAAAGATTTTTTTCCACAGGCTGAGATGATTGCAGACAAGTTCCATGTCTTGCGGCTGTTAAGTCCTGCGATCAATCGTCGGCGAAAAGAAATTACTGGAGACAAAAGAAAAAATCCTATACGAAAACTTCTTTTAAGAAACGGCCACAGGTTAGAATATTATGAACGTCGAGCGCTTTATGAGTGGCTTGAGCAGCACCACGAACTGAAAGAGGTGTACCACTACGCAGATGTTGGATGATTTCCTCATGTGTGTATCTCTTTAGTGCTATGATTGGGTCCTTTCTGAGCCCAGATCTTATCACAGATACTGGACCGGTTTGGGCCCGGCAGGTCATTTCCCAAGGAGATAAGTCTTTGAGTCCAAGGCTTCTTGCCATCCATGCACCCATTCCAAGATGGCCACCAGAGTTACCTCTAAGATCAAGGATTCCGATCGGCTTATTTACAAGTTCGAGGAAAGCTTTCTTGAAACCGAACCAGCCCGAGTCATTCGGATCAGGAAATTTAAGAATTCCTAAGACGGGAATCAACTGTCCATGAGCTTTTAACCAACTAAGTTTCCAACAAGGTGAGTTCCATTTCGGCCAGTAGGGATCTCGCTCGATACTTTGCAAAGCTGCTGGTGATGACAAATAAGATCGGGATTTTTCTACGGCATCAGCGATTGTCATCATCAAAAGAGATCCTTCAAATGGATAGTTCGTCCGGCCAACGACAGCTCTGTGGATGATGATGGCGTCACAATGGAATCGAGCCCGACGTGCTTCAGGAGTCCACTCAATAAGGAGTCAATTTTGATATTGATTTCAAAGTGCTTTGGCAATTGCCTCGACGGCTCGAAGTCCTTCTCCAAAGCGAGTCATAGACTCTCGATGCTGTGCAAGTTCATTGTAGGGAAGAAATCGCACCTGAAGATCAGAGATTCTTTGGAAAGCAGGTCTTTGCACTTGGCGCCGGACTTCATCCTCTCGGTCGTTTGGAGCCACAAGATAAAGGCCGCGTAAAAATTCTCCTGATGGGGAACAAGCCAGATCGCAGAGCCTTAAGATGCCTGAGTAAATAGATGTCGTATGCTCAACTTCAAAAGCTGCAACAATTCGCTCGTCTCCACTCAGCCAAATAACATCGATGAGATCAATGCCTCCTTGCGAGTCTTTGTTTTTGTTGGCGTGATTTAGCTCCTTTACGCAACCGTCATCTAAACGACCAGCGCCATAGGGGCGTGATCGATCATTTCCCGCAATCCAGACACGGAATCCGAGCGCAAGACCAAGATCCCGAAGCCAGCCTTGTACCTCGGTGTGAGATCGCTGCTCTTCTTGTGATTTAATCAGTGTCTTTGATCGCCCTGCACTTTCGCTACGCATCTTCTCAAGATCTGCTTTCCACGCAGAAATCCCTTTTTCATCTCCACTAGCAGGCGGGCTTAAATAGCGCCCGCTCCCAATATCAAACAGTAACCCCGCAATCGCTCCTAAATCATTTGAGAGAAGTTCTCTATATTCTTTGTTTAATCTAAAGATCCCTTCTCGCATGGCAAGATATTCGTTCCACTTGCCAAGTTTAACTTTGGCACCAGTCCAGGCGTTATAGCCTTTTACAATGGCCGTGTTAAACGGTGGTACGAGAGTCGGATGTAGGAAGTAGAGGAGATTGGCCGCAGCAGGCCCCAAGCCTTTGATCTTCATGGAATCGAGGCGATGAACTGCATCAACTAAGCCAGATTCACCTTTGCAATTAAGGCACGCGTTTAAAAATCGCCCGAAACCAATTTGATTTTCTCTGTTCTCGTAGATATCTGGGATTCTGAGCTTCGGTTTCCACAAAAAAGCATGATCGGCACCCTTAAAGATTTGTCGTTGCTCTGCGATTGAGTGAACAACGGTTTCAAGCGATGAATCTCGATATTTGTTCCCGAAGCTATTGTCTTCGATTTCATCAACGACGCGTTGGATGCCTCTGCGAATGGAACGAAAATTCTTAATTCTTTCTTCCCATTGAAACCAGGACTGATAAGTTCCAGTTTCATCCACTTTCCATTTTTCTATAAGTAAGCGATCTGCTTCAGCCATTCGGACTCCCCGTGCGCACAAATAAAAATCGTATTTAATTCTGTGGAACACTCGCACATCATAAATTTTTAAGTCAGGGTGCTTGAAAATTCCGTCAGCAATTTTCATCCAACCGTCAGCATTCCTATGCGACAGTTCAATTTTTTTGTTTTTGTGTGCTGTTTTTTCTTCGTTATTTTTGTCGTCGCTCATAGTGCCTCGCTCGTCTCTTATCGTGAAAATCCCAAATAAAATTGAGGTCTAACCTCATAAATTCAGCGAGATTTTTTTGGCGATAAGCCCTTGGTCTTATTTTTTAGCCAGCATCGTTTCCATCATCGCTTTGATGAGCTTTTGGTTGTCCTTGGAGAGCTTGCCAACATTGTCTTTTATGAAATCCTCGTCCGTGCTTTCCTTTTCCCAATTACGGCAAAGTTCATAAAAGTATTTCGCTCCAATTTTCCCATAGAGGTCTAAATAGGGTTTTAGCCTTTCACCCTTTGGATAGTCGGCACGACCGTAGAACCCTAAATGCTTGTGCTTAGTTGTTTTTTTTTGAATGACCCACCATGAACCGAGTAGAACCCAAGGCATCGGAGTTGGTGGAGGCGGCCAATGTCAGCACCACCGATATCTATTTATAAAATTTAAACGAGGGAAAAGCAACAGAGAGAGATAGAACAGCTGTTGTCCGGTCGGCGGATAAATTAATTATATCGAATTTATTGACGGCGAATTATCAGGGTATTTTTTGAGGTTGTCCGCGTAATCGGTAGGTATTGAAAAGAGGGCTCCAGTTCTGGAATA
>CAZOGU010000083.1:0-5311 GCA_964579625.1 uncultured Pseudobdellovibrionaceae bacterium
AGAGGCGGTCGGTCTTGTGCTTGAAACCGGTAGTAAATGCGTGAACACCACACGTTTCATTAAATTCTTCATTTTGCTTGCTCACCCCTAAACCACCCTTGTGAGCAGGTAATTCGATTAAATCTTTCGGTGTAAATAAATTTTGGAGCTCAAATGTTTTATCAGAATAATGAATTAAGGATTTACTCTCGCTTTGAAGAACATCAGGAAGCTCAGACCACAGCAGCCACGGTGACAACTTCCCGTTAGTAGAATGCCAAAGTTTTTCTAAAGACTTTCCAAAACTCTTCGTCGGCACCAAATACCAAACGGCTAAAAGATTTTCTTTCCACATGTAGGACTGAAAAATCTGTTTGTAGCGCGTTTGACTTTTATGATGTAGCTCAAGTTCTATCGCCACAGACTCCATCACACCTTTGTGACTGACTCCTATAATCCCATCGGGTACCGTCGCACTTTGCATACGCCTAACACCATGTTTTCGTGCCATCGCAGAACGAATTTCATGCTCTGGAATCCAGGAATATGCAATTCCACAGTCTTCAAGTTTCAATCGCAGGTCCGACAACTTCACATCATGAACCAATGAGAGTCTGTGGAAGTGTCTTTTTGGATTCTCGTAACCAATAGCATTTGATCCTTTTAGCGTCAGCGACCAAGCCACTTCATGGTTTGGTAGACCCTCAATACGCTGAATGTATTTTCCCGCTTCAATTTTTCGCAAACGACGAAGTACTGTAGTTATTGCCACGCCGCTAAAGACTGAATTTTGAATTTGTGTCGTCGTTAAAATCGCAGCCTTTGCCATCAATTTAAAAATTTCTAGATCTCTCGGAGTTAATTGCATACGACTCCTCTCGTTTAAAGAAAATCATCAAGCCCCGCACGAGCGGCATCAGCAGCTGAACGCTCGTTTCTGGCTTTGATCATTTCTTGTTCTTTTTTCTCGTTAAGTATTTTCTGTTCTTCGATTCTTGTGGTCTCAAGTTCTATACGTTCAGATTGTTCTTGTTTATATCTATCGTAATCGTGCTTTCGACGCTCAAGAACCTCCTGATACTTTTTGTCAGCAGCTTCTTTTTCAGCTTTTTCAATTCGTTCTTGAATCAGACTCAAGATCAGAGGAATCAAAATAAACATCACAAAAGCCGCCGCAAACATCGCAAGCGTTCCATAGTTCATGAAATCATGGAACCACCTTACAAAATGCCAGACAGGGCTGCGCGGGTGATCACCACCATTCAGCTTTGTCCCGTAGTAGATAACTTGCGAGCCAATAAAAAAAATCAGATACGACCCGACCAATCGGGCAGTAAAAGGCATAAAACCTCCGTTATTTAAAAAATTGATTTTGCTCAAATGGATATAGAAATCCCTTAGTTCGTAGAAACACGAAGATGGGATATTCGATCAATAGCTTTATGGATTCTCAAAAAATAATTCAGAAGCGTGTGGGATAGATTTTACCCCTGCATAAGTGGCGGATTGGGTGACAGCAAGATAACCATCTGTAATTACTTACTTTTTTATTTCTACTCAAAATTTAAGGCTTATTTTATAACTTAAGCTATAGCTTATTTTGTGGGCATGGTTTATAAACCAAAACGATGTTTAAAGTAGCGCCCGAAGACATTACAGAACTCAGAAAAGATTTAAAGCTCACACAGCTTGAATTTGCACAACTCTTTGGAGTTCACCACATGACAGCAAGCAAATGGGAGCGTGGAGAACTCAAGCCCACAGGCTACCAACTCGCACTCATGACGGATTTTCGACAGGGTCTTAAAAATGACCCCAACGTGGCTAATTTGCTTTCGGCTATGCTTGTTGGATCTAGCATTACCAATGCTCTTTTTATGCTCCTTCACCGATCTCGGATGGGCAAATCTGTTAAAAAATAACTAACGAAACAATCGGCTGTCTAAGATGTTTACATATAAACGTTACAGTCTCAGAAAAATGAAAATTATGCTAATTTGGTTCAATGTTTTTCTATCCAAAAGAATTTTTGATTTTTACTTTATTATTCTGCAATAATGCCTTAGCTACAAATAGTTGTCAGGATTTGTTTCTTAAAAGCACGGTTACATATCAAGACCGTGCTACGACTGCACAGAGTACACTTGCCTCCTTTGCATTCCCCTCTGAAGGAAACTTTCCTTTGAATGATGTACAAATGAGAAAAGCACTGTATGAAGCATTTAGCGGAAGAGATTTCTACAGAAACGAACCTATCCCCTTCGAAAATATGGTTATCGATCATATTGTACCAAGGGCCTTGGGTGGACCCGACAACATTTTCAATTATGTTCCCACTATTGCTCGACTTAATGGGAAGAAAAGTGCATCTTTTGATCAAATGAGTGCAACAGCTATCTTGGCTATTGTCAGAACCGTTTATGCTCCTAGAGTCTTGGAGATGATTGCAAAAGTCGAGAAGCCTAAAAAAGTCGATACCTCAAATGATTCTCCCTACAAACCGACATCACGGGCTCGAATTAGACGTGTAGAATACTCTTTGGGAAATATCTCAGAACAAACCAGAGAAACATTGATAAACCTTGCTGCTTTTATGAGACAAAGCGAAAGTTCATCAATGGCTAAGTCCTCGCGGGGAATAGAAATTGTAATGGATGCGGCTGCTTTTGAGAAATACGCTCAAATAAATATTTCTGATTTTGCAGTTCTTTTGAGTCAAGTCCGGATTGATGAAATGAGTGTGTACTCGTCGGGTAAAAAATCTGTAACTGGACAGAGGAACTTTCTAATAGACATTTCTATAATCGACAACAAAGTTTATTTGTTGATAGAAAATAGATTTGGTGGACTTCTGCTGGGTGATTTTACGCCCGAACATTTACGCTTATTTATGAATGGCAGCAGTTTTCTTACTATATCTGGAATGTGAAGTAAGGTTCTAAAACAAACTTGACATGTAGCTACAAAGTAGGTACATTGAGACATGTCTGGGCTTCAAGGTAAACGTTGGTATTTCTTTATTTGGGACGACGATAACGAAGAACATCTGGCTGTGCATCAAATCGAATCTGACGAAGCCGAAGAAGTGTTTTTCAACAAGTATGTGATTACACCAAATAAGAAGAAGCATGGTCCTCGGCGCTACAGAATTGATGGAAAGACCAACCAAGGACGCAAACTAAGGCTTATATTTGAAGATATGGGCGCCTCTATGGCCAGAATAATAACAGGATGGGATATATGAAGAAGAAAACAAAAGCTTATAAATACGATCCAAAAGAATGGGACAATAATCGCTCTGTCGAAGTTGTCCCAGAGAAGAAGTCTACAGGCGTTTCTACGAGTATCCGTTTGCCTATGGAGATGGTAGCTAAACTTCGCAAGGTGGCTCGCAAGAAAGGCGATATTGGCTACCAAACTCTGCTCAAAATCTGGATTGCAGAGCGATTAGAGAAGGAAACAGCCTAATTTATAGCTTCAAATCGAATATAACCACAGAGCTGAGTTCGCCTACTATCAAGCTTTCTCCGCCAAATTTAGTGTCGAGCAAAAAACAGAAAATCAAAAAACCAATTAATCTAAACAGTTGAAGTCTGGTCGAGAAGGTCGTGTCTACAAAGACGGTGCCCCTTGAGATTTCCCGAGACGCCTTGAGTTTGCTTCCTAGTTGCTTCTTTGAATTTTACAATATTTTAGGTAGTGAACATCTCATGTTCATTTTAGTACAATGGAGGATGAGAAATTCTTGGCATTTTTAGCATCGAAAATCGGCCAACTTTGCCTACAACTGCCGATAAACTTTTCTTGTACCCTGAATTTTTCAAGACTGCTCTAAGTCGTTGATATGATTTATTTTGATAGAACTCTAAAAAGTCGAACCCCCTGGGTTATATAAGAGGGAGTGTGCCTATTTGGTGTTTCATCAAAAATTGGTGGACAGTCGCCCCAGAAACTCTAGTGCCTTCAGTGAAGGGATCCCCCCATTTTGAAGCATAAAATAGGCTTTACATTTTATATCCATTTGGGTATAATGTGTTTAATGAAGGTCTCATTTGTTGCAGCAGCTTCGGGTCGTAGTTATTTTGAAAAATTCTTGCAGGGACTATCTGTACAGGATCGCGCAACAATTTTAGCTGTCTTTCAGGATATTAAGGATCATGGTTTGGGGGCTAAAGGCTGCGAATTTAGACAAATTGAGGGAAAGCTTTGGGAAATAAAGGTTCGCGCTCCTACGGGTGGTTTTCGGTTCTTTTACGTCATGCTCGCCGCAGATCACATACACATCCTGCATTCCTACAAGAAGCAGGGACAAAAAGCCCCACAGCGAGAGCTCGAAGTGGCTAGAAAGAGATTAAAGGAGGTTTTAGAATGAAAACGAAATCTGTAAGCCTAGAAGATATTTTAGCAAAAGAATTGAAAAACAATGAGTTCAAACTCGCATTCGATCAACGTCGCTTTTATCTGCAAATCGCTCATCTTATCTCTGATCTCCGCGCAAGAAGTGGAATATCCCAAGCCGATTTGGCTAAGAAAGCTAGAGTCAGCCAGCCCATGGTGGCTCGTCTTGAAAAGGGCGACAGTAATCGTACGCCGACGTTTGATACGATTTTTAAGGTTCTGAAGTCTCTAGGCTACACAATGTCGATCAATGTGCAGAAGGAAAAGCGCGGTAAAGCTGCATAATAAAATGATTGGTTATTGAGAAATAATACTCTCTATTTTCTTAAGAAAATAAATCCAAAAAACGGTCAAATGTGTATCAAAAACCCACTCACATTTACAAGACAGCAAAAAACGCCATATGCGTCGGCCTCGTGAATTTAACAAACTACAAAAAACTATTAATTTTCAATACTCTAATCGTCAATCGAAAGCCACATAGGATAAAACTTGTTTATCAAATGTTTTAACCCTAGTCCGGCACGTGCAAGCAGAAAAAAAGATGAGCGTCTTACTTTAAAAAGTACCTTTTCAAAATCAAGAAATTCGCATCGTGCGGCTCCATTTTTTTGCACCTAACATCAGAGGAGATGGAAAAACCTCCTTCTCCGCCAACTTTGATAGTACGCGAACACCCTGAGCTACCAGATTCGGTTCTATGGTTCTCCACCAGCAAAAATTTACACTCACTGTTTTACCCGTCATAAAAAAATTATACATTTCTAATATCCCGCCCCCATTCGCCCAAAACACCTACCGTCAGAAAAAAGTGGGTGCTATATGACGAATTGCTTCAATAGGGGTATTGAGGCTTTTTACACGGGGGATTCTATTTCTTTTGGGGCATTTTTCTTTATCCATTTAGGCTTTTTTATTTTTACTCAATCTGCGA
>CAZOGU010000084.1:0-5310 GCA_964579625.1 uncultured Pseudobdellovibrionaceae bacterium
ACGAGTCCTTCGAGATTGTGGAGAACAATGCTGATCTTGGACTCAAAAGTCATCTCCCGCATTTTTTAAAGTTAAGTCGAAGTCCTATGCAGGAGCTCTGGGGTGGTGGTCCGAGGAACTTATTTCAGTCGATGCTTGTCTCAGCTTGGCAGCGACAGGTCTTTGAATCCCACAAAGAGCCCGTGCGTTTTATGGCTTATTTTTTAATGAAGGGCTTTTTAGATAAAGACGTTATTAAAAAACACTGGGGTGATGAGGGTTCTCGAAAATTCAAGAATTGCGAAAATCAAGTACGCACCATTATTCGACGCGAGTATCCTGATTGGGCGAACAAGTTTATTGCATTTAAAAAAGCGTTAACGCGACTTCAGAGAGAAGCCCTTGATTATGAATGGTTTTATGAAGATGAAGAAAAGCTTCCGCAGATCGAAATTGCCGAAAGATTAAAAATTTCCGTGGACTCTTATCAGGATCGACTAGAACAAGCGTATCAAAAACTTGAAAAGTTTTTTCCGGAATATTCCCGCATCAGGCGCCGAAAATCCGTCACTACCCCAAACATTCCCAAAGTTCTTTCGCCACTCTATTTGATTACAGACGGAGGTAAGGTGAAGCTTGAGGCTCCAATTAAGGCTGTAAAAACGATTGAGCCCTCAGACTACAGAAAGATCAAGGAATGGGCCTTTAAAATGACTGAAAGCCGAAATAAGAACGTAAATCGGACCTATTATTCAGGGCGCGATAACGATCTAAAAGTATATTAAGATTTCGGACTGATGGAGCTTTTACGAAAATCATGACTACCAGTCGATACCTATACTCAAGGCAGTATGGTTTAGATTGAAGGTGCGATCGAACAAAGTTGCGCTAGCATTGCGATACTCAAACTGCATTACAAATAAAGTTTTATAAAGACCAGCATTTTCAAAAATCTACTCTAACCCAACGCCTGCAGTGAAGGCTGGTCACTTCTGTTGATCTATCCCAAAAGTGTCTTGATGCATAAAATTCAACGATCTCGCAAAATAAGGATCATCAAAAATGTAAAGCGGTGTTGGATAGATTGTATGGCAGAGACGTGTTCGCAGCCTGTGGTTTTAAAGCCAAACTTTTTGTATATCATCTCTATGGATGCTTTCGTGAGGAAAAATATCAATTAATTCCGTGATTAAATATCGTAAGTCATTCAATCATACACAATGCCCTGTCTCTGCTTCTAATGTAGTTTTATGCCGATGGTTCAATCCTATTTAGTTAGCTATTAATTCATTTTCAGTTCTCTTTCATTGTATTGTTTTACTTGCCGCGATCAAACGAACGAGAGTAAAAGTATCCCGCGCAGTAAAAATATATTTTCTGAAGTTGGTCGATTGCTAACTTCCAAATACGTTCTACTAAATATAAATAATTAAACGGAGGAAAAATGATTTCTAAAATGCTACCTATTGCGATTACATTATTTTTTGTGACTAGTGCCCAGGCAGATGTCGTGCTTTACACAGACCGACCAACCGCTCGTATGCAAGTGGTTGCTGATATGTATGTAAAAGCTGGCGGAGAGAAAATACAGATCGTCGAGGCTGCTTATCCTGATCTTCTTGCGAAACTTAAGAGCGAGGGTACAGCATCTTCAGCGGATTTGATTTTTGTAAAAGACGGAGTTTACTTAACAGAACTCGCTAATCTTGGATACCTCTCTGCATTCAATTCCGATTATATAAATCAGAATGTGCCAGCACCTTTGAAGGATAATCAAAATAGATGGGTGTTTATTACTCATCGTATTTTGACGCTCGTATACGAGTCTTCTGTGGATGTGAGTTCAATCAATAGCTATGCGGATTTGGCTAACCCAGAATTGGCAGGGACTATATGCGTTCGAACAAGCAAAAGCAGCTACACAGAAGGTTTAGTGGCAAGTTTAGTCGCAAATTACGGCTACAGCGAGGCAAAGAGAATCGTTGATGGAATACTAAAAAATCGTCCGCAGCCATCGAGCTACCCTAAGGATACGGCTATCTTGAATGCTATTGCCACTGGTGATTGTGTGCTTGGTTTATCTAACAGTTATTATCTCGGAACGATGATGAACGATCAGCCGACTATTCCAATAAAGATCAAAACTCTTGAAATGAATGGGCAAGGTGTTCACGCAAATGGTTATGGTGCCGGTGTTGCCACAAACTCCAAGCAAAAAGACAAAGCTACCAAATTTCTCGAGTTTTTAATCTCTGATGAAGTTCAAAATTACTTGAGTTCTCAAAATTTTGACTATCCTGTGAAGACAGGCTTATCTCCTGTGGATATTGTTAAAAAGTTCGGACCAGTAAAGATTGATACTACAAATTGGTCACTTATTGGTGATTACGTAGATGAAGCGAGAAAACTTTTTAAAGAATTGAATTTTGATTAAAAAAATTCGTAAGAAGGTGAGCCGTGAAGAACAAGCTCAAATATAAATTGGGGTTGTAGTGTTTTTCAACTTCATAGTATTTCGTGCTCAACTTCTCTGTTAGAAATGAAGGATGATTGCGGTTACGGGTGGGCTAAAGTCTCGAAGTAACTGCAAGTCACTTGTATGAAACCAGCCATTACAGACAATGATGTCAAAGACTGCTTTTCTACGTGAGTAATTCACAACTTTTGAAAATTTTTTCAATAACTCTTCAGCAAATTCTAGGCATTTTTTCAGCATTCTCTATATAAATTTATATTTTAGCAAACGTCTTATACAGATGAGTTTACCTAAATAGGAGGGTTGCTTGAATAAAATCGTATTTTTAACTTTATTAATTTTTCTACCAATGGGATTCGCCAGTGCCCAAGATCGGGTGCCAAGAATATTCACAGGTAATTCACCTGATAAATGGTACCAAAAATATTCTCCTTACAACAATATCAATGACGATAGAGACTCCCTCAACTACGCTGAATACTATTATAATCCTCAAGCAGTGAAAGATATAGCGGCCACCGAAGGTATTCAGTCTGTTCATGCTCAAGTTAGAAATATTGCAAAAGATGGGCTTTGTACCTCGTCTGAATGTTTCAGAGTATATATTTATGTGAATGGCAACGAAGATACGGGTACGTTGGTGGCTACATTCGTAACATCCCCAGGCACAGGATCAAAAACCCCAACGATGAAAGACAAGCCACTCAGAAAATATGACTCAAACGTGCGTTACCTTACAAGTTTCGAAAAGCCAACGATTTTTGAGGATTGGGATATGTATCGGATTTATGGTTCGAAATCTTATCCAGGCTCGGTTCCCAATATGCCCAATGCTATGTTTGTAACTCCTGGTATCGCCTTACACGGGTCATTCGACATTGTAGACGGAAACAAGAGATCGCACGGTTGTGTGCGTATGTTCCCAGACGAATCGTATTGGGTGCATTCTCTTGTAATTGCAGCTAGCGGAAATTTAACGATGGATATATTCCATACGAAATAGTGATACTTGAAGCTCAGAAAAATGCCCATGTTATGAGGTAATTTACTGGGCTTAATTAAATTTAGTGATCTCAAAGGCAACAACGGATAACAGAGATCTTCGGCTCTACAACTTCGAAGCCAAAAAACTCGTTCATCCGTTTTTTCTTGATTGCAATAGGAGCGAAGTGTAAGTTTCATTTGTGGAATTTTATCTCGACACAATTCTGTTTTTTATTTTAGCCTTTGTAAGCGAAGTCGTTGGTACCGTTAGTGGTTTCGGCTCATCGGTTTTTTTTGTTCCTCTAGCGGGAATGCTATTTGATTTTAAAACCACACTCGCCCTCACGGGAATACTTCACATCTTTAGTACCTCCGCTCAGGTAATAATGTTCCGAAGGGAAATCGACTGGGTCCTCATGGCAAAAGTCGGCATACCGAGTGTCATTTTCGTAATAATTGGCGCAGCTCTCAATGACAAAGCAGATCTCAGGTATGCCGAATTGGCGATGGGACTTTTCTTGGTTTTTTTTGCTATTACCTTTTTAATCAATAAAGATTTAAAGTTCCAGCCGTCAAATTTTAACGCTATTGTCGGTGGAAGTATTGCAGGTTTTCTGGCTGGTTTGCTTGGCACTGGCGGTGCCGTCAGAGGAGCTACTCTTGCTGCTTTCGATTTACCAAAGGGAACATTTGTAGGGACGTCTGCGGGAATTGATCTTGCCGTCGACTTTAGTAGAACCGCCGTTTATCTTTGGAATGGATATCTTGAAAGTCGGTTCTATTGGTATATACCCGTTTTGATGATTTTAGCTTATGCGGGGGCATTCGTTGGCAAAAAAATCTTGAACCTTGTGCCGCAACTGTTGTTCAAGCGGATCGTCCTTTTTCTCATATTATCTGTTGGCCTGCTAATGATTTATAGCTTCTTTGTAGACAAACAAATCATCCGATAAAAATCTCGCTTTTTGCCATAATAGCTCACCTAAACTAATTCACATCCGACCTTTCATAATCCCGTGCCAATACATAACTGGCAGCAAATCTTTTTTCAGGTGCCACATACTTTTACGTTCTTGAGTCATATCCATCGGGAAGGTTGGCATTAATTTATTGTCGTAGCCAAATTCAGCCAAAATGACCTTTCCGAACCCAGTAATCAGCGGGCACGACGAGTAGCCGTCATAAATACCACTCAAAGGCCGACCAGCGATAAAATCACAAATATTTTTTTCAACCACGGGTGCTTGTTTACGGATCGCCGCACCTGTTTTCGAGTTTGGAACTCCGGTAACGTCGCCAATTCCAAAGACATTTCGGAAATTAGGGTGCTGAAGGGTATTTTTGTTAACATTCAGCCATCCGCTCTGCGCACCTTCCGTATGAGCGAGACCTGATGATTGTACAAAGTCATGAGCGCTCATTGGTGGTACGACATGTAAAAGATCGTACTTGGATGTAATAAGCTCCTTAGTGACCTGAATCTGACCGTCTTCAGTCACCTCACTCGTTTTTTCGAATGTTGCAGTTTTGGACTTAGGATCGACCTCGACCAGCCGGTGTGAAAACCACACGTCTATCTTTTTTTGCTCCACGACCTTTAAGAGGGCCGCCGCAAAACTTGGCACCCCGAAGATAACTTTACCTGCGACTCCAAAAGTTATCTTCGTTTTCGAACGAACATTATTTTTGCTGAAAATTTCATCTGCGAGATACATGATTTTTTGGGGAGCCCCTGCACATTTTATTGGAACTGGAGGCATAGTAAAAATCGCGTGACCGCCATTAAAATCTTCCAACATCTGATGAGTTTTTTCAGCCTGTTGAAAATCGTAAATACTGCATAGACCATTACGGCCCAAGTTCCCCTCTAA
>CAZOGU010000085.1:0-4829 GCA_964579625.1 uncultured Pseudobdellovibrionaceae bacterium
GCGGACATTATCCGGGGGGAAAAATGGACGACTTATATACTTTCTTTGAACAATTGTTTTATGATTCAAAGCCTGTGATCTATGCGGCTTTGGCGTTTTATTCTTTCGTAAATAAAGAATCCACACCGATTCTTTTGTACTGCGGATTGATTCTTACTGTTTGCAGTCTTTATGTTATGAATAAACGATACAGCGGCGGGAACTCTTCTGGTCGCATGATCATTAATATTAAGTAATCAGCTTTGAGGCTGCGCTCCTCTGAGGGCGCAGTTCCTGTAAATACCGCTAAAACCTACCTCAAAAACAGCCTAAGTCGGTCAAAAAGAGCCTTTTTTATTGACCGTAACCCAAATCTTTTCCAATATGCCTTTCAAATCTAAACAAGGATCGAATCATGAAAGCAATGAGTGAATTTCCGGCCCATCTTCTTTTAAAAGGCCTAGAACTTAAGGCAACCCTCACAACCGAAGGTAAAACGGAGGAGGAGACGCTCGCATCTCTGGGAGAAACCCTTAAACTGAAAGAGAATCGCTTAAAGTATTTTATGGCGGCTCTTGGTGTTGCTGAAGCCAATACGGACAAACTTTATCGCATCCGCGTTGTCTCTTTTGACGAGGGTGAGACGGTTCCAGAAAAAGCGACTAAAATCGAAGAAGCTTATTACGTTCCTGAGTTCTTTACTCAAGCCCCAGCGGCAAAACCAATCACTGTTAAAGCAGGCCCTGCAGGTCGCGGTGGTGGCAAAAAAGATCGTCCTCGTGGTCCAAAAGCCTCTCCATGGGGTTTATCGCCTGAAGAGATTGCTGCTAAAAAAGAAGCGAGCCTTCGCGCCGCTGCTAGCAAAACCAAGTAAGCTATACCGTTTTATTTCACAATCCCAAAATTCTGAGCGCTCTTTAGCGAGAGCGCTGCGATCAGGTACAAAGCTCCGCCCCAAAGAGTGTCAATCAGGCTTACAGCCAAAGGCCAGTCGCGAAGTGTGGCCATATTTGTAAAATCATAGACGCCATAAACCGACACGCCGGCCACAAAAGAAAGACAAAGCGCCTTGCTCCAGCTTGAACGCAAAACAAGATCCGAAATAAACAAAGAAAAATTCAAAACCAGAAAAAAATAAACGGCAGCCGCAGCCGAGTAGTTCACGTTAAAAGTATCACCATTGGCACTCACCAAATGTCTTAAGTTTTCAAAATAAAAAGAGTTCGCAACGACGCCGAGCCAGAGGCCATCGCAAACAAGCATCGACACAGTGATAATAAAAATTTTCTTAAGTGAGTTCGTCATAAAAAGAAGTTTAAACCATACAAGAGTGTCTCGTCACGAGACGATTGTGTCTCAGGCTGAAGCAGCGAGAGATGAAAAACTTTTCATTTTAAACGTCTCAGATATACTGAAATGGTACATAGCTACAGGGGGAAACATGAGTGATCTCTTCGCATTCTTAGAACAAGTTCAATATGAGTCGCGACCGCTGGTTTATGCGGGTCTTTCGATATACTCATTTTTAAACAAAGATGTCTCATCCATCCTTGTTTTGAGTGGGCTTATTTTAGCGGTCTGCTGTTTTTACGTCTCAAAAATGAGATACAGCCATCGCCTCAAATTCAACATCAGGTAGTGTTGTTTGGTAGTGACCACTTGGCGCATAGCGTTTTTTCTTTTGGTAGAAAGGGCGCTAGTTTAGGCCATGGGTCGATTCTTCTGGTTATTTGAACTTCCATCAAAAGAAAGTATTGAAGCACAGCGGTTCACGAGACTGGCATTGCTTTGGCTTTTTGCGTTTGTCGTGGTGATTCGAACTCTTGCTTTGATGCAGTTTTTGCTCGATCTCGATTATTCCGAAATCAATTCCGTTAAACTCACGCAATTTGTATTTATCCAAACCACCATCATTTGTTTTCTGATCTATTTGTTGGCTTTGATTTGGAATCGTCCTCATAAAATGCTTCTTGGGACCCTTTTGGCCCTCTGCGTCTTTAGTCTTTACCAGCAGGCTGACCTTTTTGTATTTCTGTCTGCCAGCGCCGTCATTGGATTAACACTTAAACTGTACCTGGGGCTTTACCCACCATTGTTCATGGGACAAAAACCAGATCAAGCCCGAGAGCCGTTACCACTTCCGTTGGAAACAGAAACTCCGCCTACACCTTAGAGGCCCTAAATATTTTTCCATTTAGCCCTCAGTAAAATTGAGTTTATTACAGAAAATAGATCGTTAACTACAATCTCCATTGAGCGAGTGATACATCTTTTTTTACCGGCTTGGGGAAGTCAGTAAAAAAAGGGGATTCCATTGAAATCATTACTTGCACTCTGTGTAGTTGTTCTATCGTTACCAACATTTGCTAAAGATATTTATTTTGAAATTCCACTAGGAACAGCGGAGCAGCTCTTGGATTGGAACTCCGCCGAGAATCCTGTGATCGCTGAGGTGGGAGATACTTTGATTATTATCAATCGCGATTCCGAACCCCATCGTTTACACACGGAGAGCAGTCGTCCTTGCACTCATGGCGAACTGATGACTCCGATGGGAGGCCTGTGGAGTTGTGTTCTTACCGAAGAGTACAATGCCCTCGAGGAAGAGACACCAACGCGCGATCATTTTAACTACGACCTTCGATTCTGGATTATTGTTACGGCTAAAAAGTAAATTCTCATAGGGGGGCCTATGAATCTGTTCGTTTTATCAATTCTTATTTGTTTTTCTTTTGGACTCGAGGCCGAGCGCTACGAGTCCAAGGAAGAGGCCAACGTTAACTACGATGACGGCATCACCTATGAGAGCCTCGTAGAGACTATTCGCAAGTCAGAAGCGACGTCCCTTGAGGAAACAATCGCCCTATTGCCGTCCGATTTTTTACGTCATTATGTATTGATGTACCGCAGTCGCAGTCTGCAAGATGCGAGTCCGCTTTTTCCACGGGCGATTGTTTTTGGTCGCTCGGCTCGATTTATTCTTGCGTTCAACGGCCACGAAAAACAAAAGGGCTATAACAATCTCGAAATCATTCAATTTCGCGATAAGGAACACCGTTGGGAATTCCGTGAGATCACTTTTTCTGCAGAGAAACCGCCTACGTTTTCAGAGGCCAATCCCAAAAAATGTTTGGAGTGCCATCAAAGTCCTCGTCGAGAAAACGTGGATCCTCGTCCCAATTGGGAGCCCTATAACTTTTGGCCGGGTGCTTATGCCAGTGTGGATGGTGTGATTAAACCCGCACTGAATCCGACCTCCAGCTTGGTTAAACGCTTTTTACCGCAAGATCAAATTTTGATGGACGAACAAGCTCAGGAGGAAAAAAACCTACAAAAGTTTTTTTCCGAAATAAAACCTCAGCATCCGCGCTACAAATATCTAGCCGAGTTTAGTGTTCGTCGACCACTGGGTTTGACGAAAATGACGGTCATTCTTAATATGCGTCGAGTAGCGAGACTTGTTAAAGAGGAACTTGGTTCCCTTTTTAAAGACTATAAGTACACTATTTTGGGTTTGGGTGATTACGGAAGTCCATCGGGGTCCACACAACTTCAGTTTGCGTGTGGAGATCTTTATTTGCCAGAATCCATTTATGCAGATTATCTGAGCCGCGGCCTCAAACTGCGTTCCCATCCAGAGAAAAAATATATCAAACCAAAAGATTCCTATGGTTGGAATTTTGGCTTGGCAGCGGGATTTGATATTTTACTCCTTCCTTTAGGGATTCAAACAGATGATTGGTCCATGGATTTTAGAACAGAAGGTCGTTTTGCGGCGGAGGATCGTTTTACGTCTCCCCATGATTCGCGTGCTCACTTTCGGGATGCGATGGAAATTGTTTATCAAGGTGATCCCGCTTTAAAAATGAATTGCCAGGAGCTTAAGCTCGCCAGCGAAAATTCTATGGAAGACTTAAAAAAGAGTGGTGAGCTGGATAAAACCTTTGATTCTCTTTCGCAGTTAAAGCTTCAGCCGTCGCGGCCCTTGATTCAACGGTGCATTGGTTGCCACGTGCAGTACGAAGACGGCGGCCAAGCACCCTCAATTCCATTTGATAATTTAGATCAACTCAAGCCATTGCTCGGCCAGAACAAATATAAACGAGGCACTCTTTTTGACGAAATTTTATTTCGCACCAGTGATCACGCACCATTGCGAGAGCAAATGCCCCCGGCCGGATTTACCGACCGCCAACAACGCGACGATTTTATTGAGAGCCTTCGCAAGATTCTTAACTAGTGCTGTCAAATCGTAGGTACGCTCCTATCAAGTTCATTCTGAGGGTTTTCCACCATAATGCGACACGTAAGTGTGGCATTCATTAAGCACTCGGGTATTTTTATAAGAACCATTAAAGGCAATACGCCTTCAGGGAGGGAGACTTATGAAATATCTAATAACAATGATTGTTTGTTTTGCAGTAAACGCCCACGCCGTGGACGAGTATAATTTTACCTGCGATCTCAATGGCAATATAGTGACTAGCGTTCCAGGACTTAAAAAAGCCCCAGAACATCCGGTTGTAGGACTTAAAATCAAAGTTCTAAAAAACGAAGTGCCGCTCTATTTAATCAAGGCCACAACATCGACTGTGGATAAAAATATTTTTGTCACAGATTGGGTTGCGCCTACGGAACTCAGCCAAGAGGGCTTGGATCTTTTAGATCTATTGTCTCTTTTTATGGGCGTAGATACATCGAATCTCGAAGCCCTTCGCGCCGGTTTGCCAACAGACCTTTTGGATTCTTTTGCTTACCTCGAACTCAAGGATCAGTCGGGCACCATTACAAAGCTTGGCTTTGACGGCACAGACCCTTACGAGTGCCAGTAATAGCCCCTCAGAAAGCTG
>CAZOGU010000086.1:0-4775 GCA_964579625.1 uncultured Pseudobdellovibrionaceae bacterium
GCCGACCTTTACACTTTAGGCAGTAACCATCCAGTCAAGTGCCCGCAGTCCAAAGCTTATGGAATCAGTGGAAGAGGCAATGTCAGTTGATCTTGAAGATGGTTTTTCTTTTAGCTCTGGAAAATGGTCTAAAATTACTGACCATAAAGAATATTCTGGCCTACGATATTCGACTGAATTTTATTTCAACAAATCAAACATCCAAGCTATTCAGTTAGATTTTACCGTATCTGAAGTGAGTGACAGCTTTGTGAAGAAAAACGTAAAGCTCACTTTTGATAACGGAAAGATTGCTTGTAATGTTTATTCAATTGAACAAATTTTATCTGAAAAACTTCATGCGCTAGTTGATCGCGGTGAAGACTCTACTCGCTCAAAAGATTTGTATGACATCAATCTTCTTTTAAAACAAAAAGTGAACCCAGCTCGTCTTAAAAAAAGAATTGATGTGGTTTTTAAAGCCAGAGAGACTGAAGTTCCAAAAAACTTTTCTTCTTTTTTTGACAACGTTAGTAAGAAAAAATTGGAAAATAGCTGGAGCCGTGTCCGCCGCCACCTCCCAGATGAAACAAAATTTGAGGACGTTATAAGTGAATTTGATAAAAACATGAAAATACTAGATTCCATGTTTACGTTTGGTCTTAGTAGGTAAACAAAGTTATATTCAGGCGCACTCATCAAAACTATTCTTCAGTATATTTAAACTGAATAATTAGAAATCTTATGATCTCAATTTCAGAAAATTTGTCGCATTGCTTTTTATATTTTTCACTAGAAATAGATAGGAGTATGAAATATGTTTATACCGAGAAAAGAAAATCATTTAAAAAATGGTTTATGGCTCTTTGAAATTTTGGCGAATATTCGGGATCAAAAATACTCGGTGGTTTTTGTATGAAAAGGCAACCCTACTCTTCACCAAAGAGGCAGGAGCCTTTGATTGAGGAAATGCCTTTCGTTACCTCACAATTACCGTCAAAATGGCCTCGGTGGCTAACAACTAAACAAGCTGCAACCTACCTTGGCAAATTTCGACGTAAAGATGGGGTTCCGTCTGAAGGTGCAATTCGCAATATGATTTATCGTAAGCAGCTATCAGCTAAAAAGTTCGTTGGACGCATATTGATAGATCGTTTGCAGCTGGACCAATTGATTCAACTTTCTCCACAACCCGGAGGATAATTATGTCAATAAAAACATGGATCGAAAACGATAAGGTATTTTATCAAGTTGTAGCAGAAAAAAAGTCATGCGTGATTAAAGGTGTACGCTCCTCAAAACGACTTAAAGGAGTTTTAGAGGGGGTCACAGCAGAGCAAGCAGCCATTGCTATTCCAGAGGATGCCATGAGGAAACTTCGTAAAATGGAGTTAAGACTCTATGCTGAAGTGGAACTGGCGGTATCTAAGCAGGAAGGCGCTGGCATGAACTGGAAACATCTCATTGACCGTTGGGAAAATGAGGTGCTTTGCGACCGTGAATTGCTTTATTTTATTGGACTCCACCCTAGAACTGCTGATGGGTATTTAAGAACGCTTTTAGATCATACAGATGGTTGGTTTAATCGACCCGCCTCTGAGATCACATCGGTGGACTTTGAAATTCTCATCATGCAGATGAAAAAAATTGGTTACTCACTCGGCACCATTTACAATGTAAAGACTGCCGTTAATGCTTGTTACAAATGGGGAATTAAAAAAAGACTTATCCCAAATGTAACTGTGTCACCCACCTACGGGTGCACGATTTCGAGAAAAAATGCACGACGACCTGAGATTTTAAACTATACGGAAATCTGCAAACTTCTCGATGAAGCAAAAAAACGTAACCATGAATGGTATCCAATTTGGAAACTCGTCTTATACACGGGCTTACGAAGTGGCGAAGCTTATGCTTTAAAAGCGAAGGATATTGAGTTTGAAGAAAAACGCATTATCCTCGACACAAAGTTTAACTTTGGTAATAAAAAGGAAGAGCAACTTAAAGACTGCGAATGGCGGCAGGTACCCATAAACGATGAATTGATGAGTTTTCTCACAGAACTTGGCGTTAAGGAGATGCAAAAAGATGATTACATTCTCCCAAAACTTCGAGCTTGGCGACAAGGAAGTGCGGCAAAAACACTTCGTCAGTTTTGTGAGGACATCGGCATCAATTCCATCTGCTTTCACACATTGAGAGCTTGCTGGGCAACCCAATTATTAAGAAATGGTGTTGCTCAAACGAAGGTTCTTATCATGGGAGGATGGGCAGATTTGGAGACCATGCAGATTTATTTGCGTCGTTCTGGAGTAGAAATTGAAGGTGCTACTGACACTCTTCAATTTGAACGCAAAGAGCGTCCAGGGCGTATATTTAAATTGCTTGCAAATAGCGGAAAAAACGATTTAGCTTATGAAGAAGACAATTTTGATTAGAACAAGTATGAATGCGGTTGCGGTTCCAGATTTTTTCTGGATACCGCTTAAATATGCAGAAACACTTATGTTGCTACATTCACCCCATTTTCTCCTAAAATTCCGCATTCAGAATACAGGCCACAGTATTCAGAATACTGGAGAAGAACTCTAATTTTACTCCAGATCCCACGCATTGTCCGTTACGATAGGAAAACATGTCTCATAAAATAATATCTAAAGCATTACTCCTCCTTTGCATCTTACCCCCCATCTTTCTCTATTTCTACTTGGATGGCGGTCAGTATTTAAGCTTTCAGGAACTGAAAGAGAATCAACTCAGCCTGCAAACACAATTCGAAAATGCCCCGCTCTTTGTGGCTGCTTGTTTTGCCGGTCTTTATATTCTCGTTACGGCCCTCTCGATTCCTGGCGCGGCCATTCTTACACTGGCGGCAGGTGCAATTTTTGGACTGACGTATGGTACTTTGATTGTTTCCTTTGCTAGCACCATCGGTGCAACCCTGGCGTTTTTGGCGTCTCGCTTTCTGCTAAAAGAATTTTTTGAAAAGAAGTTTTCTGACAAGCTGACATCGATCAATGACGGCATCAAAAAAGACGGCGCTCTCTACTTATTTACCTTACGACTGATTCCTGCGGTTCCGTTTTTTTTGGTCAATATCTTAATGGGGCTTACGCAAATAACGACCCTCACCTTTTTTTTCGTCAGCCAGATCGGCATGCTTGCGGGCACCGTGGTTTATGTAAATGCTGGGACCCAACTCTCTCAACTGGAATCACCTCAAGATATTCTTTCTTTTAAAATGCTTCTTTCGTTTTTGGCACTCGGACTCTTTCCTCTATTTGCAAAATTTCTAATAAGTTCATTTAAATCGCGAAAGAATCTTAAAAAATATCCAAAGCCCAAAAAGTTTGATTACAACATGATCGTGATTGGTGCGGGATCGGCCGGGCTTGTGTCGGCCTATATCGCTTCGGCCGTGAAAGCCAAAGTGGCTTTAATTGAAAAACATAAAATGGGCGGCGATTGCTTAAACACAGGCTGCGTGCCAAGCAAAGCGTTAATTCGATCGGCCAAAGTATATAATGACATCAGGCGCGCGCAGGAATTTGGCGTAGAGGCTTCGTCATCTCCCCTTCAGCTTTCAAAAGTGATGGCTCGCATTCAATCTGTGATTCAGGAGATTGAACCCCATGACTCCGTGGAGCGCTATACGAAGTTGGGTGTCGATTGTATCAGTGGCTCGGCAAAAATTCTTTCTCCCTATGAAATCCTTGTGAATGACAAAATTTTAACAACGAAAAATATTGTCGTTGCCACTGGTGCACGGCCTTTTATCCCGCCCTTAAAGGGCTTGGACAAAGTGGACTATCTAACGAGCGATAATATTTGGTCCCTTAAAGAGCTGCCACAAAAGCTTGTGGTCCTTGGCGGCGGCCCCATCGGTTGCGAACTTGCACAGAGTTTTGCACGGTTTGGTTCTCAGGTTTTTATTATCGAGATGGGCGAGCGCTTATTGGTCCGCGAAGACACGGATGTTTCTGACACTATTCACACTCGTTTTAAGAACGAAGGCATTCAGGTTTGCACGTCTCATAAAGCCGTTGAGGTTCTTCAGAAGGAAGGGAAACATTTTCTCGTTTGCGATAAAAGCGGCCAACGGATTGAAATCGAATTCGATAAAATTCTTGTGGCCCTTGGCCGTCGCGCCAATGTGACGGGTTTTGGTCTTGAGGAATTAAACGTCGAAGTGAGCTCCAAAGGAACCATTGCGGCAAACGAGTTTATGCAAACAACAAACTATCCTAACATTTACACCTGCGGTGATGTCACCGGTCCCTTTCAGTTTACTCACACCGCAAGTCACCAAGCTTGGTATGTGGCAGTGAACGCGCTCTTTAGTCCGTTTAAAAAATTCAAAGTTGATTACAGAGTGATTCCTTGGTGTACTTTCACCGATCCCGAAGTGGCAAGGGTGGGACTGAGCGAGAACGAAGCTAAAGAAAAAAACATTCCTTATGCAGTTACAAAATATGGAATTGATGACCTCGATCGCGCAATCACGGACGGTGAAGCTCATGGTTTTGTAAAAGTTCTGACGAGACCTCAATCTGATCATATTCTTGGCGTGACAATTGTTGGCAATCACGCGGGAGATATTATTGCCGAGTACGTGACTGCGATGAAGTATGGAATCGGGCTTAATAAAATCCTGGGCATCATTCACATCTACCCCACGCTTGCCGAAGCCAACAAATACGCTGCCGGTGTTTGGAAGCGGGAGAACACATCTCCCTCTATCTTTAAATGGCTAAAAAAATATCACGACTGGCGACGAGGCTCTTAGCGACCGCTCG
>CAZOGU010000087.1:0-4472 GCA_964579625.1 uncultured Pseudobdellovibrionaceae bacterium
AAAATCTTGGTAAGTGAGTTTCTTTTTTTCTTGTTGTTTTACAAAGATGTTTTTTAGTAGATGTGTCTTATCACTAAAGTAAATTTTCATGTTTTCTTTGTCTTTTTTTATGTCATCAATAACGCTAAACCAAAGCCATTCTGGATTTTTTTGTCCAGCAGCGAGCTTAAAATCTCGCATCAGTCGACGGCCAAATTCTTCGCTTCTCACAAAGTACCAGCAGTAGTCGATGTTTTTTAAACTTGCATAAGCATTAAAAAGATCGACCATTTTACTGGCGCCTTTATAATGAAGTTCGACCTCAATAGAGACACCTTTTTTACCATGATGCATGTCCAATATACAGAACCAATCCGGCACTTTTTCGTAGTCCAGATAGCGTTCATAAGGTTTCTTTTTCTCTTCATTTTTCATCACTATGTGTGCTGAAATCCAGTTTGTTCCATATCCCAAATCTTCAATAAAAAATCTCACCTCATTGACTAAAAGATCATGAGTGAGTTTGTTTCGATTAATACTTTTTACTGTTGGTGTATCACCAAAAACCATGGCCGCTTTTGCTGTCAAATACCAAGAGAACTCACCAAAGTTACCTGTCACATAGCGCAGATAATCCGTCCTGTGGAGCCTCCGAAGTCGACTCAGCATGGTTCTTCTGTTTGTTTCTGGGTAAATCATTTTTTTAATCTGACGAGTTGATAAAAACCCACAACTTTGAATTTTTAAAAACAGTTTTCGATCTCTTTCTGTTATAAAAATATTTTGAGTCTTCCTCATAAACTACGACCCACCACTAGACTCATTTAATGCTTGTTCTAACTTTTTTCGTGCTACTTCTTCCAATCGGTCTTGTTCTTCTTTTTGCGCGAGACCTGTCCAATCTCTAAGGGCTGCTACCTGTTTTTCCAGCTGCATAATTTCATAATTATGAGTTCGTGAATGGTTTAAAAGTGATTTGAGACGTTCTTCTGTCTTTACTTGAAAATTGGCAAGCAACACACTGGTTTCTTCTGCTGTTGCTACAATCATTTGATATTTTTTCCTCGATTCTAACCACTTTTTCCATAAATAGACGATGCACTTATATATCACCCACCCTGCCAATAAAACTAAGGCCAGCTTGACCAAAAAAAATGAAAACGCAAAACAAAAAATACTTTATCTTGTTTCCATATTGGTCAAAAACTCCATAAATCCCTGCGAAAAACGCAAAGATTACCACTAAGGTTGAAACGCTCTCTGGCACTTCAAATTTTTCTTTCGACATGATTTTTCCTCCCCTCATGCTGATAATTGTTGTTACAAGAAGAGTTTTTATTTCTCCTCTCACAATTATCTATTGCGAGGACCGTACCAAAATCGTTTTGATTGAAATTATTAATGAATTTTAAAAAATTGATTTTAAAAATATGGCGTTTGTCCCTTTGAGCGGGACAGCTTTAGTTGAAAACAAATATATTCGAGGAAAAGATATAAAAAGCGGGACAGTTGTCCCGCTTTTTCTTAACTCATCGAAATTAAAAATTATTTTTGATAGATTTTTTTAAAAGTCGAATAGAAGTTTGCTTGCGTTGTCAAAACTATTCGACTTTTAACTTTTCAGACTGCGGCACTTCAAAACAAAAAACCCTCGCCAATATCTGCCGAGGATTTTGTTTCATGTTTTTATCTAGAATGAAGTGGTTAGTTGGCACCCAGCTTTTTAAGCTCCGATAAATATAATCCAATGGTTTTGCATCTATCATCAGACTTACAGGTTTGAAGGGCCCACCTAGCGGCGCGTAGAGGTCCACCATTATTAATGTTAACGTCAACTTTAGGATTCTTTAATATTGGGAAAACATACTCTGGCTGGCCTGCATATCTTTCTAATAGTGACTTTCCGTTTGCATCGATTGCATTAGGATCAAGAGCAGGGCTTTCAAATAGAGCAGCAAATGCAGGGGAAATCATATTTTCATGCAAGCCGCTAACTTTAGGGCTGCTCGTCACATATTTTTCGATGAGGCCTAGCGGCAGCTCTGGTCGGGAAATGATTTTTTTAACAGCAAAGGCATTATCAACCCAAATAGCTTCATCCAGTCCGGAGCTACCACTTTTTCCCGCATTGAATAAGTCTATTTCCTTCGAAGTTAAAAGTGCATCCACAACTATATCATTTTTCGAATAGACTGCATCGCGTATGGGGCGACTATTTGGTATATCGGAGTTAATAAATAATCCGCTTTTTTGCGACAATATCGCGACCAAATTATAATCTATTTTTGGATTGGGGCACGGTTTTTTTGATGACTTGCAGAATGCATTTCCTATTAACATCAATAATGGAGTCCTATTCCAATACCAAGAAGCCGTGATGTTCACATCGACTTCCGGCCGATTTGCAATCAGACTGGCAATTTCGTAATTTGTGTTTTTGATTGCTAGAAAGAGTGCTGTTTCTCCGCGCTGGTTATAATCAAATGAATTAATACGAACCTGAGGGTAGTTTAAAATTTCTTTTGCAATTCCTGTCTTACCTTTAATTGCCGCCCACATAAGTGGCGTTCGATATATCGCTTTGTTATCTAGTATGTGCATTACGCTATTTATGTCCGCACCATTTTGAACAAGCAAATTGAAGATATCGGGCTGGTCTTCCTCGATTGCGACAAAGATCGGTGGTGCGCAATCCGACTCATAATCTTTATAATAATCATAATTAATTTTTACTTTAGGATTCTGAAGTGCCGCTTGGACTTTTATTATATCGTGAGATCTGATTGCATCATCAAGATCATTTTGCGGGGTTTTATAAGAATAACCTGTGTCACAAGCTCGCGGAAGAGACTCGTAAGCCATTGAGGCTATTGAAGCTAACGTAATTATAGAAATGAAAATTATTTTCATGTATCCCCCTCGATAATCAAAGAACTATAGCTGTCGGTGCTTGCACTGAATAGACAATTTGTGATTGAAGCAGTTTGTCAGGCGACTCAAAACCCAAAGATTCTGACCAGAGCCGTATCCTAGATTCTATTGAGTTCTATTCGATAGGCCACCTTGCAGCTTTAGGCTGGTTTGTCTGAGCATAAAAACGAGCTTTTAGACCCGCCATATGATTTTTGGATAACCAAAAGGGGGACCCAAAATAATCGGTTAAATCTAGCGAAAACCAGTATTTGAAGGAAAAACTTGATCTCTTAGTCTATATTCAAATATACGCAACCTGTCAGCGAATGGTTCCTTTTCTAGACAGTAGAGCAACTTTGTAGAACCATACTGAATATGACAACAAAATTAGATTTTCATCACACTCCTGAATCTGTGAAAATGATATTAAAATCACAAGTAGTAGTAAATCATTATAACAAAAACTCGGTTTGTGGAATTTCAGACTGGGTTCTCGGCCAAACTCGTGAAGTTTGTGGTAAGTTCTGTAATCCTTATGAGATGCCAAAGGCTGAGCAGCTCTCATTTGATATCTTTCAGCTAAAAGACGGTTTTCTTTCCTTTGGAGGATTCCCTCGAAAAACATTTCCAGATAAAAAAGAGCAGCCAACAGAAACTTCCACTGAGTGGACTTACTCAAAGATTTAGTGGCTCTAAATCCCTACTAAACTAGTCACTGCCCGAACAAAACACTCAGGCAGTGAGATTCAATGAATCTTAACTCGCTCTAATTTTACGAATAGGTTCAAGAGTAAATCTTAAACCAAGAGCACAAACAAGTTGAGAGATAGTTTCAAATCTTGGCTTTGCATCTTTTTCTTGTGAGAGGATTTTATAGAGAGCTTTTTTGCTGAGCCCTGCATCTTTCGCAAGACTTTCATAACCCCGAGCTTCAGCAATTTCACGGATGGCTGCGAGAATTGCCTCTGGCATGTCAGAATTTTCCTCTATAGACGCTTTTAAATATTCACGTTGGTTTTTAACACTCTTTTTTAGCCATTCAATCAAACTTTTTTCGTGATCACGACCTGCTTTAATCATCGTTTCTCCTTTTAAAATCAAGCCAATAACTTTTAGCTTTTGCTATATCGCCTCTTTGCGTCCCTTTATCACCACCACAAAGCAAAACGACAATCTCGTCTCCATGTTGAGCAAAATAAACCCTGTATCCGCTTCCAAAGGCCATGCGTAGCTCACTGACTCCATCACCAACAGCCTTGGCATCGCCTGTATTTCCCAAAGCCACTCTTTTGAGTCGAGCATAAATTCTCGCTGCGACAGCGCTGTCTAAATTATCAAGCCAATCCTCTATGGGACATTTGCCGCTCTGAGTTTCATAGTTGATTAATCTTTTGGGCCCCATATTCACCTCCTAATAGTATCCAATTGGATACTAAAATGCAAGCCTTATTTCGTGAGCATCTCCGTATACGCTTTATAGCTGAAAATACCCTTCTTTTGGGCTTTACCAGCCACTTTAACCATGTCTGGACGCGCCGGTTTGAAAATACACAACAAACGTCGGTATGCCGGTAACCGGG
>CAZOGU010000088.1:0-4457 GCA_964579625.1 uncultured Pseudobdellovibrionaceae bacterium
AAATCTCAATCCAGTACCCAGAGTTTCTCATATTTTTGATTTCGAAGTCGGCTTGCAGGTGATTTATTTTTTTGCGAAGATTGCCAATCGTCACTTCGAGCACATTGCTCTCCACTTCGCTGTCAAAACCCCAAACGGCTTCGAGTAAAAAGTTTTTTTCATAAACTTTCCCAATGTCGTCCGAAAGGACCTTTAGCAATAAGAATTCTTTGCTGGGAAGCATTTCTGATTTTTCACCCATCATCAATAGACGTTTTTCCAAATCCAAAACAGCGGAATGGAGTTGGCGGTACATGGGCCTCTGCGTGGCGCCTCGGCGCAGGAGCGAGCGAACACGGGCCAAGAGTTCCAAATCCACAAAGGGCTTTCCAATATAGTCATCGGCGCCAAGGTTAATCAGCTCTGCTCGCTCGGCGGGCGTGTTGATTGCCGAAATAATCAAAAGACTGGATTGCGGGTTATTATTTTTAATCTGTTTTAAAAATTGTTTGGTATCAAGATGGCCAATCAATCGATCCAGCAGGATTGCATCGTATTGATTTTTTTTGCCAACGAATTCTAAAAAGCTGGCGGTATCACCAATCTGAGTGGTGGAGCACGACTCCTTACTCAGCAAATTTTTGAGATGGTTGGAAATAGTTTTGTCATCTTCGACGACTAATACAGAGTGCATGATTCAGTGTAAGCAAAGGAAATGGCGCTCGGCAAAGAGAAAGAAGAGCCTCATTTTGTCGTTTTGCGGTGTTGACACTGTCTAAAAAAGAGACAACAAAATAAGTCATTAAAATTCAACTACTTAGGCTATAACTTTCACCACTTTGGTGCTGTCTCAGAATGAGACGAGTACGAAGCTAAACATGTGTCTTTAAAAATGACGATTCTCTTTATTAAGCAATTCAATAACTTGCGTAAGAATTCAGCGGTCTAACTCTTGCGTAAGGAGTTAAGTATGAAAACGTACCGTACCCTCTTGTTGGGACTTATAATGATGCTTCTTTTGCCTTCGTGTGGAGTGAAAACACCCTCCCCAGAAGAGTCTTGTCACTTTCAACAGAACAGCTATTTGCAACGAGTGTCGTGGGCTTGGAAGACCCCGGTGGTGATGTATGCCGATAGCTCTGTGGATGACGAGCAAAAACTTGCTCTCGAAAAAGCAATGTCCATTTGGAACGAAACCATGAAAACCAAAGGCTTTAACCGTGGCAACTTTTTTAAATACGGAGGCTCCGTGAGCGGTGCCACGGGATTTAAGCAGGACGGTCGAAACGTGGTGAGCTTTGTCGATGGGTGGCCTGGCAAGGGAACAGAGCAGGCCGAAACCGAAATCAATTGGATCGATGATCGAATCTTTGAGGCAGATATGAGGATTAACGGAACCAAACCCTATTCAGTCAGTGATGAGGGGGAGCCCGGTAAATACGATCTGGTGGCCCTTTATGTGCATGAGTTAGGTCATGTGCTTGGTCTTTTACACATCGAATCGTCGGATTACACGGCGATGGCGGAGAGATTAAGCGCTAATAATGTCGAGAGACGCAATATCGGCGATCTTGAGATTGACGCAATGAAATGCGAGTACTGAGCGGGTTACAATTTACGGCAAAAAGGTGCTTTTTAAGGGAATTTAAGTTGAACCGAATACTGACATAAACTTTACTAGATTGTGTCGAAAGGAAAACATGAGCCTGACTACGCGAGCGAACAACAACTTTGGTGACCTCAAAAAAACGCTCTTCACAGCGGGAGAATCACCTTACACAGTTTGGCGCGAGACTCATGAAACTGTCGAGACAACATCAGCTCCCTCTTCGGAAGTCGATGTTCTTGAACACTTGCGTTTTAACATCGATCAGCTGCAAGACCTCAACTCACGATTTCAATTTCTTCTCGAAGAACTCTCATCAGTCCTCGTTAAGAAAAAATAATTTCTCGTCCTTCTAAACAGCCTCTCGTCATTCTGAGCAAAGCGAGGAATCTCGCCATTCAATCCTTCGCCACCTGATACTTCCTCGCCAAAGTTTCTTCCAATTGCTCGGTCCGCAGCACTGTCAAAAGATCAATGCAATTGAATTCGCGATCAAACGCTGGTTCGCAGGCGATTTTAGCTCCCATTTTTAAATACATTTTTACAAGAGGGGGAAGAAGAGACTCCGCCTCTGCGATGGCTCCTTGATCTAATGGCTCACTCCATTTTAAAGACCACAGATTAAAATCTGTCATTTTGTAATCGGGAGTTGGTTGCACGGCGGTTTTCCAAACATGATTGTTTTGGACTAAATACTGAAAAAGCAAAGCGGCCGTTCGCGGCTCTTCGATTTTTACGCTGGAACAACCAAAAAGTGTTTTGGCGCCGGAGCGATTCATATATTCAGCGATGCCGCGAAAAAGGAGAGACATCACAGCACCTTTGCGATGTTCCGCCTGAATACAGGCGCGTCCAAGTTCCAAGTAGGGTGCTTGAAAACCAGCTAAGTTGGACATTGTAAACTCTTGGGCGGTATAGGCCTTCGTGGCGTCCGTTGTGGCTCGAAGTCGATAGGTTCCCACTAATTTTTGCGAAGGAGTGTGAACAATCAGAAGATGATCAAAGCTGCGATCAAACTGATCCACATCAAGCCCACTTCGTAGGACTTCACGAAACTCACGGTGGAAGACTTCGTGGCGAAGACGAAAAGCCTTAAGCAGTTCCTCCACAGAGTCCGCAGTCTTTATCACGTAAGGCCCAAGCTCTATCTGCATTTGGATAGTCGGTTTAAACTTACCAAGTCGATGCCATTTGATTTGAGTGCTTTCTTTGATTTGCGTCATGAGTTTCAACATACGTTCACCTCCTCATATCAATTATGCTAAGCGAAAATATCTTCCATTTGTGTTTATTTTTAGTTAGTGTCGCTAACGCAATCTTGATGTGACCGTTGTGAGGTTCTTTGAGAGAATTGCGAAGATTGGGGGCACTTGTATGTCTCTTGCACTGACCGCTGATTTTTTAGCACAAACAGGTTTGTCCATTGCCAAAAGCTATCTACCGAGATCGTCGGTCGAAGATCTTCAGCTACAATGGGCTCATGACACAATTCGAAAATTCAATATTTCTTTGGAAGTGATTGGGCAGGTTTCTCAGTTAAAGCCCATGCTTTTTGTTGGGAACCATATCAGCTATGTGGATATTGTTTTATTAATGGAAACCGTTCCTTCTATTTCCTTTGTTGCAAAAAAAGAAATTTCTTATTGGCCTATTTTTGGAAACGCTGCTCGTGCGACGCAAACGATTCTTGTGAAGAGAGAAAACACAGACTCCCGAAAAGCAGCACGAGTGGCTATTGAAGAGGGATTGAATCGTAAACAGCGCATCGCGATTTTTCCCTCTGGAACAACCTGCATCGATGAAAAAAAGGCATGGCGCCGTGGTGCATTCGAGATTGCAAAACAAAATCAAGTGCAAATCCAGCCGTTTCGTATTTCCTACAAGCCGCTTCGTCGCGTGGCCTATATTGATGACGATTTTTTTCCTGTGCATATTTTTAAACTGATGGGTCTTCGAAATTTAAGAGCAAAGATTGAGTTCCACGCTCCAGTGAATGTTACAGATCCGCAGACGGACTGCAACAAATGGTGGTCGTGGGCTCGAGAGTGGTCTCACAAATTGTAATGAGTTCTGTTTCTCATCTGAGAACGTGGAAAAATTCCACGAATTTAAATCAATAGATTCTGACGCCTCTGCATTCGTGGCATCTATTTTGCTCCGCTACAGATTGTAAACTGCGTAAAAAAGGAGGCAAAAAGTGCTGAAGAGTACAGATATTGTGGAATTAATTATCGAAGACCATAAACCTTTAAAGGAACTGATCGAGGTGATGAAGGACTCCGAAAAAGATATGGTTGAAAGAGTCACCGCTTTTCGTGAATTTATACCGATTCTCATCGCACACGCTAAGCCGGAAGGAGAAATTCTCTACACTTTTATGAAAAAAAATAAAAAACTGAGAGAAGGTGGATTCGAGGGCGAAGTGGAACATATTCTTGCTGAACAACTTGTTGAAGAAGCAAAACGTACAGATGATGAGGATCTACTCAGCGCTCGTATTAAAGTTTTCGCAGAACTTGTCGAGCATCATCTTAAGGAAGAAGAGAAGGGACTTCTTCCTGATGTAAAAAGGAATTCAACTTCGAATGAACGAATTCTTCTTGGAAGTCACTTTTTAAAATTAAAATTAGAGTACCTCGCTGCTGGTGATGAGAATATTGAGCCAGATACAAAATACGCCGAGCTCATGCATTAACAGCGGGACATTTTTCCCGTGATCGAAATGAGATGCTGTTTATTGTTTCTGATGTTGGTCACGATCTTGCAGTAACAAAAGCAAGTAAGAAGTGCAAAGGTTGTACTTCTGTAAACAATAGACAAGGAGTTGGTATGAAAGAGTCCGACTCAATGAAAGATTGAAAACAAATGATAA
>CAZOGU010000089.1:0-4440 GCA_964579625.1 uncultured Pseudobdellovibrionaceae bacterium
TTTATGAAAATGAGTCTTTTTGCCAAATCGATCCTAACAATCAGTATCGCACTTGCCACGACAGTGGCTTGCGAAAAAAATAATAATAAGGAACGCGATAACTTTGTAGCGCGAAACCTTGAAGCTCAAAAAGAGAAAGCTCGCTACAACTTGCTTTCTAAAGAAATGAGCCAAAAAGTGAGCGAGTACAATAAATTGATGGAAGAGGCTCAAAAACTTCAATCTGTTGTTGAACAAGACAAACTCGAATTCGACAATCAAAGAAAAAATCGTGAACAACAAATCTTAGATATGGATAAGCAGATTCAGTTAATTCAAACAAATATGGATGCAGCGAAAAAGAATCTTGGTGAATTACAGGAGCTTGCGAAAACAGAAGAAGCTAAAATCGCCACCGCTCGCCAAGGTATTAAAAGACAACAGGATGCATTGGCTGCTGATAAAACGGCCTCCGAAGCTGAGCGCTCATTGCTTGCCAACCGCGAAGCTGAGATCGCTGCACAAGAAGCTCAACTTGAAACTCTTAAAGGCTCTCTCGATCAGCGCAAAGCGCTTCTCGACAATCAAGAAGGTGCTTTAGAGCAATCGACACTTCAGTTCAACACACAACTCCGTGCGGCTCGTGAACTCTTTTTAAAAGAGAATATGGGTGATGCCTTCGAAGGTGTTCAACAAAATCAAAAAATTCACGCTCTCTTAACAGTTCGTGGATCTGGTAGTGTTAAAAACATCGAAGACATCCGTATTGCTGCAAAAAGCTTTAATCAAAAACAGAAAAAAGCATCGTTAAACGATAATGTGAGCTACCAGCCTCAATTTGTTCTTAAAACGAAAAATGAAAAGAGCAAAGGAAAAGCGATTGTTAAAGCTGTTGAAACAGTTGTTCATTACCCAGACTTCGTTTACGAAAAAGCAACTGAGACAACAACTGTACGCGATTCGGTTCTTGTCTACGGAACAGCGACAGAAATTATCGCTCTTCGTGATGAACTCAATAAAAAACTTCAAACTCTCGAAAAGACCGAAGGGATTGAAAGCGTTAGCTTGTGGGTGATTGCTCGTCCGATCCGTGAGGTTCGTACGGCTCTTAAAATGACTCTATTAGGATCAAACCAAAGCCCTGAAGAAAAACGCGAATTCAAAACAATCCTTGCGATGGATAAAATTCGCGCCGTCGATGCAAACATTAAGAATTTGGATCAAGTGGATTTAACAAAAATTGAACAACTCACACTGAACGGACAAGCGGACATGAGCCAGTGTGCCACTGTGAACAAAGACTGTTTGGTTATGCTTAAAAAATCAGGATTACTCAATCACATGATTACAGCCACATTCACGAACGAAGATGGCACAAAAACAACTCGTGATGTTACCTATGCTGAGTTTATTGAACAAACGATGAAAACATCGGCGCTTCGTATCGCTGCAGAAAAACATTTGAATGGTTTGCAAAATGGATTTTCACTCAACGTTCGAGTCACACCTGCTGAGTGGTATCAGTTTTGGAAGTCTTATTCCATTGATGACGCTCAAATCAAAGAAGAACTCGAAAAGTTAGCTCAAGATATGGAAAAGTCTTCGGCTCTACTCAACGAGGCCATCCTTGAAAAGATCGTTCTTGAGTACAGCATCACGATGGTTGATCATGTAAGTAATGGTCAAAACCCACTTGATACTCTTGAATACATGGAATCGATTCTTAACGGTGGTAAGACGTACCGCTCACGCGATGAACTTTCTCGCGGCGAAATCGAGATCCCACTACCAATCAAGACAAAACTGGTTGCTGAGTCTAAGTTCCAAGACTTAACCCTTTCTGATGTGACAGCACCTGCTCAACTTGTAGCTCCAGTTGAACCAAAAGCTCCAGCAGGACTCGAAAATGGACTTCCAATGCACTTATCATATATTGGATTAAGCCGTGCCGCCGGTGAAACTGTTGACTTGAGCAAGTTACCTGCTCAGGACAAAAAATTGGTTAGCCAGTGGTTTGCTTTCGTCGAAAAACGAAGCGCTTATGATGATGCTCTCCAGGCTTACGATCAACAAAGCGAAGACGCCATTGTCAGTGAGGAAGAACGTCGTAAAAACATCTACTTTGAGCGCGCTGATCTTCACGGTGCTGATCTTAGATATATTTTGCAAGCTCTCGAAACAGCAAAATAATCCAAGATTCCAAAGTTCATTAAAAAAGCGCTCTCTGAGCGCTTTTTTAATTTGTTTATGTTCGCCACTCTGTTCGTTGAATCATTCTCTGTTCGCTCGCAAAAAACTCATCCAAAGCCTGATCGATGGCCTCAAATGTCTGACACTTAGTGATTTTGGCGTAAAGAAAATGCCCATACTCCAGCCATACCGAACTTGTTTTAATATAAAACTGATATTTTTTAAGAGCCACCACTGGACGAAATCGTTCACGCATTTCGTTGAGAATTTTTTTAGCACATAGATAAAACTCTCTTCCCTCATCCTCAGCCGTTGATGGGGCTCGTCCTGTTTTTCCGATAGGCGCTGGCAACCCAAAGCGCTCTCCCACTTGCCACAACAGCCACGGGCGCGCTGTAAGGGCTCGCCCCACCATCACCGAATCACAGCCGGTTTCCGAGAGCATCTTAAAAACATCGTCGGCCACTTGTACATCGCCATTTCCGATCACAGGAATCGTTAATTCCTTTTTGATCGCGGCGATCTGAGTCCAATCGGCCGTGCCTCGTCGTTTTTGTTCTGCTGTGCGTGGATGAAGAGTCAGCCAACTTGCGCCGGCGGATTCCAGTTTTTTCATAAAGGGAACCATCCCGTCCATAGTGCTTTCAAAACCTGCACGTAATTTTACGGAGACCGGAACGGTTGAATTTCGCACCGTCATTTCGACCACGCGTGCGGCATAATCCACATCGCCCATCAGTGCCACACCGTAATTGTGTCGAAGTGCTTTTTGCACGGGGCACCCCATGTTGATATCAATCCCATCGGCGCCATAATCCACGAGCTTTTTGACTGAGGGAGCTATGTACTTTTCTTCATTGCCAAGAATTTGCGGCACCCAAAACTTTTCATTGTCATCGCGCATGGCCTCGGGCACTTCAGATAAAGTTTCTGAGGGAAGTCGACGACTGCTTAACATTTCGCTGGGCCAGAGGGTTTCAACACCCGCCGGAAGATACTCATGGATCACTTTTCGCAAAGCCACATGGCTCAGTCCCACCATTGGAGCCAAACAAACCGGAAATTGAACTGGCAGTGGAAATGTTGTGTTTTGCATACGATCGGTCTATACTATCCGACGTGTCAAAACAAATGAATCCGGCATTGAAAGTGGGAATTTTAGGTGGGGGACAACTGGCGCGCATGCTTGCGCTCAGTGCGCACTCGCTGGGACTTAAACCCTATGTCTTTTCCGAAAATCTAAACGATCCCGCACAGCAAGTGACCATGTTTCATCACATTGGCTCGCTCAAGGATCCAAACCATCTCGAAAAGTTTTTAAAGACGGTGGACATCGCCACCTTTGAAAGTGAATTTCTCAATGGCTCTTTGCTTTTACAGGCCCAACAAAAAAGCAAAACTCCTATTTATCCGTCAGTAGCGACAATGGAACTGCTTCAAGATCGACTGACTCAAAAGCAGAATCTTGATATTTACAAAATTCCTACAGCACCCTGGGAAGTGATCAGTAATCCGCACGAGGCAGAACTGGCTGCGCATTCACTGTTCTTTCCTCTCGTGTTTAAGCAACGTCGCTTTGGTTATGATGGTTATGGAACCTTTATTGTTAAAAATGCAGCTCAACTTAAAGCATTTACTAAAAACCAGTTTCCAACAAACCATGGCTTTATCGTCGAAAAATGGATTCCCTTTCGCCGTGAATTGGCCTGTGTTTTTGCGCGCAATCGCTCTGGCCAAATCAGTCACTACCCGCTGGTTGAAAGCTTGCAAAAAGACTCTCGCTGCCTTTGGGTCAAAGGCCCCATTCAGCATCCAAAATTTTTGTCTTTTGCAAAGCAATTTTCACAGTTCCTCAAAAAAATGGATTATGTTGGAGTGATTGGCGTCGAATTGTTTGAGACGTCGAGCGGACTTTTAGTCAACGAACTCGCTCCACGCGTTCACAATACCGCTCACTACACCATGAGCGCATTTAACATCAGTCAGTTTGAACTTCATTGGCGCGCCCTCCTCAATCAAAATATCGATCTTCCACCCGCCAACGCCAAGGGATTTGCCATGGTCAACTTGCTCGGCGGAAGTGCCTCACCCAAGCCACAATGGCTGCTGTCTCCCGAAGTGCAACTTCACTGGTACGGAAAAGAAGAATCGCGCCCTGGCCGCAAGATGGGCCATATCAATACGCTGGGAACATCCCCTCAGCAGGCGCTGCAAAAAGCCTTAAAAAATTTAAAAAGGATTCGTGTATGAAAAAAATCAAAGTGGCCATCG
>CAZOGU010000090.1:0-4423 GCA_964579625.1 uncultured Pseudobdellovibrionaceae bacterium
GAGGTCATCCCAAAGTAACGCCTACACCTATGACAGTAGGAACAGACCATAAAATAGATTTGAGGCCAAGAAGAAAGTAGCGCAATTACGCTACTTTGAGCTTTGCCAATCCCTCAAGGATGAATTTACGCATCAGGGTTTGATACGGAACGTCCATTTTTAAAGCCAAGGCTTTAAGTTCCGTAATTACCTCTTCTGGTAAATTCACGCTCGTCGGATGCTTTTTCTTAGTTTTTGCCTTCGAATAAGCATCTTTAACGGCCTTGGCGTTGAATTTTACTTTTCCGTAGCCTTTTTCATTCTTTACATAACTGCGCATAGAGCCTCCGTTCCTTTTTATTCATTTTTCTCACATGGATGATGCGTATCCCTGTACCTCGAGTCGTAAAACAGAGAAAAATGTGTTTTAGTTCGCTGGTTAGCCCGAGCATCCCATATCTTGGTTCGTTCGTTGTGGGGCTAACCTGTTCACCCAATATTCTTATGGCTTCAATCTGCTCAAATACGGACTCTGCTTCACTGACTGTAATCCCATGCTTGATAACGTTCTTGGTTCTATTGCCTAAGTCCCAATCAAACGCAAAGTGAGTTTGATTTTCTATCCAATCTACTAACCACTGAATGAACCTAAACGTCGCCATAGTTATTTACACTATATTACACTATACTTTAAAATGTCAATAAAAGTCATAGGCGCTTGGATATTCGCTTTTAAATCAAATATAGAAGGGTGTTGGATCGAATAGCACCGACTTGTATTCGCTCGACGTGCTTAAAAAAACAAAAAAGCCCCTAGAAAATATCTCTAGAGGCTTTCGTTACAGGATCTGCTTCAGAATGAAGTGGTTTAAACAACGCACCGCGTGCGTCGGACGTAAGGGTACGGTTATCAACCTTGTCACGGAGCGAGATGGGAACTTGATCTCGAGGTCAATGCCTTTTTCCTAGTATCCCTGGCCATTTGTAGGTACTCTCCTTTTGGTGATGGAGAATCATTTGTGGTCTCAAAAGCTATTAGTTTATACTGTTAAGTCAAATTCTATTGGGGCGCGCCAGGTTTTGATCACTATAATTCCCTTTGCACTGCTTTGGGGGGCTTATGCCCTTTTAGTTCCGACTTCAATCTTCGTGGTCATTCCATTTTCCATCTTGATCAGTCTTTTTATCCTTCGCTTTTTTGTATTGATGCATGATTGCGGTCACTATTCCTTATTTGAATCCCAGCGCGCCAATCGGTTTGTTGGTTTTTTGATGGGCGTTTTTACCGGAATGCCGCAATTTGTTTGGTCGAAAAATCATGCTCACCATCACAACACCAATGGGGACTGGGTCCGCTACAAAGGGGTGTTTAATATCATCTCCACCGACGAGTATGTCAAGTTGTCGAAAAACCAACAAAGACTTTATTGGCTTTTTCGGCAACCGTTGATTCTTCTTCCGGCGGGATTTTTCTATGTGATCTTTTTTCCACGATTCAATTGGATCGCCGGAAATGTCATGATGGTTGGAAAAATACTCAGCCCCCTGCTAAGCTTTAATTTCTCTGAGGCTGTGAAAGTGGCTAAACAGTGGAAGTGCAAATATTGGAAGGGAAAAAAAGACTATCTCCACATGACCTACAACAACATCGTGTTGCTCTCCATATGGGTCCTCATGTCCTACGCCATTGGCACCAGCGAGTTCTTTTGGTTGTACATCGCCTCAACGTCGCTGGCTGGTTCCGTTGGGATCTTGATCTTCACAATTCAGCATAATTTTGAAGACTCTTACGCTACAGACACCGAGCGGTTGAACACCCTGCGGGCGGCACTTGAGGGCACCAGTATGCTGGTTCTTCCCAATGTGCTGAATTGGTTTACGGCCGACATTGCTTATCATCATCTTCACCATCTTTCGGTCGCGATCCCCAACTACAGACTGGCGGCCTGTCATAAAGCGTTTGAGTCTGAATTTGTCGACGTTAAGAGATTTGGTTGCCGGGACCTGTTGAGCACTTTCAAGTATCAGCTCTGGGACACTCAGGAACAGAAAGTCGTCGCCAATTTGACCGAGTTCAAACAAAAATCTCCCTCAACTATTAAATCCGAAATCGTCTCTGAGAGAGAATTTTGAGATTTCTTGTCATTGAACTTTCCGGAATGTATTTGGGATTGGAGTTGTCACGGGAGTTCCGAATTCGAAAACCGGCGCGGCCAACCACAAGCAAGCACCGGTGGTTGAGAAAAATACTTGTGACTTCATCGCCGACCGACCTCTCAGCGGTCATTATGATGGTTACTCGTCATGCCCACTTATTACCGGGTTTGGAAAAGTCATTCTGGCCGAATTTGGCTACAACAATAAATTAATGCCGACGCTCTCGGTCCGCTTATTTTCTCAACATTAAAATTGTTCAAAATCAACTTATTAGCATTTTCTTCGCTAAAATTAAAACTCGCTTTGTCATAAGGAAACTCTCCGTACCGTCAGGTCGTACAAGTCCAGGCTTTGCCTGTGTCGGAACCGCATACCGATTGTCCTACGTTTTTCGGAATTCCAAACAATTTTAAATTTCACCGGAACTCATTCCTTGATGAACGGTCATAATGTTCTCGGCCGTGAACGAACTCGGTATTGTTGAGGTGAAACATAGTCAAAAAAACCCTGGGCACGATAAAGTGATCTATCGACTTCGACATTTGATAGAAAATTTATTTGCAAGGATGAAGCAGTGCCGCGCTCATCAAATGAGAAACTATTCTGCTCTGTGCCAAAGGAGCCGTTGTAAATTCAGTTGCTCCTCGGCGAGCCCACCCCTATTCTTAGTTAGAGATTTTAAAAGGGGGATTTATGCAAATCGTTTTAGTATTTATTTCTACAATGTTGAGCCTTTTGGCTCATGCCCAACAGCTTCCCGTTCAAGGGCCTTCAGATGAGCAGATCGAAGCAATGGCTCTTCACAACCAAAAGCAGGCTCAACAAGAAAGAATGTTAGGACCAATTGGTTATCGGAGCGCAAACGTAAAACATTTTTACGAATGGGACAAAACGGCATATATTTTAACGAGTGACGATGATTTTTACGGGTTAGCCGAGGAAATGAAAATCCAGTTGGCTCAGAATCTGCCGGATGGCGTGACTCTAATCATCTACACTCAGTCGAGCAATAAAAACTATCAAAAAGATCTACTCAATACTTATTCAAAATATATTCCTAAGAATAGACTTAAAATTCTTCAGGTTCCAGTGAGCGGAACCAATGATTTTTGGACCCGAGATAACACTCCGGTGCCAGTGTGGGTGGATGGGAAATTTGCAATGGTTGATGCTCAATACTATTATAATTTTGAGCCAGATGTTTTTTTGAGCCAAGTTTTTGTAGCACCTATGGATGCTCACAATTATTTTTACGAAGGTGGGAACATGGCAGTGAATTCCCGAGGAGAGTGTGTTCTCGTCAACCGGAAGAAAAAATATCCGGGTGGTCTTTCCGATACTGGTGCCATTCCCGACGACATTTTCAAAAGTAAATACGGTTGCACAAAAATAATTCGCTTAAAGCACCTCAAGGGCATTGGACATACTGACGAAGTGGTCAAATTTATGACCGACGATATCGTCCTTACCGACACCGAAGAGTACGTGGATACATTAAAAAATGCGGGCTATACTGTGTATGTTTTACCCGAAGCAGAATTGCCGTATGAGACCTACGTGAATTCCCTTCAAGTCAACAACGTGCTTTTTGTCCCGATCTTCGGAGAGAAGAATGATCAGAAAGCTGTCGATATCTACAAGAATCTAAATTTGGGATTAAAAATTATTACGATGAATTCTCGGGATATTTCCACCCAAGGTTGGGGATCAATCCACTGTTTCACCATGAATTATCCTCCAGCAACGATTGAAGAAATAGCTCTGCAAATGAAGGGAATTCTTGTTCAGTAATAATAATGACAAACTTGAAACTGCCACCTCCGAAAAATACGGATGTGGCTCTTCCCGCAAACGTAAACTGTGGCCGAATTTAGGGACAACATGGCAAAACTGACAAAAGTACTTATTATTGGTGGCGGCAATGGCGGAATATCCATGGCGGCTCGCCTACGAAAACGACTTGGGCCTGGAGCAGTAACTATAGTGGAACCCTCTGATACGCACTACTATCAGCCATTATGGACGCTTGTAGGAGCCGGGGTTGTTCCGAAGGAAAAGACTCAACGTGCGCAAAAAACGCTTATTCCCGATGGTGTTGACTGGGTGCAGGAACGCGTTATGGAGATAAACCCGGCGTTGAACACCGTGAGGACAGACTCTGGTGCAGAAATTCTCTATGAAATCCTATTAGTGGCCACCGGTTTGAAGCTCGATTTTCACAAGATCAAAGGGTTAGAGGGGAACTTGGGCCGTAATGGTCTATGCAGTATTTACGATTTTCAACAGG
>CAZOGU010000091.1:0-4370 GCA_964579625.1 uncultured Pseudobdellovibrionaceae bacterium
TGCTTGCACTTTTATATGGTTAAAACTTCAAAACTAAATGAGGACACGCCCTAAACTAGCTGAAAAATGAATAAAAAAAAGTAATGCCACCATAGAAACTTCTTTCTTTTAAAAATTGAATTTTAGCAAATATGATATTCGTACATAAAAAAATTAAACTTGAAAGACTCTTATTTTTTTTCGATGAAACCAGCTATCACATTATTAAAAAAAGATAAGTTAAGAGAGTATTCTGCGATACTTTCTTTATGATCAGTATTCTTGTAATTCCAAGAAATTAAACCAACTGTATTCGTTTTTTCTAATTCAAGTGGTGGGATTTGCATAAGTGGTCTTCCGATTGTATTTGAGAAATCAGACGCTACTTTTTTCCACGTATTTAAGACATTCTTTGAAAATCTGCCCGTAGTATCGGCATGTTTCAAAAAATATACTCGAATGCAAGAATTATTCTTAAATACAAATTTTATAAGATAAAGATCTGCATTAAATTGGAATAATCCCAATGCTAGGCTTTCGCCTATTGAGCCATTGATCATTTCATCTGTATAGGGTGTAGATACGCTATTTTTTAAAACCCGTTTTAAATCTTCATATTTCATGTCAATCGAATAGGCCATCAAGTTTAAAAAATCTCGAGTTTTGTAACTTCTTGTGATGGGTGGGCTCTGTAATTTTTTTTTGTCTGCATCAGTGTGTAGGCCCACGAGCATTTTTGATTGGATTATTGGATATTCAGAGGGCAACGCTGGTGATATAAAAAGCATGTCTCGTGGCTTCTCAGAGAAAGATTCAAATTCTCCATAATACGAGGCAGTAGCAACTGATAAAGACATTAAAAACAAAATAATATTCACTATTTCCCCCTTTTTTGATTTAACTACAAAAAACTTTAATAAAATCTTATCAATTATTTAGTTAACTATTCCACTGGAATAATTTTTATAATCAATACGTAATAGTTTTTTTTCAGAATCTAGTGCGGTGTTATAAGAGTTTAGTTTTTTCAACTTAGCTTGATTGTCTAGATTGATTGCAGAATAAACCTGATAAACTTTGCTATTATTTTTGCGTATTGAAAAAATCCAGAAATCGGAATGTGGCCGAACAATGATTTCACCTTCTGCTGAGGAAATTTGGAATAAAGTAATATAGCCTGTGGAAGATTTGGTCTCATCGATATTATATTGAATAACTTTGTTAACATTAAACTCTATATAGTCTGCTATTGTTTTAGCCTTTTTCTTATCAGAAAAAATAACGATTTGGTTTCCGAGCAAAACAGAGCCGCCGGTTTCAACTGTTTTTTCTTCAGACGCTTCCAAAACAATAGCCCATTCGCCTCTTAAAAAATCGGGAATATTTTTAAAGGTAATATTCTTCTGTTCGCCAAAAGAGAATAGATTTAAAAGAAGAAAAAAAGAGATCAAAATAAATTCCACCAGGTCTAAGCATGTTTATAAGTTAGTACAGAATAATTAAATGAAATTAATTTGCAATACAATTTTAAAAAATACAGTTTCAGCTAGACGTGTAGTTTGGGTTGTCTGCTGAAGTTTTAGTGTATGTATCACTGACTGATTAATAGGAATCGGATTGTTCTTCACCATCTGATTGCTTTTCTCTGTTGTAGCTATCATCGTTAAATTGTTTAAAGCCAGAATTTCCACCCAAGTTGCTTGAACCATATTCGTTTTCCCTAGGACGGGTTCCTTCTTTTCCATTGTAGGGGTTATAGTTTCCTTGGGTCGACCAATTGTTGTTGACGCTGGAGTCAGGAGAGGAGCGGTGGTGGGGAGCAACGTATGTTCCATCTTTTCTAAAGTAGCCTTTGACTGATATGTCTCTTGCAAGAGTTGGTAGTGAAAACAAAAGTACTAGAAAAATCATTAAAAACTTCATGGAGTCTCCCTTGTTATTTGTACTTTTCGGCTTCAAATGCTGAAAGCTGAGTGATTTTTTTAAAATGAGACACTATTTCTATTTATGGCACATCCTGAAACAGTAAGAAATTTTGCTTGCTAATTAATTCTGTTTTTCACGGATGTGAAAAAAGGTACGGAGCTGAATTCAACATTCCAGTGCAACTCCGGTAATTGAAAAGAAGCCATTCTTCGGCTACTCCGTCAGTTACCACACATAAGGAGTTGCCTCGTGAGAAGCTACCGAAGAATGACTATGGCAGATAGATGCCAGATTTCTGCATGGTTGCAAGAAAATTTAACCTGTACTGAAATAGCGAAACGGTTGAAGTTCCATCGCACTACAATATACCGAGAAATCAGGAGAAATGGACCTGTTCGAGGCCCGTACGACCATGCGAGGGCAAACGAGAGCGCTCGAAAACGTTATAAGAAGTGTCGTAAAAATTATAAGCTCCGAGGAGTTTTGAAGACGTTTATTGATAAGAAGCTTAGGGCGGACTGGAGTGCGGAGCAGATTGCAGGACGTCTTTGTGTTGAGAAGAACATGTCTGTTAGTCACGAAAGTATTTACCGATATGTAAGGTTAAATAAGAGCGATTTGCGTATACATTTAAGACGTTTATGTAGGAGAGCAGGTGTTGGTCGTTACATACAAAGAAAAGGAAGTCCTCATCAGTTTGTTCCTAATATTAGTGATCGTCCGGAGATTGTGGCAAAGCGGAGTCGAATTGGTGATTGGGAAAGAGATATCATGTTTGCGAAGAATAAAGTGCCGCTGCTTGTGTGCATTGAGAGGAAGACTCGGTACATAAGAATAGCAAGAGTCAAAAACCTAAAGGCAGAAACTGTGAATCGAATGACTGTCCAGCTGCTTCGTTCATTCAGGGCGTACACTATGACCAATGATCGCGGAACAGAGTTTAAGGTTCCATTGAAGGAAATAAAGACATACTACTGTGATCCGCAGGCACCGCAGCAGAGAGGTTCAGTGGAAAATACGATAGGACTTTTGCGACAGTATATAAAGCGAGATACGGAACAAAATTTACTGACGGAAGCGAGAATTAAAGAGATAGAAAAAACCCTAAACTACAGACCTCGAAAGGTGCTTGCATTTAAAACACCCTATGAGGTACTAAAATCAACAACTGTTGCACTGGCAAATTGAACTCAGCGACATACTTTTAGAGTTTCATCATGTCATTTGAACATCTTTAAATCACTACCCATTATTTAAAATAACGTCTTCCGAAGAGCTTTTTGTAAAATGATATCTTGATTCGTTTTATGTCCTTCATTTGTTTTCTTGGAGCAGGTAACTAGTTAAAGCGATTTACATGCCAAACCTTAATTCAACGTATCCCGGAAAGTATGTCCCTACATCTCTATTTCAAGCTGTTTGCATGGTGACGCTGAAGAAAGGCGGATTGTCTCGGGCTCCTGCCCTCGACCCTTCGGGCTCCCGGTGGTCGCGCAAAAATAGCATCCTGCTATTTTTGTCGAACCGCGCCGTTGCAGTTTGAATCAACCATGCTCAACAAATAAAAAAAGGAACTCTTTGAGTTCCTTTTTTTATTTGGCGGAGAAAGGCGGATTCGAACCGCCGGTACCGGTTTCCCAGTACGGTTGTTTAGCAAACAACTGGTTTCAGCCACTCACCCATTTCTCCGAGATGAAATCTTTTTTTGGCCAGCGACAACATTGCCACAGGCGCCGAGGTCGATCAATAGTTTTCCGGGAAGAGGCGACGCTCAATCGTCTCAATGACAGTGTGTAACAAGGCCATGTGGATCTCTTGGATGCGATCACTTGTGGTTCCAGGGACATCGATGGCTAAGTCGGCCAGTGGCTTTAATGGACCGCCGCCCTTACCAACCAAGGCGATTGTAAAAAGTCCCAGGGTTTTTGCTTTTTCAAAAGCAGCGATAATATTTTTTGAATTGCCACTCGTAGAGAGCCCGATGAGAACATCTCCCTTGCGGGCTAAACCCTCAAGTTGACGAGAAAAAATATGCTCAAATCCGTAGTCGTTACTCACGCAAGTCACGTGGCTGGCATCACCCAGGGCCAATGCTCCTAAGGGGCGACGATCTTTGCGGTACCGACCTGTTAGTTCTTCTGCAAAATGCATGGCGTCACAGTGGCTTCCGCCATTTCCGCAAATAAATACAGTTCCTTGATTTTCATAAGCTTTTATCAAACTCGCACTTAACTTTTCAAGCAGAGGCATGGTCTCGGGGGCTTTGATAAATTGCGTGAGAAGTTGGGCGGATTCTAGGAGGGAGGATTGCCAAATATTTTTAGTTTCCATAAAGCATTTAATGCCAGAAATTCCGACAATTTGCCAGAGATAGCTTGATTTTGAATTTAAAAGAACTTACACCCAAGTCCTTATCTGTTTTGTGCGGTCGTAGCTCAGCTGGATAGAGTACCAGACTACGAATC
>CAZOGU010000092.1:0-4357 GCA_964579625.1 uncultured Pseudobdellovibrionaceae bacterium
ACATAAATCTTACGAATGTCGATGGGGCCAACTCAGCTGTAAAGCCAACCGCCCCTCACTATGATACGGCACAACGATCAACTGAACCCAATACAAATATTGAGATATCCTCTACAGGCGGGGATAACAGTTTATATCAAACTGATAGTCGTCCGAACAAGAGCTAGCTTAGATCGAAATAGCACTCCGTAATATGCATTTAAGATCGGTAGAGAGGGTTTATCCGGTTACATCCGGCCTTTCAAAATGCCAAACCAGTACAAGACTGGCAAGAGGTAGCGCTTCAGAATCCACATCGAGCGTCTTTCTTTGGTCATATCCAGTGGGAACGTTGGCATCAGTTGGCCGTCATAACCGAACTCTGCTAATATAACTTTACCGAACCCAGTGACGAGCGGGCACGAAGAGTACCCATCATAATTCTCAGTCAATACCTTTCCCTGCATGCCAGCAATCAAGTTGTTTGCTACAATCGGCGCCTGTTTTCTAATAGCCGCACCTGTTTTAGAATTTGCGACTCCCGTGACATCGCCAATACCAAAAACATTCGAGTGATCTTGATGCTGGAGAGTGTAAGGATCGACCTTGAGCCAACCTTTGTGGGGACCTGTTGTCCAGGCTAGTCCCGAATCCTTGATAACATCGTGCGGGCTCATCGGAGGAACGACGTGCAAGTATTCGAAAGGTATCGAAACTATCTGTAAAGTCGACCCGTCAGCGTTTATAGGTGAATCATCGGATGCCACCTCAAATGACGCGCAATTATTATCTGTGTTGACGGCCATCAATTTGTGGGAGAAGAGCAGGTTAATATCTTTTCTCTTAGCTACTTCCAATAACTCTTTAGCAAATGTCGGCACGCCAAAAATCACCTTGCCGGACACTGCAAAGGTAATTTTAGTTTTGTGGCGAACGCCGTTTCGCCGAAAAATCTCGTCTGCTAAATACATTATTTTCTGAGGAGCGCCGGCGCATTTGATTGGGACTGGCGGCATTGTGAAAACCGCATGGCCACCTTTGAACTGATCCAATAATTTAAATGTTTTCTCTGCTTGTTCGGGTTGATAGATCGTACTTACATTTTCAGACCGAAGGCTATTTTCAATTCCCGATATTTTTTCCCAATCTAGTTTGAGTCCAGAAGCTACAACCAGATACTCGTAAAATATTTCCAAACCAGAGGAGCACACGACAACCTTGGTCCTTGGATTAATTTCTTTTATCGAATCGCGAATGAGACGTACTCCAGGAGGCACTACGGATGGAAGAGGTTTCCTGGTCGCGCTAACATCTGTTACCCCTGCGCCAACTAGAGTCCACATAGGTTGGTAATAATGAAATTCAGCCGGATCAACCAAAGTAATTTCTTTCGCAGGGATAGTTCTGCGTAGGCGCGCAGCCACTGCTATTCCTCCTGTACCAGCGCCTAAAATTAATACTCTCGTTATTTGTGGCGTCGTCATACGTCCCTCCAGCATAAAGGCATAAATTATTTAAAGGAATTATCGTTATAAATCGGAAAATCGCTAAGAGCGAGTTTCGAAACAACCATTTCTTTGTCTTTGTCCCAAAGCTGGTAGTCGAATGTTGATAGAACTTCCCGAAGTCGCACACGTTTGACCCTACTAAAGAGATGCTCATTGTCCCGATGGCATCTCGCAAGATTGTAGTTTGGTATAGAAGGCGAGAGGTGATGAAGGTGATGGTATGCAATGTCTGCGGTAAACCAATTTAAAACTTTCGGTAACATTATCATACTAGTTCCCTCGATAGCTGCACGATGATGATCTACCCTGTGAGTGTCCGATGCGTAGGAGCCTTCAAAATTATGTTGAATAGTGAACAGCAGTATTCCGAGAGAGCCTGCTATGGCAGTCGAAGTTATATAAAGGGGAAAAAATTTGGCGGGGCCAATGGATTCGCTGGCTAGGTACCATATACAAAGCAGAGCCAAATTATTATAAGTCATGTGACGAAAATCTTTCGGTGTTTTCCAGTAGCGGCTCTTGCAGTTTTCTACGATTGATTTTGCTTTACTAAAATTCAGAAAAACTAACTGCTGTATTGTCTGATAGCCCAATATCACCGTCCCAATTATCCAATTAAACCGAGGATTGAATAGAACGTAAAAAAAACCAGCGGGGATTAGGATGAGTGGTTGTCGTAATCGCCAATAACGCTCCTTTTTCTTGGCGGAAAGTAGATTGTAACGATCGACGGGTAGAATGTTGAAGACTCCACCATACCTGATCCAGTCGCCATTCGTTTTGTGATGATAATTATGGTTTTTAGCCCATACCATTTGAGGCATGCCTGTGATAACTCCGAGTATGAAACCCGCAAGTTGATTGCCGTGCTTAGAGCTGAACAGGGAGTAATGACCGCAATCGTGCATTAAAACGAAACTACGCATGATAAAGAGAACCAAAATTATACAGAATGGTACAAACAAGATTATTGCTTGCTCCAAAAACAGGAAATAAAACGACCAAGCTAGCATGATTGGCACTAGCGTTGTGAGTACTTGCCAACTCGCAAAGGCGTTGGATTTTATCTTGTATGGCGCCAGTTTCGAGCGCCAAAAGGCGTTATTGTGGATACCAGGCACCTTTCAGCAATGCGTTTAACGTTAAAAAAGCGTTTAGTGAGTCGACAGTTTAGATAATTAACATTACTGAACGATGACAAAATAATTACGATTTTGTCATCGAAGACGTTGGGGAAATTCTGTTGTCAGAAAATCGGGATTTTTAGAGCAATCAAGTAGAACGACTCGTAGTTAGAACGAGAACTAAGAGTGTCGGTTTTATATTTGAGTCTATTGCGTATGAAGGATATCCATAGTGAATGCTCCGTTAGAGCGGATCACGAGAGAATGTACCCAATACGATTCGTCCGGAAACATCCTTACGCAACCATGCGATCGTTTATTTCCGTCTACAGTATCGAACGAGCCGTGAAGTGCGATTCCAGGAGTGACAAACATAGCGTTTGGCATGTTCGGCACGGAACTAGGATAAGATTTTGATCCATAAATTCTGTACATATCCCAATCTCCAAACTTCGTTGGCTTTTCCGTTTTAGTTAAATAACGAACTTTAGGATCGTATTTTCTGAGTGGTTTGTCTTTCATTTCTGGAGTTTTAGATCCGGTGCCTGGTGATACCACAAACGTCGCGACCAGGCTTCCGGTTTCTTCGTTTCCGTTTAAGTAGATGTAGACCCTAAAGCATTCACTGGATTTGCACATGCCGTCTTCGGCGATATTTCGAACATGTGCATGAACAGAGTAAATTCCTTCGTTGGAATCAATTTGTTCGACGAGCGATTGATCAAGAAAGTATTCTGAATATTCTGAAGAATCTCGTGCATCGTTGATGTCTTTGTATGGCGAAGAGTTTTGATAAAAAATCTCCGGAGAGCTACCCGTGAAAACCCTTGGGACCCGATTTTCCTGAGCGCTAGCCATGGAAACGGCGAGAATTGTGCAAATCGAAAGAACGAATTTCATAAACTTCCTTTGGTGCGATACCGTTAAGAGCCTGTGAATTGCAGCATGCCCTCGGTTGTAATTTCTTAATGATTAGCATTTTTCATCGGCGAGCTTTGAATGATTTTGAAGTCGTTGAATACTTTCCAATTTTGATTACGTTTCGTAATTTAATATTTCAATTTGCGAATGCATCAAACTGATCGTTAGTGCGTCATAAGTCCAATCGGCCGCAAATATCCCCTTGAGCAATTAATCTACGATGCTTAAGCCAAACGAAGTTGACCACCAGCCGGTGTAAATCGTCCCGGAGATTCGAGCCAAGGCGATAATTCCGGACTCCGATGTTAGTTTCATTATCGGATAACGAGTATTTTTTGATACATCTATCGCTGCGAATATGTCTCCAGCAGACAACAGTGGGATGTTGCGTGGATGGTTGTGCACAAACTGTAGGTCCACGACGTCTTCTATGTTGATTCTATTGCGATTCAGCTCCCGGATCAGAAACAGGTCTGCACCACTTACAAAAAAGGGACTGAAACTAGTGTAGATATCAGTGACGAGCTTAGCGCCATTAGACGTTGTTACAACCCACACTGCAGCCTCGAATTCCTTTTGGGGAAATGAATCAACGTAAGAATAGATTCTATCAGACGCCAAGCGAATTTCCGCAGGCATGTCGTCATACTTTGATATTCTCACGTTAAGAGCTGTGACTTCATTCGGAAGGAATTTCTCATCAGGTCTGGAAACTTTAAGGTGCAAAGATTTGTTGTTAATGGACAATATGTCGCTCGTCTTGAACATACTTAACCCGAGTTTCAACTTAACAAAATCCCTGTAAGGCAATCTGCTCTTGGTTAG
>CAZOGU010000093.1:0-4062 GCA_964579625.1 uncultured Pseudobdellovibrionaceae bacterium
GGCATTTTTGTTTAAACTTACAGCACTCTGTTAAAATGAGGACACGCCCTAAATAAAAAATTATATATGTGAAAAAGGAGTAAAAACTACTTTTTGTTTAATCGACAAGCAAGAGAACAATTCTTGCCATTTCCACCAGGTCCCTTCTCACAATTGCCACCAGGAGACTCAGAGCACACTCCTCCAGGATGAGTGCTTAACCTTGCACCAGGCCCTGAGTACAATGGCCCGCCTGGTCCATCATAACATGGGCCTCCAGACGTTTTAGAAATAGCTCCTCCCCCACCACTGTCGCAAGGGCCACCAGCGCCATCATAACCCGCGCAATACCTACATTTTATCACCAGCTGTGCTAGGGAATCCATTTCTGGATCTTTCCCCCCGGAACTATTGGTGTCGACACTGGCGCAACAAACAAATAACAAACAACTCATAATCGATATTAAACACTTATGCATAAATCAACTCCTCTATTACTTTTCGAAAACTTCTAGAAATTCTTTTTCTTGGTCACTGGCACTGATATGAACAGAGTTTGGTGATGACGATTTTTTATTCAGATCAATCTTACCATAGACTTTTGCCTTTAACCCTTCTGGCAAAAAGGTTGTTGTATTCACTAATGACAAAGTATGTGCGTCTGAAACTTTAATCTGTAAACGATTTCCTTTAGCCGAGCCAATTTCGCTGGAACCTTTGAACGGTAAATAGCTGAGGTACATCGTCCCTTTGGCTGTCGTAATTGCTACGTATTCAGCGCTAAAAGTTGCACTCTGCAGCCACACTTGGTTTTTATTATCAATAGCTACGATATCTTTCCCCGCTATCGGTAATTTCCCTATTTGCGTGAGACTTTCATTTTCCTTAATGTGTGGGTCTAACTTGATAACGACTTTTTGCTTGTTGTTCATACTCACTTCCCAAACAATTGACGAAAAATTCTGCACTACAAGTTTTTCTTCTCGAATGAGTTTTCCATATTTAGGTTCTTTTTCTCCTTTTACAGGAATAATTTCGTCATACTGCTGAATATGAACAGAAATCTCACCATTCGCTTCTATTTTCCAATGATGCTTCAAAGCGAATTTTTCAATTGTATCAGACGAAAAGGACCAATTGCTGACAAGATCACCCTTGCTGCCAAAACTCCACTCTCGAATCTCATGGCCTTGAGACAACAATTTTTTGCCGTCCGGAGTAAGCACATACACAAAGCCTGAAACCCCAAACCTTTCTCTAAGCTCTTTGTTCGTAAAATTTTTGACTTCACCCGAATGTACGCCAAAATCATTTGACGTCGATTCAGCATTTACATTGGTTGAAACCGCAAGCATCATTATCAATAGGTATTTTTTCATAATATTCCTTTGTAGTTTAAAAGTGAATCACAGCTGCTACTACAACTTGGCATAAATAACCTCAACAGTTGCATTTTCGGATGCAAAATCATTATTTTCCTTAAGAGTTGCGAAGTTTCCAAAAAGGAATGCGCCAATAATCAATCCACAAACTCCAGCCGTTGCTAGTTGCATCAGATGAGACCAAGAGAATTTTCTATTGTATTTTGCAGATTCGAATTGCACTGCCGTAGTCCATCGATGGACCTGCATCGCACTTGGCTCTTTATTTCTCAATTGATTGATGAAATCATCTTTTTTATCACTCATCGTTACTCCTTTTTATAGTAAAATTTCTCTTAATTCTTCTTTCGCTCTATGGATATGGCTCTTAATTGTCCCCTCTGGGATATCAAGGATTTTTGCAATATCCGAAGTGGTAAGCTCTTGATCAATTGTTAATAACAAAATTTCTTTTTGCGGGTCTCCGAGTTTGGAGATGGCTGATCGAAGCCGATTGACTTGTTGATGCTGGCTGAGTGCTTCGAAAGATCCCTCATCTTGGGAAAACAGACTCTCTTCGATATCATGAATTGAATCTGTGTTTTTTAATGTGCGGAAATACTCAAACTTAACGTTTTTAGCGATCCCAAAAGAAAGCATATCTATTGTTCCTTTGGACGAATCAATTTGCCCCTCGTGGTATTTTCTCACAATTCGCAGGAGTGTTTCTTGCGTCAAATCGTCTGCAATGATGTCTGAAAAGCTGGCCGCGAAATACCGATAAAGGCGCGGCCCTAGATTTTTGACCAAGTTGTTCCAGTTCATTGGGTCCTCATAACAGAGATTGGTCGTTTTTAGGAAATAGTTGCAAAAATATTTTATTATGTGTTTTTGGTCTGCCTGGCCGGATTCGAACCGACGACCTCAACCACCCCAAGGTTGCGCGCTACCAAGCTGCGCCACAGGCAGATATCGATGCTTTGTGAGTGCTATTTGCGCTTTAAGCGCTAAAAATGTCAATTGTGCATGCGGTGAAACATGCCTTTTGGTTACTCTAACAATCGCTTTTTGGTTTGGCGGATTTCTTCGAGAAGGTAGTCCACCGACGAGGACCAGTACTGGTGCAGCTCGCGCTCACGTTGGACGACCGCTTTTTGAACCTGTTCGACCGATGGTGGTGGTGCGGACTTGTTGAAGACCACTTCCACTGCCGGCTGGTGGCTTTCGACGATTTGCTCTTGTGTGGTTCCCTCGAGGATTGGGGTGATCTGGGATTTTTGTCCCTTCATTTTTTTAAGGACCGCACGGGCGCCCTCGATCGAGAAACGATCTTCATGAAGCAGCTTGCGAATGGTCAAAGCCATTTCGATGTCTTTGCGAGTGTAAAAGCGCTGACCGTTGTTGGACTTGCGTGGATGAAGAGCTTCGAATTCTGTTTCCCAATAGCGAAGCACGTACTGCTTAACGCCAACATACTTTGCCACTTCGCCAATCTTAAAGCCCATTTTGTTGGGAATGGCGTCAATTTTTGCGCGAAGATCGGCTTGGTTGTTTTTGGTGTTGGTGGAAACAGTTTCGTTATTCATCATCGAATTCATCTCCGCCTTCGAAGCCAGCCTTACCGTTCAGGAGGGCTTTGAGAACTTGGCTCGGACTAAAATTTAAAACACGACGAGCAGAAATTGTGATGCGATCCCCAGTTTGAGGATTGCGACCGACGCGCTCTTTCTTTTGTTTGACTTCGAATTTGCCAAAGCCTGAGATTTTAACTTTTTCGCCTTTAACCAGAGTTCCGCGAAGGGCATCAAAAACAATTTCAACAAGGTCGGAGGCTTCTTTTTTTGAAAAACCAATTTTCTCGTAAACACGATCGACGATATCTGCTTTGGTCACCGTCGAATTGGAAACGTTCTTGCCAGCCATAGTGGTCCTCCCCTTGGGGTTTCAATAACCCTTTCCTAAAGGCTAGCAAGTACTTGAAAACTTTCAACTTTTATCTGAGCTGGATGCCCAATTTTAGACTCACTGAGTCAATAATCTGCTGTAACTGCTTTAAAACCTCTTCGTCAGCCAGAGTTCTCTCCGGGCTCTGAAAAATCATGCGAAAGGCCAAAGAGCGTTGATCCTCTTTTAAAGGCTCTCCTTCGTACAAATCAACCACCTTCACTTGGGTGAGAAGGTTTCCACCGGCCTTGGTGATTTCTTTTTGAATGTCTTGAGCCTTCATCGTTTTAGATACAATAAACGCCAAATCTTTTTCGACCGCTGGAAATAAGGAAATATTTTTAAAGCGCTGAACTTTGCTGGATTTAAAAAGTGCTGCCAAGTTGATTTCGGCAAAAGCCACATCCTCGCGCCACTTCCACTCCTTGGCTTTTTGCGGATGAACGCTGCCGATAAAACCTACCGGTTCGCCTTGCACCACCAACTGCACCACTTGGCCCGGATGGATTAATGCGAGAGACGACTCCAGGTTCTTCATTTGCCATTTTGAGCCGGGAAGGAAAACTTCAAGTAGGTTTTCAATAAATGATTTTAAACGATAAACAGCCGGGACTTTTTGAGCCCATAAGGCTTGCGGAGTTCCCCACAGAGCAAATCCCAAACGCTGATCTTCTAAGTACTGACCATTTTGTCGATAGTGACCTTTGCCGATTTCGAAAAGTTGGCCGTACAAAATACCGTGGCGAAGATTGTGCGAAACATTTTGCACAAGGCTCGG
>CAZOGU010000094.1:0-3951 GCA_964579625.1 uncultured Pseudobdellovibrionaceae bacterium
ATTCCGCCGACGACGACGATGGCGAGGGGTCTTTGGACTTCGGAGCCCATGCCTGTGCTGAAGATCATTGGCAAAAAGCCGAAGGCGGCGACGAGTGCGGTCATCATTACGGGGCGAAGCCTTGCTTGGCAAGAGTGTAAGACCGTTTCCATTGGGTTTGGAAATTCACGTCGTGCTTCGACCATAAACTCTACGAGGACCATGCAATTCAAGATGGAAATTCCCATGAGGGCAATAAAACCGATAATCGCTGAGACACTCATGTCGACGCTGAAAATCCACAGAGACAAAAGACCTCCGCTGACGGAGAAGGGAATTCCCGAGAGAACCAGAGCCGTGATGCGAAGATTTTGGAAGTGGCTGTAGATTAAAAATAAAATCGCCGCGAGAATCAGCGGAATAATAATTGCTAAACGCAATCTTGCGCGTTGTAAGTTTTTAAACTGACCGCCCCATTCCATGCGAAAATGCGGATTGAGTTTAATTTTTTTACCGATCAGCAGTTTGGCCTTAGTCACAAAACCAGCAATGTCGGTGCCCTTAAGAAAAACCGCCACTGCGCCGTAGCGTTCTCCAAAACTTCGCGCGATTGTTGTGACGCGAGTGTTGTTTTGGATTTGCGCGATTTGTGAAAGTCGGACTTCTCCACCATCTTGGGTTGAGATGAGAAGGTTTTCAATTTGCTCCGGACTGTTGCGAAATGGCTCATCGAGTTTCATCAAGATCGGGTAGCGCCATAGGGAATCCTGCAAAGTTCCGACGCGTTCACCGGCCATTAACGAGTTGAGTGCGAGCTGTGCTGAGGGGAGAGAGATATTGTATTCCGTCAGTTTTTGCACATTGAGTTCGATATTGAGAGCCGGGCTGAGGCGAAGCGCAGTGAGAGCATCCACCTGCACCTCACTGGCTTCGGGCAGAGCTTCAAGAATGGCCATCGAATCTTCCACATAGGACATCAATTGCTTGAGATCAGGTCCATAAAAACGCAGAGAAACATCGGCGCGACTGCCTTCGAGCATTTCGTTAAAGCGCATTTCGATCGGCTGCGTGGGGCTTAAATCCACATCGGGAAATTTTTGTTTAAGGGCGGCGACGAGTTCATCGAGAATTTCATCTTGCGATTTTTTCTTAAGTGACTCTTTTTTAAGAATAATAAAGGTATCGGCAAAATTGGGACCCATGGGGTCGGTTGCGGATTCTGGTGTCCCTAGACGAGAAAACACTCTCTCCACTTCGGGAAATTGAGTAATGATGCGCTCCATTTCTTTTTGCTGTTCGATGGATTCGGTGAGAGAAATTTTGGCATCACGGATCACACCGATCACCAAATCTTGCTCGTTGAGTTGCGGCACAAATTCGGAACCCATGCGAATAAAAAGAATAGCGGCCACGCCCAAGGTGGCCAGCGCGACAGACGGGATGAGCCACTTTTTTTGCAGCCATCCAGAAAGGGCTTGCGCATAACGCGTTGAGATGGCGCGAAAGAGATAGGTTTCCTGCGAAGATTTTTCGTTTTGTTTTTTGAGAACAAAAAAACTTAAAAGTGGCATTAAAACAATCGCCACAACTAAGCTTGAGCACAACGCAACAATCACAGTTAGTGCCATCGGGCGAAAGAGTTTTCCCTCTGTTCCCTGAAGACCAAGGATTGGCACATAAACCAGTGCAATAATCCCAATTCCGATGAGGACGGGTTTTGAGATCTCGGTGCAGGCGTGAATGATGGTTTGTTCGAGTGAGAGTGTGGAGGCGCGAAGTCGTCGTAAAATATTCTCCACCATGACCACGGACCCATCGACGAGGAGTCCAAAATCGATAGCTCCCAGGCTCATCAGATTAGCCGTGATATGCAGAGGCCCCATCAACAAGGTCGCCATCAACATCGATATTGGAATGGCAAGGGCCACCATTAGCGCGATACTTGCGCGACCTAAAAACAGCAAGAGAACAACCACGACCAGGAACGCACCTTCCGCTAGATTTTTGATCACCGTTTTAATTGTCGCTCCTACGAGATAAGAACGCGTGTAAACGATCTCCAATAAAACATCTTCGGGGAGCGTAATCGTTGTTACGGCTTTTTCTAAATCCAGCGCCACTTGTCTGGAATTGGCTCCAACAGCCATCAGTGCTGTGCCAAGCACCACTTCTTCGCCGGCAGAGGTGGCTGCGCCAACTCTGAGAGGTTTACCAATACCCACATTGGCAATCTCGGAGAGCTTCACCAGTCGTCCTGAGTAATTCAACTTGATCGGCAGATTTTGCAACTGCTCCACAGTTTGAATCGTGGCTGATGTTTTAACAATGATTTGTTCTTTTTGATTTTCAAAATAGCCACCGCCAAAATTTTCGCCGATGGTAGAAAGCTGATCACGCAGTTGTTCGATGCGTACGCCGTTGGCGCGCATTTTGTTGGGGTCGAGGTTGATATGAATTTCTTTGGGATAACCACCATTGGTATCGATTTCGGCAACACCGGCGATCTTTTTAAGTTGGGGTCGCACAATTTGTTCCTGCACCATTCGTAAATCAATCAAATCTTGCGCCGTGGGAGGAGAGGTCTGATTTTTTTTGCGCAAAGTATACATAAACACTTCGCCGAGGCCCGTGGTGGGGGGCGCCATTTCGGGAATAATCCCTGCGGGCATGAGTGTTGGCATTTTTTGCAAGCGCTGCGAGACCAAATTTCGCGAGCGGTAGAGATCGGTTCCCTCTTTAAAAATTAGATTCACTTGCGATAGACCAAACTTCGAGATCGAACGAATCTCTTCGAGATTCTCAAGGCCCGACATTTCTGTTTCGATGATCTTCGTAACAGATTTCTCGATCTGATCCGGCTCCAGCGGACCGGTGAGGGAGTTGATCATCACCTGTACATTGGTGATATCTGGAACCGCATCAACGGGGAGATGAAGGGTTGAATAAATCCCTGATCCGATCAGTGTTAAAAAGACAGCAAAAACGGAAAGTCGATTTTTAAGGATAAATTCATAAACGAATTTCATGGATCACTCCTTTCAGGGGGATCATTTCGCCGACCAAGACGGACATTTGCGAAAGAGATTGGATGTAGTTCATTTGGATATTGAGCGTTTCGTCGATGAGGAGATCATGGGAGAGATCCGCTTCGACAAAAGTCATTAAATCGATTTGTCCCCGCTTAAACTGTTCGGTCATTTGTTGCATACGTTTTTCCATATCGACCAATTTTTGCAATGGAAACTTTTGAATCAGTCCTTTGGATAATTCGTACTGGCTGTAGTTGGCCTCAAAATCTTTTTTGAGTTGCTGAAGGACAAGTTCGCGCCTTGTTTGCGCTTGGCGAAGCGCCCAGTGGCTGGCTTTGCGTTTATTGCGGTTTATATTAAAGAGAGGCACATTCATTTGCACCCCAATCGTATAATTGTCTTCGGGGTTGTTGTTTAGTCCTTTGCCAACACCTCCAGTGAGAGCGAGCTCTGGCAGACTTTGATTCTTTTCATAGGAGTATTCACTCTGACTTTTTTCGATTTCAAATTGGGAAAGGGCGAGATCATGATTTTGTTTGAGAGTTTTTTGTAAAAAATCATCTTTCGGAAGTGCCAAGGCCTGATCGACCCAAAATGACTGTAATTGTTCGGAGCCGCTCAGTTGTAAATAGGTGTTGAGCTGCAACCACAGTCCTTTGGCAAGAACATTGAGGTCATCGAGCTGCTTGCGTAGCACTTGTATTTTATTTTCAACGATAAAAGCCTCGGACTGCTTTTGTGCAGAGACAAACTTTCGGGATCGTAAAAACGAATTGAGCAATTCGATTCTTTTAACGTGGGCATCCACGCGTTTGATTTTTTCGTTGGCGATATTAAAATGAAAAATAAGCTGTAAAACCTCGACTCGAGTTGCAAGGAGTTTATCTTCTAGATGGTGATTTTCGATATCTAATGTGGATTGGGCGATTTTTGATTTATAATT
>CAZOGU010000095.1:0-3418 GCA_964579625.1 uncultured Pseudobdellovibrionaceae bacterium
AGTACCCCTATATTTTTTTCAGGCTGTTACACTCCAGCTTCGCGCCCGCAGTCCATTACCTTTAGAGCGCAAGACAGAGACGATATGAGAAATGTGCCAATGATTTTAGTAGATGAATCTGCCAAAGAAGTCTTTTTTCATATCGGACTTACTTTGTATGCAGCCCAGTCATTTGAGAAATGCCTATTGGGTATGTTGTATGGGCTATACGTCGTTGAGAATCTTCCTAACTGGCGAGAAAATTATCTAAAGGAAACCGAGAATCTGAATTCGTTAACACTCGGTAAACTTTTAGCTAGGGCTCGAGAATCGGTTTCCTTTGATCAAGAAGTCGACACAACTCTTCAGCTCGCATTGAAGCAGAGGAATCGATTTATCCATAACTATTATGAGGAGTCATTTGGCCTATTGTCGGATCGTCGCGGACATAAAAAAGCAATTGCTGAATTAATTGAGTTACAAAAACTTTTCAGAAAAGCAGACGACGCGATTGAGCCACTTTCATGGGAGTTAATGAAAAAAGGCGGCATGAAAGAGCAACAAATTTCAAACTACGCCTATACCCATGTCTACCTTGCCAGTCATTTTCTTTTCAGAACCACTGAGTGTCCCAATTTCTTTAATGGGAATATTTAAAAAGCTGGATATTCGCTCCTTCCATTGCTCAAGAAGGGGCTGTCGATGAACCAAAATCAATGTTGATACATTACGCTCAGAAATGAGCTTACAAGCCATAACTGTCTTACCTGCACCTGGCGGAGCCATCAAAATACCCAGATCAGATTCTTTCATTTTCTTTACGGCTTTTTCTTGAATGGGCGTCAATTGACCAACAAACTCGACTTTCAATTTCTTTTTGCCAATACGCTCGTCCCTTATAACAATATTAGCACCCGCCTCTTGCAGAATCTTAGTCACCTTGTCTAAAACTCCCCTCGGAAGTAACAGATGATCGGGACGCATTTCTCCTGCAAATATAAACCTGGGATGAGGATAGGTTTGCATTCGCATTCTTTGCTTTTTATAAAATTCAGGATTTGCAAAACTAGAAGTCTTTTTGAGTCGAGCTATTACTTTTGTTGGCAACCCCTCAACTGGTATCGATAACATTGAACCAAATGTCACTTCGACGTCTTTTCCTTCGAGAATAGTATCGTGCTCTTGAGCAACAGAGGTTTTTTCTAAAATTTCATTATCTGTGATCCACGCAATATCTTCAAAGGCGTCTGGGCGCTTAAAGTTTCCTTTAGGTAGAAATTCTTTTAAAAGTAAATCGACTTCATATCTCAATATTCGTCTAACTCCAGATAAATACGCCCACTGGTCAGCAATCACTTTAAATTCTTCATCGATAAAACAACTATTGCCACTCTCTCTTGGAGTTTTTTGGAGCGGAAGAGCGATTAAATTGCCAAAACCTCCTTTTGGAAGAAAGTCTTGAGTTGGAAAAAAACGGTCGTAGGATTCAAGACTTAAGCGGATATTACGCTCGGAGCACTTAGCAATAATAAGGGTGCCTAGAGACCTCGCAAGTCTTGCTGGAATTGCTTCAGCAAAAAATATCCAGGCATGTCCACCCTTTCCAGAGCGTGATCTCTCCAGTGCGACTTCGATACCAAGTGATTTAGCGGTCTCATGAAATGCTAAAAGATCGGCCTGCCATGAAGATTCATCAAAATCACAGGCTAGAAAAGTACATGTATCGTCCTCACGAATAGCATAGGTACCAATAGTTGCTGATCCACGAAGATGGGCTCCAACTGCCACTGCATTAAGTGGCGTAAACTTTTGATGATCGCATACAGCACATTTTATCTTAGGTTTTTGACAAACTGGTTGGACCCATTCATTGGCACAGACCGGAGAATAACCTTGCTTACCAGTTTTATTATTTTCCCATCGCTTAGGATACACGCTTTCTCTGCCTCGAAATAAAGTTAGAAATAGCTCTGCTTTTTCTTCATTGGAATCCGGCGTCTTCATCAGCGTAGGGCGCCCAAGTAGAACTACTGATTTTTGAGAATCTCTTTGGCTACGAAGATTTTTTAGATCGCTCAATAAAGCAGTGCGCTCTTGATCCAAAGAAGTGAGTCGGTTTTCTATTGATCGAATTTGATCATCAGTGGACAGTTCTTTATCCTGGGTCTTCATTATTCCCTCGGGTATACAGTCTGTGGATACCCTACACCTGAGGTTCGGTCAAATGTATTGACTGAGAGAGACTCCTCAGATACCTAGAACTCGTATAATCAGTTTGGAAAATGATAGTTTTTAAATTCCTTCAACAATCTGTCTGGCACTACAACATCTTTCATATTTGGATCACTAAGAGCAGCATATCCAATATCAAAATCTAAAGTGACCACAAAAAGTAACTTAGAAGATTTGAGTGCATTTAAAATCATTGAATCACTCAATGCTGTTCCTGACTTCTCGCAAATACTGATGGCCCCATTCCATTCTATGGAAGAATTAAATAAGTCGGACTGGGAGGGTTCATTGGGGCTGATATACTCTACGTTGCGCTCGATAAGATCTTGATCTGCTAATGCAATTTGATTCTTAAGAAATAAATCACAGATTTCTAACCAATTTCTTTGCCCCGAATGAGGACCCGCGGAAAACTCTTTTTTTATTTTTTTGATTTGTGAGTCATTGAAAACTTCATCTTTTTCAGAATCCGCAGCTACGCTTGTCATCAAACTTCCTTTAAGAGTTTGAATTTTGGCCTTTGCTCGGCTGGACATCTTTACACGAGAATGTGGATCCACCATATCAAACAGATTTTCAGTTAAAATTAATCGACGTTGAAACTCAAGATACTCTGCTCTTGTATTGACGGTAGCAAATAAACGGTAATTCTTTTGTTGCAAAGTATTCCATAAGTTTACAACTTCATGGTGAGAGTCACGTAACTCATACCCAGCAGAAATTAAAATATTTGTGTCGAGAATTGTCCCCTTACAAACATCTACTTTCTCAATGGAACTAAGATAGGATTCTATTGCTGAAAAAGGAATAGCACGTCCCAATTAAACCTCTTGCTGTTGAGCAATCTTACGATTGGGCGTTTCTTTCGCCTGCTCTTTCTCGATCTCTTCAAACATTTTATTGAGCTTTTCTACCTCAGCATCTGTTAATTTTTTCTTTCTACGTGCCTTCAAATCACTAGCTAAAGTACGAATGCTTTTGGGTGCTTTTGTCTTCATTTTAGGACCTCCAATAGCTATGAATATAGCATGATTTTATAGGCTATAACGGCTTGAAAGTACAGAGCTTTTCAGAAAGCAATATCCGACCACCAGTAGTTTTTTACTAAAAAATAGACGATGTCCGCAGTCTCGGTAGGATTTGATCAGAGATCTGCCATTGTTTACGCCACTCCTTGTTGAGTTTGCAATTGTTTTTTCTTCTCCAT
>CAZOGU010000096.1:0-3028 GCA_964579625.1 uncultured Pseudobdellovibrionaceae bacterium
CACGGCCAGTCGAACGCTTTATAAGTTGGCTAAAGAAGGTTGAAATTGCCATTCCGTGTACGATCTGAAGTCCCGTGTTGTAGGGTCGATTGTTCTCAGAGAAATAGCCATAGGTCAGCAGCGATCCGGCGATTGTGAAGTGGGTAACGCCGTCGCCGATAAAATAGAGCGCAGATCCCGTATCAGTCGGAAATCGCATAGGCCAAGGCCCAATGTTGAATAGCGCGTGGGTATTATCACTATTTCCCAGACCCCACTTGCGGCCTTTTTTTTGGACGTCTGAATAGATATCTTCGTCATATTCGTAAAGAACAGCGGTTGATCCAATAATTAATCCCCACCAAGGAATACTCGCTTTACCGAAGGACATTTTAAGTCCTTCGATACCTGTCGTTGGAAGTTCCGTTACAACCTTTTTGATGGGTATCCTCTCAATATCACTGTTTGTGTCTGAATGAGCGGAGGTTTCAAGTTTCGCGTCTTCGGAATATGCGAAAGAAATAAATGAAAAAGTAAATGCTACTGTTAAAATTAACTGATGTATAGGCACGAGAATTCCTTAGATGCATGGTTCAATGATGGAGCTAATTGCATTTCGAAATATCAGAATTGAATATGTCGAGTTCTCGACTGTATTCAGGCGTGGTGATTTCAAGCATGCTGAGTGCGGTTGAAAATATGTAGTCGTGGCTGTATCTGCAGGGGATTGAGAAGGTATTGAACAGATTTGCTGCGCCAAATGACTTTTTGTAAGGATCGGAAAACCACATTAGTAACGGAACCTTGATTTGTGCTCTTGGAGCAAACGAGTAGGGTAGTGAGTGTAGATAGATACCGTTCTCACCGAGAGATTCACCGTGGTCTGAGACATAGATCATAGCGGTATCGATCACGCGAGATTTTTCTTCAAGATACTTTACTACTTCACTCAGTATGTAGTCTGCATAAAGAATAGTGTTGTCATACGTATTGATAATTTGTTTTTTCGTACAGGCAGATAGATTGTTAGTAGTACAGGACGGTACGAACCTATTAAACTCAGGCGGATATCTCAGGTGGTAGGCAGGACCGTGGCTCCCGATCATATGCAAAACAATCAGCTGGTCCTCATCATTAGAAGCGACCTTCTTTAGCGCTTCGACAAGGATTTCATCGTAGCAAACAGTTCCCGAACAGTATTTGTTTGAGCGAAGCGTCGCCATGTCCAATTGTCCGACTCGATCGCAAACGCCTTGGCATCCGGAGTTATTGTCTATCCAAATCACCTTGTATCCAGCGCTTTTCGCTATATCTAACAAATTACTCCTAGATGAGGCTCGTCCAATGTCAAAACCTTTCCGACCCAGATCTGAGAAAATACAAGGCACCGATACGGCCGTTGCTGTTCCGCACGAAAAAATATCATCGAATGAAATGACCGGAAGTTTTTTGAGTTCCGGATTGGTTTCGTTACCCATGTAACCGTTTAGAGAAAAGTGGTCGGATCTAGCAGTTTCTCCGAGGACAAATACTAAAAGTTTTTTCTTTTTATCTTTTTGCTTGGTTGCAGTTGTTCCCAGCGATTCGAAAGATCTCTTTTTCGGACTGACTGAGTTAACTACATACTTCACCGACTCATACACTGGGCTGATCGGAAGTACCATATGGCGTATCTGACGGTGGTTTCTAAGTAGTGAGGCATAGTCTTTGTAAAAAAACGCGCCAATTATGAAGATTCCTACGAGAACGAAAATTAGAAGCTCGGAGACAATTCGAAGTCTCTGTCTAATGCTCATTTTAGGAATTTGGACAACTAGAAGGCCAAGTCCCGAGAGCAGAATCCACATGACGTTGTATAACAAGAATTCTGTCGTCAGGTACTGTTGAGCTTCATTGAAATTAGTCCCAAACGTACTTTCTGCCAATGTTCTATCATACATGATTCCATATTTGACCGAAAAATAGCTCGTCAGAGCGGAGAAGTAAATCAGGCCGGCGACTGCATATCTGTAAACGTTTAAAACTACGAAAGGTAAAATAAAGAGAAGAATAACTCCAGCGACAATTAGAAAGATCGAAATGTTGAACAATGGTAGATAGACATCATTCCCTTTGTCTAGGCCGTAAATGTAATTTAGCAAAGGCCAGTTAAAACAAATAACAATCAGAGACGCTGAGCCCACTAAGAAGGGCCGCGCCCTCAGGATTAGGCGCGGCCTGTAGAGTGGAAGAATTGAGGTTAGAGATTGGAGCATTGAATGACCAATATAGGGGAGGAAAATTACGAATTGGTGACGGTCACATTAATTGATTGTCATGATAGGAAAGCTGTAAATTAAGTTGATTTCTCTAAGCGACATTCACTAAGTAGGACGCTCGCATGTCGTTGATCCGCAAAAGTAAGTAGATCATTTTTCGATCATCATCGTATGAAACACGAACCTCGATAACGCAAAAGTGAAGAATATTTGCAATTACCAAAAAATTACGATTTCGTAATCTTCTTTCGCCGCACTCGCATTATTGCGTACCCGCGTATTTTTTTTGAAAGGTCCTGTAATACTCGTCAGTAAAAAATAAGTGAGCTATGAAAAATTTCAGAAAATGTATGTTGAAAATTTTATTCGATTACCATTTGATCAGTACCGGTCATTGAAGACCCATCAAATATATCGGGGGGTATATGAAATTAGTTTTATCACTCACGTCGTTTTTATTTTTATCGATCGCGAGCGCTCAATCACAAGTTGGATTCGAAAGAATTGTTGGCGGTAAAGATGCCGCAGAAAAGGAAGTACCTTTTATAGTTTCCTTGCGAAAGTACGGGCAGCACTATTGTGGGGGCACAATTGTGAATCAATCTTGGGTCGTTACGGCGGCCCACTGTATCGATGGTGTCGGTAAACCTGATGATGTGCTTGTTGGCTCGTTGATTGTTGAAGGTTCTGCTGGCGCTCAAAAGGTTAAAGCCGACAAAGTCTTTGTGCACCCAGATTATAACAAAAATGGTAACTCTGGTTCTGATATTGCTCTTGTGAAGCTCAAAAGC
>CAZOGU010000097.1:0-2875 GCA_964579625.1 uncultured Pseudobdellovibrionaceae bacterium
TTTATTAAAATATCCAGATGTTATCCCTTCAATAGAAAAAGCTATAAATTACGCTAGAAGTGATTTGGAGTGGCTTGTTGCATCTCTTGATTTAATGCCACTTCAGCTGGGAGTTCTGCCTTCTCTTAGTGGAATTGTGCCGCACTCGGAAATATTAAAAATTGGTTCTTACAAACAGTAGGAAGCCCGACATATGTCCTTTGAACGTAAGCAAAAGCATGGGCTGTTAATTATACGCTTTCGGCCTCCTATTGAAGTTAATAGTAATAGTTACGTCAATTTCGGCTACCCTGCCTATTCTATTGAAATTAATACAAAAAAACCATTGTTAAATAGCATAAAAAAAGAGCATACTATTGTATATAAATAAATTTTGTGCCTATTCGTCTAATTGCTAAATTAATTAATATGCTGGCCCAATCACAACTATTTAATATTACTTGGTATTATTTATGCTAGTCTTGTTTTTTGCTTGCTAATTACTAAAATTAGAAATAGTTGTTACAATTAATTAAATTAATTACCTAACCGATAAGAGGAATATGGGAAAGGCACAGTTTACGTTTGGAGATACAATAAAAGCAGCCCGTGAAAAAGCAGGGTGGAGTCAACAAGAGTTGGCCAATTCACTTGGAGCATCTCAAGGTACGGTATCGAGAATTGAGCGTGGCCTACCGGTAAAACCTGCTGTTCTGCAAAAGGCACTAGATATCCTCAGAGAATATTTAACAGAAAAAATTACGAATATATATGTGCCCGTAGCGAAATCTGCAGTGCCGTCGTACAAAACAGAGAAGTTTAAAAACTGGGAAATTTCAACCTTCTTAAAAGCAGCTGGTGTTAACTCAGGTGATTTTACTCTTACGTTAGAATTACGCCGCCAGAAACAGGCTTTTATGATTGGTGATGCCGCAGGAAAAGGAAATGACGCTGCAATTGTAGCTATTGCACTACAGGCGGCTTTTGTTGCAACGCTCAAAACACTAAATCCAGATCATATCACGACTAATGGAGTGAGATTAGCTGTTGAAGCCGCGTACAGAACAACTATTCCAACGTGGAAAGCTGGGCCAAGTTTAATATTTGGCATGATTGACAATATAAATAATTTTGTAGAATTTCTAAGCTTTGGGATGCCGACAATTGTAGGCATAAAAAAAGGTAAATTAGAGTATCATAAGCAGGTACCAGATTTGGCTATGTTGGGGTCCAAAGATAACCCAAGAGAACTAACGCCAGTGAGGGTGCAGTTGAATCAGGGGGAATCAATATTCCTTTTTACTGATGGCTTTGTAGAATCTTTTGACTCGCATACCCCAAAGCGTCAACAAAACCTCTTTTCAAGGTATCTTGAGGCGGCTACATTTTTTAGTGATGATTCGGAGGCAATTCTGAAAAATCTAGTTGAAGGTGGGACACAGTCGAGTCCAATATACACGAATGCTGAAGATGACATGTCAGCGATGATTATATTAAACCGTAAGGGCAAATAATGGCTGATTTACATATAAAGTTACTAAATAAAAATGAAGAAGCTGCAGATACTGAATCAGCAAAAGTATACCCTTGGATAGTTGCAGTAACTGGAAACCAAGGGCTTCCTTCTAAAGTGTTTGATTGCGTGGCTTTTGTTGCTCACGAGATTACTAATAATAGGCTACTAAGAAATTCTCTAACAAGAGACGTTCGACTACGAGTCAAACGCACTACAAGCGAAGTAATTCTTTCTGTGCGTTATAATGGTGAGCCATTTAATGATCTAAGTTCTGAAAATCCAGATGTACCTCGTGGTATTCAGCATATTATTAAGTATGCACAAGCTGTTTACGGACCAGAGGCAGCAAGTGAGGGAGAGACCACGGGTACTGCTGGTGAGGCTTTATACACAACCGCAAAAATTAATTTCCCGATTTAAAAAGAGAGAGAATAATATGGAAAATGTTGAATATCCCTTTAAGCATGAAGTTCTAACTCCCACATCTTCAAAAAATATCATCAAAATTTCTGGGGCATTCAGGCGCGGCAACTTATCGTCGGAACAACTGAGAGATATAGAAACAGCAATCGAAAAAGCAAAAACGCTAACTAATAATGGGGTATTATTAATATTTGATCTTCTCGGATTAACGTATTGGGATACTCTGGGTATTAATACAGTTATCAATGCTATAAAAGAGGTAAATGAAAAACATACTAAGAGAGCTGGCATGGTACTAAAAAAAGAGTCTGTTGCATACGAAGCTGCGTACGGACGCCACTCTAAGGAGTTTGATTCGGGTAGAGTTCTTTTTGCAGAGTCTGAGGAAGCGCTTTTAGAAGCACGAGCGAAATAGACTCAGCGTCCATTAAACAGTTTTATCTGGAATATTCTCATTGAGTTCCATACTTGTTCCAAAAACATAAGGCTTTCACATTGAGGGATTTAAATTCCTTAGGATTTCTGGTTTTTTGGCAGAAACAGTTCGTTCCCTCAGCATACTCCATAAACCGAGCTTACTATATTTTTCCTATTATTTTATCTTTGGTGGACACTCTATCCAGTAATCATAACCGTCCGTAGTTTTTTGTTTTTTTATAAAAAAATCAAGAACGGCACCTTGCCCATAAATCGGAAGGTTTTCTTTTTTAGCAGAGTAGTTCAATTCTATGTATCCAACTGGACTGATGCCGACTTGGTTGGAACTGACTTCAACGATTTTTTGATTTTTTCTACTGATGACTTTCATGTTAAGCGTGAAGGTAGGGGTGCAGTTCTTGGGGTATTTTTCTTTATGATACCAGTTGGAGGCTTTCATCATGTCATCCAAAAAATCTGCCGAGACTAGGGTGTGTCCTCATTTAGTTTTGTAATTTTCAATACGTTAGTCCTGTAGAA
>CAZOGU010000098.1:0-2401 GCA_964579625.1 uncultured Pseudobdellovibrionaceae bacterium
CAAAGCCTGTATCAAAAAACGCAGGCTTTTTAGTTTGACCTCAAAGACTTCATGACTATTCCGCAAGAACCCATTCTTCCAAATCAAGACAGCGCACCTTCGATGCCTCCAAAAAGCAAAAGGCTTTTTTCAATTCACACTCACAACGGGCGTGCTTTGAAAAAAGCCTTTTGTTTTTTATAAATCCTGAGCGATCAAACGCGACTTATTCGCCGCCTTGGGCGTAGCGTTTTTTCATGCTTTCACGAAGTTCAGCACCTTCGATACTAAGGCGTGTCCAGGGGATGGCCTTTAAGCGCTCGGGTTCGATGGTTTCTTCGGTTTCTTCGCAAACACCAAATTTTCCGGTTTCGATGCGGCCAAGAGCTTGTTCGATTTCGAACAACTGGCTGCGAAGGCGATCATGAAGATTTAAGATTTCTTTTTCGTTGAGAATACGCGCTGTTTGATCAGCTTCGTCCCCGCCCTTATCTTCAAAGTAAAGGTCCTTACGGACTTCCTGAACTCGGTTCAGGATCTCTTCCTTGGTCTTTAACAACTTCCCACGGCACTCTTCCACTAAGGCCTTCGTAATCGTAGACATTTTCTTCCCCTCCATGCTTTAGATTAAGACCTCAACCCCTGAGGTCCCAAACTATGTCTCGTCCCAGTCCCGATTTGGAACTGGGGACTATTAAGACACGTGACGAAAGAAAAAGGCAAGTCAATTTACTTAAAATATCTTAAAAATATTCAATACTTGATCAAAGTCCCGCTTATACCTGGACCTTCGTCATGCACGAAATCCGCGTCCAAAGCGGCTTCCGCGACGAATGTTTTTCTGATAGGCACCTATCACTATATCTTGTGACTTGGGGCGCTAAAAACTGACCCTTGAGTAACCTCGAGGCTCCCAAAAGTTGTTTTCATGGGCCCAATGAATCTGCCCGTAGGAATCCTGAATCTTAATCCAATCATCATCACGCCCCACCTTTTTAAAAGTGGCGTATTTTCGAGCACTGCCAAGTTCCGTCGACGCAAATTTTTGCCCAGGCCCTAAGCGCAAATTCACCACTTTGGCCTTCACAACAACACAGCTGCCTTTCCACGTTAGGTGACGGGCATGCACCCAGTGTTTTTCACCTTCAAAATCCTGCACCTGATACCAAGCCCCTTTTTTATTCACTTCAACCAGCGGCATGTGGGGCCCCACCGTCCAAGTGACCTTGGATTTCGCATCCGGTTTCGCATGCAGCTTCACTTTCTCTTGAATCACACAAGCCGCTTGCGACACAACCGATAGTAAAAACACGCTCAAAAAAATAAAATATCTCATAGACTAAGAATATCAGAACCCGAAGGACTTGCAGCACCCAATACAAATTCCCGCCCTATGGTCGGGCTTAAACAACTGCTCTTCAAAAGAATTTATTGAAGAAAAAATATTTTTGAAGTCGCTTATATTTTAAGCATGACCGGGCAATGATCTGAGCCGTGTTGTTGATCGAGGATCTCGGCTTTTTGAATGTGCGCCTTTAAAGGATCGCTCACGCAGATGTAGTCAATCCTCCATCCACGATTGGCGGGGCGAGCTAGCTCCTGGTACGACCACCACGAGTATCTCTCCTTGGCGTTCGGATTTTTATAGCGAAAAGTATCCACGAAGCCTGACTCGATAAAGCCATCAAACCATTTGCGCTCTTCCGGCAAAAAACCACTCGCCTTGGCCAACCGCACGGGATCGTAGATGTCGATTTCTTTGTGGGCAATATTGTAGTCGCCGACAAGGATCACTTTTTTTCCGCCATCAATTTGTTTACGCAGATGAAGATGAAACAGTTTTAAAAACTCTTGTTTAAAAGCGTGTCGCTCCTGGCCCGAAGCTCCGTTTGGAAAATACACGTTGTAAAGCACGAAGTCGTCAAAGTGAGTGATGATAAAGCGCCCTTCAGAATCAAACTTTTCGATCCCAATTCCATGCTCCACTTTGAGTGGCTCTTTTTTTGAGTAAGTCACAACCCCGGAGTAGCCTTTGCGTGAAGCTGAAGACCAATAGCTTGAATAGTCTGGCGTTGGACTAAATAAAATAGGCTCCAGTTGATCCTTGTGAGCTTTCGTCTCTTGCAGACAAAACAAATCAGGCTCTTCGGCCTTAATAAACTCCAAAAGCCCTTTTTTATGAACTGCGCGAATTCCATTGACGTTCCAAGAGATGATTTTCATTCCTCAATAGGTATGCTAATTTTAGTTTTATGAAAACAAAAAAAGTTCCTCCACCCGAGAAAGTTTGTAAAACGTGTGGACGGTCCTTTAGCTATCGCAAAAAGTGGCAAAACTGTTGGGATACGGTTCTGTACTGCAGTGACCGCTGCCGAGGACAAAAATCGAACGAGAACTTTGAAACAGCCATCCTCGATCTTCT
>CAZOGU010000099.1:0-2387 GCA_964579625.1 uncultured Pseudobdellovibrionaceae bacterium
TGCACACATTCATTTTATGGGAATTTGCGGAACTGCGATGGCAAGCCTTGCCGGTCTTTTGCAAGAACAAGGTTATCGCATCACGGGGAGTGATCAAAATTTTTATCCACCGATGTCGACGCAACTTGAAAAATTAAAAATCCCAGTGACCACAGGTTATAAAGCCGAAAACTTATCTCCGCGCCCGGATCTTGTGATCGTTGGTAATGTGATCTCGCGTGACAACCCCGAAGCGGTTGCACTGATGGCAGAAAAAATCGCCTATATGAGTTTACCGCAAGCCATGAGTGAGTTTTTAATCGCCCACCGTCATAGTGTTGTTGTTGCAGGCACTCACGGTAAAACCACAACCACGTCACTGTCTGCCTGGATGGCCGATCAGACGGGGCTCGCACCGGGATTTATGGTGGGTGGCATTCCAAAAAACTACAACCGTTCGTTTCAGATTCCGCAAAAAAATCATTTTGTCATCGAGGGCGACGAGTACGACACCGCTTTTTTTGACAAAGTTCCTAAGTTTATTCACTACAAACCGCGCACAGTGATTTTAACCAGCATCGAATTTGACCATGCGGATATTTACAAAGATCTGGATGATGTAAAGTCGGCGTTCATCCGATTGTTAAAATTAATTCCAAAAGATGGTTTGTTAATTTACAACGGCGAAGACGAAAACATCCGCGATATTCTCTCCCATTGCCAAAGCAAAAAAATATCCTATGGCGAAAAAGCGGGAATGGATGTGCAAATCGTTTCTCATCAACCCATTCGTCAGGGTTTTGATTTTACCTTGCAGTTCGAAAACAAAAAGTACGACTATTTCCTGCCAATGTTTGGCAGCTACAACGTATGGAATGCCGCCGCCGTTTTCGCTCTCGTGAAGGGCCTCGGTTGGACCGTAGATATCGCAAAGGCGTTTGATTCTTTTTTGGGTGTCAAACGTCGCCAGGAGTTGATTGGTCAACCTCGCGATATTCAAATCATCGAAGATTTCGCCCATCATCCCACAGCGGTCGAAAAAACCATTTCCACATTTCGCTCTCGCCCCAGCGTTGGCAAAATCCACGCGGTGTTTGAACCGCGTTCTGCAACCTCGCGCAGAAATATTTTTCAGACAGAATACGCAAAAGCCTTCTCCGCCTCAGATTTTACCTACATCGCAAAGCCTTTCGCGCAAGATAAAATCCCCGTCGAGCAAAGATTCTCCAGCGAAAAACTCGTCACAGACATCGAAGCGAGCGGCAAAAAAGCCTACCTCTGCGACGGCGTCCCCGAAATCATCGACCGCCTCAAAAGCACAGCCAAACCCGGCGACACCATCCTCATCATGAGCAACGGCGGCTTCGACGGCATCTACCAAAAGCTGATTACGGCGCTGTCGTAAGAGCTGAATTCTCAGGATCTTGAACAAGCTCCCGTCATCCTGAGCGAAGCGAAGGATCGCGCATCAAAATCTAAAGGTTAAACCTTTTCCCAGTAAGCTTGTAACCCCAACTGTTCCACCCAATTTTTGAGATAACCAGTGTCAACAGTAGTTGCAGCTAAAATTTCTCGGATGTCGTTTAAGTGTTTTTCTGAGCCGCCTTCGCGGTAGTAATCAAGTTTTTTAATGATGACGTCTTCCGCAGTCGCAATAAAAACATGTAATTGCGGTATAATTTCGATCTTCTTTTTTCTACTAAATTCAGATTGAGAGAAGGGAGTCATTTTTCTTAAGACAATATCAATTTTTATTCCAGATTGCTGATGAATAAGATTAAAAGATCCGCCTCGAACAACTTCGTCCTGCAGTATTTCGATGGGAGGTATGTAGTACTCGTTAGGATCAAACACCTTAGCAAAAGTTTGAATTTGATGAGATTTAATTTCAACGACCAAATCAATGTCATTCGTGAATCGAGGTTTTCCGTAATACATAGAGGCTAGAGACCCAACAAGAAAATAATCGATATTGGTTTTTTGAAGGTGACCAATCACATCTTTCAGGACATCTAAGGGGCCGATCATGATGTTTTTCGCGGTTTGTGTAATGCCTTAAAATATTCAACAGTAAGATTTTGAACTTCTTTTTCAGAGAGATGAGAATTCTCAGTCTGAAACTTCATTTTTTTTACTGCAAAAGCATCTTTCCACATTTGGTTTGCAGTTTCGAGGTTGGTTTGTTTTTTGTGTAAGGACATATCTTCTTAATACTTCTTCTTTTATTCAGAATCAAGCGTTTAGGGTGCAAACTGTAAGCCTCCCGTCATCCTGAGCAAAGCGAAGGATCTCGCATCAACCCCTCGTCTCATCTTGAGACAAACCACGACAAAAGACTCAATTTTTAATGACCTTTGTCCGATAGGTTTTCATTGGGGGAATCATGATTTTAATCGTTCTTATTTTTA
>CAZOGU010000100.1:0-2266 GCA_964579625.1 uncultured Pseudobdellovibrionaceae bacterium
TTATCATTTGTTTTCAATCTTTCATTGAGTCGGACTCTTTCATACCAACTCCTTTGTCTCACCAGAGCTTTGTCTTCTGGTGGTGATGTGTTTACATCCCTACTTTCGGCGATTTAAAGCCTGGGGTCCAAGACATCGTTGCAATGGATCGATAGAAAAAAGCTATCAATTTATGATAAACTGAGCTATATCCATAGCATGGCCACAATCACCCAATTGCAATACATTGCCACTGTCGAAAAACTGAAACATTTTGGAAAGGCTGCAGAGGCCTGCCACGTTTCTCAACCCAGTCTGAGTGCGCAGATCCAAAAAGTCGAAGACGAAATTGGCTTTGCGATCTTTGATCGCAATAAAAAACCCATTGCCGTCACTTCGCGAGGATTAAGTTTTTTGGATCAAGCCAAAAGTGTTTTACGAGAGCACTCCAAGTTGATGGAAATCTCTAAAAAAAATCAAACCGAGCTCATGGGCCCTTTGAGTTTGGGAGTCATCCCTACTGTTTCTCCGTACCTCACACCTTTGTTTATTGGTGAGTTTGCAAAAATGTATCCCAAAATTCAGCTTCAGATCGAAGAGATTCAAACTGAGCCCATGGTTCGTGCTCTTAAAAATAACGAGTTGGATGTGGGGATCCTCGCCACACCTCTACACGAAGCGACACTGACTGAATCTCCTCTCTATTACGAGGATTTCTTTGTCTATCTCAACGACCAACACCCCCTTGCAAAAAAGAAGCTCATTCATGAATCGGATCTCGATGGCGTCGATCTGTGGCTTTTAGAGGATGGGCATTGTTTTCGAAATCAGATTGTGAAACTGTGTTCTTTAAGAAAAGAATCGCCTGTTTTCAAAAATATTTCGTTCCAAAGTGGAAACTTAGATACTCTCCGCCAGCTTGTTAAAAAAAGTGGTGGCTACACAATTCTGCCAGCGCTGCTTGTCGAAAATTTACCTGCGGCCGAGCAGCGCGCACATGTTCGTGCGTTTGCAACGCCCGTTCCTGCGCGCGAAATCAGCATTATTTATCATCAGACGCAGTGGAAACTTGATCTCATTCAGGTGCTGGCGAAAACGATTTCGATCCATTTGCCATCCAGCTTGAAACAAAAAACCACCAAAAAGCAAAACACCATTCTAGATATCGATTAATCACTCGTGTCCTGTCCATACGTCCTAGACTTCCGACGAGTCTCCTCAGGAACCTGGGTCAATCGGTAGACTCTCATGGTGCCTCAGCTATACTGGTCTCTATGACAACAGCGAATAAAATGTTGAAGTTGGCTAAGGGTGATTATCTTTTTCGCGAGGGTGATGCAAGCAGCTGCATGTATCTTATTAAGTCCGGACGAATCGCGATTACAAAAAAAACATTCAATGACGGGGACGAAATTGTCCTTGCCGAAAAAATCAATGGTGAATTGATTGGCGAGATGGCTTTTTTTGATAGCAAACCCCGCTCAGCAGGAGCACAAGCTCTTGCCACTTGCGAGTTGATTGAGTTACCGTTTGCTTCTTTGCAAGAGCAATTTAATTTGTTCCCGATGTGGATTAAAGTTTTAATGAAAACCACAGTGGGTCAGTTGCGCGATGCGAACACACGAATTAAAAATTTAGAAAACATTGCATCTGACACCAAAGATAAGTTGGGTCCACATATCCTCTTACGTGTCGCTGCGATCATCGATCTTCTCAGACACAAATCCGAAGAAACTGACGAGGGATTTGAATTCCCTTACAAAGAACTCCATTTTTACTGCAATCAAGTGTTTCATCAAACCACTCCCAAAATCATTCGCAGTGTGAAGGTTTTGCAAAAATTAGAAATTGTTAAAATTAATGAAAACGAAGGTGGAAATCAAAAGGTGACTTTGTTAGAGCCCGAACTCCTCAGCAACTTTACTGTTTGGTACAATAGTTTTCTATCGACCAGTCAAAGCGAACAAGTACAAATCGAGGAAAAAGAACTCCCCGCACTGCAAGTGCTTGCCCACTATGGAGAAGACCTCCCTGTGAAGGATGGTCTCGTCGCACTTCCTCTCAAAGAGGCCGAAGAAAATGCCTTTGATGATATCGATATCGAGTTTAAGGCGGACAGTGTGGACTCGTTGGTTAAAAAAGGGGTTTTAAAAGAAAAGACCTACGAAAATGATAAGTTAGTGACGAAGTACAATCCCGAAGAAGTGGCCCGCCTCGCCTCTTTCTGGAAGATCATTCATACTTATAATAAACACAGCTCTATGACGTAAGAAGTAGGGCTTAAACA
>CAZOGU010000101.1:0-2188 GCA_964579625.1 uncultured Pseudobdellovibrionaceae bacterium
CCGCAACCAATTTAAAAAATATAAAATTCAGACAGTTAAGGTTCAATTGCAGGCTTATTTAAGCTTCATCTGCCCTATAAAAAGCGCATGGCAAAACCAACAAAACATCATGGTAAATGGCGAATTCGGTGGGTAGATGAAAATGGATCTCGTCAAAGCGAAGTCTACTCCGATTTCAAGACTACTAACTACGAACTTAAAAAACGTGAAAACGAAGTTCAAGAAATTCTGCAAGGGAACAGATCACGGATCTTAACCAGCAAAACTCCCGGCTGGTCACGATTACGCGGACAACCTCGATTCTTTAAAGTGATCGAGGTTGTTTGTTTTTTTAGAGCTAGCAATTTATCCAATAATTTTTTATATTTGAAAAGCGAAGAACTTAAACTCAAAAAATTGCAGGAGAGCATGTTGTTTTAAACATTACGCGAAAGACTGACTCAATTTGTGCAACTCAAGTGCAAGTACCGACAATTTTAAGAGATAAAAAGATCGATCTGCCATTAAATAAAACAATCGCTGTAGATCGAAGTAAAGTAAAAAAAAGCGAGACTAAGTTTGGATGTGGTATGGAGATGATGGAAGCATCTCCAGTTTTAGTGAACTAGAAAAAAATTAACGGAGGGGTTAAGTGAAATTTCTTATATTATGTCTAATGACGTTAAATGCTCAAAATTTATTCGCTTCTCAAATGGAAGTACCATTCAAAGAACCAACAATACTCATCAACTCATCAACGACAAAGGGGGTTGTTGAAGTTCAACTAACTGCAAGCAAAACCAAGGTTCAGCTGATTGATGGCAAGTTTACAGAAGTGTATGCCTACAATGATATGGTACCGGGACCGACAATTGAGGTCTTCGAGGGTGATCAAGTGATTGTTCATTTTAAGAACCTATTACCCGAACCCACTACCGTGCATTGGCACGGGCTTCATGTTCCGTCGGACCAGGATGGAGGCCCAATGGATTTGGTGTTGCCTGGTGCTTCGCGAGTTTACTCCTACACTATACCTTTCGGAAGCGCTGGTACATATTGGTATCATCCACACCCACATGGTTTAACAGCTAATCAAGTAGCCATGGGATTGACGGGCGCCTTCATTGTTCGCGCTGCGAATGAACCCTTACCTAGAGGTATTCCAGAGCATCTCGTTACCTTGACAGACAACCGATTCGATGGAAATTCGCAAATAACACCATCCACCAAGATGGATAAGATGATGGGACGAGAAGGTAACGTCATTTTCGTTAACGGCCAACGCTCCCCTACTTTAAATGTTCGTTCTGGAGAGACTCACAGATTTCGAATACTCAACGCTTCGTCGGCACGCTATTACCTTTTAAATCTTCCAAATCACTCGCTCTTACAAATCGGCACAGATGGAGGATTGTTTGAAAAGCCGGTCTCTTATTCACAAATTCTTCTCGCTCCGGCAGAAAGAGTTGAGGTGTTGATTACATTCAACAATTCTCCCGGAAGCTCTGTTGAAATGCAGTCACTCCCCTATGATCGTGGGGGAATGGGCTCCAAGAAAACACCTCTATTTAGAGTTCAATATAGTAACGAACTTCCAGCGACCCCGCCGACCATTCCAAATGTCTTGCGACCGATTGATCCTATCGATACGCAAGTTGCTGTCGAAAGGACCTTTACATTCACTGAGGATATGAAGAATTTAGATTTTCGCATCAATGACCAGAAGTTTGACATGAATCGCGTGGATACTGTGGCCAAATTAGGAACCGTAGAAATTTGGAATATTAAAAATGACGGGGACATGGATCATCCCTTTCATTTGCATGGATTTCAATTTCAGGTTTTAAATCATAATGGTGCGCCATCTCCATATGTAACTTGGAAGGATACAGTTAACGTTCCCAAGGGGCAGACGGCTCGATTTGCCGTCAAGTTCGACAACTACAGGGGCATCAGAATGTATCACTGTCACATCTTAGATCACGAGGACTTAGGAATGATGGGAACTCTTGAGGTAAAATAATAGAAACTGCATATAGGGCTGATTAATTCAGATGAAATACGAAGAGACCGCACAGCAGCCCTGGAGGAAGACCACCAAAGCTCATTTTTTTGTCTTCGGCTAATACTTTTGATAATGGAATGATAAAAATAAGTAGACTCAAAAAGTAGTATCGCGTGTTCACAGTTTCTCCTTGCCCCTTTGTTT
>CAZOGU010000102.1:0-2075 GCA_964579625.1 uncultured Pseudobdellovibrionaceae bacterium
GGTCCACCAATTGTCAAAGTATTCGAACCAAAGTTGAAAAAATGATTCAGGGCTTCCAGGAAAAAACTGGGAGCCTTTTTTATTTTCTGCTCAATTTCCATCTTACGAGCGCCTTTGCTACTACCGGTAAAGTCGACCTCTGATTTGACGAATTTTGGACATAAAAAAATGCGGGAGCCCTTCTTAGGCTCCCGTGGGACGACACTCTCGTCCACAATCATATGCAACGTCACTTCGTCTGAATTCACTTCGATCTTTTGCACCAATCGTTTAATAATCTTTTCTCGTATCTGAGAATCCCCATACTCAAAAACATATTTTAGTTGTTTTACAAATTGCCAATAATCTTCGATAACGGCGGGCGTTTTTTCATCCATCGCTTCTCGCGTTTTTAGCAATAAAATTTCTGTTTCCTTTTTCTTCTCTTCGATCTTTTCCATCTGCTTGTAAAACGGTGCGGCAGATACCGTTTTTGGCAGCTCTGCGAGCCTTTCCGTTAGTCCCTCTAGCTGCGCATTAAACCCTGTGAGCTGCGCCTCAAGGCGTTTAGCTTCTTTCTGGCTGCCGTTGCCAGCATGGACCTTCTTTGCGCGCTCAAAGAGCTTTTCCGAAAAACTTCGATCCGATAAAATCTCAAGCATTTTAGTACAAACAAGCTCTTCAAGCTTCTTGCCAGAGAACCGCCTTGGATTCCCGCAATCAAACAAATGCTGACTGAGCACCATGCCACGGCGAGTGGCCCAGCCATGCTCGTAATAGGGCACCTTGCCATTTCGCCCATGCGCGGACTTCCCAGTCAGAACTGATCCACATTTTTTACAAAAGATCATACCCGTTAATAAATAGGGATAGCGATTCTCTTTATGCGGCTTTTTCCTGCGGTGGTTTTTCTCTAAAATTTTGCCCACTCGATCAAACGTCCTTGCATCAACTATCGCATCCCAAACAGCCTTTACCTCAAACTCCTCACCACGCTCACTGTAAACTCGAACCCCTTTGTAGGATTTATTTCTTAAAATGTGATGTAGGTTGCCCGTTGTAAAATAATCAAGTCGAGGTTTTCCGCCTCCGCGCTTTAATCTTTCACAACGATAACCATCGTGATTTAAGGCACGAGCTGCTTGCGTTAGTCCCTCGTGGTTTAAAAAATATTTAAAACAGGCTCTAACAACCTCGGCGTGCTTTTTGTTCACTTTCAAATACCCAGTTTTATCTTCGATAAGCTCATACCCAAAAGGCACAGATCCACCATTGTACAGACCTCGTTTTGCGCGTGCTGCGAAGTTTAACGAAATGCGCTCCGCAGTCTGTCTACGTTCAAACTGCGACAAATTCGCCATCGAAAAAATCAGCATTTCACCAGCGGCGGTAGTTGAGTCGAAGCTTTCGCGTAAACTCATAAACCCGCAGCCAATGTTTTTCATCATGGACCAGATTTCTGCAAAATCTTTGATCGAGCGCGAAATACGGGATAGCTCAGTCACCATAATTAAATTGATCTCGCCATTTTCAATTAACCGCAGCATCTTTTGAAGCTCTGGGCGATTGGTGTCTTTCCCAGACTTTGCGCGATCAATAAAAACCCCGCAAATATCGCCAAACACACCTTGCTCGTTTTTATACAAAACGTGATCGCGCAGTCGCTGTTCCTGATTGCGAATGGACCCCTCAATATTTTCAGCCTGCTCTTCCGTGCTTACACGAATGTACAGCCCAATTTTTAAACTCTTTGCTTTGTTTTTATTTTTTTTCATCGAAGGCTCCCTTTTTTATCGCTTCGCGATAAAGTTAAGATTGTGGGAGCAACGCCCCCAGCGCCTACGACAGTAGAAACAGATTTTTCTGACAGACCAAGGGAACTATAAACAATTTCTGCAACCTCTGTCAAAATATCTTCATAAAATTTCTTTTTCACTTTTACCGACTTTACGGTAACCCCTATAAATTTACATTTCACTTAAACCCCATTTAAAAAATAAAACTCGCTCAAGTGCCTATATTGATTCTTCATGTTAATCCCCCAAAACTTGTTAATTTTTACCCAAACTATTTCTTTGATTCTGACTTCCGAACTA
>CAZOGU010000103.1:0-1574 GCA_964579625.1 uncultured Pseudobdellovibrionaceae bacterium
TGTCTTCCTTGGAATGGCGCCCAACGCTTTTAAAGGAGGCAAAAAATGGGAAAAAAACTATACGTAGGTAACCTTTCTTTCAGTGTCGATTCAGATCGTCTGACTCAGGCATTTTCTGAATTCGGAACCGTAGAATCTGCAAACGTGATCACAGATCGCGATACAGGACGAAGCAAAGGTTTTGCATTCGTAGAAATGGATTCTGACAGCGCGGCTATGGCTGCTATCGAAAAACTCAATGGATCAGACTTTGAAGGTCGTCCAATGAAGTTGTCAGAAGCTAAACCACAAGAAAAACGCTCATTCGGTGGCGGTGGTGGAGGCGGCGGAGGCCGTGGCGGTGGTTACGGTGGTGGTGGCGGCGGCGGACGTAGCCGTTACTAAGCAACACGCACTCTAAAATCGAACGATTTTAAAGCCAAAAAGAGGAAAGGAAACTTTCCTCTTTTTTTTTATGCAACTCCTATAGTCTACTATCGTAAATTGGTAAATTGCAAGGGAATGCCCACATTGGACTTCCTCATCAGACCCATGCACTCCTGAAGAGTATCAATGCTTTTTGATGTCACGCGGACCAAATCATTGTTAATGGCCGCCTGAACTTTGAGGCCGGAATCCTTGATTTCTTTGACAATCTTTTTCGCCGTTTCCTTCTCGATCCCCTGCATGATTTTTACGGGCTGACGCCACATCATGCCTCCTGCGGGCTCTGCCTTTTCGAAGGACAGAGCTCGAATATCAATGCCCCGTCGGTGAGCTTTGGAGAGCAAGATGTCCTTAATGGCATTGAGCTTGTAATCGTCCTCGGCCAAGATAACGAGGGTCTTTCGATCCCACTGAACCTCGTACTTGCTTCCTTTAAGGTCATAGCGACCTTGCAGCTCTTTTTGAGTCTGATTGACAGCGTTATCCAGTTCCTGAGTATTGAGTTCTGAGATGATATCAAACGATGGCATCCACTTTTTTTAGCAAATCCAGAGAGTGAATGGAAGTGATTTTATTTGTGAGGTTGAGGAGACTTTGGCTGTCGGTCTTTTTCGATTTGCGAGGCCAAATCCCGCACTTGTTTTTTTTGTTCTTCGGAAAAATACTGCTCCATAAATTGGCTCGGGTTCTTTTGAGCTTGAGAGACGATCTCCTGCATTTTTACGGGATCGCCATGGGCTTTTTCGGCCAATTTTTTTAAAATGTCTGCCGCCATTTCGTAGAGTTGTTGTTTTTGAGCATCATTCCCACCGACGAGCATGTCAGCTGCAGCCTCCCCTTCTTTGTACTTGGGGTTTTGGCCAAAACTTTCCTGTCTCTGCACGGGATCTTTAAGCACTTGTACCGTCTTTTTGAGAGCGTCATCAGACGTGGAGTCCAACTCGGCGTGGCTCAAAAGAGAGAAGAAAAGAGTAAGGATCGAAAAAAGGATTTTATTCATGAGTTCTTATCGATTTTTCTTCATTCAAACTTAAGATCAATCTTTCTCGTCTCAAATAACAACACTCTCCAAGGGAAAACTGTTAATAGTTTAGACACTCCATCTGATAATTTGTTGCGTTTTCGCAAATGAAAAGTGTTATCATTAG